>CAOKOL010000009.1 GCA_948470335.1 uncultured Lachnospiraceae bacterium | reverse complement strand
ACGTCCGAAAATCCTTCCGGGGGCCTTTCCGGTGCGCTGCTGATTTATAGTTCCGCAGCTCCCCTTCAAGGCCCCCTTGATCTGGAAGAATTTCCGGCCGTAAACGTCCGAAAATCCTTCCGGGGGCCTTTCCGGTGCGCTGCTGATTTATAGTTCCGTGGTTCCCCTAATTAAACCCATAGATTTTCTGTGCAATCTTATAACAGAATGAAGCGAAGGCTCGTCCCGGCTTTCCGGGCAGATTCATAACGATTCCCAGGATGTTCCATCGCAGTTTTTTGTAGACTGCGGGATTGGTTTCCTGCATATATTGCCAGACCTCCTGTTTTTTCAGAAGGTTTTCCGGTGTTTTGGAGCGGATGCACAGAATGGAGCTGATGGTGGTGATAATGCTCAGATAGTTCCGCATATACCGTTCCAGCCGGGGCGTTTCGATCACAGCTTCCGTGTACTGGTCGATCATGATATGGTTTACTTTCAACTGCTGGTCGATGCGGGAAATCATTACCGTCTCATTGACCGACTGATCCTCCCGGCCGATAAAATAGCGGTAGAAGTTTACGTTCAGATAATACAGCGTCCGCACATAGGGGAAGGGCTGGAACACAAAAATATTGTCCACATAAAAGGTGTGTTCCGGCAGATGCAGTCCGCAGTCTTTCAGCAGTTTTGTCCGGTAAATGACGGAATGCATCAGGATGTAGTTGCCCGCCTTAAACCGTCCCACCTCATTCCAGGTGAAAATCCGGTTTTTGGGCATAACCCGGCGGTAGTGCATCACCATCTTATGATGCGCGCCCTGTTTTTCATAGACAAAATTCGACAGGAACATGTCCACGGAATGCTCCTGTTCCCGCAGCGTCCGCAAGGTATCAAGAATTTTCAGGTAAGCTTTTTTGTTTACCCAGTCGTCGCTGTCCACCACTTTAAAATACAGTCCCGTGGCATGGGCAAGCCCCGTATTGACCGCGCCGCCGTGCCCGGCGTTGGGCTGGTGGATGGCCCGGACGATGTCAGGGTATCTGGCGGCGTAGGAATCCGCAATCTCGCCGGTATTATCCTTCGTGGAGCCGTCGTCCACGATCAGAATTTCCACTTCATCCCCGCCGACGAGCAGAGAGTCGATACAGCGGGCCATATAATCGGCCGAGTGGTAGCAGGGGATGGCTATGGTCAGTAGTTTCATAATTTAATATGCCTCCAAACATTGCCATGTACTCTCAGAATCTCAGGGAACATCGGCCGCGGATAACAGGCGCGGCGCGTTTGTGGGAGTACATCCTTTTCTACAGGACATTATACAGAATTTGCCCACGGGATGCAACAGAAGAAAAACGGGATATATTCTAAAGAAAAATGAAAATTTGTGGAAGCCGTTAAAAAAGCGGAAAAAGGGGGTTGACGCAGGCAGGTTTCTCTGATAAACTAAGTGTACTAACACTAATAATACACTTAGTTATCATAATACAAAAGAACATATCAGGATGGAATGCGAACGGCAGTGTCAGATGTCTTATGAAAAAAGCGGCGGACCCTTTACGTTCGGGAGAAAAGCTGCGGGACCGTAATCAGGAGGGACTATTTTATGATTGTAATCGATTATAAAGACCGGCGGCCGATTTATGAGCAGGTAGTGGAACGATTCCAGGATTTGATCGTAAAAGGCGTGATCCGGGCCGGGGAGCAGATGCCCTCGGTGCGGTCGCTGGCCATGGAGCTGGCGATCAATCCGAACACAATTCAGAAAGCCTATGCGGAGCTGGAACGGCGGGGGTTTACCTATACCGTAAAGGGGCGGGGCAGCTTTGTCTCCGCCAGAGAGGAATTTCTGGAATACACGCGGAAAGAAGTGCTGGAAAGCTTCCGCGGTGATGTGGACGACGCGAAAAATCTGCAGATAGCGAAAACCGTTCTGACGGAAATCATCGACCGGTGTTATGAGGAAGCCGGCGGTTTTCCGGAAGAAGGACAGCGGCCGGAAAGCGGGGCCGTTTTCGTAAAAGAGAAAGGGCCTTTGGAGGAATCAAGTGATTCCATGAAAGAAGATCGGCTCTCAGAGGAGAAAGATGTTTCGGGAGAACCGGGGCGGCAGCAGGAAGAAGAAAGGAGCAGAGCATGATTGAGGCAAAGCAGGTATCGAAATATTATGAGGACATAAAAGCTCTGGATCAGGTTTCCGTCACGATTAATGAAGGGAATGTGTTCGGCCTGGTGGGTACCAACGGCGCGGGGAAAAGCACCTTTATGCGGATATTAAGCGGGGTGCTGAAAGCGGATCAGGGGGAGATTACCATCGACGGCCATCCGGTGTATGAGAATATGGAAGCCAAATCCCAGGTGTTCTATATCTCCGACGATCAGTATTTTTTCCCTTCCGGGACTCCCGCGGATATGGAGACTTATTACCGGGTGGTGTATCCTCAGTTCGACCATGACCGGTTCGTAAAAATGATGGCTCAGTTTGACCTGGATAAAAAACGGAAGCTGCGCACCTTTTCCAAAGGTATGAAAAAACAGGTTTCACTTTTGCTTGGCATCTGCGCCAATACCAAATATCTGTTTTGCGACGAGACCTTTGACGGTCTGGACCCGGTGATGCGGCAGGCGGTGAAAAGCCTGTTTGTTCAGGAGATGACGAAACGGGGCATGACGCCGATTATCGCTTCTCATAACCTGCGGGAGCTGGAGGATATCTGCGACCATGTGGGGCTTCTGCACAAAGGAGGCATCCTGTTCGCGAAAGACTTGGAAGAAATGAAGATCTACATTCACAAAATCCAGTGCGTGTTCCGGGAGGAAGGAGACGCCGAGCGGGCATTTGAGGGATTGGAAATTTTGCAGCAGGAACAGAGAGGCTCTCTGTACACGGTAACTGCCAGAGGCACAAGAGAGGGTATTTTTCAGAAGATTCAGGAAACCGATCCGCTGTTTGCGGAGGTGCTTCCTTTGAGTCTGGAAGAAATTTTTATCAGTGAGACGGAGGTGGCCGGTTATGACATCAAAAAGCTTGTTTTTTAAATTAATGCGGGAAGACGGGAAGCAGCGGCTGTGGAGCTTTGTGCTGGCCATAATCGTATTTTTCTTCTTCCTGCCGGTGGCGGGAGCCGCCCAGGTATCCGACCCGGTATCGGAGAAGATGCTCAGCGACACGGTGACCAATTATATGATCGACATAAGCCCATTCTTTGCCGTCATCACGTTTATCGGTTCTATGATCTGCGGGATCAACGGGTTTTCTTACCTGCAGTCTAAGAAAAAGTAGATTTTTACCACGGGATTCCGGTGCGCAGGGAGATACTGTATGCTGTCTCTTATCTGAACGGCATCCTGATTTACCTGGTTTCTTTTCTCGTAAACCTGTGTCTGTATCTGCTGATCGTGTCAGGAAAAAGCCTGACGCCCGGGCTGATGGTTCGGTATGCGTTCAGCGCGTTTGCCCTGCATCTGGTGAACTATCTGCTGCTGTATACGGTGGCGGTGATTGCGGTGATGCTGACCGGAAATATGCTGTCCGCCACCATGGGCTGTTTGATTCTGCATTTTTACGGAATCCTGATTCAGCTTTTAAACTGGGGTTTTCACAGCTATTTTTACGACACCTTCTGGACAAAAGGCCTGCGGCCCTATTTCTGGGCGTCTCCGGCGACGGCCTATATGGCGACGGCCAGCTCCCTGGAGTATAATATGAAACACTGGGGATTCCCCTGGGGAGATCTGGCCACGGTTCTGGCATTTTGGCTGGCGCTGACAGTGGCGGCGCTGCTTTTGTACCGGGGCCGTCCTTCGGAGGCGGCGGAGAGGGCCGTGGCTTTCCCAAAGACAAAACCGGTGATTTATCTGCTGCTCAGCGTGCCTGTGACGTTAAGCGGCGGATGGATGTTTGCTTCCATGGCCGCCCAGTATTCGGACGGCTGGATGATATTCGGCATGGTATGCGGCTGGCTTCTGGCCCACGGCGTTTTGCAGATTGTGATGGAGTCGGAATTTAAGGCGGCTTTCCGGGGCGGTGTTAAAATGGCCGTGGCAGGGGCGGCGGCTGCGGTGATCACGGCAGTATTTGCATTTGACCTGACGGGCTTTGACACCTACATTCCGTCGGAAAGCCAGTTTTACAGTGCGGCGGTAGGCATGAGTAATCTCAATGAAAATGTTTTTATTGAGGAAGTAAACGGCAGAAGCCTGTACCGGGTGGATGTGCCTGTCAGTGAGATGTCCTTTACCGATTACGGGCTGCTGGTGGAGCTTTTGGAGGAAACGGAAGAATTCCGGAGCAAAGACGGCAGGATGGCCGTGAATGTGGCGGCAGATGGGGAAGAAAACGGAGCGAATTACGCGACAAACCTGTATGTGAAGTACTGCCTGAAAAACGGTAAGGTGGTATATCGGAATTACTGGCTGACTACTGATAAAAGGGAGCTGGTGAATCGGGTTTTTACCGATAAGTCTTTTAAAGAAGGCTGTTATCCCATTCTGACCCGTTCGGAGGAAGAAATCGGGAATGCATACTTTTACAACGGAATCAATTCCTCAGTCCGGCTGGACGTATCTCATGCGGAGCTGATGCGTTTGTTTCGCGCCTTTTGCGAGGAGTACAGAGAGCTGACCCTTTATGATATGGAGGAAATTCCTTTTGGCACGCTGACGTTCGCGAAAGATAAGAATGAGGGGGAGCCTGACTACTATGTATATCCGTCCATGACCGAAACCATCGGACTGCTGGCCGACGCGGGGATGAAGTCCCGGCAGCAGGCTGTCAGGGCAGATACCCGGATTACCATATCGACGCCGGATCTGTACTATTTTCTTCAGGGAGAAGGTTTGGTAGAAGGCACTGACGTGCCGGAAGTTACCTACACAGGAGAGAAAGCCGGACAGTTGCTGGAAGCGGCGGCCCCTTCCGACTGGATGTGGGAAAATACGATGGTATTAAGGCGTGAAAATAAGATTGAGTTTGCCATATCCGTGTCCGGAGGACCCGATGAGAACGGGAATGAGACATATGAAAGCTATAGCTTCGCGATGGGCCGGGTGCCTGATTTCGTCCGGGAGGACCTGAATCTGGATGAGCTGGAACGGCTGCAGGAGCAGGCGAATGAGCGGATGGCGGAGGATTGGGAAGTAGAATAACAAACAGAATGTTGATAAAAATTGTTGCGAATCCGATATTCCCGAAGTATAATTGAAACGACGGGTGAGGAATAATTGATGGGACAAAAAGAAAAGCTAATTAAGAAACTGAAAACCAAGCCTAAGGATTTTACTTTTGATGAGGCGGAATCCCTGCTGAAATATTTGGGGTATTCACGTTTTAACAAAGGAAAAACCAGCGGTTCCCGCATCATGTTTATCAATGAACAATATGCGCCGGTTTTGCTTCATAAACCTCATCCGAGAAAAGAATTGCTGGAATATCAGGTGAAACAGTTGGTCAGGACGCTGGAGCAGGAGGGACTCATATGAACAGTATCGTTGCCTATAAAGGATATGTGGGTTCGGTGGAATTTTCTGAAAATGACGGCGTGTTTTATGGCAGCGTCATGGGCGTCAGGGCACTGATTTCCTATGAGGGGACCAGTGCGAAGGAGTTTATAGACGACTTTCACGGGGCGGTGGACGACTACCTGGAGCTGTGCCGGGCAGAGGGAAAAGAGCCGGAAAAAGGGCATGTAAACAGTTTTCATGTTTGTATTGCGCCAGAGCTTTATATTTCGTAATTTATGTTTGCATTTTACTTTTTATCATGTATAATAATAGGCGAGGGAAAGGGGATTTCCCTCGCCTAACCTGTTTATGCGCACGCCTGCGCAAAAGACGCGGCTGTATGCGGCGGCTGTGGGTGTCGCGGGCGTGTCAGTACATTGGGGGTCAGGCAACTTGCCCCCTGATATCACCATATAAAATTCGTAGGAGGAAATACGATAATGGCTAGAAAAATGAAAACCATGGATGGCAACCATGCTGCGGCTCATGTGTCATACGCATATACCGAAGTAGCGGCGATTTATCCGATTACCCCTTCCTCTGTAATGGCGGAAGCGGTGGACGAGTGGGCGACTGACGGAAGAAAGAACATTTTCGGTCAGGAGGTTCAGGTAATCGAGATGCAGTCCGAGGCAGGTGCCGCAGGCGCCGTACACGGCTCTTTGGCGGCAGGCGCGCTGACCACCACTTTTACGGCTTCTCAGGGTCTGTTATTGATGATTCCGAATCTTTATAAAATCGCCGGCGAGCAGCTTCCGGGCGTGTTCAACGTATCTGCCCGTGCCCTGGCTTCTCATGCCCTGTCAATTTTCGGCGACCATTCCGACGTGATGGCATGCCGTCAGACTGGCTGTGCCCTGCTGTGTGAGTCCAGTGTTCAGGAAGTTATGGACCTGACGCCCGTAGCCCACTGCGCGGCAATCAAGGGAAGGGTGCCTTTCCTGAATTTCTTCGACGGTTTCCGTACTTCCCACGAGATCCAGAAGATCGAAGCATGGGATTATGAGGATCTGAAGGACATGGTTGACCTGGATGCGGTACAGGCTTACAGAGACAGCGCTCTGAATCCCAACCATCCCTGCCAGAGAGGCTCGGCTCAGAACCCGGATATCTTCTTCCAGGCCAGAGAGGCGTGCAACCCCTATTATGAAGAACTTCCTGCGATTGTTCAGGAATATATGGACAAAGTAAATGCCAAGATCGGCACAGACTATAAACTGTTTAACTATCACGGCGCGAAAGACGCGGAGCACGTGATTATCGCCATGGGTTCCGTATGCGACACCATTGACGAGACGCTGGCATATCTGACGGCGGCCGGAGAAAAAGTGGGCGTGGTAAAAGTGCGCCTGTACCGTCCTTTCAGCGCCAAGGCACTGATCGAGGCGATTCCCGATACCGTAAAGCAGATCAGCGTTCTGGACAGAACAAAAGAGCCCGGTTCCATAGGCGAGCCGTTGTATCTGGACGTGGTGGCAGCGTTAAAGGGCAGCAAGTTCGACGCAGTGCCCGTATTCTCCGGACGTTACGGTCTGGGTTCCAAGGATACCACGCCCGGACAGATTATCGCCGTATACCGGAATCAGGAGAAAGCGGTATTCACCATCGGCATTACCGACGATGTGACCAATCTCTCTCTGGAAGTAAAGGAGAATCCCGATACCACCCCTGCCTCCACCATTAGCTGCAAGTTCTGGGGCCTGGGTGCGGACGGTACGGTAGGCGCGAACAAAAACTCTATTAAGATTATCGGCGACAATACGGATATGTATGCTCAGGCATACTTTGATTATGATTCCAAGAAGTCAGGCGGCGTAACGATTTCTCACCTCCGTTTCGGAAAGGACCCGATCCGGTCCACCTACCTGATTTCCATGGCTAATTTCGTGGCCTGCCACAATCCTTCCTATGTGCGCAAGTACAACATGGTGCAGGATATCAAGGACGGCGGAACCTTCCTGTTGAACTGTTCTTGGGATCTGGCGGGGCTTGAGGAGCATCTGCCCGGACAGGCCAAGAGATATATTGCGGAGCACAACATTAAATTATACACCATCGACGGCGTAAAAATCGGTATTGAGACCGGCATGGGCCCGACCCGCATCAACACCATCCTCCAGTCCGCTTTCTTCAAGCTGGCAAATATCATTCCCGAGGACAAAGCCATCGAGCTGATGAAAAAAGCGGCTCAGGCGACCTACGGAAGAAAAGGCGAGGACGTGGTAAAGAAAAACTGGGCGGCCATTGAAGAAGGGGCCAAGCAGGTAGTGGAGATCCAGGTGCCTGAAAGCTGGAAGAACTGTGGCGACGAGACGATGGGTATGACGGCTTCCGGAGATCGGAAGGATGTGGTTGACTTTGTGAACAATATCCAGATCCCCATTAATATGCAGGAAGGCAACAAACTGCCCGTATCTGCCTTTAAGCCCTATGTGGACGGCTCCACCCCTTCCGGCGCTTCCGCGTTTGAGAAGCGGGGCATCGCGGTGAATGTTCCCGTGTGGAATCCGGAGAACTGTATCCAGTGTAACTTCTGTTCCTATGTGTGCCCCCATGCGGTTATCCGTCCGGTGGCCATGACGGAAGCGGAAGCTGCCGCTATGCCTGAGGGGACTCAGACATTGCAGATGACGGGTCTGAAAGAGCTGAAATTTGCCATTACCGTTTCCGCCCTTGACTGTACGGGCTGCGGTTCCTGTGCGAATGTCTGCCCCGGAAAGAAGGGTGACAAGGCGCTGACCATGCAGCCGCTGGCAGAGCATGAGGGACAGCAGGTGATCTTTGACGCCGGACAGAAGGTTCCGAGAAAGGCTGAGGTTGCCGAGAAGTTTAAAGAGACTACCGTAAAGGGCAGCCAGTTTAAGCAGCCGCTGCTGGAGTTCTCCGGCGCATGCGCGGGCTGCGGCGAAACCCCTTACGCAAAACTGATTACCCAGTTGTTCGGCGACAGAATGTATATCGCCAACGCGACGGGATGTTCCTCCATCTGGGGCAACTCCTCACCTTCCACGCCTTACACGGTGAATGAAAAAGGCCAGGGCCCCGCATGGGATAACTCTCTGTTTGAGGATAATGCGGAGTTTGGCTACGGTATGCTGCTGGCACAGAATGCCATCAGAAACCGTCTGAGAGAAGAAGTGGAAGAACTGGCCGCGAACGCAAAGAGCGACGCGGTGAAGGAAGCATGCCAGGGCTGGCTGGATACGTTCGGAAACGGCGCGGCAAACGGCACGGCTTCCGAGAAGCTTGTTGAGGCGCTTGAGAACTGCAAGTGTACCAGCGAGAGAAAGCTGGCGATTCTGAAAGAAAAAGATTTCCTGGCCAAGAAGTCCCAGTGGGTATTCGGCGGCGACGGCTGGGCTTATGATATCGGCTTTGGCGGCGTGGATCATGTGCTGGCCAGCGGCAAGGATATCAATATTATGGTATTTGACACCGAGGTTTACTCCAATACCGGCGGTCAGGCATCCAAATCCACTCCTGTGGGCGCGGTGGCTCAGTTTGCGGCAGGCGGCAAGGATGTGAAGAAGAAAGACCTGGCCCAGATCGCCATGAGCTACGGCTATGTGTATGTGGCCCAGATCGCCATGGGCGCGGACTACAACCAGACCGTGAAGGCCATCGCCGAGGCAGAGGCTTATCCGGGACCTTCTCTGATTATCGCTTACGCGCCCTGTATCAACCACGGCATCAAGGCCGGCATGAGCAAGGCCCAGACCGAGGAGAAGATGGCTGTGGAGGCCGGTTACTGGCATCTGTTCCGGTTTAATCCGGCACTGGCCGAGGAAGGACAGAATCCTTTCTCCCTGGACAGCAAGGCGCCCAGCGAAAGCTATCAGGAATTCATCAAGGGTGAGGTTCGTTACTCCTCCCTGGCACTGAAAAACCCTGAGCGGGCACAGAAGCTGTTCGATCAGTCCGAGGCAAACGCGGCGGCCAAGTACGCGCATCTGAGCAAACTGGTGGCGCTGTACGCGACGGAAGAGAAATAAAAAGAAACGCGGATATTGTACTGCCCATATCTTTCATAAATATGGGCAGTATGGTATCTTTATGGGAATCGGCACTCCTCTTTTTTTCATCGCTGAGGCAGAGGGAGTCAGCCGGAGGACAGAAGATGAAGATGCGCGGAAGACAGAAATATCTGCGGGAATCTGCGTCAGGAGAGCGGAAACGATGAAATTACTGGAAGATAAAATCCGGAAAGACGGAGTCGTAAAAGAGGGCGGCGTGCTGAAGGTGGACAGTTTTCTGAACCATCAGATGGATATTCCGCTGTTTGACGAGATGGGAAAAGAGTGGAAACGGCTGTTTGCCGACGCGCCGGTAAACAAGATTCTGACCATCGAGGCATCGGGAATCGGCGTAGCCTGTATCGCCGCGCGGCATTTTGGCGTGCCAGTGGTGTTTGCCAAAAAAGCCCGGAGTGTCAATATCGACGGCGAGGTTTACTCCACGAAGATCGAGTCCTTCACCCATAGGCGGGTGTACGATGTGATTGTGTCAAGGAAATTTCTGGGTCCGGAGGACCATGTTCTGATTATCGACGACTTTCTGGCCAACGGCAAGGCGCTGGAAGGGCTGATTCAGATTGTGGAAAGCGCGGGAGCTGTGCTGGAGGGCATTGGCATTGCCATCGAGAAAGGGTTTCAGCCCGGCGGCGAACTGATCCGCGGTAAGGGGGTCAGAGTAGAATCGCTGGCGGTGATCGAGTCGATGGATGTGGAAAGCGGCGTAAAATTCCGCAGACAGCCTGGCCACAGTTAAAAGCAGATTTCGGCTGATCCGAAAACGTACCTGGCTTTTGTTGAAATTTTTTGAAAAATTCATGTATATTCAGGTTGCAATTTTCCTTTTTTATGGTATAATGATTGCGATGGGGCATTAGCGCAGTTGGGAGCGCGCCACACTGGCAGTGTGGAGGTCAGGGGTTCGAATCCCCTATGCTCCACTTTTTTTATATCGTAGGGAACCTACGATATAAAAGCCCTCCGGGCAGGAACGCACTGTGGCGGTAAGGTAAATGTCGCCAGGGCGACCCGCCACAGGCGGAGAATCCTGCAAAGCAGGATTCTCATTCGTATCATAGCAAAAGAAAGTTCTGCATACTTTCTTTTCTGTGTATCAGCAGCAATTCTTTTCTTCTGTCTGTTATGGAATCACAGATGTTCGGTTCCTCTGTCCCTGATTGCCTTTGATGTGAAAGCGGAGTATGTCGGCGATGGCTTTGTCAGATACGAAAATACGTGATGAGAATATAGATGTGCTGAAAGGGCTGGCGATTATCTGTGTCGTCCTTGGACACTGCGATGCTCCCGGGGGCGCTTCGATTTATCTGTTCCATATGGCAGTTTTTTTTATGGCATCAGGATATTGCTTTGATGCGGAAAAAATACGGAACTGTGACAGTTTATGGGCCTATGGGCTGAAAAAGCTCCGAAGCCTCTGGCTCCCGTTTGTGATTTTTAACAGTTTCGGATGGATTTTTTATAATGGGTTTATCAGCATCGGCTTTTTTACCGAGAACCCCGAATTTCCCGGCGCTGTCAGCCGGATGGAATGGCCTGCGATTGTAAATGCCATTGCATGGACTTTTCATATGAATACCTGGGGAATGCAGAAATATTTCGGGGCCGGCTGGTTTATCGTTGTTCTTTTTTATATCACGATCCTGTTTGCCTGTCTGTGCCTGCTTACGGAAACCGGAAAAAGGCTGATGGGCCGGAGTATGACGAAAAGAGCAGGGACGCGCATACCGGACATGCTGCAGCATCTGGTTCTGATTCTGAGCGGGGCTGTCAGCCTGTATATCAGTTGGAAGCTTCAGCGCAGGCAGTTGATTCTGGAAGAATGTGTAACGTCAGCCACAGTCTGCTATCCGCTTTATCTGTGCGGATTTTATCTGAAAAAAATATCCGGTGCAATCAACCCGGTGATCGAGAGATTCCGCGGTCTGATTGCAGCGGCGGGGATTCCTTTTTTTTACATAGCGGGAAAGCAGGGCGGGATTTCTCTGAACCTGAATACATATCCGAGCTGGTGGTTTCTTCTGCTATGTTCTCTGGCAGGCTGGGTCTGGCTTCTGGCCATTTCCATGTGTCTGACCAAAAATAAACGTAAGATGAAAGATCTGTTTATCTATGTCGGAAGGCGCAGTATTTATATCCTTTTTCTTCATTTTCTGGCATTCCGGCCGGTGGTCGCGCTGCAGTTGGCCGTGTATCATGAACCGGCATATCTGCTGGCTTCTTTTCCGATTCTGGTTAAGGGCGGCGGATGGTGGATTGCTTATACGATTGCCGGCGTGGGACTTCCGCTGTTAGTGGAAAAAATTGTGCTGGCAATAACTCACTGTTTACATAGAAAGGATTGATATTGTATAATAGGTACACGAAAAAAGCAAAGATATTTGACGGACGACACACCTTTGAGCCTGACAGGAGCGTTTGTCTTTGTGAATAGCGGGGGAGAGAATTTACAAAAGATGAGGTGTTTATATGAATGTGGGACAATTTATTGAGAAAAATGCGCCGAAAAACCGGGTGGCCCTTCTGGTTGTTCTGGATCTCCTGATTGTGTCCGTAACCGGGTTTCTGGCGCTTTACGTCCGGTATGATTTCCGGTTCAGCAGGATGGACATGCAGTACGTGAGCGCCGAACTGAAATATCTGCCGGTTAATCTGGTACTGACGATTATTTTATTTGTGCTGTTTAGGCTTTACCGCAGCGTCTGGAGTTTTGCCAGCAGCACCGAGCTTTTGAATGTGATCAGCGCCTGTACGGTCAGTATTGTTTTACAGGGCATTATTCTGGCGGTTATGAGAGTGCGGATGCCCATCAGCTTCTATCTGATTAAGTATTTTCTGCTGATTATGGGCGTGGGTGCGCTGCGTTTTACTTATCGGATACTGCGGATGTTCCAGGAGCGGCGGCCGGGCTTTAAGGAAGACGCCAGACGGAATACGATGGTGGTCGGCGGCGGCGAGGCGGGGGCCATGGTGATTAAAGAGTTTCAGAACAGCCGTTATTTGGATCAGAAGGTCTGCTGTGTGGTTGACGACAATGAATCAAAGCAGGGAAAATATCTGCGGGGCGTCAAGATTATGGGAACGAGAAATGACATCGGTTTTCTGGCCCGCGAATTGAATGTGGATGAAATCATTGTGGCGCTGCCCTCGGTGCCCCAGTCGGAGGTGCGGGAAATTCTGCAGATCTGTCAGGAGACGGGCTGCAAGCTGAGAGTACTTCCCGGAATCTATCAGATGATCAATGGGGAGGTAAGCGTCTCCCGGCTTCGGAAAGTGGAGATCGAAGACCTTTTAGGCCGGGCGCCCATCAAACTGCAGGTGGAGTCCGTAATGGGCTATGTGGCCGGAAAGACGATTCTTGTCACCGGCGGCGGCGGTTCTATCGGCAGCGAGCTGTGCCGCCAGATTGCCGCCCACGATCCCAGACAGTTGATTATTGTGGATATTTATGAAAATAATGCCTATGATATCCAGCAGGAGCTGAGACGCAGGTATCCGAAGCTGAATCTGGTGGTGCTGATCGCATCCGTGCGCAATGTCCACCGCATCAATTCTATTTTTGAAACATACCGGCCGGAAATTGTCTACCATGCCGCAGCCCATAAGCATGTGCCACTGATGGAGGACAGCCCGAACGAGGCGATTAAAAATAATGTGTTCGGCACATATACGACGGCACAGGCCGCAGACAGGTATGGTGTGCAGCGGTTTGTCCTGATTTCCACGGACAAGGCCGTGAATCCCACCAATATCATGGGGGCCTCAAAGCGGCTCTGTGAGATGATTATTCAGATGATGAACCACCGGTCCCGGACAGATTTTGTGGCCGTACGGTTCGGAAATGTGCTGGGCAGCAACGGCAGCGTGATTCCGCTGTTTAAAAAGCAGATTGAGCAGGGCGGTCCGGTAACTGTCACTCACCCGGATATTATCCGGTATTTTATGACGATTCCGGAAGCAGTGTCTTTGGTACTCCAGGCCGGAGCGCTGGCAAAGGGCGGAGAAATTTTTGTGCTGGACATGGGTGAGCCTGTGAAGATTCTGGATCTGGCGGAAAATCTGATCCGGCTGTCAGGGTATAAACCCTTCGAGGAGATTCAGATTGAATTTACCGGCCTGCGTCCCGGAGAGAAGCTGTATGAGGAGCTTCTGATGAGCGAAGAAGGGCTGAAAGAAACGGAGAATAAGCTGATTCATATCGGAAAGCCGATTGAGTTTGACGATGAGAAATTCCTTCAGGAGCTGGAGGAGCTGCGGGAGCTGGCAGAAGAAGACGCGGAGGGAATCCGTCAGAAAGTGTGTCAGATTGTGCCGACATATGTGATGAAAAACGGATAATGCCGGTTTCCTTGTGCAGTCCTTGTAAAATTTAAAATTTTAAGCCATGCCGATTGCGGGCTTGACCGAACTGGAGATGTTTCTATGTGGTATGTATTGCAGACTATGACAGGCCAGGAAGAAGAACTGGTTCATATGATCAGGGAAGTGGTGCCTGACCATGTATATTCGGACTGTTTTGTGGCCTATTATGAGCGGGTCTGGCGGAGACAGCAGCAAAGCATCGTCCATGTGGAGCGGCTGTTTCCCGGATATGTGTTTATTGTCTCGGATAATCCCAATGAACTTTATCTGGAGCTGAAACGGGTGCCGGCCATGTCAAAGCTGGTGTCCGCAGGAAAATTTGAGTTTCTTCCGATTGAAAAAGAGGAGGAAACTTTTTTCCATGCGCTGCTGACGGAGGAAAGAATTGTCAGGCTGTCTTATGTGGAGACGGACGGAAAAGGACATGTCTTTCGGATTTCCGGTCCGCTGAAGCAGTTCGCGGATCAGGTGGTGAAATTTCAGTTTAAGAAGCGGTACGCCGTGATTCGTTTCCATATGCTGGGGACGGAAAAGACAGGGACACTGGGCATTATTCTGAGAGAGGATGTCCGGCAGGAGATTGCCTACGGCAAGGTGGAGGCGCCGATTGCCGTGCCGGAGCGGTATACGGCGGAAGGCGCGCCGGTACCCCGCAGGAAAGACAGCGGGTCCGTATCTGTATCCGCGTCCGCAGCCACGGAATTTGACGATCTTGCCGTGGGCGACCGGGTGGAGGTTATGTCCGGGATGCTGGAAAGCGTCGTCGGCGTGGTCTGGAAGGTAAAAAAGACCACGGTCGAAGTCGGCGTCCGGCTGTTTGGGCAGGATATGGCGATGGAGGTAGCGCGGGAGGATGTGCGGCTGCTTTAGCAGAAACCTATGGTTTTCCGATCAGGATTTTAATATATGGAGTGACACTGTTGATGCAGGCGCTGAATGTACCATAGTGTTTGTTAATAAAATGAAACCATTCTTGCCGGGGGAGGCCTTTGGGGGATTCTTTTCTTTTTAACCGTTCTCTGCGCGGCAGGCGGATATCCCTCCAGGTTCCGGTAAGGGGATTCGCAACGCATTTTCCGATGAAAAAGTCAGACACGACAATTGGAATATTTCTTTTGTGAGCTTCAAGCCCATAGTCAAAATCTCCCATTGCATGTGTATAACAACTGTCGATATTAGGCAGAGTTTTAAAGATTACTGTTGGAATTAAAACACAATTTGCATTGAACGTATCACAAAATACGCGTTCCTTTCCGGACATAACGGTCTGAAAAGACGGTTTGAATCCGGAAGTTTTCAATACGCCTCCGTAAGACAGATGGCCTTTTTCATCACAGGTTGCTCCGATTACGATCTCCTGCTTATCAGTGGAGTATGATTCTAACTTTTCAATCGAATGCGGAAAAAATGCAACGTCATCATTTAACAATAAAATCCAGTCATATTCATTACAGCATGTTTTGGCATACTTGATGCCCAGACGCATACCTCCGGAATAGTAGCACTGTCCGTCTCCGGAAATAATGTGAACTTCCGTATATTGCTGTAATGCTTCTTGTGTCCCATCCGAACTGTTGTCATCTACTGCAATGAAGGAAAATGCTATATCCGGGTTTCCCTGTATCAGATTTTTGAGACATTGAATCGTTTTTTCTTTCCGGTTATGACATGTGAAAATGCCCATGACTTTTGACATTGATAATATTTCCCTGCTGATTTTATGTGATAAATATTGTTGCTGATAGGGTGAAACATGATTGATTGAAATGATATTATCATAACAGAAAGCAATTTATATTGCAACCTGAAATTCCGGTTGCTTTTTAAGTGCTTTTTCGGAATGAATGTTTTTATTGCTGCCAAAGTTGCAATTCATGTATGTTTGTGATATGATTTGTTCTGAAAATATGTTGGGTTCGGGTCATAATTGTTGGTAGAATAATTAATATAATTGGGTAAAGGATATGTATTGCGGAAATGGTTCGATGCGGCGAATTTGGGTATTATTATGCCTTGTCTAAATGGAGAGAAAAATTAATGCTGAAACGCGGAAAGCGTTTCTTTTTTGAAAAACATACGTATTATGGAAACAGCACTGTCTGTTCGGCAGATGAAATCAGCATGATTTTATATCAGATGATTTTGGACGGAAAACCATTTATGGCCGGGAGGTTTGGCGGAACGGAACTGAGCGCATTGAAAATATTTGATTTTGAGATGACCAGCAAATATTCCAAATGTCTGACGCAGATGAAAAACTGGTCAGGTTTTTTCCCTGAAACCGTAGACGGGGGAATGAATTTTAAGGCGCTTATGATAGACTGTATTCCGGAGGCAGATATTTTGGGTGTCTGGGGACAGCCTTTTGAAGATTTTTATATGAAGCGTTATGGCTCAGAACAATTAAAATCCGCATTTTTATTTGATCTTGAGCCGTGGAGTTGTGCGAAAAGTCCGTGGTCGGCCGCCCTGCAGGGAAAAAAAGTGCTGGTGGTACACCCTTTTGCCGATACGATAAAAAGGCAGTATCAAAGAAGGGAAACGTTATATCCGGCAACGGAAATTCTTCCTGAATTTGATTTGGAGACATTCCCGGCAGTCCAGACAATTGCAGGAGAAACAGACAACAGGTTTTCCGATTGGTTTGCGGCGTTAGACTGGATGCGGGAGGAAGTTTTAAAAAGGGAGTTTGATATTGCAATCATCGGCTGCGGAGCATATGGATTCCCTCTGGCAGCAGAAATAAAGCGTGGGGGAAAGCAGGCGGTTCATCTGGGCGGTGCAACACAACTGTTATTTGGAATAAAAGGGAAGCGATGGGAAACGGATGCCGCTTTCGGATATGTTCGGAAATATTTTAATGAATGCTGGGTGTATCCCGACGAGTCAGAAAGACCGAGAAATGCGCAGGTGGTTGAGGGCGGATGTTACTGGTGACGGGGCAGTCCGCAAAGTTGAGCGGAGATAGGATTTTTTTGCGGAATTTATGGTTTGATTGAGGGCGGATGGCATGGGAATGGTTAAAAAGCTGAACTATATTTTTACCAGAGAACAGAGGTGGAAGCTTTTATTACTGTTTATTATGATTGTTTTCGGGACAATTGCGGAACTGTTTGGAGTTACGGCGGTATTGCCCCTGATTCAGTTGGCAATGAAACCGGAGATAGCTGAGGAAAATCACTTGATAAGCAGTATTGCGGCGGTATTTCGCTGTTCGACTACGGGCGATCTGCTGTTTGTCATGGCTGTTGGCATTATACTGGTTTTTATTGTAAAAAATTGTTATATCATACTTATGTATATGTTTCAGTACCGTTTCGTGTATAATAATCAGAGACGGCTTGCCGTTCGGTTAATGAGAGCATATGTGCAAAAGCCTTATGCGTTCCATCTGGAAAAAAATTCGGCTGAGCTGCAGAGAAATGCCAATTCCGATTCGGAACAGTTTTATTATGTAGTCCTGACAATGTTACAATTTTTAACGGATATTTTTCTGATTGCGGTGTTGTCTGCGTTTCTGTTATATAAAGATATTATTATGACGCTGGTTTCAATGGTCTTTATTCTTATTTTTATGGGAGGCTATTACAAATGGTCAAAAGACAGAGTTAAAACACTGGGACTGAGCCGGCACGATTCCAATGCAAAGATTATTCAGCATGCGATGCAGACCTTTGAGGGAATCAAAGAAATTAAGGTCGCCGGAAGAGAGCAGCACTTTGAAAATGCATATGAGGCGGAATACCGGAGATATACGGATGCGGTGAGAAAGCACAGTTCCTATAACGTAGTGCCTAAATACCTTCTGGAAACAGTCGCAATAACAGGGATAATGGCAGTGGTGATGATTCAGGTAAGGCTGGGCGGAGATATGAACGCGCTTGTTGAGAATCTGGCCGTGTTTGCGGTGGCCATATTCAAATTGATTCCTTCCGCCAACCGAATCAACTGCTCCCTGAATGCAATTGTCTATGATTTGCCTTCTGTAAATACTATATATGAGGACTTACAGGAAGTGGGAGGAATAAAAGAAGAAACGGAAAAGTCCGGGGGATTGGTCCGGAGGATGAATTTTGAAAAGGAAATTCACATCCGAAATCTGTGGTACCGTTATCCGAATACGGAAGGATATGTTCTTACGGAAATCAACATGAGAATCCCCAAAGGAAAAATGGTGGCTTTTATCGGAGAATCAGGTTCGGGAAAAACGACGCTGGCCGATGTTATTCTCGGCGTTTTGGCGCCGGATCAGGGATGTGTGCTGGCCGATGAAACCGATATTTGTGATAATATACCGGGATGGCAGAAAAACATAGGTTATATTCCGCAGAATATATTTTTAACGGATGATACGATTCGAAACAATATTGCGTTTGGTCTGGAGGAAAAGGATATAGACGATCATCTGCTGGAACGTACGATCAGGCAGGCACAGCTTGACGATTATATCGGCGGATTGCCGGAGGGTGTGAATACGGAAATAGGGGAAAGAGGAATTCGTATGTCGGGAGGGCAGAGACAAAGAATCGGAATTGCCCGGGCATTGTATCATGATCCGGAACTTCTTGTAATGGATGAGGCAACCTCAGCGCTGGATCAGGAAACGGAGAGGGCTGTTATGGAATCAATAGAAGCATTATATGGAACGAAAACGATGATTATTATAGCCCATCGGCTTTCAACGATAGAAAGATGCGACATGGTATTTGAGATAAAGGATAAAAAAGCTTGGAGGAAACGTTAGTTGGCGAAAAAAAGAAAAGCAGGTAAAAAAAAGGATGAGGGTCAGTTATGGGCTGTATATGCCGCTGTGATAATTTTACTGTTTTTGGATGCTTTTCGGCTGCCGGTGGTCACAGTTCAGATTACCTTGGCTGTTATCTTATTTTTTGAAGTTTTTTTAAAAATGCATCATAAAAGTTTGCTGACGGATACAAAATTTTTTCTTTTGCTGGCTGCCATGCTGCTGCATGTTGTGATATATAATGACAGGGTTGCCAATATGGGAATGGGAAGGACGCTGGCATTAGGCACATTTCCGGCGTTGTATTATCTGCTTGGCAAACAGCTTCTGTATTATCCGTGTCAGGGGAAAAATGATATCAGGAAGATGTGGTATGCGGCCGGCGCGGTTATGGCAGGGCATTTTGTGTTCAGCGTAATAGAAATATATTCTTTTTATTCATTTTCCGGTTATCCGAGCAGAATCTGGGGTGATTTCTGGACAGGTGAAACTTATTATGCGACACGGTACAGCTTTTATGCCGTTATATGGGTATCTCTGCTTTTCTATAGCCTTTGGATGATCGGAAAAAAAAGGTTATCCGGGCTTGGACTGCTGGCAGGGATACTGATGATTAATGGTTTGAATATTTTTAATCAGAACCGTATGCATCTGGGCGTTCTGATTGTTGTGTTTTTGGCAACGCTGGCAATCTTCTGCATACAAAACCGAAACAACCGAAAAATCATATTCGGTGTTATGTGCGCGTCAATTTGTATAGGGATCCTTTTTCTTGCGATATGGTTTTTTAATGTGGGAAATATAAAAGACATTCCCTACATGCGGCGTTTTCTGAATCTGACCTCGAATGAAAGATTTGGAATATATATACGGGCAATCAAACAGATGCCGATGTATTTATGGGGGGGAAGGCAGATGGATCTGGGTTATTACGGGCATGCACATAATATGTGGCTGCAGACATATAATGACTCCGGTGTTATCCCGTTCACTTTTTTGTGCATATTCACGTTATTAAATATCTGGGATTGCGTTAAGCTTGTGATGAGCAAAGGGATTGATGAGGAATATAAATATATGATTCCTCCTGTTTGTCTGGGATTTATTTTGTACTTTATGTTTGAAGAGGGCGGAGAACATTATATTGTTTATTATACGCTTTTTGCGGGCATGGCGGCAAAAATTGTGCAGGAAAATAAACCGTTTGTCAAAAACAGGAGGAGATAATGGTTATCGCTATCAATTATGCCGATGAGAAATTCAGAACGGCACAAAAGTTTAATAGTAAGACGGCGGTTAAAACAGGGGGCGTTGACAGAGTCGAGGAATGTGGAACAGCGTCGCTGGATGAAGCGTTCAGACAGAAAAACCATGAAATACTGAATGTTGCCCGCGGAGCGGGTTTGTGGCTGTGGAAACCATATATTATCCGGAAAGCGCTGATGCAGGCAGGTGATGGAGATTATATTGTATATACGGACGCAGGCTGCGCTTTCGTAAACAACGTTTCGTATTTAATTGAGTCTATGAATGCGGAGCAGACGGACGTGATGGTGTTTTGCATTGAACATTTAGAGCGGAAGTATACGAAAAGAGATGCGTTTATTCTAATGGATTGCGATTCACCGGAATATTCCGATACGCCGCAGATATGCGGCGGCTATATTGTGCTTCGAAAAACTGAATTCAGTTGTGGATTTGTTGATGAATGGCTGAATTTCGCGCAGGATAAGAGAATCATTACGGATGATGAGAATGTGATGGGGAAAACAAATTATGAGGGATTTGTGGAAAACAGACATGATCAGTCGATATTAAGCCTGCTGTGTAAAAAGAAAGGAATCCGTCCCTTTCGAGATCCGTCGGAATATGGATTGAAACAGAAACTTTTTTCCCCGGAGGTTTGCGGCAGAAGTAAATACCCGCAGATATTTGAATCACACAGAAACCCTAATTGCCGGAGTATATGGCAGCTTGGCTATTATAATAAATTATATAAAGGTATGACAGCGTTAAGGATTTATATAGGAAAAAAGAAGAGGGCACTGTTGGAAGGCCGTTAGCATGGAGTTGGAGATGAGGGATCAGGGAAGAGTAAGTGTTATCGTACCGGTTTATAATTGTAAACGATATTTGTCCCGCTGTCTGCAAAGCATTGTCCATCAGACCTATTCCAATATAGAGGTTATTCTGGTAGACGACGGGTCAGTGGATGGAAGCTCAGAGATATGTGATGCGTATGCCGCAGAATTTCCCGTAATAAAAGTTGTTCATCAGGACAATGCCGGACCTGGAGCCGCAAGAAATACTGCGTTGGAGATGGCAGTGGGGGTTTATGTGACTTATATTGATGCGGACGATTATGTTGCGGCAAAGTACGTTGAAGTGATGGTCGGGCTGCTTCAAAAATATAATGCTGATATTGCCGAGGCAGGGATTGTCACGCTGTATCCGCTTCGAAACAATTTTGAGCAATCAGATGGATCGGTGATGTGTTTTGAAGGTTCGGATCGTTTGATTCAGGATTATTTTTCCGAGAAAAAACAGATTAGAAACTGTGTTGGCGGGCGAATGTATCATATGGAACGGTTTCATAAGATCCGGTTCAGTGAGAAGTCGATCGGTGAAGACAGTGAGTACTCTTTGAAGATGTTATTGAACTGCAGACGTCTGGTAAAATATAATCAATGCATGTATGTATATCGGGCGTACCAGGAAAGTTTGACAAGGGGAGCAATCGGTCGACGGCATTTTGATGTGATAGATATTTCCTTCCGCGATGCAATGCTTGCGGAGCGGGTGGGTGTGAAGGTAGATAATTGGGAATATATTTTCAGCAATTTTATAAAGATCTCTTATGAATTACTGGAGAAAGTGGCAGCTCAGAAGAAAGAACATGACTTTACACCGGAAATAGAAAATATTACGGCTGTTTTTCAGGAGATGAAACAGCTTGCTTTAAAACAGGGAATCTGTCTGCCTGAGCAACTGCCGGAAGATATCCGGCAGATTGATTCGTGGGCTGAAGAATACCGGCGGAGAAACAGGCGCCGTCTATTGCTCGGACGATTAAGACGGCTGATTTCCGGAATCGCTGCGGTCTATAAAGTTCATTTTTTATATGAGTACAGGATTGATGATAAGAGTTGAAAAATATGAAGTCAGGCGATTGGGGGTTATATTAATTCCCGCTTAGTTGTTTTGCAAAATTTAAAAGCTGTTCTGCGCTTTGCTCCCAGGTGAAAAGGGAAATGATTCGCTTCTTTGCTGATTGCCCCATATTATTTGCCGCCGCCGCTTTTATGATGGTAATCATTTCCTGATCACTGTCGCACAGATATCCGGAAGTTTTATCTTCAATCATTTCTTCTGGTCCGGGTGCTCTCCTTGCCGCTACCGGACAGCCTTGATACATTGCTTCTAAAATGCTCATTCCGAAAATTTCGTGCGTATTTAAGTTAATATACCAATCGCAGGCTTTGTAGTATTGGTACATAGAAGAATTGGGAACAGCAGGAAAATATGAGACGGAATTTCTGAATTCCTGATGTATTTTATCTTTTAATTCTTCTGCCAGGCTTCCGTTTCCGATAATCACAAGATGATATGTCTCCCCCAGCGCTTTTAATATTTCTAAGGATGCAAGAGGACGTTTATAGTTTTCCAGGCGGCCTACAAATAGGAGGATTGTTTTATTTACAGGGAGCTTTAAACTTCTGCGGATGTCATTTTTGCTGCGGTTATCCTTTATAATTTGTGTTGTGTCAAGGCCGACAGGGATATGTTGTGCTTTCGTTACGCCCAGATCCTCTAACTGCTGTCTGACTGCAAGTGTTTTTGCTACCACCGGACTTTTTTTAAAATAGAGAATATTTCTGCGGGATATCATATCCATCAGGAATTTTTTGTAAATATTTTTCGTATCGCTATAGAGCGTACCGATATAATTGTAAAATATAATATGATTTCTCTGGCAAAATTTGATTACACTGGGTGCAAATAATTGGTTATCACTGTTTAGATGTACAATATTGATTTGCTGTTCCAAAATAAAATCCAGATGATAAAAGGAATGAACACCGAATGTTTTACAGGGAATTTCTAAAATCTGAATCTTGTTTTCAAATTTTTCAAAGCGTTCTTTTCTGGCTTCGGGTTTGGGATCAACAATTATGACATCTTCTCCTTTCGATGCCAATGCCCGCGCCAGTCCTATTTCCTGACTGTTATAATATTTTGTTTTTACTGATTCGCCGCAATATAGTTTTAATATGGCCCACTTCATAGAAAGTCCTTTTTAATTTATTCTCCGATATAGATTATTTATGTTCCGACTCATATTGTCATCCTTTCGAACAGAGGATTAATAGATAACTTTCTATTGCGGCTACAACCATATTATAGCAGATTTTTTGGCTGTTTCAAGCTGTTTCTGTCACGTAACAGCAATGCATAAAGTCAACGGAGTTGTAACCTGCGCCGGTTTATGCTATGATGAATACCAGATTGCGCGTGTTTGGGCAGATGATTGTTAAAGACAGGCTGCTATACCGGATGGCCTGTGTTTTTGGAGAGGAAAATATGAAGGGGAAACAGAGAGTTTTATTGGTCCACAATTATTACAAAATTCCGGGCGGGGAAGAGACGGTTGTGGAAAATGAGAAACGGCTTCTTGAGGAGCACGGGCATTTTGTCTGTCTGTATACAAGAAACAATAAAGAAATGGATGGGTTTTCAGCCTGGCGGAAACTGCTGCTGCCTTTGACTTCCCTGTTTTCCCTCCGTACCTACCGCGATGTAAAAAAACTGATCCGGGAAAATGAGATCGACATTGTCCATGTGCATAATACGCTGACCCTTGTCAGCCCTTCGGTGTATTACGCGGCCTTTGCCTGCGGAAAGCCTGTGGTGCAGACGGTCCATAATTTTCGACTTCTCTGTCCGGCGGCTATTTTTCTGAGGGATGGGGAAGTATGCGAAGACTGTGTGGCCGGAGGTCTGGGATGTGCCATACGCCATAAGTGTTATCGGAATTCGAGATTGCAGTCTTTGGTGAGCGCCGGGATTCTGGCATTGCATCGCTTTTTGGGTACTTACCGGCGTTTGTTTTATATCTGCCTTACGGATTTTAACAGGGAAAAACTGCTGCTGCTGAATCAGGGCGGGAAAAGAAAAAGGATTGATCCGGAAAGGGTTTTTGTGAAACCGAATTTTGTAAATTCAACCTCCTCACAGTTGAGAAACGAAGTACTGAGAAAAGACCAGTATCTGTATGTGGGCCGGCTGGAAAGGCTGAAGGGGATTCATATTCTTCTGGATGCGTGGAAAGCGTTTCCGGAGAAAAAACTTGTAATATGCGGAAATGGTCCGGAAGAGGAATGGGCTCGTTCCTATATACATGTAAATCATTTGACGGGTGTGGAGCTGCTGGGAATGCGTCCTCATGAAGAGGTGCTGCGGCTGATGTCGGAATCCAGGGCGCTGATTCTTCCTACGATGTGGTATGAGGGACAGCCGATGGTCATTCTGGAGAGTTACGCGGCAGGGACGCCGGTGATTGCCAGCGATATCGGAAACACAGGAAACATGGTGGAACCGGGCGTGACAGGATTGCGGTTTGCCAGTGGCAATGTGGAGTCTTTGAGGCAGGCGGTGGCCCGGATGGATCGAGAGAGTGGCTGGGATACGAGGACCACATATGAGAGAAAGTATACATGGGAAAACAATTATGAACTGTTACGGCAGATCTATATGAGGGCGCGGCTGGCCGTGGAAGGTAAATGATTCTGAGGATGAGAAGTTTTCAGAACAAAATGATGGAAATCGCGGCTAAAGGCTTATTTACGTTATGATAACAGCCGGTTTTTGGAAAAGCATTAATCAGGAGGCTTGTGTGAAAAAACCAATCATTTCCAAATGCGATATTTTGGGGACGCGGATCGCGGCGGTGAATATGAGTGTGGCATTGCGGTTTATTAAAAATAATCTGAAAGAGCTGAAAGGGAACTATATCTGCATCTCCAACGTCCACACGACCGTGATGAGTTATGATGACACGTCTTACCGCAAGATCCAGAACGAAGCGGTGCTGGCACTGCCTGACGGAAAACCGCTTTCGGTGGTTTGCAGAAAAAAAGGCTTTCCGGAGGCCGGCCGCGTGACGGGGCCGGATCTGATGGGGGAGATTTTCAGATGTTCCCGCGAGCTGGGCTATACCCATTATTTTTACGGCAGCACGCCGGAGACGCTGGAGCGTTTGAGGGAACGGCTGGAGGCGGAGTATCGGCTTTCCATTGCGGGGATGTATGCGCCGCCGTTTCGGCAGCTAACACAGGAGGAGGACAGGAAAGCGGTTGAACGAATCAATCAGGCCCGGCCGGATTTTGTCTGGGTCGGCCTCGGTGCGCCGAAGCAGGAGCGGTGGATGTACGCCCACCGGGGCAGGGTACGGGGACTGATGATCGGAGTCGGCGCGGGCTTCGACTATTTTGCGGGAAATATCAAAAGAGCGCCCATATGGATGCAGAAGTGCTGCCTGGAATGGCTGTACCGGCTTTTACAGGATCCGAAACGGCTGTTTAAACGGTATCTGGTGACCAATACGAAGTTTTTGTATCTGGTGATCAGGGGGCGCTGAAAGGGGAGCCGCGGAACTTCAAGGGAAAAGAAGAAAAAAGGATTGTATTTTAGTGTCAAATATTGTACTATGAATTTTGCAGGAAGCCTCTGCGGAGCATTGTTAAAATACGCGAAATGAAAATGGGAATCTGTCATGAAACGAATATCTTTCGAAGACCTCGTCCGCAACCGTCATTTTTCCGATTATGAGCAGCAATATGCCTATATTATGAAGCTTCTGGAAGTCGGGCGGATCAAACCGCTTCTGGCGTCGGGAAAAAACGGGAAGAAGCCGGCTCTTTACCGGGAATACTGGCTGATCGAAGAGAAGAAAGACACAAAGGCGCTGGAAGAAGAACTGAAATTTACCCTGATTCCCGGAATTTCGATTGACTACTATTTGAAACATCCGGAAGTTTACCGCCAGGAAAGACCTTGGGTACTGATGCTGAATGTCTATTTGCGGGAGGAAAGAGAAAAGCTGCGCTGGGGGGAATCTGTCAATGAGAGAAGCTTTGAAATCTGGAACAGGGAAAAATTTCTGTCCAGAGAGCAGGGGCGGAAGATCTTGAAGCATTGCGGGCTGGAGCCGGCTGCTCTGAATATGTATGAGACGTCGGAGCCGATGGCCTATTATTCTCATACCCGCAGGGTGCCTCAAAACCTGCTGATTCTGGAGAATAAGGACACCTTTTACAGTATGCGCCGGCAGCTTTTAAAGCAGCCGGAAGGGGCGGGGAAACTGCTTGAAACGGAGATTGGAACGTTGATTTACGGAGCGGGGAAAGGAATTCTGCGCTCTTTTCAGGATTTCGATTTGTGTGTGGAGCCTTATATGGCGGATGAACGGAACCGGATTTATTATTTCGGCGATCTGGATTATGAGGGGATCGGCATTTACGAAAGTCTGGCAAAGCTGTGCCAGGGGCGTCCGGAGATAATCCCCTTTCAGCCTGCCTATGAGGCGATGCTTGCGAAAGCGGAGGCGGCGAAAGCGCTGCCGGATACAAAAGAGAGGCAAAACAGGAATATCGGCCGTCTGTTTTTTGACTGGTTCCCGGAGGAGACAGTCAGCCGGATGAAGCGGATACTGGAACAGGATAAGTATATTCCGCAGGAGATATTAAATATAACGGACTTTATATAAATTGATCTATTTATATGAGATGGGTTTACGGAGGCCCGGTTTACAGTGATTTCATTATGATACGGAGAAGGAAAGAAGGAGCCGGATGCAATACGATTTTTTAAAACATTTCCCCAAACGGATGAAAAGCGTGGGACTTTACGGAGTGCTGCTGCAGAACAGTATTCAGAAGACCACCTGGAAGCAGTATGGCTTCCTGAAAAGCGACGAACAGATTAACATGATTTTTGCACTGCTGCTGTACATTATGGAGCAGTCCTTGAAAGAAGAAAACTGCACGATGGATGACATCGGCGCCTATATTGATACGGTGAACACCCGGCATTTCGGCAAAACCATGGACTATGACGGGTGTAAACAACTGGGAGATTTTATCGTCAATGTGGTTCTGTCCAACGAAGGAAAGGCGATGTATTTTGACGGTTTCGATTTTGAACGGAACGCCTATCAGACCATGCATATCAGCTATGTGGCAAACAAGATTGTTTACATCGAACAGGAATTCAGGCGCACTTCTTATTATCTGACCGACGACGGCTACAATTTGCTGCTCTCCACCCTGGAAATTGAGAATAATATGAAGCTGACCATCCATGAGATGATTTTTCAGATGCATCTGGAAAAGCAGAGTTATGACAAAGCCGTGGATGATATTAAAAACGTATTTAATTTACTGCGCGTCCAGATGCAGAAAATTCAGGAGGCCATGGGGAAGATCCGCAGGAATGCGCTGAATTATTCGGTGCGGGATTATGAGAAGCTCCTCCTGGAAGATCTGGAAACCATCGGAGACACGAAACAGAAGTTTCAGAACTACCGGGATATGGTCAGAAGCAGGGCGAAAGAGCTGGAAGAAAAGAATATCAATATCAGGCAGCTCAGCCCACAGGAGGATGAAAACCTGAACTATCTGCGCCAGATCGAGGTTTATCTAAACCGGACCATCGACGAACATCAGAAAATACTGAATCATCATTTTGATCTGAAAGCCCTTTATACCAGAGAACTGGAGCAGTTGTCGCAGATGTCGCTGATCCGGCGGTTTTCTCTGCGCGGCGAGCTGTATGACAAGGTATTGGACAATCCGGCGGCGCTCTGCCGGCTGGATTATTTCCTGCGCCCTTTGTTTAACCGGGACGCTGAGAAAGTCTACAACATGAACAAGGCTTTTCAGTTGCAAAGGCCGGTGGGGAAACGGGAGGAGGCGGACAGCGAGGAACTGCTGGATTTTGACGAGGAGGAATGGCGCAGGGAACAGGAGCGGCTGCGAAGGGAAAAGCTGAAAAAGTATGAGGGCAGCTTAAACGGCATGCTGGTCCGGGCGGCGGAAAAGGAAAATGGAGAGATTTCGCTGGCGGAACTGGGAGAGCAGCTTTTGGGGGATGAGGAAGAACAGGGGCGGCTGATTCCCGGTGTGGAAATTTTTAAAGAGATTATGGTGGAGTTGATTAAGAACCGGGAGATTGATCTGGAGGTTCTTAAAAAAGAACGCAGCGAATATATCCAGGAAAAGCCGGAGGAATTTCAGCTCAATGAGATGCTTTTGCATCTTGTGGAAGCATATCCGGCGAATCAGGATATCCGGAAGATCGAAGTTTCCCGTATCGACGGCGGAGGAACGGTTGTGTTTCGAAGCGTGCCGGACGAGGAGGGAAGGAAGCGGAGTATCCGCTGTTCCAATGTACGGATACGTGTGGTGAAAAGGGAAAACTAAAGAAATGTGCATTTCCCGGTCAGTTGTACGGGCGGTAAGGCCATAGCCGGCCGGATGTTTTGGAATAGGAGAGTATCATGGCATATGAATTGGAAACGGTGAGGACGAGCCAGGAAATTTTTTATTACCTGCTGGAGCATCATGAGCTTCGGGAGGAAGAAGAGGCACAGCTCTATAAAGCGTATACGGAGCAGGAAGAGGTTCAGAACCTGGTCAAATCCCAGGGGGAGATCGCCGGCAGTAATATTGACCGCTATGGAAACGTGATTTATCTGATTCCGAAGGAGGATAATGATTTTCTGGGCTTTTCCAAAGCGCAGCTAAAAGGCGTGCTATGCAAGTCAGGAGCTACGGATAAAGATTACTATCTGTCCCAGTTTGTGATTTTGACGCTTCTTGTGGAATTTTACGACGGACAGGGAAGCAGCAGCAAGGCGCGGGAGTATATCCGGGTGGGAGAGCTGCAAAACTGTCTTTCCAGTCGTTTGAAGGAGGGGGCGGCCCGTCAGGCCGAGGCTGAGGCGAAAGATGAAATGATCACAGAGCGGGCGGAAACAGCGGAAACACAGACGGAAATGACGAAGAGGAAAAAGGGAACTGCGAAAAGGCCGGCCGCGAACAACCAGGAGGGCATTGCCTTTACGGATATGATGCAGGCCTATGAAGCGCTGCGCTCTGACGACAAAGGCTCCAGGGCTAAGACGACGAAAGAAGGATTCCTTCATTATATTTTAGTGTTTCTGGAAAAACAGGGGCTGATCGAGTATGTGGAGCAGGATGAAATGGTGAAGACGACGAAAAAGCTGGACAACTTTATGGATTGGAACCTGCTGAATCAGAACAATTATAAACGGGTTATGCGTATATTGGGGGTGACGGAGGATGAGTAAGATCAATGCCGTGCGGCTGATTAATGTGAATTATAACAACAACGCCATCAAGGTCAGCGATGAGTGTTTTCATTTTAACGGAGAGAGCACACTGATCTCCCTGCGAAACGGCGGCGGAAAATCCGTTCTTGTGCAGATGATGACGGCCCCTTTCGTCCATAAGCGATACCGGGACGCAAAAGACCGCCCGTTTGAGAGCTATTTTACGACTGCCAAGCCCTCTTTTATTCTGGTGGAATGGGCGCTGGACCAGGGGGCAGGCTATGTGTTGACCGGGATGATGGTGCGCCGGTGCCAGGATCCGGACAGTGAGGAACTATTGGATATGATTGGTATTGTCAGCGAATACCGGGAACCCTGTATCCAGGATATCCATCATCTGCCGGTGGTGGAAAAAGGCGCGAAGGAGATGGTGCTGAAAAATTATACGGCCTGCCGGCAGTTGTTTGAGTCCTATAAAAAAGACAGTTCCATGCGGTTCTTTTATTATGATATGGCAAATGCCGCCCAGACCCGCCAGTATTTTGACAAGCTGATGGAATATCAGATTCATTATAAGGAATGGGAGTCCATTATCAAAAAAGTGAATCTGAAAGAATCCGGCCTTTCAGAATTGTTTGCCGATTGCAGGGATGAAAAGGGTCTGGTGGAGAAATGGTTTCTGGATGCGGTGGAGAGCAAACTGAACCGGGAAAAGAACCGGATGAAGGAATTTCAGAAGCTGCTGGAAAAGTATGTGGCCCAGTATCAGGATAATCAGTCCAAGATCCGCCGCAGAGATGTGATCCGCATGTTCCGGGAGGAAGCGGTTGGAATCCGGCAAAAGGGGGAGCGGTATTTTCAGGAAGAACAGCGGGAACGGGAACAGATGCGTCTGCTGGCCGGATTTATCCGGGAGCTGCACCGTCTTGAGGCGGGCGCAAAGGAGGAACAGGAGCAGATTCAAGCGAAGCTGGAACAGATTCTGCAGGGTATCGCCAGAATTACCTATGAGAAACTGTCCGGTGAGATTTACCGGCTGGAGGAAGAGCTGTACTTCCATGTCAGCAACCGGGATATGATCGAGGTTGAGCAGGATGATCTGAGCCGGGAGCTGGAGCAGATCATTATGAAGCTTCATCTGCTGGCCTGCGCGAAGCAGCAGGAATTTGTCCGGGAGACGGCAAAGGAGCTGGAGACAATTCGCCAGAAGATTCTGCTCTCTCATAAAAAGGAAGAGGAATTGAAGCCGGAGCGCAGGGAACTGGGAGAACGGCTGTACGGATATTATGACCGGGCCTGCGGAGAAAATGAGGAGAACCTCCGAAAGAACATAGAACAGAGCGGGCAGGTGTCCGGGAAGATTGAGCATGAGAAACGGAAGCTGGAGGAACTGGAGCAGTCTCTCAGGCAGGAGGCGGCGAAACAGGGCGGTCTGGAAAGCAGGGCTGACGTTTATTCCGTTCAGGAGGACCGGTACAACAGGGAATACGGCACACAGCTTGCCCGGAATATTCTGGGGGAATATGAGCCGGGTACGCTGGATATTCTGCGGAAAAACAGCGAGAAGGAGCTGGAGGCCTGTGCCAGAGAACGGATTCGGAAGAAAAATCAGCAGGAACGGGATCAGGAACGGCAGAGAAGTCTGGAACGGAGCCTGGAAATGTTTCACGATACCCGAATTCGGAAACAGTTGGAGCAGGAACAGCAGAGAAAAGAGAAGGAGGCTTTTGACGGAGAACTTGCCGCCCGGAAAGTTGTGCTGCAATATCTGGATATGGAGGAGGCGCAGTTGTTTCGGACAGAGGAAATCCTGCAGGCTTCTGAGCGGAAGCTGAATGAGCTGGCCGGCATCCGCAGGAATCTGGAGAAAGAGGAGGATGCTCTGCAAAAAGAATACCGCCGGCTGACCCAGGGGAAAACACTGGAGCTGCCGGAGGCGCTGGAAGAAGAGTTGCGGGGAATGGGGCTGCCTATTGTCTATGGTATGGAATGGCTGCAAAAAAACAGGTTTACGGAAAAGCAGAATCAGAAACTGGTACGTAGTCATCCGTTTCTTCCCTATGCGCTGATTTTGTCGGAAAAGGAGCTGAACCGCCTGGCGGAACATGCAGGGGAGGTTTATACGTCTTTTCCGATTCCCATTGTGATTCGGGAGCAGTTGGAGAAGATGTCCGGAAAGGATGAGAAAGGAATTCTAAAGCTGCCGGGGATCAGCTTTTATCTGTTATTTAATGAAAATCTGCTGAATGAGGAAAAGCTTCGGCTGCTGGCGGAGGAAAAGGAGCAGCAGATCAGGAAAAAACAGGAGGCGATAGGAGTACGGGAAAAAGAGCACAGGGAGTATTCCCGGCGGCAGGAGCTGGTGCGGAATCAGTCGGTCAGCCAGGAAAAATATGACGCGGTGATTCGGCGTCTGGAAGAGCTGGACAGAGAATTGCAGGAGCTGGAAAAACAGATTGGCGCGGGCCAGGAGGAACTGGAAGCGCTGAGGAAGGCGCTTAAAGCTCTTGAGCGGGAGCTGCAGGAATCCAACCGGGAGCTTGAGCGGCTGCAGAGGAGAAAAAAGGATTTGGATCAGCTCTGCCAGGATTATGCGCAGTATGAACAGAACCGTGAGGAACTGGAACGGTGCGGACGCGCCATCAAACGGCTGGAGGAACAGAAGACGCTGGCACAGACCAGCCATGACAGGCTGCAGGAGCAGAGGAAGACGCTGGAGATCGAACTGAACCGGCTGGAACTGGAAGGACACCGGCTGGCGGAGAGACTGCGGGAGTATCAGAAATATGGAGAGGACAGGGACACTTCTTTAAAGTCTGCGAAAGAAACGAAAGGGCCGGCGGGAAAGACAATAGCGCTGACAGAAGAGGAGCTGAGCGGTTTAGAGGCCCGCTATGCGGCGATTACCGGCAGCTTGTCTCAGGAATTACAGGAGCTGGAACGACAGGAGGCGCGGGAGTCGGAGCGGCATGAGAAAGCGGTCGGAGAGCTGGAACATCTGCGGAATAAATACGGCCTGAAACCGGATGCCTGGCAGACTGTGTACTATGACCGGAAGGAGGAAAGCCACCAGGAGATTCTGCGGGAAGATGCGGAACGGAAACTGGAACGGAAACGGGGCTTAAGGGAAGAAGAAAATAAGCAGATTGCCGTGTTGGAGGAAAAGAAACGGACCTGCGTTAAGCGGATGCTGGAGGAATGCGGAACCGAGCGGCCTCTGGAAAAAAGCGAGATACAAAGCCAGGATTTTGACGCCAGAAGGTCCAGTCTGGAATATCAGAAACGGGAGCTGCTCAGTCAGGGAAAGGCGGCGGAAGAACGGCTGCAGGCGTATGAGGAAAATCTGACGGCTCTGGCTCAGTATGCGGAGTTTCCGGAAGGAGAGCCGGTTCAGTGGGAAGAAGATTTCTCTGTGATGGGCCGGAAAGAGCTGCGCAGCTTTCAGGGGATTTTACTTCGGGATTACCGGCAGATCATCGGAGAGAAACAGCATGCGAGAGAAGGACTGACCCAGATATTGAATCAGGTGGTGCGCATGGAGGCGTTTCAGGATGAGTTTTATAAAAAACCGCTGGAAACCATGCTTCTTCTGACGGATAATGCCGGACAGGTTTTAAGGCAGCTATCCACCACGCTGCAGTCTTATGACAGTCTGATGGAAAAACTGGAAGTGGATATCTCCCTGGTGGAGAAGGAAAAGCAGAAGCTGGTAGAACTTTTGGAGGACTATGTGCGGGATGTCCATGAAAATCTGGATCGCATCGACGGAAATTCTACGATCACCATCCGGGAAAAGCCGGTGAAAATGTTGAAAATCCAGCTTCCCCAATGGGAGGAAAATGAAAATCTGTACCGGATCAGGCTTCAGGACATGGTGGATGAAGTAACGCAGAAGGGACTGGCCATTTTGGCTCAGAATGAAAATGTACAGGAATATCTGGGGACAAAGGTCACCACGAAAAATCTGTATGACACGGTAATCGGTATCGGCAATGTGCAGATTCGTCTTTATAAAATTGAGGAACAGCGGGAATATCCCATTACCTGGGCGGAGGTGGCCAGAAATTCCGGTGGGGAAGGGTTTTTATCGGCCTTTGTTATCCTGTCCAGCCTGCTGTATTATATGCGGCGCGATGAGACGGATTTGTTTGCGGACCGCAATGAGGGAAAAGTGCTGCTGATGGACAATCCTTTCGCCCAGACCAATGCCTCTCATCTGCTGCGGCCGCTGATGGAGGTGGCGAAAAAGGCCAACACCCAGTTGATCTGTCTGACCGGTCTTGGAGGAGAATCAATTTATAACCGATTTGACAATATCTATGTGCTGAATCTGATTGCGGCCAGCCTCCGAAACGGTATGCAGTATCTGAAAGCGGAACATCTGCGGGGAAATGAGCCGGAGACTTTGCAGGTATCGCAGATCGAGGTGTTTGAGCAGCAGGAGCTGATTTTTTAAAAATTTTCATTTTATTTGAATGTTTATACGGAAAATGAACCCCTTTTAGAAACTTCCAGTTTTTTCTGAAAGCTTTTCTTGCATAAACTCTTTTTTCCCGGAAATACTCTGATATTAGATTTTAGCGAAGCGGAACGGAAACAGGAGGAATCGGGATGAAACAGGGACAGGCAAGTATTGTATTTAAAAATCCGGTGCATGTGGTCGGTATGGCTTCAGTGGCCGGGAAAAAAGAAGGAGAGGGTCCTCTGGGTCATACGTTTACGGAAGTGGATGAGGACCCCATGCTGGGGAAGGACAACTGGGAAGCAGCGGAGAGCGAATTGCAGAGGCGGGCCGGAGAGCTGGCCATGAAGGACGCGGGAGTGGAAAAAGAGGGAATCCGTTATCTGTTCGCCGGGGACCTGCTGGGACAACTGATTGCCACATCTTTTGGCGTTATGAGTTTTAATATTCCCACATACGGTCTGTATGGGGCCTGCTCCACCATGGGAGAGGCCATGAGCCTGGCGGCCATGATGGTGGATGCCGGCAATGCGGACCACGTGATGGCCATGGCTTCCAGCCATTTTGCCAGCGCGGAAAAGCAGTTTCGTTTTCCGTTAGCCTACGGGAACCAGCGGCCCTATTCCGCCACCTGGACCGTAACCGGATGCGGCTGTACCGTGCTGGGTACGGCGGGCGGCTATGCCAGAATCACCGGTGTCACGCCGGGAAAGATCGTGGATATGGGCGTGAAGGATTCCATGAATATGGGTGCGGCCATGGCGCCGGCGGCGGCAGACACGATTTACCGTAATCTGGAAGATTTTCAGAGAAAACCGGCCGATTATGACCGGATTATCACGGGAGATCTGGGAACCGTGGGGCAGACGCTTCTGATGGAGCTGCTGGCGGAAAAGGGCATGGATATCGCCGGGCAGCATATGGACTGCGGCATTGAGATTTTTGACGCGAAGACCCAGGACACGCATGCGGGCGGCAGCGGCTGCGGGTGCAGCGCCGTTACGCTGTGCGGACTGATTTTAAACAAGCTGCGAAACCGGGAGTGGAAGCGGGTGCTGTTCGTTCCTACCGGCGCGCTGCTGTCTTCTACGAGTTTTAACGAGGGACAGAGCGTACCCGGAATTGCCCATGGTGTGGTGCTGGAAGCGGTGTAAAATGCGTAAAGCAGTGACGGGTAGGCGGAATAGAAAGCAGTGTTAAGTGCTTTATGAAAAATGGCAGCATCGGACTAAAAAGAGTAAGTGCCTGCGGCAAAGCCCTGAAAAAGGGGCTGCAAAACTGTATTTCGGAGGAGTTTCTATGGATTATGTAAAAGCATTTTTAATCGGCGGTCTGATCTGTGCGATCGTGCAGATCTTTATGGATAAAACAAAACTGATGCCGGGCCGGATTATGGTGAGCCTGGTGGTGCTGGGCTGTATTCTCGGTTTTTTCGGCTGGTATCAGCCGCTGATCGAGTGGGCCGGCAGCGGCGCCAGTGTGCCGCTGTTAGGATTTGGGAATACACTGTTTAAAGGTGTGAAGGAAGGAATCGGGGAGAAGGGATTTCTGGGAATCTTTACCGGCGGTCTGACTGCTTCCTCAGCGGGAATCTGCGGCGCACTGGTGTTTGGGTATCTGGCATCGCTGGTGTTTAAACCGAAGATGAAAAGTTAAAAGGGATGAAAGCAGATTGCTGCCCAACCGAAATATTTCAAGCAGAATGCCCAAGCTTGCGTTTTGCTTTTAATATAGATCAGGAGCCTTTTGGATGAGGCTCCTTTTTTAGAAAAGGTTCGGAGGGGGTTTGAAAGAAAAGCTGGAGGAGAAAAAAAGAAAGCTGGAGGGCAGAATCCGGTACTATGAGCGCAGGGCGGAAAAGCACGGGGAATCCCGGAAGATTGTAGAAGTCTGTGCTATCCGCGGGAAAGCGGCACAGGAAGAACTGGAACAGATCAACAGGCAACTGGATGAAGAGAACGGGGCATACGGAGACTGTTATTATGAAGAAAAGTATGATATTCCGGAGCTTTCGGCTTTTGGAGAGGCCGGGCTGGTTCTTCATCAGGCAGGTGTCTTCCATGTCGGCAATACTTATCAGGTGGCGGAACAAAAGTATTACTGTGTAAGGCTGAAAGTTGCCGGCGGGGAAGGGATTCTGGAAGTGAGAAAAAAATTCCGGCATCAGTGCTGGCAAACAGCATTTACCTGGAAATCTGCCGGGAGAGTCCGGAAGCGGAAAACGAATTGATAAAAAAGATAAAAAAGATGGCGGCGCGGGAAAAAAGAGCGTTTGCCGGGCGGATTGTCCGGGAAATAAAGCCTCATACTGGGCTTTGATATCCGGAAACTCCGGCGGCCTGGGCGGATCGTCGAGTTCATCAGGGGGAAAGGCTTCGGGGTCTTCCGGAGAATTTTTGAGTTCGTTTTTATAGTCATACAGCGCGCTTTCATATTGATCCACCTCTTCCGGATCCGGCCCTTCCAGTTGATCCATCAGGGTGCAGAGGCGATGGAGGCGGAGAAGGTGTTCACGGCGTTTTTGCGTGGTTTTTTCAGTAAAGGCGGCCGGTTCTTTGGATTCTCTGTAATTATCATTTTTTTTGTTGTATTTAAGATTTAAAAGCCCGGCGTCCCGGATGTCTTTCAGATCCCGCTGGAGCATCCGGGTATCGGCGCCAAGAAACTGTTTCAGTTCTTTTGGACCGCGGTAGCCCTTTTTGTGGGCAATCAGATAATGATAGAGGCGGATTTGCCGGTAAATAAAAGATCAACGGATTGTTCCGAAACCTGTCAGACGAAATTCGGGAATAAAATCATTGAGAGGAATGAAGAAATGAGCGAACGATCCCACCGGGAAAGAGTTGCGGGAGGCCTGTATGGTCTTTTAATCGGGGATGCCCTTGGGGTGCCCTATGAATTTTATGAGGCAGAGGAATTGCCTTCTTATGAGAAGCTTGACATGGTTCCGCCGTTCGGGTTTCGGAAGACTTATCCGAAGGTGGCCGCCGGAACCTGGTCAGACGACGGCGCACAGGCGCTGTGCCTGGCAGACTGTCTGATCAGGCAGGGAACGTTTTCCCTGAAAGCCTATTCTGACAGCCTTCTGGCATGGTATGAGGAGGGCGTCTGGGCGGTGGATGGAATTGTATTCGACGTGGGAATCCAGACAGCAAACGCGCTGAACACATATAAGAGAGGAGAGGTTCCGGAAAAATGCGGTCTGGTGAATCCGGAAGGAAAAGGGAACGGCGCGCTGATGCGGGTGCTGCCGCTGGCTTTATGGCATTTCGTGCGGGGTGCTGAGGACCCGGAGAGAAGGACCAGAGAGCTGGTGAGGGACGCCCACAGCCAGTGCCTGATTACCCATGGGCATCTGTGCAACCAGGTTTGTTCCGCGTTATACTGTCTTGTGACTTTGGAGCTGCTTAAGGGCGCGGATGCCCGGAAGGCAATTGAAGAAGGCGTCCGGACGCTTCGCCGTATTTATCGGGAAAAAAGAACAGGTTTTCCGGAGGGTTTCGGGGAACAGCCGGAGTATGAGCGGGAACTGGAATGGAGTGTCCGTCCTGACCTTCCCTGGGAGGGCGGCGGAACCGGTTATGTGGTGGACTGTCTGCGCAGCGCTTTTATGATTCTGGAGCAGGCGTCCGGTTATGAGGACGCGGTAAAGCGTGCTGTTTTGCTGGGGCATGATACGGATACGACAGCCTGTGTAACAGGGGGACTGGCCGGGATTCTTTATGGGCTGCCGGGAATTCCGAAACGGTGGCTGCAAATGCTCCGGGAAAGGGAAAGAGCGGAGGCCCTGCTGGCACAATTGTGGAGGAAGGAATAGGAGAACCTGACGGAATAGAGTGAGAGGGTTGACGGGAAAAATTTCTGAGGGGAGAGTCATGAGGGTACGGTCAATTATGGATTGTTGGAAAAAACAGGAGGAATTTACAAATGAACAGCATGGAAAATAAAATTACGATCCACAGAGGGAGCCATCAGATCGGTGGCTGTGTGACGGAAATCAGGACAGGGAACCACCGGATGGAAATACTGCATACCAGCGGGCATGCTTATGTGGAAACCATTGCAAAGCTGATCCGTCTGACGAATCCCAAGGTGATTATCCCCATGCATACGGAGTGCGCAAAGGAATTCGGTAAAATACCGGCATTCGCGCCGTATCGGGAGCGGGTGAAGGTGGTTGAGGACGGCGAAGGGTATTGTTTCTGAATGGGAAACTTACTGTGAAAATAAGCTAAGCAGTGGGGGCGGAGATTTTCTTTTATTATATGTGATTGGAATGATAAAATCAATGGTTACAAAGAAGGTGTTTTGCTGACTTTTTGATGATATACAAAAGGTGAAACGTTATGGTGTGTAATGAATTGTGAAATGATTTCCATATTTTGTATTGACTTTTTCGGTTTACCATGATATGAGAAGGATTGCAATAGAAATTGTTTGTTTTATGTAGTAAATAAATCTGCTGATATATTGCAAAATAACAGGTTTTATTTTATAAAAATAGCAGGGTATTTGGAGATAAAGAATCGGGGGAGTGTTTATGACATTAAAACAAATGCGGTATACGATCGCGGTAGCTGGGTATAAATCCTTTAACGAAGCGGCCAAAAGGCTTTATGTCAGCCAGCCCAGTCTGACCGGGGCGGTTCAGGGGCTGGAGGAGGAACTGGGATTTCTGATTTTTAAGCGTAATCGGAGCGGGGTGGAGCTGACCGCGAAGGGAAAGGAATATCTGAACCGTATTCAGGCCATTGTAGAGCAGGTAGACGAGCTGGAGACAGCTTATCATAATGAGGCGAAGCCAACGGACTATTTTTCCGTCAGCGCGCAGCATTATAACTTTCCGGTGGAAATATTACTGCGGATGATTCATGAGGCAGGCAGCCATTATCGGTTTTTTATTCTGGAGACCAGAACGAAGGAGGTAATCCGGAACGTGGCCGAGGGCGTCAGCGAGCTTGGGATTCTGTATTTTTCCCAAAGGAATAAAGCGGTATTTTTGCGGGAGCTCAGGATACGGGGGATTTCCTTTCATCCGCTGACAGTCTGTTCACCCTGCGTTTACATGAGAAAGCACCATCCGCTGGCGGGAACGGGGAAAATTCGTATGAGGGAGCTGGAGCCATATCCTTTTGTCACTTTTTATCAGGGGGAAGACAGTTCCAACAATTTTGTGGAAGAGATTATCAATTTTACCCAAAAAAGTCAGATTATTTATATTTCAGATAAAAGCAGCGGATGGCATATTTTAAAGTACACGGATGCGTATTCAATCGGGAGTGGTATGCTGGATTCCGAATGGTCCGATGACGTGATTACGGTTCCGCTGATGGATTGTGATGAGATGACCATCGGCTGGATTCAGAAAAAACAGGCAAAGCTGTCGGAGATGGCCGAATATTTCCTGAAAACGGCGGCGGAGGTGTTTGATAAGGCGTAATCGATTTTTCTGATAAAAGACAATCGGTTTTATGTATTATCCATCTTTCAAAAATTTTATTATAATCGGTACGGAAGAAAGGAAAATGGTTCGGAGAGATTCAGGACGGATGGTTTCCATTCGATTTCTTTCTGTTTATGAAAATTTCTGCGGACCGGAATTGGAACCGCCTGAGAATGAATCAGGCGATAGCAGTGTTTGAGGAGGATGATACAAGATGGATGACATGAACAAAAGCAGAGTGATTTCTGCCGCGCAGATGGCGGCGGTTTCCAACCTTTCCAATCTGACCAATGACCGGATTGAGGCTTTAGCCGGCGGTCATGGCATGGTGAATTTATCAATTTACACGGTGGCGAATGTGATTGTGGAAGAGCTGTTAAACGGCGGCAGCATGTCCATTCAGTTCGCGGATGCAAGGCGTCAGCCCATTGAGACGATTCTGCGGAAAGCCATTGACACAGCCAGGGCCTGCGGTGCTGACGGCGCCAATGCGGCGCTGCTGACCGCGGTGATTATGTATCTGGCCGGTTCCGCGGCCCAGGTTGGCATTCCCGCCGGGAACAGAAAGCTGGGGGCTACCTGCCGGATGCTGGCAGGCGTGGACAGAAGCGGCGTGGCGGCGATTCCCACCGCAAAGATGAACAATAAGGTTTCCGCGTTCCCGGCGGTGCTGGCAGTGAATCAGGCTATGATGCGGGGAGAACTGTCTCCCATCGACGGACGGAATCTGCCTCAGAACGTAGGAGGAGGCCCGCTGTACGGACACAGCGCTCTGGGCGAAGATATCGTATGGCCGTCCATGGCAGTGAAAGGTGCCGAAATCGGCGTGAAGGCCATGAGAGACGCCATGGCCGGTGCCAGTATGAATCCGGATCCTTTTACCTGCGCCGTGCTTGGCTCTACGGCGATTCTGGAGATTATCCATCCTGACGCCGAAGTTCCTGAGGGTATGGGAAGCTACGGAAGAACCACTTCCGTACGTCTGGTAGGTAAGGCTGCCGTAGAAACCGCCGGACTGCCGGAAAAGGTTCATTTTCTTGTTACGGGACAGGAGATGGATACGGCACAGCTAATCGGTGACCTGGCGCTGATTCTGAAAGATATCGGCGCGCCTTCCGTAATCGGCATGATGTCCTTTGATGAGATTTTGTCCTGCTTCAAGGAGCAGATCGCTCCCGGATTCTCCGCAAGCCCGGTGAATGCGCCGTTAGGACACCAGGGTGCTTACGCCATTGTGGCCATGAAGGCGCTGCTGCAGGAGAATGCGGATCAGAGACAAATCATCAAAGCCCTTGTAGACGAGCGCAAGTCCGCTTCTCTTGATCCTGAATCAGCCCTTCTCAGCCTGAATATCACCGCGAGGAAGGCGGCGGAACTGCATGGCGGCCCTGTGACCAAGCTGCTGATCGCGGCCACCGAGCCGGCCAGAACCAAAGCGATCTTTGAGCGGGCAAGCTTTACATACGATCAGATCAAAGCCGGAAAGACCATTTCCGAAGTAGTAACCGAACTGGACAATCAGAGACTGCACAGGGTAGAAAGTCAGGCTTCCATGCTGTTTGGCGCCATGACGGGAAAGAGAATAACCGTAAAGGTAGATCAGATCCACAGCGCCGCCAGAAGAACGGTGAAGCTGGTGAAGAAGTACTGGTCTTTCGATCCCTATGTGGATGTGACGGTGACTATGGATGACCAGGTGGCTGTGATGAAGGGTTTTGTTCATGACGTGATTCCGAAGATCTGCCAGGGGCAGTGCCAGGATGTGGCATGGGCGGCTCCTTTTGCGGCGGCGGTCCTTGATGAGCTGACGCTTGCAGGCTGTAATATTTACAATGTGGTCATTCCTGCCGCCACGGCATCCGCCATGAAGGTGGCCGAGCCTTTTGCGGCGGCGGAGGAAGCCGAGCGAGCCGCTTACATCACCGTAGGCATTCCCGGTGCGAAAGCGCGCGCTGCGGAAGTGGGAATGATGGCGCTGGATATTATGGAATACTGATTATGGAAATTTACTCGAAAGAAGGTACGCTGTTTGCCGTACAGATCGACCATCTTCCGGGAGAGTGTATCGGCCAGGTGGTGGACGTCTTTTATCAGGCAGGGGCTTCCAATGTGCAGGTGATTTCCACGGTTACAAAGAAAAACCGCCCTGCCTATATCATCTGGATCGACTGCCGGGAAGAACGGGCGGAGCAGGTGGAGCGGACCATCGTAAAGGAGCTGCATACCGGCGGATGGCATAAAATCCGGACGGAGCACCGCTATTTGCACAATGAGATTCACACGAAAGAGATTACCCTTTGCCATGGTAAGAAAACCTGTCGGACCGCGGTGCTGGCGAAGCATTTTCTGGGCGGAGGAATCCGCCCGGAGCATGACAGCGTGGCGGCGCTGAAACGGCTGATCGCGGAGGAATTTTCCCTGGACACCGATTATTATACGCTGTACGCTTTTGTGATGGCGGCGATTCTGAATCCGGACAGCGGGGAATTGAATCTGGAGATACTGGGGGAAACGTCTGCGGGAGGCTGAACCCGGACAATCCGGCGGCGTATTTCGCAGGATTTGCCTTTACACTTTTTTCTCTTTTTGATATACTGATTGCATAAAACGAACCGATATTTCGATCATAAAAGAGACGGACAGATGTCAGCGGATATATGGTACAAAAATGAAGGTGTAAGGTTTTTCAACAGTGAAAATTTTACACCTTTTTTACAACGACGAGGTGCAATATGAATCCCAAAATATACGAATATGAATCCCGGATTTTCGAGGCGGACAGAAAAGGCGGCGCCTATGTGGTTTTCCCGTATGATATCCGGGAAGAATTCGGCAGAGGCCGGGTAAAGGTCCATGTCACCTTTGACGGCGAGCCTTACGACGGCAGTGTTGTTAATATGGGAGTGAAAAACGGGGACGGAAGCATCTGTTATATCATCGGGATACGGAAAGATATCCGTTCTAAAATAGGAAAACAGCCCGGAGATACGGTTTTAATAACCGTGAAAGAACGGATGTAGGGAAGGGAGAAAATGAGTATGTGGACATGTCCAAAATGCGGAAGAAGTTTTAAAAACCAGAACCAGAGCCATTACTGCGGAAAAGCGCCGGAGACAATCGACGAATACATTGCCGCCCAGCCGGAAACGGCACAGCGGTATCTGAAAAAGATCAGAGAAACCGTCCGGGCGGCTCTGCCGGAAGCAGAGGAACGGATTTCCTGGAGTATGCCTACATTTCGGAAAGGACACAATATCATTCAGTTTGCCGCTCATAAAAACCATATCGGCCTGTACGCGGGGACGGAGGCAGTGATTGAATTCGCGGAACGGCTGAAAGACTGTAAGACCAGCAAAGGGACGATACAGCTTGCCTATGACAAGCCCCTGCCGTCGGAGCTGATCGGGGAGATCGCGAAGTGGTGTTATGAGACTGGAAATCACCCGTGAGAAACGATTGCGTTTCAGTGATGGCGTGACGGCATCCGGCGCGTCAGCGACCGGGACTGGCTGATATACTATCGTCGAAACGCAAGGGGAATGGAGCGGGTATCGGCAGCGCGTATCAGATTCCATGGAATGACCGGATAAAGAGCGGAGAAGAAAAATGACGAAAAAAGAAATGGAACAGATGTTAAGAGAGGTGCAGTCCGGCAGCCGGAGTGTGGAGACAGCTCTGGAGCAGATGCAGGAAATGCCGTATAAAGATCTGGACTATGCCAAGGTGGATTACCACCGGGAACTCAGAAACGGTTTTCCTGAGGTGATCTACAGTCCGGGAAAAAGCCTGGAACAGATCAGGGGCATTGTGGCGGACATGCTGCGGCGGACGAAGGGCAATATTCTGGCATCCCGGGCGGATGAACAGGTTTACGAGACAATCCGGGAGCTGACAGAGGATGCGGTTTATTATAAAGAAGCCAGAGCCGTCGTGGTAAAACGGCAGGAATACCGGGAGACAGACAGCTATATCGCCGTGGTGACGGCAGGCACTTCCGATATTCCGGTGGCCGAGGAGGCCGCCGTTACGGCTATGGTTATGGGAAATTCCGTAAAGCGGCTGTACGACGTGGGCGTGGCCGGCATCCACAGACTTCTGGATAATGTGGAGGTGATCAACCAGGCGAAGGTGATTATCGTGGTAGCCGGTATGGAAGGGGCGCTGGCTTCCGTGGTAGGCGGCCTGACGGATAAGCCGGTGATTGCCGTACCCACCAGTATCGGATATGGAGCGAATTTCGGCGGGCTTTCCGCTTTGCTGGGAATGCTGACTTCCTGTGCCGGCGGCATCGGCGTGGTGAATATTGACAACGGGTTCGGGGCGGCCTGTATGGCGTCTAAGATCAATCAGTTGTAGCCCGTATCGTTTTAGAACAGACAGTTTTGGAATATCAGGGAGGAAATGACAGAGGATGAAAATTTTATATTTCGACTGTTTCGCGGGGATCAGCGGGGATATGACCCTGGGCGCTTTTCTGGACTGCGGCGTCAGCGGGGCGTATTTGCAGACAATGCTGGAGAAACTGGGGGTGCCCGGCTTTCATCTGGAGATTGAAAAGACGAAGAAAAACGGCATTATGGGAACCAGATGCAAAGTGGTCTGCGACCGGGAAGAACATGCGCACCGCCATTTTGCCGATATCCGGAAAATCATTGAGGACAGCGCGCTGGAAGAAGAAGTGAAACGGACGGCAGTCAGGATTTTCGGCAGGGTAGCGGAAGCGGAAGGGAAGGTACATGGCGTTGTGCCGGAACATGTGCATTTTCATGAGGTGGGCGCGGTGGATTCCATCGTGGATATCGTGGGCGCTGCTATCTGTTACCATAGCGTTGCTCCGGACGCCGTTTATGCTTCGGCGGTCAATGTGGGCAGCGGCTTTGTGAAATGTGCCCACGGCCTTCTCCCCGTGCCCGCTCCGGCCACCGCCGAAATCCTGGCGGGGACGAAGATTCCGGTTTACGCGAAAGCGGCTGAAGGTGAATGCGCCACGCCTACGGGGGCCGCAATCCTCGCCGAGCTGGCCTCCCATCGCGACCGGCTGCCTGCCATGAATATTGAGACGGTAGGGTATGGGTTTGGCGAAAAGGAATTCGAGGTGCTCAACGCGCTGCGGATGTTTGTGGGAGAGTGCTGAAAACTTCTTGGCCGCGTCCTTAATGGACTGGAAGAAGATGGGGAGGAAATTCCTGCTTTCACAGGTATTGCAGGAAGCGTTAAAATCCCAGCCTAATCTTGGATAACGGGGGCTTAATGCCCCCTTTTTGTATCATCGGAAAGTCCTTCGTACTTCCCTATGATACAAAAACGCTCCGCGAGGATGCACACGCAAACGCAGAGGAAATTGTCGCTTGAAAGCGACGCGTTTGCGGCGCAGAATCCTGCAAAGCAGGATTCTTATTCAATTGCTTGGAAAGGGCAGGGAGGCAAAACTTTTCAGGTTCAGTTATTTTCAAAAAGACACAAAAAGGATATATGAAACTGATAAAATAATCTCATCAAATATACTGATAACGGAGCGCGGGAATGAAACAGAAACTGCTGATCGTGGAGGATGACCGTCTGATGGCGGAGGCGGCAGCCGATTATTTTGCCGGAAAGGGCTGGGAAGTGAAAAAGGCGGAGGACGGGGCGGAAGCGCTGGAGATTTTGGACAGGGAAAGCTTCCACCTGATTCTGCTGGACGTGATGATGCCCGGAAAGGACGGCTTTGCGGTGTGCCGGGAAATCCGTAGCCACAGCGACGTGCCGGTGATTTTTATCACGGCGCGGGTGCTGGAAGAAGATATGCTGAACGGGTATTCCCTGGGGGCGGACGACTATGTGACCAAGCCTTTCTCCCTGCCGGTGCTGTACGCGAAGGCCATGGCGCTGACGGGAAGGGTACATGGGGCCGGCAGGGATGGCTTTACATTAACCGCGGGCAGTCTGAAACTGGATGCGAAAAGCCGCCGGGTGTGGAACTGTGACCGGCTTCTTCCTCTGCCGCCGAAGGAATATGAGATGCTTCGGTTTTTTCTGGAGAATCCCGGACGCGTTTACAGCCGGGAGCAGCTTCTGATCCGCTTCTGGGGCTATGACTTTGACGGCAATGAACGGGTGGTTGACAACCATATCAAAAAGCTGCGCAAGGCCATCGACGGCTGCGGATGTTCCATTCAAACCGTGCGCAAATCCGGGTATCGGATGGAGGTGGGAGAATGAAGAAAAGGAAAAGGAAGTTCTGGCAGCCGGTAGTGACTGAGTTTGTAGTGCTGTATCTGATTATGATGATTCTGGCTACGATGCTGATGGCGCAGAAATTTGCAGGTGAATTCAGAGAGGAATTGGAACAGTACGCGATCTCCGTACTGCAGGACGCGTCCGGCCGGGAACTCGATGTAAGAGACGGAATCTGGCAGGAGGAAGACTGGAACCGGGAGACGCGCGGCGCCTTTTATCAGGAGCTTTCCAATCAGAAACTCTGGATGATTGACAATGATTTTATGAGCGCTTCGGCGGCGTTTTACGACGAAAACAAAAATCTGCTGGCGCAAAGCCGGAACGAGATAAGCGGCAGAGCTCAGATATCTGACGATACGGGAGACTTTCGGCACGCGAAAGTGTCTTTTGGGCTGAATGATTATTTATCTTCGGAAGAACTGGCAAAGCTGGCGGCTTATCGGGCGGAAGATATTCAGACAGTCATCGCGGCAGACTTTACGGTTCCCTCCCCATATAAGTATTACCTCAGACTGTCGGCGGACGGGAAGGAGCTTTTGGGGATTATTGTACAGGAGGTTACCTGGCGGGAAACGACCTGGGAGGAATTGGAACAAAGAGAGGAACCGATGTATGAAAATCCGCTGACGGGAGAGGCTTACGTCACTGAGACACTGGCCGGGAAAACGGATTTTGCTACCGGACAGTTTATGAGCGAGGAGAAAGAATTTGAGGGGACGGACAGCCGGATTCTGTGGGAGTGGAAAAATCCGGCGCCGGGAAACGGCCGGGAGGAAGAAGGGCAGATCACCTATGCGGATGTTACGCTGCCGTATCTGCTGTCATGGTATCGTACCGGCGGTCTTTATGAGAGATGGAGCCGGTGGAATGCCAGCGGCTACCTTCATACTTTTCCGGAGCAGGAGGAATTTACCTGGGAGACAGGGATCGAGGAACCGCCTTTTGAGGAGGCGGCGGGCATATTTATTTATCGGGGCAGATACCGGCTGAAAATCGGTATGACAGACGATCCTTCCGGTTACGCGGAAATCCGTATGGAAGCCAGACCCTGGCATGCCGCCATGGACTATATGAAATACATTTATCTGATCGGATTTGTTTTCACCCTGGCCAGTTTGGCAAAGGTGCTCCGCGCGTTTCATCAAACCAATCGGAAACAGGCGGCGCTGGAGGAAACCCGCCGGGATTTCATCAATGCCATGGCCCACGAGCTGAAAACACCGCTGGGAATCATACGGAATTTCGCGGAAAACCTGATGGAACACAATATGGAGGAAAAAAGGGATTACTACCTGACCCAGATAATCGGTCAGACAGAAGAAATGGACGGTCTGGTGACGGAGATGATCGGCATCTCAAAACTGGATTCGGAAAAACTGGAGCCAGGAAAAGAGGAAGTGTCTTTTTCTGAATTGATTCGGGAACAGATGGAACGGTTTCGGCCTGTGATCCGGGAAAAGGATCTCCAGGTGCGGTATGAGGACCGGGTGGATTTCCTGGTGAAAGGCGACAGGGAATACCTGGCCAGGGCGGTGTGGAACCTGCTGTCCAATGCGGTGGATTATAATATCCCTGGCGGCAGTATTCTGGTCAGGATCGAAGGAGAGCGGTGCGTTATTGAGAATACCGGATTCCCGATGAAGGAGGAACAGTTGGTCCATGCCTTTGATCTGTTTTATACGGAAGATCACAGCCGAAGCGGAAAGGACCGGCATATGGGGATGGGGCTGTTTCTGGCGAAAAAGATTTTAACGCTTCACGGGATGGGACTGGCGCTGGAAAATACCGGCGACGGCGTCCGGGCAGTGATTAGAAAAGAATGAACCGGCGAAACCGGAAAATATGGATGAGGGCATGACTCGGATAAGAAACGAGATAAAAGCGCGGTAAGAAACGAAATCACCCTTTGTCAAATATATGAAAATGTGTTAAACTGAAAAGCAGTTGGCGGTTTCATTACTGATGCCGCCGGCTGTTTTTCTGTGTACGGAAACAGTTGTGGAAAACTCCTGAAATTTTCCATAGCCGATTCAGAGGATATATCTGATGTATTTCAATAGTGGTCAGAATGAGGGAACGGACAGGGGGAGCCATATGCCGCAGTCAGAATTTGAGCCGGTTTACGAAGAAATTTTCCCGTTCTGGGAGGAAATATCGGAAGGGGACAGAGCGCATCTCTGCCGAAACTCCTATGCCGTCACCTATCCCAAAGGAAAAAATGTCCATGACGGCAATGAGTGTTCCGGCGTGATATTTGTGCGTTCCGGGTGTCTCAGAACCTATATGCTGTCAGAGGAGGGGAAGGACGTCACGCTGTACCGCCTGTACAAAGGGGATATGTGTATGCTGTCCGCCTCCTGTGTGCTGAAAGCCATTACCTTTGATGTGCTGATTGACGCGGAGGAAGACAGTGAATGCTATGTGATCGGCGGGCCGGCCTTCGCGGCGGTTTCGGAGCGCAATCCATGTATTAAAATATTTGCGCTGGAGACTGCCGTCGGCCGTTTTTCCGATGTGATGTGGGTCATGCAGCAGATCCTTTTTATGAGTATGGACAGGCGGCTGGCTATTTTCCTGACGGACGAATCGGCCAGAACCGGTTCCGATACGATTGTACTGACGCACGGGCAGATCGCCCGGTACATGGGGTCCGCCCGTGAGGTGGTGTCGAGAATGCTGAAATATTTTTCAAGCGAGGGGATCGTGGAGGTTTCCCGCAAAGGGGTAAAGATTCTTGACAAAAAACGCCTGCGGGACCTGACACTGTGATCCGGTCTGTCTCATTCTGTTATGATTTCCGAGACGCGGCTTTATGCTTTGCTTTGCAGATGAGCTGCGTCATCGTGCCCATGGGACAGTAAACGCACCAGGAACGGGGCTTGAATAACAGCATTGTCACAAATCCCAGTACGGTGGAAGTCAGCATAACGCTGTAGAAGCCGAAAGCAAACTGAGCCACGCCGTCGGAAAAGAAAGTGCCGTGGTAGGCCCAGTGCCAGGGAAGCCTGAAAGTCCACAGCAGAGTAACCGCCGTTCCTAAATTTTTTGTGCCGGCGAATACCAGATAGGTGTTCCACAACATCTGGAAAAACATGGTGAAGAAAAAAATTAGAAATCCATATCGGAAGTATGGGGACTTCATCCAGCCGGGAACATCTTTTTTGCGGGAGAGCCCGAACCGGCCGCCTGCAAGGGAAAACAACTGTCCCCGGCCGCAGTATTTATTGCAGTAAGCTTTATTGCCTTTGATCACGGCGATCAGCAGCGGAATAAAGAAGCAGAGAAGCCCCAGCCAGGCAAACAGTATATTAAAAAATCCCAGAATCAGATAAGTCAGCGAAGCAATCCAGAGGTAATCATACCATTTCTTTTTCTGTTTCATGATTCCGCCACCTCCACTGTGATAATGCTTGCGGGACATTCTTTTGCGCATTTTCCGCATCCGACGCATCGTTCTTTATCAATTTCGGCGTGAATGCCTTTCGGAATGGTAATCGCGTTTTTGGGACAGACCTTCATACAGCATCCGCAGGCCACACAGGCCCGGGTATTGACAATGGCTTTTCGTTTTGACATAGTGAGCCGCCTCCTGTTTTAGACAGTATACGGGAATATGGTGTCTGATTCAGTGACGAGGTCACAGGGAAGCAGGGCGGCAGCTACGGCGGCCCGGATTGGAAAAGGCGGCGGAGCAGGCGCGAAATCAGGACGGCAGGGCTTTGGGAGAATTTTTGGCAGGCGCGGCAGGCGCGCCGGAAAAGAGGAGTATATGCATGATAAAGTGACAAAGAAGGACATTGAACGGATGCGCCAGGAAATCGAATACAGAAAGCTGGTGGTGCGCAAAGAAGCGCTGGAGGCGGTGAAGGAGGCCCGCTCCCACGGGGATCTGAGCGAAAATTTTGAGTATCATGCGGCAAAAAAGGATAAAAATGCCAATGAGAGCCGTATCCGCTATCTGGAACGGATGATTAAAACCGCCGTTGTGGTGTCCGACGACTCCAAAAGCGATGAGGCGGGGCTGAATAACCGGGTGACGGTTTATTTTGAGGATGAGGACGAGGAAGAAACCTATACACTGGTGACTACGGTGCGGGGGAATTCCATTAATGGGTGGATTTCCACGGAATCCCCTCTGGGCAAAGCAGTTCTGGGTCATAAAGAGGGGGAACGGGTGTATGTGAAGGTGAGCGATACGGCCGGCTATTATGTGGAAATCCGGAAGATTGAGAATGCGGGGGATGACGGGTCAATCGGGCTGAGGAAGTTTTGAATGATCTATTTGCGCGTGGTAAAATAATAGCGTTGGAAAATCTGACATAATGTACCGTGTAAATGTGAGAATATCATTAGGATTTGGAGGAATAATATGGAAAATTTAAAAATCCGTCGGGCCGCGGAGTCTGACATGGAAGTAATTAACAAACTGCTTTATCAGGTTCTGAAAGTACACAGCGACGCCCGTCCCGATCTGTTTAAGGCGGGAACGAAGAAATACGGGGACGAGGAATTAAAAGCAATTATCGCGGATGATCACCGGCCGATTTTTGTCGCGGAAAAGGACGGAACGGTTTTGGGCTATGCTTTCTGCGTCCATCAGCAATATATTGATAACAATAACATGACCGATATCAAGACTTTGTATATCGACGATTTGTGCGTGGATGAAACCGCCCGCAATGCCCACGTGGGCAGACAGTTATATGAATATGTCCTGAATTTTGCCAGAGAGCAGGGCTATTACAATGTGACGCTGAACGTGTGGGCGGATAATGGGAACGCCGTGAAATTTTATGAGAAGCTGGGACTGAAAATTCAGAAAATAGGAATGGAAAAGATTCTGTAATGAAATCAACCGACCGGAAACAGGAGACAGAATCCGCCGGAAAAACAGGGAAGCGGCATGGCAGAAGCCAGGCCGGCGCTTCCCTGTTTTGCTTGGTGCTGACAGCTTTTGCGTCCTTTTTGCGTAAACAGGCGGTCAGCAAAAGACTTTTGGCTTACTCCGCCGCTTTCTCCGAATATACGGTAGTCACCAGTTTTTCATAGGGTACCTTTTCCGTAAGCTCACCGGCTTCCATCAGAATATTCTGCAGCAGATTGAAGCTGTCTTCCTGGAACACAGTATCCTCTTTCCAGGTATCCTGAGCCTGGTAGCGTTCCACGATTTTTGTGATGGTTTCCAGGTCGGTTTCCGGGAACTGGGGCTGTATGGTTTTGGCCACTTCCTCGGCGGAATGGGAATTCACATAGTCCATGCCCTTCTGGATGGCATTGGTAAAGCCCTGGATAATGTCCTCATGTCCTTTGAAATAGCTCTGCTTCGCGCAGTACGCGGTGTAAGGCACATAACCGGAGTCTACGCCCAGAGAAGCTACCACCACGCCGCTGCCTTCCATTTCCAGTGCCGTCGCATGAGGCTCGAACTCTACGGTATAGTCCGCGTCATTGCTGGAGAATGCCGCCGCTGTCAGTCCGAAATCAATGCTCTGGTCGATGGTCAGGTCAGCTTTGGGGTCAATATTGTTCTTTTTCAGAATATATTCGAATACCATTTCCGGCATACCGCCGGCCCTTCCCCCCAGAACCGTCTTCCCTTTCAGGTCACTCCACTGGAAATCCGGCTGCGCTTCTCTGGCCACCAGGAAGTTTCCGGCCCGCTGGGTCAACTGGGCAAAGTTGACGGCATAGTCCTCGGCGCCGTTGGCGTAGGTGTAGATGGAGGCTTCCGACCCCATAAATCCGATATCCGCTTCGCCGGCCACCAGGGCGGTCATTACCTTATCCGCGCCAAAGCCGGTGACGATGGTCAGATCGATGCCTTCTTCTTTAAAATATCCCAGTTCATAAGCTGCATACTGCGGGGCATAAAAAATAGAGTGGGCCACCTCATTGAGCGTGACCGGCGTCTGTCCGCCTCCGGTAGTGCCTTTGGGCTGGCACCCTGCCAGAGATGCCGCTAAAACCATAGCTGCCGTCAGCAGCGCTGCAATTCGTTTCATAATTTCCTCCTTTTATCGCACTGGCTGCATGATGCGGGCGGAAAAGGGAAACTGTCCTCATAAAATCCGCCCGCTTCGCAAACATAAAATGCTTTGTAGATAATGTATGCGGCAGAAAAGAAAAAAGTGTCTGAAAGAAAAGGCGCCTGTGTCAGTGCCGGGGCATGTCAAAAGAAAAAGTGGGATTCATCCGCCCTTTCTGATATAATAGATCTGGCTGTCAACGGAATATCAGTCATGGAATATCAGTTGGGAGCCGGCTGAAAAACGGCGAAATGTAAACGGTGTGACAGATGATCGGGAGGAACTCCAATGAGTAAATTACTGCTGCTGGAAGATGATATGGGCCTTGTGGACGGCCTGGGATATGCGTTAAGGAAAAGCGGATTTGAGTGGGAACTGGCCAGGACGGTAAAGGAGGCGCTTTGCTGTCTGCGAAAAGGAGACGGGTATGATCTGCTGCTTTTGGATGTGACGCTGCCGGACGGAACGGGATACGAGGTCTGCGAAGCGGTGAGAAAGCGGGGAGATTCCACGCCGATTATTTTTCTGACGGCTTCGGATGAGGAGGTCAGCGTGATTCGGGGGCTGGATTGCGGCGGCGACGATTATATTACCAAACCGTTTCGGCTGGGGGAGCTGTGTTCCCGAATCCGCGCGCTGCTGCGCCGCGCGGGGATATCAGCCAGAAAAGGGGAAAATATGATTCTGTGCGGAGATTTGCGGATCGACCTGTCCGCAAGCCGCGTGTCGTTAAATGGAAAAGCCATAGAGCTGACAGCCGCCGAATACCGTCTGCTCTGTCTGCTGTCCCGGAACGCGGGCCGCGTCGTTACCAGGGAGGCGATTCTGCGGGAACTGTGGGACGATGAGGGCAGTTACGTGGACGACAATACGGTGTCCGTATATGTGCGGCGGCTTCGTGAGAAGCTGGAGGCGGACCCTTCTCATCCGGAGCATCTGCTTACCGTCCGCGGGTTTGGCTACCGGTGGAAGGAGAAAGAGGTGTCTTTATGAGTCTGTATTATGACCGGCAGGTGAAAGGGTTCTGCCTGTTTTTGCTTATATTTGCCCTGATGCTGCCCTGCGCGGGCCTGATGCTTGGAATCGGTCAGATGAATCATCTGAAAGCGCTGTATCTCTCCCATGAGGAAGCTGTGGCTTCTTCCCTTTTAAACCAGGGCGTTTCCGGAGACGTTATTGCCAGGGCGCTTACCAGCCGGGAGGGCGGAGACGGCGGGCGGGCTTTGCTTGCCGCGGCAGGGATCGGCAGCAGGACGGATTTTCGTGTGCCTGCGCTGTTTTTAAAGGTTTGGGAGCGTCTGCTCCGGGAACTGGCCGTTGCCTGCGTCCTGTTGTTTTTGTTTCTTGCCATCGGAACCGGCTGTTTTTTCAGAAAGAGAAGAACGCTTTATCAACAGGCGGATGCTGTGCTGACAGCCTATATCAGCGGAGATTATACCGGCCGTCTGCCCCGGAACAGAGAGGGGGGAATTTATCGGATTTTTTCTTCCGTGGAACAGCTTGCCACCATGCTTCAGGCTAAGAATGAGTCTGAGCGGGCCGCGAAGGAATTTATGAAAAGTACCATATCTGATATTTCTCACCAGTTGAAGACGCCGCTGGCGGCGCTTGCCATGTATCAGGAGATTATGGAAGAAGAACCGGACAATCCGGAGACAATCAGGCAGTTTACGGCTAAAATGGGAGTCTCCTTAAAGCGTATGGAACAGTTGATCCGTTCCATGCTGAAAATCACCCGGCTTGACGCGGGAAATATTTCTTTTGAAAAGAATTGCTGTAATGTAAAAGAACTGATCACAGGCGCTGTCTGCGAACTGACGGTAAGAGCCGGGAGGGAGGGCAAAGAAATTTTGCTGAAAGGAAATCCGGAACAGACACTGGTCTGCGACAGAGAATGGACAGGAGAAGCGGTGGAAAATATCGTGAAAAACGCGTTGGATCACACCCAATCCGGAGATCAGATCGAAATTTCCTGGGAGCAGACGCCGGTTATGCTTCGAATTTGTGTTGCCGACAGCGGCCAGGGCATTGCCCCTGAGGATATTCATCATATTTTCAAACGTTTTTACCGCAGCGCCCATTCCCTGGACACCCAGGGCACCGGGCTGGGGCTTTCCCTTGCGAAATCCATCGTAGAAGGGCAGGGCGGTATCCTTGCCGTACAGAGCGGCCAGGGGCAGGGCGCTGTATTTACCATGTCGTTTCTTACGGAACTGTAAGCTCAGATTCACCGAAACGTAAGCTGTCTCTGGTATGATTGGGTACCGTAAGAGGAAATGGAGGTGCGAAAAAGAATGGAAATCTTAAAGGTACGCAATCTGTGCAAAACCTACGGAACAGGCGAAGCAAAGACAGAGGCTTTAAAGGACGTGTCTTTTACGATGGAAAGAGGAGAATTTGCCGCCGTAATCGGCGAGTCCGGTTCCGGTAAAAGTACGCTGTTAAACTGTATCGGCGCGCTGGACGAGCCGTCTTCCGGGACAATCCGGGTGGACGGTCAGGACTTGTTTGGGATGAAGGAAGAGGAACGGACGATTTTCAGGCGGCGCAATATCGGATTTATCTTCCAGTCTTTCCAACTGGTGACAGAGCTGAACGTGGAGCAGAACATTATGTTTCCGCTGCTTCTGGATTACCGGAAGCCGGACCCCGGCGTCATTGATGAGATTCTGGAGCTGCTGGGGCTTTCCGCCCGCCGCCGTCATCTGCCGGGGCAGTTATCCGGCGGGCAGCAGCAGCGTGTCGCCATCGGACGGGCGTTAGTTACCAGACCAAAACTGATTCTGGCCGACGAGCCGACCGGAAATCTGGACAGCCAGAACAGCCAGGACGTGATAGATCTGCTTACCCAGGCTTCCCGCCGTTACCGGCAGACGATTCTGATGATTACCCATAATCCCAATCTTACCGCTTCGGTAGATCGGGTTATGCGGGTATCTGACGGTATATTGACGGATTTGGGAGGGAATGCGAATGAAAAGTTATCTTGACCTGATTCCGATCTCGGCAAAGGTACACCGCAGACAGACCCGTATGACCCGTCTCTGTATTCTGTTTTCGGCATTTCTGGTTGCGGCGGTATTTGGTATGGCAGATATGTTTCTGCAAAGCCAGAAGCTGCAGGCCATCAGGACCGACGGCGCGTGGCACGCCGCTTTTAAAGGGCTTAATGAAGAACAGATCGGGATTATCAGCGCCAGGCCGGATGTGGAAACCCTCAGCAGATATGCCGCAGTCAACTATCGGCTGGATCAGGGGTATCGGATCGAAGAAACGGAAACGGTAGTCTGTGGATTTGACGAAGCTTTTCTCTCCCTCTATCCGGCGACCCGCATAATTGAAGGTTCTTTTCCGGGAACGGATCAGGAGGCGCTGGTCTCGGAAGGTGTCCATGACCGGCTTGGTCTTTCGGTGGGCGATATGGTCACTTTGTCGGCGCCGGAGGGAGAAATGTCTTTTCAGATCTCCGGTTTTGTGGAGGATACGCCGGATATGCAAAAATACGGCGCGTTCGGAATATTTTTGAATGCCGACGCTTATCTGACCCGGTTCCGGTCCGCCACGCTGAAAGATGATTTTGTCTGTTACACGGCCTTTGGGCCCGGCGGCAGCATACGGCGGGCAATCGGAGAGATCTGCGCCAATCTGAATATCCCTGAGGACTGTGTAGGAGAAAATGCCAAGCTGATGGGGCTTTTGCTGCAAAGCGGAGACAATTATATCAGGGTGCTCTATCTGACGGCGGCGATTCTGGCCGTGCTGGTGGCTTTTTCCGGGATGCTGATGATACTGGGCAGTTTAAACAGCAATGTGGCGCAGAGAACGGAATTTTTCGGCATGATCCGGTGTATTGGCGCCACGCCCCGGCAGGTGAGGCGCTTTGTGCGGGCAGAGGCCCTTTCCTGGTGTGTGACCGCAATCCCTGCCGGGCTTGCCTCCAGCGTGATGATTGTCTGGGGATTGTGCGGTCTGCTGCGGTTTGTCAGTCCTACTTATTTCGGAGAAATGCCGGTTTTTGGCATCAGCGGAATCGGTCTGGCATCGGGCTGTGTGATCGGCCTGCTGACCGTTCTTGCCGCGGCCCGCTCTCCGGCCAAAAGAGCTTCCCGGGTATCGCCCCTTGAGGCGGTTTCCGGCAATGCCGGCACCGTATTTGCCGTCAGGCATTCCGCCGGGACAGGATGGCTTCCGATCGAGGCTGCGCTGGGCTTCCACCATGCGGCAGGCAGCCGGAAAAATCTGCTGCTTTTAACCTGTTCCTTTGGATTCAGCATGATTCTGTTTCTTGGGTTCAGTACAGGGATTGATTTTATGGGGCATGCGCTGACGCCGCTGCGTCCTTCCGCACCTGACGTGGCGATTGTCAGTCCGGGAAATACCTGCCGGATTCCGGACGCGCTGGCGGATGAATTAGAAAAAAGTCCTGCGGTTCGACGTGTTTTCGGCCGGAGTTTTGCCTATGACCTGCCCGCCGGACTGAATGGGGAAGGAAAAACGGTGAATCTGATTTCCTATGAACAGTATCAGTTTGGCTGGGCGAAGGATGACATGCGGGAGGGAAGTCTGGAGGATGCCGAAAAGGGGGAAGGGGTTCTGCTGGTAAACGGTGACGGGTTTTCGGCGAAAACGGGAGATGAGCTGACGCTGGCCACGGCGCTTGGCCCGCGGACAGTCCGGATCGCCGGTATTTTAGACTCTGTGCTTTTCGACCGCGGGACGGCGGATGGTACGGTGATCTGCTCCGAAACCATGTTTCGCAGTCTGACGGGCGAGTCCGGCTATACGATTCTGGATATTCAGTTAAAGGACAAATCGGATGCCGCCGTCCTGGAAGTGCGTAACGCCGCAGGAGAGGAATTTCAGTTTTCCGATCAGAGGGCCAGCAACAGCGAGGTGAGAGCCGTCTATTATTCCTTTGGACTGTTTGTATACGGATTTCTGGCAGTCGTCGGGCTGATCGCGGCGTTCAACATTATCAATACCATTGGCATGAGCGTGTCGGCGAGGCTTAGACAGTATGGGGCCATGCGGGCCATCGGAACCAGCGCGCGCCAACTGAACCGGATGGTGATTGCCGAAACGGCTTCTTATATGATCTGCGGCCTGGCGGCGGGCACGGCCTTTGGACTTCCGCTGCACCGGTTTCTGTACGGACAACTGATTACTGAAAGATGGGGAGATGGCTGGACTGTTCCTTTTGGCCTGCTGGCGCTGATTGCGGCGATTATGGCCGGGGCGTCGGTGGCGGCGGTGATCGGGCCGATGAGGAAGATTAAGGGGATGTCGGTGGTGGATACGATCAGCGCGCGGTAGGCAGATCCTTTTTAGCGGCAGTTGAAAGAAGCAGCATTCTGATCTCAAACAGGATTTGGGATTCGGAACGCTGCTTTTCCGGTGATTGAAAGAAGGAAAAATGGGTGTTATAATAGGCGTGAAAATGTTACGAAAGGAGCTGCAATCTCATAACAAGATTGTATGAAGTACAAAACGATATCATGAAGATTAAAACACATTTTCTTTTCCCATTTGTCATAGCTTTATTACTCTCCATATCCGGCTGTAAAAATACGGATAATACTTCCCCCGCCGCGTATTCGCCGGAAACGATAGAATATGTCTTATCGGATGAAAACCGCGATGAACCGTATACGGTTGTAAATGATAATATCCCTACATTCACAAAAGATGAAATCACCACGGAATCTTTTGAACATTACTCCGACCTGGACGATCTGGGCCGGTGTGGTCCGGCTTCGGCCTGTATCGGAATTGACCTGATGCCGACGGAGGAACGGGGAGCCATCGGCCAGGTAAAGCCTTCCGGCTGGCAGACGGTGAAATATGATATTGTGGACGGAAAATATCTTTACAACCGCTGCCATCTGATCGGCTATCAGCTATCCGGCGAGAATGCCAATGAGAAGAATCTGATCACCGGCACCCGCTATCTGAATGTAGACGGAATGCTTCCTTTTGAAAATCAGGTCGCCGATTATGTGAAGGAGACCGAATATCATGTTATGTACCGGGTGACACCCGTCTTTGAAGGGGATAATCTGGTGGCCGCCGGCGTGCAGATGGAGGCCTATTCCGTGGAGGACGCCGGAGAAGGGGTTTCCTTCAATGTTTTTGTCTATAACAGACAGCCCGGCGTGGCGATCGACTATGCGACCGGGAACAGCAATCTTGGGGAGCCGCAGCCGGTTGCGGCAGGAGTCGGCGGCCGGCAAAAGCTGACGGATTATGTGCTCAATACCAATACGATGCGGTTCCATCTGCCTGACTGCGGCAGCGTAGAGCGGATCAAGGAAGAACACAGAACAGATTATAAAGGGACCCGGAACCAACTGACAGAGGACGGATACGAGCCCTGCGGGGTGTGCAAGCCGTAAAGCGTCCCGCCTCTAATAACATTTTAGCTGGTCCTTGGTCAGCAGCCGGTATGAATCCTCATCAAAAACGGTCAGGATGGTGCTGCAGTAATTCTGATATATGGCTTTGACAAAATGATTGTCTGTTCTGACAACCGCATGTTCCTGCAGTTGGCCGATGCCATAGGCACACACTCTGTCAAAGCCTGTTATTTCCAGCAGTTCGCCCACAGTCAGGCGGTCTTTATGTATCTGTTTTTTGCCTTTCACCCGTCCGTCATTGCCTGAAATACGCAGTCCCACCGCCGCCAGTGCGCCCACGACGCCCTGTCCGTCGCCGCCGTGCTCACTCAGATGAATGCGGCATTCCTCCGCAAGCGCGTAGGCTTCGTTCTTTTGCAGGAGTTCTTTTTTTGCCCGGTATCCCCATGCGACTACGCGTTCCGGATGGGAAAGCTTCTGGCAGTCCGCAGCGCAAAGCCCCGGATCTGATCCTGCCGCGGAATGTGCTTTCAAATATTCGGATGCGTCGCTGACCAGCCGGTTAAAATCCGCATCTTCCGATATTAAGGCACACATTGCGCTGTTATGGGACGTATAGGGTACGTCATGATGTACGAATAACTGATGTCTGGAAATAAATGTGCAGTCATAGGGCAGTCTGTCCAGAAATTCCTGCAGCAGATGGCCGGTGCCGGGTGTTTCCGGATTGTCAGTGTCATCAAAAGAAAGGTAATAGCGATACATTAATGTTCCTCCTCTCTGGGGGTTCTCATTCCCTCGCCCTTTAAAATTTTGCCGATATCTTCCTCTGTTAAAGCAATGTGAAAGAAGGTATCGTAAAAATCACGTATTTCTTCTGTCATATCAATATCTGAGAAATATTCCGGATACAGTGTGGACGCAATATACAGTACTGCAAGGGGCGATTCCAGCGATCCCGGGTGTGCCCAGCGGGAAAGTCCCACCGGCAACTGATAGACAGCGCCTTCCCTGACGGCGCGCAGTCCTGAAAATTTTGCATCCGTGCGGAAATATTCCCATGCGCCGGGTTCATTGACGAGGATCAGATCGGGGTCCCACAGGTAGATCTGTTCGACGCTTGCATACCCCTTTTCTCCGTCAATTCTGAGTTCCTGATCCGCAGTCACGACATTTTTGCATCCGGCCGCCTCCAGCACCTGATAAGAAAGGGTGCCGGGCATATCTGTGCGGACCACTTCATTCACGGAATGGTATACGGTTTTTCGCTGATCTTCCGGGAGTGCTGCCAGTCGTTCCTGAACCATGGAAATGGTCGTCTCATAATAAGATAAATAGGCCTCGGCCTCATCCTGTCTGTCAAGAGCCTGCCCCATAATCCGGATGCTTTGCTTTTGATCTTCCATGGTCACATATTCGACGACGACATAGGGGATGGCCAGACCATCCAGTTTTTCCAGTTCGCCCTCATCCTGCAGATTGGATGCGCGCAGAAAAATCAGGTCAGGTTTTGCTGCGGCCAGTTCTTCAATATTGATGGCGCCGCTGTTATAGGGTGCCGACAGTTCATTCAGCCCGGGAATTTTCATCTGCATAAGATTGTCGCGTTTTAAGCCGTCCACAACCGCAACGATTTTTTCCTCACATTGCAGTAGGATTGCGACATGGCCGGTATATGCGTAAAGACATGCGATTCGATCCTTTTTGCGGGGGATTTCCACAGCCCGTCCGGCGCAGTCCACCAGCGGTTCGCCGGCTTTTATCTCATGATCCGTTTTTGTCCTGCCATGAAAACAGCCGTTACAGAATATAGATACCGCCATAATTATGGAAACGATTACGATTCTTTTTCTCATTTTGCTCTATTCACTCCATGTAGCTATAAAATGCCGTTCGGGGCTGTCACTTACTTTGACAATACGGCTTTTGACCTGATACATCTGTTCCAGGCTGTTCGGGGACAACAATGATTTCGGAGAGCTTACGCCGCTGAGCTTTCCGTGATCCATCAGCGCCATCTTTACATTTGCCCCCATATCCTCAAATTGAAGCGGATGGTTGAAATCATGGGTGGAAATAACGACGCTTTTCCCTTTTTCACTGGAAAAACGAAACAGAAGGTTCATGATACGGTGGGTGTGCCGGATATCCAGATGTGCGGCAGGCTCATCCAGAATCAGAATATCGCTGTTCTGGCATAATGCTCTTGCCAGCAAAACCAGTTGAAGCTCGCCGCCGCTTAGTGTGGTGTATTCTTCTTCCGCAAGATGTGAAATCCCCACTTCTTTCAGTGCCGAAAGGGCCAGATCTTCTTTTTCGTTTTTTGACAGCAGAGAGGCCGGACTGCGGTGCTGATTGAAATAATGGGAAGAAAGCGGTATAATATATACAATTGATTTGTGGAACTGGAATAGGAGTGATGCTCTATGCGGAAGTTAAAGGTATACTTAGATACATCGGTTATCAGCCATTTGATGCAGGAGGATGTGCCTGAAAAGATGGCGGATACAAAGCAGTTGTGGGAAATGTTTAAGGCTGGAAAGTATGAGGTATATTTATCCACAGTGACATTAAGAGAAATAGAGAACTGTTCAGAGCCAAAGAAAACACAGATTATTGACAGTTTGAATGAAATACAGTTTACAACATTTGATATTACGGAAGATATAATAAACGTAGCAAACAAAATTATTGATATGGGAATACTGACACAAAAAAGTTTCGATGATTGTCAGCATATAGGGGCGGCAGTTATAAATGAATGTGACTGCATTATTTCATGGAATTTTAAGCATATTGTAAATGTAAAGACAATTAGAGGGGTAAGGGCAATTACAAATTTAGAAGGATACAAGATGATTGAGATATGGAATCCTTCTGTGCTATTGGAAAGTGAGGAATGATTATGATTACAAAACCAATTATCAGTCCTGATTTTACGATTGAGGATATTCATAAGATTAGGGAATATCACTATGAGCTTACAAAAGATATGACAACACAAGAAAGAATCAATTTCTATAATGAAGGTGGAAGAGCCTTTTTAAAAGAAATGAAAGAAAGAAAACTACAAAAGGTGTAATGATTATGGAATGTATTCATACTCCTCCTTTGCTTTCAGCAGTATCTTTTTGTATTTTTCTTCGTATTCGGTTACAAGGAGGGCGTCACATTCTTCTCTGGCATAAGGCTGTTCCGGTAATGGATCATTTCCCGAATAAGGGCATACATCTCCTTATTTCATGTATGTTCCGGCTCATTTTCAATGCTGTCTTTCAGATATCTCGTATCCGCCGCTCATATGCCTGGGCCATGTTCCGGTGTTCCTGTGGCATGCGGACATACTTTTCCCCGGAACGGAACGCTTCAAGCTGTTTTTCCGCGGTCTTCAGACAGTGTTGAAGAGTGGAAATATATTCAAAAGAATTATTCATCGTCAGGTACTTTTCTTTGGGTTTATGGTTTTAAAATCTGATTCATCAGGCATTTCAGTTCTTCCATGTGCCGTTCCAGTGTCCGGATCCCATATATTTGGGACTAAAAATATTTTTCAAATTTCAGCACTATTTACAATGGAATATGGGAGCACCTGAACAGTAATGGAATGAATGTTCGATAATGGGTGGAAAATTATGCGGATTGAAAGAACAGTGATTGGATGTTATAATGTAATTGAAAAAGAGAGTATGTCGTATGGATGGAGGTATATTATGACGGCGATCAGACAGGAAGCCATGCAATTATTAGAGCAAATGCCGGAAGATAAATTGAAATATGTAATTCAGATTTTACAGGGAGTAAATGGTCTTTTAGAAGAAACAGAAAAGAAATTGGATATTAATTTAGATCAGTTTATTATGCCTGCGACAGAGCGGGGACAGGATGCGGATAAGTATATAATGATAAGCAAATCAGGCAAGGCGTTTTCAAACCTGTCTTATCCTGCTTAACATTCCCCTCCAACCTTACATAAACGTAAGATTCCAACAAAGAAATGTAAGCGAAAACGATGGCTGTACATTTCTTTTTCTTTTATAATAAGATCAGTAAAAGCCAGAAACAACCGCCGGCAGTCCTGTCGATATAAGCCGAAAGGACGCCGGAACAAAGAATATACTATAGGAGAGAAAGAAATGGCATTGTTAGAAGTGAAGCATTTGAAAAAAATCTATACCACCCGGTTTGGCGGAACCCAGGTGCAGGCGCTGACGGACGTGAACTTTTCCGTGGAGGAAGGGGAGTACGTGGCGATTATGGGGGAGAGCGGTTCGGGGAAAACGACTCTTTTGAATATTATGGCGGCGCTGGACCGGCCTACGGGGGGCGAGGTGCTGCTGGAGGGGAAAAATCTGTCATCTATCCCGGAGCATCAGATGGCGGCGTTTCGGAGGGAAAATCTGGGGTTTGTGTTTCAGGATTTTAATCTGCTGGATACCTTTTCTCTGCGGGACAATATTTATCTGCCGCTGGTTTTGTCCAAAAAGCATCCTGACGAGATGGAAAAACGGATCAGACCGCTGAGCAAGCTGCTGGGCATCGGCGAGCTGCTGGACAAATACCCTTATGAGGTATCAGGGGGTCAGAAGCAGCGGGCGGCAGTGGCCAGAGCATTAATCACCAAACCGAAACTGATTCTGGCTGACGAGCCTACCGGAGCGCTGGATTCCAAAGCCACGGACGGTCTGTTAAAAGTGTTCGAGGAGATCAACAGCCAGGGGCAGACGGTGCTGATGGTGACCCACAGCACCAGGGCGGCCAGTCATGCCGGCAGGGTGCTGTTTATCAAGGACGGCAGCGTTTATCATCAGATCTACCGGGGCAGGATGCGCAATGAAGATCTGTACCAGAGAATTTCCGATACGCTTACCGTATTGGCCACGGGAGGGAAGCATCATGAATAAATTTTTTTATCCAAGGCTGGCTTTTCAGAATATCCGGAAAAACAAAAGTATCTATTTTCCTTATCTGCTGGCAGGTTCGATGATTACGGGGCTGTATTACATTCTGTCCTCGATTGCCGTTATGGTAGTGAAAAGCGGTGCCAAAGGCAGCAGCACTATGGGGTATCTGCTGGAGCTCAGCACTTATATCGCCGCATTCTTTTCTGTCATTATCCTGTTTTATATCAACAGCTTCGTGATGAAGCAGCGGAAGAAGGAGCTGGGGCTTTACTGTATTCTGGGAATGGAGCGGCGGCATCTGTCGCTGATGATGATGTGGGAGGTGGCATTAAGCTTTGCGGCAACTTTGGTTCTGGGCATCCTGTTCGGCTGTCTGATGAGCCAGATGATGTTTCTGGTTCTTATGAAAATCGTTCATATGCAGGTAGAGCTGACATTTCAGATTCCCCTGCGTTCGGTGGTCAGGACGGCGGGGCTGTTCCTTGGGGGATACGGGCTGATTCTGCTCTATGATATTCTGGTGGTTTACCGGACCAATCCCATCACTTTGTTAAAAGGGAGCCGGCACGGGGAGCGGGAGCCAAAGGCCAGATGGCTGGTGGCGCTTGCGGGTCTTGCGGCACTGGCAGGCGGCTATGGGCTTGCCATTACCTGCCGGTCTGCCGTGGAGGCGTTCAATGTGTTCTTTTTTGCCGTCCTGCTGGTAATCGTGGGAACTTACTGTCTTTTTACGGCAGGAATGATAGCGCTTTTGAAGCTGTTGAAAGGAAACCGGCATTTTTATTACAGGCCGGAAAATTTCATCTCCGTGTCCGGAATGATGTACCGGATGAAACAGAATGCGGCAGGGCTGGCCAGCATCGCCGTTTTGTCCACGGCAGTTCTTCTGGTGGCCGGTTCCTGCACCAGCCTGGTGGTCGGGGAGGAAGATGTGCTGAAACGGTTGTTTTACCGGGACGGTGAAGTACAGTGTGTCGGGGAAGGGTCTGACGTGGGACAGGTCAGAGACGGGGTACAGGCCCATGCCCGGACGTACGGGGTGGAGGTAACGGATGAGTCCTGGCATTTTGCCACATATCATACGATGAGGCGGTCAGGAGATCAGATGGATTTTGACTTGAAAGGGGGAGTGCCGGCGGCGGTATCCTGCATTACCCAGGAGGATTATAACAGGGAAAGCGGGAGCGATTTAAAGCTTGCGCCGGGGCAGGCGGCTGTCTGGACGAATTTCTCCGTTCCGGAGGAACGGATTACGGTGGGCAGATATGAATACCGGATCACTGAGCGGGTGGAATATCCGGAATTTGTCATCAATGAGCTGAACGGCATGATTGATGAGGCGCTGCTGATCGTGCCTTCCATGGAGGATCTGAAAGGGCTGCTGGAAAATGAGGCGGAATATAACCGGATGTTTGTGCCGGAGCTTCGCCTGGTCTACCGTTATAATCTGGAAGGCGGCGCGGACAGGCAGCGGGAATGTTTTGCGTCCATGGCGGAGGGGCTGTCGGGGAGTGTTCCGACGCTGAAACATGTGGATGACATTTATCGGGCCAGAGATGATTTTTACCAGTTATACGGGAGTCTGTTTTTCGTAGGGATTTTCATGGTGCTGCTGTTTCTGATTATGACGGTGATGATTATCTACTATAAACAGATCACGGAAGGGTTTGACGACCATGACCGGTTCCGGATTATGAAGCAGGTGGGTATGAGTGACAGGGAGGTGAAAAAAACCATTGACAGGCAGGTGCGGCAGGTGTTTTTTCTGCCTCTGCTTACGGCATATCTTCATATCGCGGCGGCATTTCCGGCGGTGTGTCAGTTGCTGACCATGTTTCAGATGAATCAGAAAGGGCTGTTTGCCGTCTGTACCGTCTGTGCCGGCCTTTTGTTCGCCCTGTTTTATCTGACGGTTTACCGTCTGACAGCCCGGACTTACTATGAGATTGTGAGGGGGTGATTGAGAAAGATTAGAAAACCATATCGATTGCATTGACATTTTTTCAGTTTGCGTGGTACACTAGAGCATATCAGGACAGGTTGCTTTCACCGCTTTGGCCGTGGGGAATCCTTTTCTGATTTGCTTTTTTTATATCACAGGAAAGTATATCCAAACTTCCTCATGATATCTGATTGTTGTTTTATCGGAGGCGCAGGATGAATAAAAAAACGAAAGATCATACGACGAGATTTTTGCTGGCCAGTGTGATTATAGTGGCCGTGCTTTGTATCTGTATATTTTCCTATATGGCTTTCCGCATGGACAGAAGAAGCTCGGAAACCATTACCCAGGTGGGGCTGACCTATATGTCCAGCATGAGCGAACAGGTTTCCATGCATTTTGAGACGACCATAAGTCTGCGTTTATCTCAGGTGAGAGCTCTGGTTAATACGATTCAGCCGGGAAGCTCCAGGAATATAAAAGAACTGTGGGAGCGTCTGGAATACAATGCCAGAGCCAGGTCATTTTCCTATCTGGCGCTCTGTTCGTCGGACGGAACGTTTGAGATGATATACGGCGATCAGGTGCAGGTGACTGATCCTGAACCGTATCTGCATTCGCTGAATGCGGGAAAGGATAAAGTAGCCGTGGGAACGGACGAGGACGGAAAGGATATTATTCTGCTGGGCGTTCCGGTTGCCTATTCGATGAGCGACGGCGGAGAGAGCGTGGCGCTTGTGGCCGGCATTCCCACCAGTTATCTGAGCCAGACGCTTTCTCTGGATGAAAATAATGAAAGAGTATATTCTTTTATTATCCGAAAAAACGGCAGCTTTGTCATCCGCAGCGCAGAAGGGAACAATGCCAACTATTTTGACCGCGTGCGCAATATGTATGACGGCGTGGACGGGATGAGTTCGGAACAGTATATAGAAGAATTGTCGGAGGCCATGGTAAAGGGGGAGGATTATTCGGCGGGCATCCAAATCTACGGAGAACAGCGGCATGTGTACGGCACAAAGCTGGCCTATTCGGAGTGGTATCTGATTACGACGATGCCTTATGTCACGCTGGGCGACACCATCAGCGGCCTGAGCCGGGAATGGGTGTACATGGCGCTGACATGCTGTTCGGTGATTCTGGCCGTGCTGCTTCTGATCTTTGTCAGATATTTCAACCTGACCCGAAGGCAGATTCAGCAGCTTGAGGAAGCAAGGAAGATGGCGGAGTATGCCAACAGGGCCAAAAGTGAGTTTCTTTCCAATATGAGCCATGATATCCGTACGCCTATGAATGCCATAGTGGGGATGACGGCCATCGCCACTGCCAATATCGACAACCGGCAGCAGGTACAGAACTGCCTGAAAAAAATTACGCTTTCCAGCAGACATCTGCTGGGGCTGATCAATGACGTGCTGGATATGTCCAAGATTGAGAGCGGCAAGATGACGCTGAACTATGATCAGGTGTCTCTGCGGGAGGTGATGGAGGGCATTGTAAATATTTCACAGCCCCAGGTGAATGCGAAAAAGCAGCGGTTTAATGTGTCGATTCATGATATTACAGCGGAAAATGTTTGTTGTGACGGCATTCGTCTGAACCAGGTGCTGCTGAACCTGGTATCCAACGCCGTGAAATTTACTCCTGAGGGCGGAGAAATTAATCTGTCTCTGTATGAAGAAGAATCTCCGGCAGGAGAGAACTTTGTAAGGGTGCATTTTCAGGTAAAAGATAACGGAATCGGCATGACTCAGGAATTTAGGGAGAAAATATTTGAGTCCTTTGCCAGAGAGGATAACGCCCGGGTGAACAAGACGGAAGGCAGCGGTCTTGGAATGGCGATTACCAAATATATCGTGGATGCCATGAAGGGCTCGATTGAAGTATGGAGCGAGCCGGGCAAGGGGACCGAGTTCAATGTGGTTCTGGATATGGAAAAAGGAGTGGCTCAGGAGCAGGATATGATTCTGCCCCAGTGGAATATGCTGGTGGTGGATGACGATAAACAACTGTGTGAAAGCGCGGTGGCTTCTCTGAAATCCATCGGCGTGAATGCGGAATGGACCCTGGACGGGGAGACTGCGGTCAAGATGGTGGAAAAGCGTCATAAATGCCATGATGATTATCAGATTATTCTGATCGACTGGAAGCTGCCCGGTATGAACGGAATTGAGACGGCCAGGGAAATCGGCCGGTGTGTGGGAGAGGACATTCCGATTCTGCTGATTTCTGCCTATGACTGGGCGGATATCGAAGTGGAAGCCAGGGCGGCGGGAATCGACGGATTTATTTCCAAGCCGCTGTTTAAATCCACCCTGTTTTATGGCCTGCGCCCCTATATGGCAGATCTTGGCGAAATCTCCGAGGATGAGAAAGAAGACGAGGAGAACTTCCAGGGCAGGCGGATTCTTCTGGCCGAGGACAATGAGCTGAATTGGGAAGTAGCCGAAGAACTGTTGTCAGAACTGGGTCTGGAGCTGGATTGGGCGGAAAACGGGCAGATTTGTCTGGACAAGTATCAGGCATCGGAACCAGGCTATTATGACGGGGTGCTGATGGATATTCGGATGCCGGTGATGGGCGGCTATGAGACGGCGCAGAGGATTCGAAGTTCCGGACGGCCGGACGCCGATATCCCGATTATCGCCATGACGGCCGACGCATTTTCCGAGGATATTCAGAAATGCCTGGGGGCCGGCATGAACGCGCATGTGTCCAAGCCCATTGATCCCCAGGGTGTGGCGCGGCTGCTGAAAAAATATATGAAATAAGGAAGCAGCGTAGAAGCGAAATGAAAAATCGCATACCGGTGTTTGTCTGTTTATTTTGCGGCTGCGGTCTGGCGGGAGCTGATTTCCTGCAGCTTCCGGGCCAGCACGTGCGGGTGTTCTTCATGAAAGAACCAGCACCGGAGATAATTGTTCAGAACGATGGCGGCATAAGAAAGAAAATACCAGATTATGGAAAACAACAGACAGACCTGGCCCATCAGGTTAAAGGGCTGTCCGCTGTAATCCCATACGTTCAGGCCAAGCCACCGGTTTACGACCAGTCCGGTCAGAAATTCCAGAACGGTTATAATAATAGAAGAAACTGCCATCAGCCAGGTGTAGGAATGGCTGTAGCGCAGCCGGTTTTCCAGCAGGCCGATGATAACAAAACAGATGCCGCCTAACACGAACATGGTCCAGTGAGAGAATCCCCGGCATGTCATTTCCGCCGTATAATAAGCCGCTCCTCCCACGCCGAAGAGGAACGGCAGCTTTCGAAGCTGGTCTTTCATGATTGATATTCTCATTTCTTAATCTTAATTTAGAATTTCGCTTATAGTATTCTTCAATCCATTTATTTTATGCGCTCCGTTTCAGCTCTGTGTCAGGGAATTTACACCAGTTCTTTTTTGTCGAATATCCGGATGCTGACGGTTATGGAAAAGACGGTCAGCAGCAGCGACAAAAGGGCAAAGGCGCAGACGGCCGTGGTCAGGCCGGAAAATGATATGCCGCCGATGTCTTTGGGAAGCCCCATGCCGGCATTGAAAACGCCGTCCAGTATGGCGGGTGCGGCGCAGAGCAGAATGACGGTGCCCAGATAGAACAGCCGCCCCTTTTCTGTTCCGAAGCAGAGAGAGATCGGCAGGATTAAGTCCAGAGAAATCATGCTGGCGGACATGACGGCCAGAATAAAGCAGGATAACGTTCCGGGATCGGTATTGCCGTACCGAAACAGCAGATTGACAGCCAGGGTGAAAACAGAGATCAGCAGTGCGCCTGCGATTCCTAAGATATATTTGCTCAGTACCAGATCTCTGCGGCTTATGGGCATTGTAATACCGTACTGGTTCCAGTGGCAGCGCTCGTCATAGGAGAGGGCAGTGATCGGAAACAGGGAGAAAAGCAGAATCGGGTACAACTGGAAAATCCCCATATTATCAACAAATGCCCCCATAAACGTATACAGCAGGATCAGGATGAAATAAAACTTCATGTTAATGGACAAAACTCTGATATCTTTTAATAACAGTGCTTTCATATTCGTTACCAACCTTTCTATAACATAATGCGGTGAGCTTCCTGTCTTCGGTTCTGCTATTCAGGACTTTACGCGGGACATATCCGACTTCACCAGATAGATCAGAATATCGTCCAGACTGGCATGTTCCACTACTAAGCCTGCGGGGATTTTCTGTCGTTCCACCAGCGCTTCCACGCCGAAAGCGGTGGTCCGCTTTCCGTGGACGGCGGCAGGGTCGATGTCCCGGAATACGGTTTCGGAGCATTTCAATATCCCCATCCGCTGCATCAGCCCGTCTTTTTCCTGGCACAGTATCAGCTTTCCTTTGTGGATGTATGTGACATAATCGCAGATTTTTTCCAGGTCGCTGGTGATGTGGGAGGACATGAAAATAGAGTGCTGCTCGTCCTGGATAAATTCATAGAACAGGTCCAGCAGTTCGTCTCTGGTCACGGGGTCCAGTCCGCTGGTGGCTTCGTCCAGGATCAGCAGCCGGGAGTCGTGCGCAAGGGCACAGGCGATGGACAGCTTCATTTTCATGCCGCGGGAGTAGTCTTTGATCCGCTTTGTCTCGTCCAGGAAAAACCGATGGACGTGGCGGAAAAAGGTTTTGCTGTTCCAGGTGCGGTACGCTGCTTTCATAATGCCGTTGATATCTTTCAGGTTCAGTGTCTCCGGTAAGCAGCATTCGTCCAGCACCACGCCGATCTGCTCTTTCAGCGAAAGGGGAATCCCCTGGGCGGTATCCTGTCCCAGAATGCGGACGGTGCCGCCGTCGCGCCGGATCGCTCCCAGAATCGAGAAGATGGTGGTGCTTTTTCCTGCCCCGTTTTCTCCGATAAATCCCATAACGCTGCCCATGGGCAGGGTCAGGTCAATATGATCCAGACAGAAAGCGGGATAGTGTTTGGTCAGTCCTTTGATTTCTAAAGCGTTTGCAGCAGTATTCATAGTGTTCTCCTTTACTTTCCATAAAACTGTCAGGTGTGCCGGCCGGTGTGTATCCGACAACAGCGGGGTTATGCATTCGTGTAAAAGACGGCCAGCATTTCCTGAAGATCTTCCAGGCGCAGGCCGCATCTGACGGCCAGTTCTTTAATCTGAATCATGTGCTGTTCTATCCGTTTCAGATGTTCCTCCCGTATCAGCTCCAGATTTGTTCCGGATACAAAACTGCCTTTGCCGGTCATGGTGGTGATAAAGCCGTCCCGTTCCAGTTCTTCGTAAGCCCGTTTCGTGGTAATGACGCTGATGCGCAGTTCCTTGGCCAGAAAGCGCATGGAGGGCAGGGCGTCGCCCTCTTTCAACTGTCCGGTGATAATCAGGTCTTTGATCTGGGTGCAGATCTGTTCGTATATGGGTTTATCGGATGCATTCGATATAATAATGTTCAGTATGATCCCTTCTTTCCGCAGGAAGACCGACGGCGGAGTGCCGGAGGGTGTTCACTGTTAATGTAAAATATATTGTATATATTCATTATATACAAATATAGCGGAATGTCAAGAGGGGGATGAAAATTTTATTGCAGATATGGATATTTGACAGTTTGGTAATGAAAAAGATATTTTGTAAAACAGGGTACAAAGCGCTCATAAAAGCTTCGCTTCGTACCCTGTCCTGAGTCCTGCATTGGTTTGTATGTGTCTGTTGCCGTATTCCCGCCTGAAAAACGGTTTTCGGATATCGATCAGCCTAATATGATTTTCCGAAAATTTTTCTTTCCTTTTTTCAGGATAAATTCCGTTTCAAAATCTGATTTTCCATAAGTCAGCTTAATATCTTCCACCTTTTCTCCGTTCACCATCACGCCGCCCTGAGTCACCGCACGGCGTCCCTCAGATTTGGAGGTCACCAGGCCGGATTTCGCTACCAGAGTCAGAATGTCGATGGCACCGTCGGTGAAATCTTCGTCAGTCAGTGCCACGGTAGGCATGTTTTCCGTATTCTGGCCGCTGCCAAACAGTGCTCTGGCGCCTTCCTGGGCTTTTCCGGCTTCCTCCTCGCCGTGTACCAGCTTTGTCAGTTCGTATGCCAGGATCTCCTTGGCCAGGTTTAGCTGGCTGCCCTCCCAGCCGTCCATCTCGTCGATCTGTTCCAGCGGAAGGAAGGTAAGCATCCGCAGGCATTTGCGCACGTCGGCATCGGCCACGTTGCGCCAGTACTGGTAAAAGTCGAAGGGCGAGGTTTTGTCAGGGTCCAGCCAGACGGCGCCGGACTGGGTTTTGCCCATCTTTTTGCCTTCGGAATTCAGCAGCAGGGTGATGGTCATGGCATAGGCGTCTTTGCCCAGTTTCCGGCGGATCAGCTCGGTGCCGCCCAGCATATTGCTCCACTGGTCGTCGCCGCCGAACTGCATATTACAGCCGTATTTCTGATACAGAGCGTAGAAGTCGTAGCTCTGCATTATCATGTAGTTGAATTCCAGGAAGCTTAACCCCTTTTCCATCCGCTGTTTGTAGCATTCTGCGGTCAGCATCCGGTTTACGCTGAAATGCGGTCCTACTTCCCGCAGCACTTCGATGTAGTTCAGCTCTTTCAGCCAGTCCGCGTTGTTTACCATCAGCGCCTTGCCCTCGGAAAAGTCGATAAACCGGCTCATCTGTTTTTTGAAGCATTCACAGTTGTGGGCAATCGTTTCTTCGGTCATCATCTGGCGCATATCGGTTCGGCCGGAAGGGTCGCCGATCATGCCGGTGCCGCCGCCGATTAAGGCGATGGGCTTGTTGCCCGCCATCTGCAGCCGCTTCATCAGACAGAGGGCCATAAAGTGCCCTACATGGAGGCTGTCGGCGGTGGGGTCAAAGCCGATGTAAAAGGTGGCTTTTCCGTTGTTAATCAGTTCCTTGATTTCTTCTTCGTCGGTGAGCTGGGCGATCAGCCCTCTTTTCACCAGTTCGTCAAAAATAGTCATAGTCTCCTCCGTTTGTGAATGATGTACGTTCGGGATTCCGCAAAAGCGGGTGCGGCGGAAACCTGAGCGTATATAGAGTGATAAGAAATGAATAAGAATCCTGCTTTGCAGGATTCTGCGCCGCAAACGCGTCGCTTTCAAGCGACAATTTCCTCTGCGTTTGCGTACCCTCGCTTCGCTGGGGCAGACCCTGTGCATCCTAAGCGGAGCATTTTTGTATCATAGGGAAGTACAAAGGACTTTCCTATGATACAAAAATCCCCCGTCCCATAAAAGGACGAGGGTTATTCCCGTGGTACCACCTTTTTTTACGGCCGGCCGTCAGGGAATCGCCCTGGGGTCTGCCGCCTTAAGCGGGCACATATATGCCCCGACATGGTAACGGATGTCCAAAACCGTCACAGCCTACTGAGCCTGCCTGCGCATCCGTTCGGTGTGAAGCTCAGGGATGTATTCACAAATCAGCCGTTTCGTGCGCCTCTCATCTTCCGGCAGCTTTCTGTCCGTCCGTACTGACTGTTACTTGTTCCCGTCATCGCCTGTCTGTCTGAATAAAAGTCTGTCCTGAACAGGGACAAAACTGTTGTCGCGGTGCTATGCGAAGTATTATAAAGCAGCGGTTTTCAAAAGTCAAGAAAAAATGGAGCCAAACCTTTGTTGCTTCCGAATCCGCACCGTTAAAACATCAGCGTGAAACCAAATCAGGGTTTGTCCCCGGTCTGGCCGTCTTCCGGCAGTTCGATCCACCCGGTTTCCCGTATTGAGTAAAGCAGTGACTCGACGATCGGTTCAAGCATCCGGCATTCATCTCCGGAGCAGTTATCAATCAGGTCGTTCAGAAGCGTCCGTATGTTATGGCCGCCGGGCAGGCTTTCCTGTACTCTGTCCTGTTCTTCCAGACGAACCGGACGGATGCCGTGGTGCAGATAACTGAAATCCACATGGAAAAGGTTGCACAGGACGAGGGTCATATTTTTGGAGAGAGGTTTGCTGTCCCGCTCAACCTGTCCCAGATAGTTGGAAGTAAATCCCAGCAGTTTGCTCAGCTCTTTCTGGCTGTAGCCGGCTTTCAGCCGCAGTTTTCTGATTCTCTGACCGGGCGTATCTTCGGGGAGCCGGTTCAGATCTTCTGTCTGTTGCTCCAGTGATTGCTTGTTCATTTGTAGGAAACTCCGTCTGAAAAGTATTGTGAGAATAGTATGGTTCCAAACATTATTTTTATGAAAAGTTTATAAGGTAAGAACAGGATTTAGAAGAAACATAAATTCATCTATAAAGAGTGAAATTATGACAGCGGAAAGATTGCATCCGCTGGAAAGTGATAAAACAAAGTCGGAAAATGGCATCCGGCAGAAGAACTGATTGCAGGCGGGCCGCAACATTCTTATCCTGTCTCAAATCTTCTAATTGTAAATTCCCCCAATTAATGCTATACTCCTATACGGAATGGAAAGCCCGGATGAGACTGCAAAATCGCGGGCTTATGAAATGAATTTTGAGGTGAAAAATTATGAGCGATAAAGTGAGAACAAGATTTGCGCCCAGCCCCACGGGCCGTATGCATGTGGGCAATCTGCGGACGGCGCTGTATGCTTATCTGATTGCGAAGCATGAAGGAGGAGAGTTCCTTCTGAGAATAGAAGATACCGACCAGGAACGGTTTGTGGAGGGGGCTTTGGATATTATTTACCGGACCCTTGAGAAAGCCGGCCTGTCCCATGACGAAGGCCCGGACAAAGAGGGGGGCTGCGGCCCCTATGTGCAGAGTCAGCGGCAGGCTCAGGGGATTTATCTGGAATATGCGAAGAAACTGATTGAGAAAGGCGAGGCCTATTACTGCTTCTGCGATAAGGAGCGTCTGGAAAGTCTGAAAACCCAGGTGGCAGGGAAAGAGGTTATGGTGTATGACAAGCACTGCCTGGGGCTGTCGAAAGAGGAAGTGGAGGAAAAGCTGGCGGCGGGCATTCCCTATGTGATCCGTCAGAATAACCCCCGGACCGGAACCACCACCTTCCACGACGAGATCTACGGCGATATTTCCGTGGACAACGGGGAGCTTGACGATATGGTGCTGATCAAATCCGACGGCTACCCCACCTATAATTTTGCCAACGTGGTGGACGACCATCTGATGGGCATTACCCATGTGGTAAGGGGCAATGAATATCTGTCTTCCTCACCCAAATACAATCGTCTTTACGAAGCCTTCGGATGGGAGGTGCCGGTTTATGTACACTGTCCGCTGATTACCGACGAGGAGCATCACAAGCTGAGCAAGCGGTGCGGCCATTCTTCCTTTGAAGATCTGCTGGAGCAGGGTTTTCTGCCGGAATGCATCGTGAATTTCGTGGCCCTTCTGGGATGGAGCCCGGAGGATAACCGGGAGATTTTCAGTTTGCAGGAGCTGGTGGAAGCTTTTGATTACCAGCATATGGCCAAGTCTCCTTCCGTTTTCGACTTTACCAAGCTGAAATGGATGAACGGCGAGTATTTGAAAGCGATGGATGACGAAGCATTCTACGAGATGGCCAAGCCCTATCTGAAACAGGGATTGACAAAGCCGCTGGATCTCCATAAGATTGCCGGTATGGTAAAGACCAGAATTGAGACATTCCCGGATATCCTGCCGCTGGTGGACTTCTTTGAGGAGCTGCCGGAGTATGACAGTCAGATGTATGTCCATAAGAAGATGAAGACCACAAAAGAAGGTTCTCTGGAAACCCTCAGGGAGCTGCTGCCCCGGCTGGAAGCCCAGGAAGATTACGGCAATGACGCGCTGTACGCTTTGCTGGCGGCTTATGTGGCTGAGAAAGGCTGCAAAAACGGCTATGTGATGTGGCCTGTCCGCACCGCCGTGTCGGGTAAGCAGATGACGCCGGCAGGAGCCACGGAGATTATGGAAGTGCTGGGCAAAGAGGAATCCCTGCGCAGAATCAGAATCGGAATCGAGAAGCTGTCTTAAGGACATGAAAACATAAAATATGGAAAAGAATCAAACAGGAAACAACGCAGGGCGGAGGGACGGCTCTCTGACCGATGCCCAGCGCACGGCCGTTTCCCATGGGGCCGGACCGATGATGGTGCTGGCCGGTCCGGGAAGCGGCAAAACCATGGTGATCACCCGGCGGGTCAGGGAACTGATCGAAAGCCGGGGGGTCAGCCCTTCCAATATACTGGTGGTGACTTTTACCAGAGCCGCCGCCAGACAGATGGAGGAGCGGTTCACCCGGATGATGGACGGCCGGAAAGGCAGGGTGACTTTCTCCACGTTTCACAGCATTTTCTTTAAAATCATTCAGTATGCCTATGGCTATCAGGCGTCCAATATTATCCGGGAAGAACAGAAAACCGCATATATAAAAGAGCTGGTCCGTCACTGCGGTCTGGAGCTGCAGGACGAACGGGAATTTGTTTCGGGCATTATCGCCGAGATCAGCATGGTAAAGGGAGAGCGGATTGATCTGTCCCACTATTATTCCGCCAACTGTCCTGAGGAAGTGTTTCAGAAACTGTATCAGGGCTATCAGCAGATGATGGCGGAAAACAGGCTGATTGATTTTGATGATATGCAGGTATACTGTTATGAGCTGTTCCGGGCCAGAAAGGATATTCTGGAGGCGTGGCAGAATAAATATCCCTATATTCTGGTGGACGAGTTTCAGGATATCTGCAAAATTCAGTATGATATTCTGAAAATGCTGGCCGGACAGACGGGGAATCTGTTTATTGTCGGAGACGACGATCAGTCTATCTATCGGTTCCGGGGCTCAAAGCCGGAAATTATGCTGGGATTTGAAAAGGATTTTCCGGGGACGGAAAAAGTACTGCTGGATCGGAATTTCCGCTGTGATGCCAATATTGTGGAAGCGTCCCTGCGCCTGATCGGCCATAATCAGGTGCGGTTTCCGAAAAAAATCCGCCCTGCCCGTCCGCCGGTCTGCCAGGTTCTGACCCGCCGGTTTGCCACGGCCAGGGAACAGTACAATGCCATCGCGGTTTCCTTAAAAGAATGTCAGAACCGGGGAGAAAAGATCGGCGGTACCGCCGTTTTGTTCCGCACCAACCGCAACGCCGGCGGCCTGGTCAGGCAGTTGATGGCCTATAACATTCCCTTTCAGATGCGGGATGTGACGGCGAATCTGTACGACCACTGGATTGCCCAGGATCTGATGACGTATCTCTATATCGCGCGGGGCGATTACAGCCGTGAGCATTTTCTGCGGATTTCCAACCGGCCCAACCGCTATATTACCAGAAGCGTGTTTACCGAGGTGCAGGTGACTTTTGAGCAGCTTTACCGGTTTTATGAGGGAAAGGACTGGATGGAAGAACGGATTGACCGGATGGAATATGATTTTAAAATGCTGGCGAAGATGGCGCCCTATGCGGCCATCAACTATATCAGGAAAGCCGTCGGCTATGAGACGTATCTGGAGGAATATGCCAGGTACCGCCGGATGAAGCCGGGAGAGCTTCTGGATATCCTGGAAGAAATTCATGAAAATGCAAAGGATTTTAAAAACTGCGAAGAATGGTTCCGGTACATAGAGCGGTATGGAGAGGAGCTGAAACAGCAGCGGCAGAAGCAGCAGGAGGTGAGCGATGGGGTGGTGCTGTCCACAATCCACGCTTCCAAAGGGCTGGAATATGACACGGTTTATATCGCCGATGTCAATGAAGAAATCATTCCCCATAAAAAAGCGGCGCAGCCTGCGGAAATCGAGGAAGAACGCCGGCTGTTTTATGTGGCCATGACACGGGCAAAAGATCATCTGTATATCTGCTGTCCGGGAGAACGTTACGGGCACAGGCAGGAGCCGTCCCGGTTTGTAAAAGAATATCTGCCGCCGGAGCCGGAGAAAGAAAAGACCGCAGGAAAGCAGGAACGGGGCGGAAAAAAGAGACAGATCCGGTAAGGCAGAGAGACAGACATCAGAGAAATAGAAAGACGGTACGGCAGGACAGACGGAAAAGCGGTTAGAGTCCTTTTCCCATCTGTCCTGCCGTACCGTCCCTGTAAGGTCTTGTTTATTCTTTTGTTTTATTCTTCCTCGGATACCAGCTCGTCAAACTCCTGGTCGTCCAGCCAGGAATCAAAGGCTTCCGCCGCGATATCGTATTCCTCGTCGGATTCAATATTTTCCAGTACGGGAAGTCCGTCCTCAGACTGGGCATACCGGTACAGGTAAACTTCTCCTTCTTCCTCCGATCCTTCTTCTGTGATCGGGAGCAAAGCCATATATTGTTTTCCGCCGGCGTCCAGCGTTGTCAAAACCACGCATTCCAGTTCGCTGTCATCTTCCAGGGTCAGCGTTACGGTGATTTCATCATTTCCCTGATTTGCTTTCGAAGCCATCATCAATCCTCACTTTTTCTGAAAATATTAGTATATTGGGTTCTTTTCCCTATTCTAACAGAGAAAGCGCCGTTTGGCAAGGATTATGCCTCCAAAAACAATAGTTGGCATCCTTATCTTTTTGTGGTAGAATACGGAATATACGATTGTTAAGATGTTGAGAGGAAAGCACTATGAGTGAAACAATTTCCATTATTGTTCCAAGCTATAATGAAGAAAAAAGCATTCCTTTTTTTTATGAGGCAATCTGCGCGGAACGGGAAAAGTTTAAACAGATAGATGTGGAGCTGGAGCTGATTTTCGTGGACGACGGGTCAAAAGACCGGACGCTGGATGTGGTAAAAGAACTGCACGGCAGGGACGGGCAGGTTCACTATATTTCATTTTCCAGGAATTTCGGAAAAGAGGCGGGAATCTATGCCGGGCTGGAACATGCCACGGGAGATTACCTGGTGCTGATGGATGCGGATTTACAGGACCCCCCTTCCTATCTGATGGAGATGTACAAGGCGATCAAAGAGGAAGGTTATGATTCCGTGGCCACCAGGCGGGTGGACCGAAAAGGGGAGCCGGTGATCCGTTCTTTTTTTGCCCGCCAGTTCTATAAGCTGATGAATCAGATTTCCAATACGGAGATCGTGGACGGCGCCAGGGACTACCGGCTGATGACAAGACAGATGGCCGACGCCATTTTAAGCATGAAAGAATATAACCGTTTTACCAAAGGAATCTACGGATGGGTCGGTTTCCGCACGAAATGGCTGGAATATCAGAATGTGGAGCGGGTGGCCGGAGAGACGAAATGGTCGTTCTGGAAGCTGTTTAAATACTCGCTGGAGGGCATTATGGCCTTTTCCACGGCGCCGCTGGCCATCGCCTCCTGGGCAGGAGTTCTGATGTGCGTGCTTGCGGCCATTGCGATTATTTTCATCGTGGTCCGGGCACTGACGTTCGGGGATCCTACCAGCGGCTGGCCTTCTCTGGCCTGTATCATTATCTTTATCGGCGGTCTGCAGTTGTTCTGTATCGGCGTGCTGGGACAATATCTGGCGAAAACCTATCTGGAGACGAAGGAACGGCCGATTTATATCTGTAAAGAGAAAGCGTGAGTGAGAACTGATGATAGTATGGGAGAACGGTCAGTTTCGGAATCTGCCCTGGAAAAAAATCCGGCCGATTGCGCTGTATGGCGTACTGGGACTGGTGATCTGTGTATTGATCTGGTTTCAGCGGGATCTGGATTGTTTAAAAGAACTGTCGGCAGAATGCGAGGAGCGGGACGGGGTGACGGAGATTTCGCCGGGGTTTCTGCTGCCGGAGGGAGACTGTCTGATTGACGTGCATGTGATCGACTCCGGCGACGTGCCAAAGGCCGTCATAGAATTTTACAGTCCGGAACACGGGCTGATCGACAGCCGGGATATTACGAATGGGATCCGGGTCAATACCTATGAGATTTTGTTTAAAGAGCGGGAGAACAAGATTCATGCCCGGATTGTTTATCCGGAGGGCACCGAAGGGCGGATTCAGGTAACAGGTTTTACGCTCTGGCCGGGCAGGCCGCTGTACAGTGACGCGGGCTTTGTGATGGCACTGTTTATTGTCTTATATCTGCTGTTTGGAGTTTACTATTTCGGCGGCAGAAAACCGGGGAAAAACTGGTATTATGGGGCAGCGGTCATTTTGGCGGTGCTGTTTTCAAGCTACCCTCTGTTTTCCGATTATCTGACGGAATGTCATGACCTGAACTTTCAGCTGTATCGCATCGAGGGGATCAAGGATGCCCTGCTGTGCGGCCAGTTTCCGGCCCGTGTCCATCCCACGCATCTGGACGGGTACGGCTATGCCACGGCGGCCCTCTATCCTGAATTGTTTTTGTATCTTCCGGCCATTCTGCGGATCATGGGCATGTCTGTGGTGCTGTCCTTTAAGGTGTTCCTGTTCCTGATTAATTTAGCCACGGCGCTGGTCATGTATTATGCCGTGAAGTCCATCACGAAATCCTCTTATTATTCCACCCTTGCCTCGGTGGTTTATACGGTGGCCACTTATCGGGTGATCTGCGTCCATGAGAGGGCGGCGGTAGGGGAACTGCTTGCCATGTGCTTTATGCCCCTGGTGGTCAGCGGGATCTACCATGTGTTTATCGGCGATAAGCGGAAGTGGCCTCAGTTGGTGATCGGCGCCACCTGTGTGTTCCAGTCCCATCTGATCGGGACGCTTCTGACGGCTTTTCTGGCCGTGTTTCTGGGGCTTGTCTATATCAGGCGGCTTTTTTCCGAGCACAGGCTTTTGTATCTTCTGTACAGCATTGATTTGATTCTGCTTTTAAATCTCTGGTTTCTGGTGCCCTTTTTTGATTTTTATTCCCTGGATCTGGTACAGAACCATCTGAGCGGAGGAGGAAATATTTTCCATGACCATGTGATTATCCCGGCGCAGCTTCTGAATCTGTTCGGGGATAACTATGGTCTGTCCTATGAATTGTCCCACGGCATTCTGGGAGAGATGTCTCAGACACTGGGGCTGGCGGTCAGCGCCTGTCTGCTCGGCGGGATTGTGCTGTTCCTGGTGAAAAAAAGAGGAAGGGACAGCTTTGGACTGCCCCTGTTTCTCTTTGGTCTTGTGATGCTTGTATGCGCTACCAGCCTGGTTCCCTGGAGAAAGCTGGAAGGTATCGAAGCGGTTAATGTGCTTACCACCACCCTGCAGTTTCCATGGAGGTTTCTGGGGCCTGTTACGCTGGCTGTGGTGATGGCCATGGCTGTGGCCGGCGCCCGGGAATATCCGGTTCTCTCCGTAAAAACAGAACGGCTCTGCCTGGGGATTCTGCTTGGCCTTGGCATCTACGGCTGTGTGGCTTTCGGCGCTTCCGCCACCCAGAATATGCCGGTATATCTGGAAAAGGCGCAGGCGATCAATTTAAACAGCACCATCGGCATGAATCAGGAATATCTGCTTTACGGTACGGATACGGAGAAGCTTACGCGCTGTCTCTATACCATATCCCAGGACGGCGTTCAGGTGCTGGACAAGGAGAAAAAGGGGACGACCGTGACGGTGGACTATGCCAACGGGCTGGAAAATGCCTGGATCGAAGTGCCCCTTTTGTGGTATCCCGGGTATAAGGCGGTGGATCTGAATACGGGACAGGAGCTGCCGGTTACGATCGGAGAAAACAATGTGGTCCGGGTGACGGTTCCCGGTCTGAGCGAGGGTACCTTCCGTGTCTATTATGCGGGCCGGGGAAGATACCGGGCGGCTGAACTGGTCAGTATGCTGACGCTGGCAAGCTGGGCCGGAATCAGCTTATGGAAACGGAAAAAGGAGAAGGCTGCGGACGAAGTCCCGGACTGTCCGGACGACAGGGCCGCTGTTTCGGAAAGAGGAGAAGATGAAACGGATTGCTGACTGGATCAGGGAGAATTCCTTTATTTTGATCATTGGGATACTGACGGTTGCGTATATGGCCTCTCCGCTGGGGAATACCCGGCTGCACAACGGTCATGATTTTTCTTATCATCTGCTGAGAATCGAGAATATCAAGGACGGGCTGTTAAACGGACAGATTCCCGTCCGCATCGGGCCGCTGTTTTTAAATCACAGGGGCTATGGGTCGTCGCTGTTTTATCCGGAGCTGTTTCTGTATATTCCGGCTCTGTTCCGGCTGGCCGGCCTTACGATTGAAACCAGCTATAAATTGTTTGCGCTTTTGACGATTGTGGGATGTTTTGTGACCACATATCTGTGCGCCAAGGGAATCTCGAAGGATAAGGATACGGCGCTGATTACGGCGGTGATTTTTTCCGCCTGCCAGTACCACATTGCCAATCTGTATGTGCGGGGGGCTGTGGGGGAAGCGCAGGCTTTTGTATTTTTTCCGCTGGTGGTCTACGGAATTTATGATCTGATTTACCGGGATTTTCAGAAAGCCTGGGTGATGGGGCTGGGATTCTGGGGACTGATGTTCAGCCATTCCATTTCCCTGGCCATTGCACTGTGTACCACGGCAGGGATCTGTCTGTTCCACTTTAAAACAGTGGTGCTCAACGGGCGGAAGTTTGTGAAACTGCTGCTGACGGCGGCCGTGACGCTGCTTTGCAGCATCGGCTTCTGGCTTCCCATGATCGAACAGCTTCTGTCCAATTCCTTCTGGTTTAGCCAGCCCTGGACTACGGTTACGGACAATGCGGTGGGGCTGGTTCAGTTGTTTGGAACCGGATATTATGATTACACCTATAATTTTGACACGGGCGTTCTGCTGATGTGCCTGACGGTTCTGCTGCTTCCGGGAGAGGAAAAGAAAAGCGGCGGCCGGAAGAAAATCTACTGGTTTCTGGGGATCGGCTTTGCGCTTCTGTATGTGGCGTCCAGATATTTTCCCTGGCCCCTTTTGCAGCCGGTACTGAACAGCATTCAGTTCCCCTGGCGTTTTTACGCGATCGCTACCTTGTTTCTGGCCATTGCCATCGGTCTTGCGGTACAGGAAAAATGGCGGGGACGGTTCGGAAAGGAAGCGGTTCTTGCGGTATTGTGCGTGATGGTACTGTTCGGCAACCGGTATTTTGAAAACGCGAACATTGACTATGTAAAGATAGAGGAAAATGCATTTACGGAGAAAGACTGCTGGTACAGTTTCCAGATCGTGCAGAAAGAATGGCTGCCAAAAAAGACCGATCTGTCTCTGTTTGAGTCGGAGCCGGACCGCCCGGTTCTTACGGACCGCAGGGTCAGCCTGCCCTATACGGAAGAAAAGAAGATGGGCATTGTCTTTGACTATGGCTATGGAAAAGGATACTGCGACGTGCCCCTGGTGTGGTACAAAGGCTATACCGCGCACTATATGGACGGCGGCAGGGTGGTCCCGCTGACGGTGACAGACGAGGGGTACAACGGATATATCCGGGTGTATTTTGACGAGTCCATGACGGGCGGAACCGTGCTGGTGGAATATTCGGGCACCAGAATCCAGAAAGCGTCTCTGGCGGTGAATCTTCTGGCTGTGGCGTCCGTGGCGGGCGTATGGCTGTTGCGGAAAAAGAGAAGGGGAACAGAAACGGCGGGGGAAGGGCAGAAAGGAACGAAGCATGGCTGATAAAGAGAAGGAGAAGCGCAGGGTTGTCATAGCCCTGGCGGTCATCGGCGCAGTATTTGTGTTCACCAGGCTGTTTTTGCTGACCTCGGTGCCGCGGGGGCTTCATGTGGACGAGGCCGGCATGGCTTATGACGCCTTTTGCCTGGCGAATTACGGAACGGACCGCTATATGACGTATCATCCGGTTTATCTGACCAATTACGGTTCGGGGCAGAGCGCCCTGTATGCTTATCTGGCGTCCGTATTTATCAGGATCATCGGTTTCCGTCCCGCCGCCTTTCGGCTTCCGGCGGTCTGCCTGGGTGCGGTCACGGTGATTTTCGGATATCTGATCGGCAAAGAGACGATGAAAAAACGTTCCGCCGTGATACTGGCGGGTCTGATTACCCTCTGTCCTTACTATATTATGTCTTCCCGGTGGGGACTGGACTGTAACCTGCTGCTGGGTCTTTTTACCATGTCGGTCTACTGGCTGATTCTGGCTGTGAAGCGGCAGAAAACAGGCTGGTTTGCCCTGGCGGGTTTCAGTTTCGGCGTTACCCTTTATTCCTATGCGGTGTCCTATGTGCTGCTGCCCGTGTTTCTGCTGCTTTCCTTTTTCTATCTGCTTTGGAACAGGAAAATCAAGGTGCGGCAGGCGGCGGTTTTCGCAGCTCTGCTGGCGGTCTTTGCGCTGCCGCTTCTGTTGTTTATCGCGGTAAATATGGAATATCTGGAACCGATTTCCACGCCGCTGTTTACCATACACAGGCTGGAATACTATCGGGGCGGAGAGTTTTCCCTGGCGAATATTCCGGCCAACAAAGGACTTTTCAAAATGCTGCTGACCGCGGATCTGGTTCCGTACAACGGGTTTGCCCGGTTTGGAACGCTGTACTACATCTCGGTTCCTTTTTTGCTGGCCGGGATTCTGATTTCCCTTGTGCGGACGGTGAAAAGCATAAAAAACAGAACCTATGACGCCCAGACCTTTGTAGCGATTATGTTCTGGGTGATTATGGCTGTGGATATGGTTATGATGCTGCCCAATATCAACAAGTCCAATGCCGTTTACTTTCCGTTCATTTACTTTGTGGCGCTGGCCTTTGATTTTCTGCTGGAAAGGCTGCCCCGGAAAGAATGGGTTACGGCGGGGATTGCGGCGGCCTACGGGGTCTGCTTTCTGAGCTTTGGAAATTATTACTACTTTCAGTATCCGGAGGATATTTATCCCCAGCAGTATTTCAATGACAGTCTGATTCAGATGCTGGACCGGATTGAGGAAACGTATCCCCGCGGGACGGAGCGGAATATCTATGTGGATATCAGCGACGACAATGTTTCTCAGCCCTATATCTACACGCTGATCCGCAGGCCCCTTTCTCCGGAGGAATGGAACGCCCGGCGCGGGGAAAATAACAGCTACGGTCACTATTGCTTTACGGTTCCGGAAGAAACGGATGAAAATGGTATCTATATTATGTATTCCGACCAGGAGGCCATGGACCGGCTTTCGCGTGCAGGCTTCACCTATGAGGAATATAACAGATTCTGGCGGATTTACAGAAAAGAAAGCCGGGACAGCCTGTCCGTACGGTGACAGTGGGGAAGACGGACCTGCAAAATCAGGGGAATTTGAAACGGAGGAGAAAAATGAAGGTTGTAATACTGGCAGGGGGACTGGGAACCAGAATCAGCGAGGAGAGCCATTTAAAGCCAAAGCCGATGATTGAGATCGGGGGAAAGCCGATTCTGTGGCATATTATGAAAATTTACTCCCATTTCGGGTTTAACGAGTTTATTATCTGCCTGGGATACAAACAGCATGTGGTAAAAGAATTTTTCGCGGATTATTTTCTCCATATGTCCGACGTGACCTTTGATCTGGAAAAAAACGATATGATCGTCCACAATAACACGTCGGAGCACTGGAAAGTGACGCTGGTGGATACCGGCTACAGCACCATGACCGGAGGCCGGGTAAAACGAGTGCGCAATTATATCGGGAACGAGCCTTTTATGCTGACTTACGGCGACGGCGTTTCCACGGTGAATATTCCCGCGCTGTTAAAATTTCATGAAAAGCACGGCAAGATCGCCACGATTACTACGGTGAATGTGGAGCAGCGGTTTGGCGTAATTGATATCGAGAGTGACGGAACCATCACCTCCTTCCGGGAGAAAGCGAAGGAGGACGGCACGGTGATTAACGGCGGTTTTATGGTGATGAATCCGAAGATATTCGATTATCTGGACGGAGACGAGACGGTACTGGAAAAGGAGCCCTTAGAGCGGCTGGCCACGGACGGACAGTTAATGGCCTACCACCATCACGGATTCTGGAAATGTATGGATACCCAGCGGGACAGGAAATTCCTAGAAGATCTGCTGGCGGCCGGCGAGGCGCCCTGGAAGACCTGGGACTGACCGGCCCGGAAAAAAGGAGACTATATGGAGAAAGAACAGAAAATGGATATCACAGAGAAAAGCAGAGAGCGCTATGAGGAATGGCTTCGGAATCCCTGTTTTGACCGGTCCGTCAGGGAGGAGCTGACCGCCATAGGGGGGGATGAGGCGCAGATACGGGACCGGTTTTATAAAGACCTGGAATTTGGTACGGGCGGTTTAAGAGGCGTTGTGGGGGCAGGAACAAACCGGATGAACCTCTATACGGTACGCAGGGCCACCCAGGGACTGGCCAATTATATCCTGTCGCAGAATGGGGAAAACAAAGGTGTGGCAATTGCTTTCGATTCCCGTCATATGTCCCCGGAATTTGCCAGAGAAACGGCGCTCTGCCTGAATGCCAACGGCATTAAAACCTGGTGCTTTGAGACGCTGCGGCCGACGCCGGAGCTGTCTTTTGCAGTCAGAAAGCTGGGCTGCATCGCCGGGATTGTGATTACGGCCAGCCATAATCCGCCGGAATATAACGGCTATAAGGTGTATTGGGAGGACGGCGGACAGATTACGCCGCCTAAGGATAAAGAAATTATCCGGCAGGTCGGTCTGATTACGGATTACGCCGCTGCCAAAACCATGACATTAGAGGAGGCCCGGGCGGCCGGGCTGTATCAGCGGGCGGGTGCAGAGATCGACGACGCTTATATGGAGGAGCTGAAAAAGCTGGTGATTCACCCCGATATCATTCGAGAAGAAGGGGACAGTCTGAAAATCGTATACACGCCGCTTCACGGTGCGGGCAGTCTGCCCGTACAGCGTATTTTGAAGGAGCTGGGCTTTACCCATGTGTATGTGGTTCCGGAGCAGGAGCGGCCCGACGGCGATTTTCCCACGGTCAGCTATCCGAACCCGGAAGATCCGAATGCATTTACGATGGCTCTGAAACTGGCGAAGGAAAAAGATGCGGATCTGGTGCTGGCGACGGATCCGGATGCGGACCGGCTGGGAATCTATGTAAAAGATACGAAAACCGGGGAGTATATCAGTTTTACCGGAAATATGTCAGGTATGCTGATTGCGGAATACAGATTAAGTCAGAAAAAAGCTGCCGGACAGCTTCCCGCTCGGGGCGCGCTGGTGAAGACAATCGTAACCACCAATATGGCGGATGCCCTGGCGGCGGCCTACGGGGCGGAGCTGATCGAAGTGCTGACCGGCTTTAAATATATCGGGGAGCAGATCAAATGGTTTGAGGAAAAAGGAAACCGGGAGTATGTATTCGGCCTGGAGGAAAGCTATGGATGCCTGATCGGCACCTATGCCAGAGACAAGGACGCGGTGTCTGCTGTGATGGCACTGTGCGAGGCGGCCGCTTACTGTAAGCATCTGGGTATTACCCTGTGGGATCAGATGCTTGCCATGTATCAAAAATACGGTTTTTACCGGGAGGGACTGCATACCATTACCCTGAAAGGGATGGAGGGAGCCGCCCGGATTCAGGAGATCATGGAACGGCTGCGGACCGCGCCGCCTAAACGGCTTGGCGGCATGGAAGTACTGGCGGTCAGAGACTATCACAGCGGGATGAGAACGGACCGGAACACCGGGGAAACGTCGCCGGTGGGTCTGCCGGCTTCCAATGTACTGTATTACGAGCTGGGCAATGATTCCTGGTGCTGTGCCCGTCCTTCGGGAACGGAACCGAAGATTAAATTTTATATCGGCGTCAGAGGCGGCACCCTGGAGGAAGCTGACCGGCTGCTTGCGGACGTCACGGAAGATTTGGTCGCATTTGGCGGCTGAAAAAAGAAAGATTCTGGGAATCAGCATTCTTTTTCCATGGAAACTGGAATAAACTGACTTTTTCGGGCATATATTATACTATAAAGGTGTCAGAAACAGGAAACGCCCTTTCGTATTTGGGAAGAATACGCAGGAACAGATGGGTATCTGTCAGATTCCGGGCGATGGATGAGGAGGTTGGTTTTATGGGTCACCGCATGGATTTTTGGTGGAATGACCAGATTATTTCAGTGGAAAAGCTTCATGAACTGGCTGCGGACAAACGGCTGAGAGAAATTTACCTGCGCAGTACGGTACTGGGTCAGGAGATCGGCTCAAAGGAAAAGGAACGGGAATTCAGCCAGTGGAATCTTCTTTACAAAAGCGGAGAAGAGATACATGTATACGTGTGAGATAAAAAGCCATATAGAGGGCATAAAAAGCAGATATGCGCAGACAGTGATCGTGGGCTGGGCCGTCTCCCTCCAAAAGAGGGAGATTGAGGTCCGGGTGACTTGCCGGAATCAGCCTGTGGAGGGACTTAGCGCAGAGTGGACAGAACGGCCGGATATTCTTTCGGCCTTTTTTGGCGTTCAGGCGCAGGCGAAAGGACCGGAGGCGCAGACGGCAGAAACAGAGGCGCCGTTTGGATTCCGCATCTCTTTTCCATCTTCCCCGGAGGAAACCTACCGTTTGACATTTTCTGAGAAAGGGGAGAACGGACGGCGGCAGGTGTATGTGGTGAAAGGCGAACAGGCGGAACCGGCGGGAATCGAAGGGATAAAAGCCCGGCTGAAAAAAGGCGCGAAAAGGCTGCTGGGCCGGGGGGAGTCCGGCCGGGACGGCAAAACTGTCCGGAGACGGGATACGGGGTCCGGACCGGACCGGCAGTGCGGTGTGGAAGAACAGGACCCGCTGATCAGCATTATCGTGCCGGTGTATCGTCCGGAGCCCATTCATTTTATGGAGATGATCCGGTCGGTGACGGAGCAGACCTACGAGAAATGGCAGCTTTGTCTGGCGGACGGTTCGGAGGACGGCGGCGGTCTGGAATCTCTTGTCAGGGAGGCTGCCGGCAAAGACAGACGGGTGATATACCGGAAGCTGGAACGGAATCTGGGCATCTCCGGAAATACCAATCAGGCGCTGGAGATGGCTGAGGGTGAGTGGATCGCCATGGTGGACCACGACGACCTTCTGGAGCCGGAGGCGCTGGAGGAAGCGGTCAGGCTGCTGAGAACAGAGCCGAAGGCCGGATTTATCTATACGGACAGTGACCTGACCGACGAGGACGGAATCAAATGCTACAACCCGCTTTTCAAGCCGGACTGGTCTTTGGAGACGCTGTATTCCGCCAACTATATTACGCATTTTTCCATGATCCGAAAGGATATTATGGAAGCTGCCGGCGGATTTGATTCACGGATGGACGGCGCCCAGGACTGGGATATTTTTTTTAAGGCGGCAGAGCGGGCCGATGTGGTCTGTCACATTCCGAAAGTGCTGTATCACTGGCGGGTGGCCCGGACCTCCACGGCAAAGTCTGTGGAGACAAAGCCCTACGCCCTCGATGCCCAGCTTCGGGCGATCAATGCCCATTTTAAGCGGATGGGGTACAACGCCCGGGCATTTTTTCAGGACCGGGAGCGCTATCTGATCCGGGTGAAGTGGAGCCATAACATAAGGTGGCAGACGCTGCGTTTTGAAGAAGGCCGCGGCGCGGTGCGGACAGCAGAAACGCAAAAGGAGCTGCCGTCGGTATATATCATAGAGTTCGGAACCGCGGAGCCGCTTGCGCCGGAAACCTTTGAGGAACTGGCACAGTGGGCCGTCTGCGGCGGGATCGGCCTGGTGTTCCCGAAGCTTCTGAATCAGGATGGCCGGATTGTCTCGGCGGGAATCAGGGTAACAGAAGGCCATGCTGCGGTACTCTACCAGGGCAGCGGAGATCATATGGCGGATCAGATGGGAAATACGGACTGGTACCGGAACGTACATGCCCAGCTTCCTTCCCTGTTTGCCGTATCCGCGGAAAACTGGGAAAAATACGGCGCAATGGAGGCCGGGGACAGTGAAACCTCCATGACGGAATATGCGTGCAGACTGTCCGGGGCGGGCCTGCGCCATCTGATGAATCCGTTTGCAAGGGCTGTCTGGAAAGGCTGAAACCATCGCCGGGGAATCCGGGAGAAAATGGCGGAACGATAAACTGAGACAGGGAAAGTATGAGTATGTTAGGTAAAAAGCAGATTAGACATTATATAGACAAGATGGAACTGTTTGCACAGACCGTCCGTATCACCGGCTGGGCCATAGCACTGTCCGGCCGTTCGGTGGAATATCAGGTGACGGATCGGACCGGAAGGAAGGTGGAAACGGCTGTCCGCAGGCTGGACAGGCCCGACGCCAGCATCAGCGTCTTCGGCGACGTCCGCCGCCGGGACTGTGGATTCGATCTGAAATTTTCCTGTGATATGGGGGAAAAGTATATCGTTTCCATCAGCGACGGCCGCAGCCGTGTCAGAACGGCGGTGTATCCCGGAGAGCTTCTGCGGGAGCAGAGCCGCCGTTTTGTCAGCCTGAAAAAGATGGTGCGGATGACTGGTTTCCCGATGGTGAAGAATGACCTGCGCTGCCTCGTAAAAGAGGGGCCGTCGGCGCTGAAAGCCCAGTGGGAAGCCCGCTACGAGACGGAGGAAAACAAATATGAAAAATGGCTCTGCCGTCATCGTCTGACGGATATGCCGCCTCTTTCAGAGGAACCCTTAATCAGTATTGTGGTGCCTGTCTACAGGACGCCGCAGCAGTACCTGCGGGAAATGATCGAGTCGGTGTGGGCCCAGAGCTATGAAAACTGGGAACTGTGTCTGGCAGACGGCAGCGGTGTCTGGAAGGAGACAGAGGAGATTTTACGGGAGTACGCGGAACAGGACAAACGGATCCGGTATCAGATTTTAGGTGAAAACAGAGGCATCGCCGGAAATACCAACGCGGCTCTTGCCATGGCGGAGGGCGCGTGGGTGGGCCTGCTGGATCATGACGATGTGCTGGAGCCTTCCGCCCTCTATGAAGCGGCGAGGGCCGTGAACAGCCATCCGGAGGCGGATATTCTCTATACCGATGAGGATAAGGTGACGATGGATTTAAAGCTCCATTTTGAGCCTCATCTGAAACCGGATTTTAATCCGGATCTGCTCCGCTCCAACAATTATATCTGTCATTTTTTCCTGGTTCGCCGGGAACTGGCCGGACAGGTGGGGGGATTTTCTCCGGACTACGACGGTTCCCAGGACTATGATTTCATTCTGAAATGTACGGAACGGGCCAGGGAGATTCTCCATCTGCCGAGGGTTTTGTATCACTGGCGGAGCCATCCGGCTTCCACGGCCGGGAACCCGGAGAGCAAACTGTACTGTTTTGAAGCGGGAAAACGGGCGCTTAAAGCCCATCTGAAACGGACAGGCACGGCGGGAACGGTGGAACTGAACCGGGAGCATCCGGGGTATTATCATGTGCGCTATCCGGTGCGGGGGGAACCGCTGGTGTCGATTCTGATACCGAATAAAGATGAGAAGGAGACGCTTCAAGCCTGTATCCGGTCAATCAAGGAGAAATCCACCTATCGGAATTACGAGATCATTGTGCTGGAAAATAACAGCGAAACGGAAGAAATCAGACAGTATTACGGGCAGCTTGAAAAGGATGGGGTGCGGGTCGTACGGTGGAAAAACAAATTTAATTTTGCGGCCATTAATAATTTCGGCGTTTCCCATGCAAAAGGGGAGTATCTGATTTTTCTGAATAATGACACCGAGGTGCTCTCTCCTGACTGGATAGAAGGAATGCTTGGCAACTGCCAGCGGCCAGAAGTAGGCGTTGTGGGAGCGAAGCTTTATTATGCCGACGGCACCGTGCAGCATGCGGGGGTGGTGATGAAGCTGGCCGGCGTGTGCGGCCATGTGCTCTGCGGCCTGGAAGGCTATGATCCGGGAAGGGACGCCAGGGCTGTGGTGCAGCAGAATTACAGTGCGGTGACTGCCGCCTGCATGATGACGAAAAAAGAGGTGTTTGACGCGGCCGCCGGATTTTCCGAGGTGTTCCAGGTGGCCTATAACGATGTGGATTTCTGTCTGAAAGTGAGAGAACAGGGCTATCTGGTGGTCTGGAATCCCCAGGTGGAGCTTACCCATTATGAGTCCAAATCCAGAGGGTACGAGACGACGCCGGAAAAGGCGGAGCGGTTTGAGCGGGAAAAAGCGCTTTTAAAGGAACGGTGGCCGATGTATATGGAACAGGGCGACCCTTATTACAATCCGAACCTGACGCTTACGGCGCCGGACTGTTCCATTGATTATGAAAGGGACGGATGGCGCTGAAACGGCAGGTCTGTGGAATCTGACCGCGTAGCCTGTGTCGGAAAAGAGGAGCATATGGAAGTACAGGAAGAACGAAAACCGAAAAGCCTGCTGGCGAAAACGGCGGACTACTGCCGGAAAAACGGCGTTAAGAAATGCCTGAAAAAAATATATATGAAATTTTTCCGTCTGGAGGAAGTCAGCTTTCAGCAGTGGAGAAAAGGGGCGCTGCCTACCGCAAGAGATCTGGAACGGCAGCGGACGACTCAGTTTGCCGCCGAGCCGCTGATCAGTCTGGCGGTGCCGCTGTACCGGACGCCGAAAGGATATTTTGAGGAGCTGGTAAAGTCCGTCCGGGAGCAGACCTATGGGAAATGGCAGCTTTGCCTGGCAGACGGCAGCGGGAACCGGGATCTGGAGGAAACCGCCCTTGGGTTCGTGGGACAGGACGCGCGGATCTGCTATGTCAACCTGGGAGAAAACAGAGGCATCGCCGGAAATACCAACGGGGCATTTGAAATGGCAAAAGGAGATTATATTGCCCTGCTGGATCACGATGATCTGCTGTCGCCGGACGCTCTGTATGAAATTGTGAAATGTATCAACCGGTGCCCGGAGGCGGAGGTGCTCTATTCTGATGAGGACAAGGTAGACGAGCGGGGCAGAAAGTTTTTTGAGCCTCATTTTAAACCGGATTTCAATCTTGATCTGCTGCGGACGATGAATTATATCTGTCACCTGTTTGTGGTAAAGGCCGGTCTTCTCCGTACCGTCGGCGGGATGCGCGCAGAGTATGACGGCGCGCAGGACTATGATCTGATTTTCCGCTGTGCGGAAGAAGCGGAAAAAATCTGCCATATTCCGAAGCTTCTCTATCATTGGCGCTGCCACCGCAGTTCTACCTCCCGGAATCCGGAGAGCAAAACCTATGCCTTTGACGCAGGGCTTCGGGCGGTGGAGGACCATTACCGCAGGACGGGCATCCGGGCTTCGGTGTCCCATGGAATCAAGCCGGGGATGTATCATACGGTATACGAGCGGCCCCGGGAACCGCTGGTGTCGGTGATTATTCCCAACAAAGACCACTGTTCGGATCTGGAACTGTGCATCCGTTCGCTGCTGGAAAAATCCTCTTATCAAAATCTGGAACTGATTATCGTGGAGAATAACAGCGAGGAGCCGGAGACGTTTGCCTACTATGAGCAAAAGAAGCGGGAGCTGAAAAATTTCCGGGTGGTAGAGTGGAAGGATGAGAGAGGTTTTAACTATCCTGCCATTAACAATTTCGGCGTTTCTCATGCGAAGGGAGAATATCTGCTGCTTTTGAATAATGATATTGAGATGATCGACGGCGCCTGTGTGGAGGAGCTGCTGGGCCAGTGTATGCGGCCGGATGTGGGCATTGCGGGCGCCCGGCTCTACTACGGAGACGATACGATTCAGCATGCCGGCGTGATTATCGGCCTGGGCGGCGTGGCGGGACATGCCTTTGTAGGGCTTCCCGGCAGCGAATGGGGATATATGGCCAGAGCAGTGGCAGCCCAGGACCTCAGTGCGGTGACGGCGGCCTGTATGATGGTGAAAAAAGAGGTGTATCTGGCGGTGGGCGGCATGACAGAGGCGCTGGCGGTGGCTTTTAATGACGTGGACTTCTGCCTGAAAGTGCGCAGGGCCGGCTGGCTGGTGGTATATGAGCCTTATGCCCGGGCCTATCACTATGAATCCAAATCCAGAGGACTGGAAAATACGCCGGAGAAGCTGGAGCGTTTTCACGGGGAGATGCGTCTGTTCCGGGAACGGTGGCGGGACATTCTGGAACAGGGCGATCCCTATTATAATGTGAATCTGACGCTGGACCGGAATGATTTCACATTCCGGAATCCTTACTGGATGCCGGTGGAATTTTAAGGATACGCACAAAAAGGAGGAATTTATGGAAAACAGACCGGGAATGCCTTTTGCGCTCAATGCCTATCAGTTGAAAATACTGGCGATTATCGCGATGCTGATCGATCATATTGCCTGGGCTTTTGTCCCGCTGAATACGATACAGGGACAGGCCCTCCATGTAATCGGCAGGCTGACGGCGCCGATTATGTGCTATTTTCTGGCGGAAGGCTTTTTTTATACAAGAAATCTGAAAAAATATATCTGTCGTATGGGCGTGTTTGCCCTGATCTCCGCAGCGGCGTTCAGTTTTTTTGAAAGCGGCGGCCATCTGCGTTTTGTGGGGATGGGGATGATTTATACGCTGTTTCTGGGGCTTCTGGCGATAACGGTACGCCTGCGGACAAACTGGCCCAGGCCGGTGCAGATCACGCTGGTAGCGATCTTTTGCATCTTCTCTCTGATCGGAGACTGGCCGGTGCTGGGCGTTTTATGGCCCTACTATTTTGCCCTTTACAGAGGCGACCGGAAAAAACAGTTTCTGGCTTTTGCCCTTGCAGGCGCGGCTGAAGTGGTATATTTTATCAGGCTGATGGCGCTTATGCAGCCGTCCCTGTGGTGGCTCCAGGCGTGTCAGGCAGGAATTTTTCTGGCGATTCCGCTGCTATTGTGCTATGACGGGACGCTGGGCGGACACAGAGGAACAAAGTGGCTGTTTTACCTGTTTTATCCGGCACATTTGTTTATTCTGGGGATATTGCAGCGAATTTTATAGGAGGACCGCAGGATGTTAAGAGAAATCAGTATTACGGAGATTGGGCCAATTAAAATCGGTCATGCCCAGAATCTGGAACAGGCTACGGGCTGTACGGTGATTTTATGTGAAAAGGGCGCGCCCACCGGCGTGGATGTCAGGGGAGGCGGACCGGCTTCCAGAGAATCGGCGCTTCTGAATCCGCTGGCTGCCAATGAGGGCGTTCATGGGGTCTTGTTAAGCGGCGGCAGCGCCTTCGGTCTGGATGCGGCCGGCGGGGTGATGAGATATCTGGCGGAACGGAATATCGGATTTCCGGTAGGAGACGTGGTGGTGCCCATCGTCTGCCAGTCCTGTATTTTTGACCTGCAGCTTGCGGCCAACGCCCACCCCGATCAGGAGATGGCGTACGAGGCCTGTAAAAACGCAGAGAAAAACATGCCGGCTCAGGGCAATGTGGGAGCCGGAACAGGGGCTACCGTGGGAAAGCTTCTGGGACCTGCCGGCATGATGAATTCCGGTCTGGGAATCTATGCGGCAGCCGTGGGCGATCTGAAAATGGGAGCGGTGGTCGCGGTGAACGCGCTGGGAGACATTTATGACTACCGGACGAACCGGAAGCTGGCCGGACTGTGTGATCCGAAGACAGGAAGCTTTCTGGACAGCGAGGAAACCATGTATGCCATGCAGGAGCAGCTTGCGCTCAACCCTCATGCCAACACCACTATCGGCGCAGTGATTACAAACGCCGCTTTCACAAAGACCCAGTTGGCCAAAATCGCCGGAATGGCCCATAATGGTTATGCCCGCAGCATCCGTCCGGTCCATACCACGGCAGACGGGGATACCATTTACGCCATGTCCGCGGGAGAGGTTCGGGCCGATATTAATGTGGCGGGGACGCTGGCGGCCCGCGTGATATCGGAGGCGGTCAAACGGGCGGTGCTGGAAGCCGGGCCTATGTACGGGCTGAAATGCGCTGATGACCGGGCTGCGTTATAATTGCAAGTACAATTGGAAATAACGTGATAATTCAAATTAATAAGTGAAAAATACAAAAAATACTGTAATATTTTCAGAATTCTGCCGTTTATTATATTGTCTGAAAATCGGGGGAGATTTTCGGAAGAAATATATAGAAAGTGGAGAAAGATTTATGAAAGTACTAAGGAAATTACAACTAATTTGGCGGAATGAACGAATTATTTCGGTGGAAAAACTGCACAAACTGGCGGCCGACAAGCGGGTAAGCAGAATATACCTGCGCAGGAGCGTGACAGGAGAGACGCTGGGCGCAGGTAAAAAGTGGCAGAAACAGAAAGAATTCAGTCATTGGGAACTGCAATATATAGATGGAGAAATTCTGAACGTATATGTTTGACAGAGGCAGGCCCTAAAAGTGAATGCGAATCCTGATTTGCAGGATTCCGCACCGCAGACATTGCAGCAGGTTCTTACTTTCAGGTCCGGTGCAATCAGGCATACGGTGAACACGCCGCTTTCAGCGGCATAGTTCCTCTGCGTTTGCGTGTGTATCCCGCGGAAGCAAACAGCCGTTACGGTTCCCCCCCGTGCGGCTGTCCGCCCGCCTCTGCCGGTTCATATACCATAAGCTGCCACAGGCCGTTCACAGTCTGATTTCTGGCGGCAATCAGTTTTACATATCGAATCGTTTCAGGCTCAAAGTTCAGTGACAGTTCATCAAATTCTTTTCTCACAGTTCCTGAAATCCAGTTTTCCCCATCTTCCGATACATACAGATAAATGTCCGGCGTTCTGCCGTCAGGGGCTATGGCTGTTATATGTTCCGCGGCAATCGGCTGATCCAGCGTTCCGATCAGCACCCAGGCGTTCTCATCCCCCCGGTCGGTCCACCGCAGTTTTTCTCCCGTGCAGGAAAGGCTGCCGTCCTGCTGAAATGCCAGTTTAGACTCGGCATACAGGTCGTAGGGGTTGGCCTGCATCAGCAGATAGGAATCGCCCCGGTCTTTTTCGCTGGCAGGGAAATATCGGACCAGATGATAGTTTCGCCGCAGAGACTCCGTACCGTACTGATAGGTGATTACAAAATTCGCTTCCCGGTTTCGGATGCCTTCTTCCTGGGCGTCGTGGAGGGCGGGCCAGGCTTCATAGGAAATATTGGGCATAAAGAAATATTTGCCCCATGGTTCTGCTTTTTCAGAAGCCATCAGAACGCCGATGTCAATCAGGTTGTGATAATACATCAGGGTAGGGTCTTCCTCCTGGTCGATGATGGCGGCGGCCTGGTACTGGGTCAGCTCCTCTTTTCTGTACTTCATATATGGAACATTCGGACTTCTGCGCCAGCCATACAGACAGCTTACGGCCAGAAGGAGGAGACAGCCGGCGGCTTTTGGCGCCTGTCCGGCAGCCGGCCTGCTCTGCCGGTATCGAATGGTTTCCGCCGCGGCAGATTCTTTCCGGAACCAGGTCCGCAGCTTTGCCGCTAGAAAACCGGCGGCGAGGAAAAACAGGACCAGAAACGGCGCCACAGCCATAAAATAATAAAAATGAGACACCATTCCCATATAGGCCACGCCTGCCGAGAAAAGAAACAGAGCAGGCAGAATCAGCCGCTTTGCCAAAGACTTCGAATATACGGGAAAGACCGTGACGGCGGCGAGGCCGGTTATGGTCAGGGTACCCAGAATCTTATTCCAGCCAAACATCATCAAGAAATAATGAAGGGAGTTTTGAAACTGTTCCCTCAGGCTCCGGCGTTCCTCCAGGCTGGCATACCGCAGGTTGATAACAATATAGGTATTCCAGAAGTCGGAAAAGGAACCGGTGGCCAGCAGATAGAGCAGGCAGGGCAGAGAAACGGTGCCCATTCCCAGCAGAAATACCAGGCAGCTTATCAGGCCGCGTTTCCATTCTTTTCCGAAAACCAGCAGAAAAAATACGGAGGCCATCCACAGAAACCAGAATCCCAGCAGGGAATATTTGCTCCAGAGCACACAGCCGGCAAATATGCCGTTGAGATAAACGACCGGATAAGAAATCAAAAGCGGGCCGGGGGAGGAGGGCGCATCGGTGCCCCGGATAAACCGAATCAGATAGTAAAGTCCTGCCGCCGCAAGGGAAAGATGGATTTCCTCCGCGCTTCCGCCCATTCCGAAAGCATCCGACACGGTGATCAGGCAGCCCAGAACAGGCAGAACCGCCGCCCCGTAAAAAGCGGGACAGAACATATCCAGTAATTTCCATGAGTAAAAGAGAAAAATGCTGAAAGAAAGAATCTCAATCAGATACAGTCCCAGAAAGGTTTTTGTACTGATCAGGTTGGCGCACATATAAAGAAAATACCATAAAAGGCCCTTATGGTCGAATAAATCCCGGTAGGGCACGGCGCCCCGCAGCATTTCCCGGCCCATGGTCATATAGACATTGGTATCTGCCCAGTTGTTAAAGGGGTATAAAAAAGAGGAGCGGCTGAACAGAGTGATCAGTGTAGCCGCCGTGAAAAGGCAGAACAGATAAGCTTTTGTCTGCCTGCCGGTTAAATAGTCCGTAAGCTTTTTCATGTTTCAGGTTCCATATTTACTTGAGAAATTCCACACGCCCGTCCTCAATGTGGTAGATCGCGCCGATGGTTTCCAGACCCGGAATGTTCAGGCTGTTCTGAATCCGCTCCACATTATGGCGGGTGTTCAGGCAGCTTGCCTTATAGCCGTCGGTTTCCTCTCCGATGGCCGCCTTGATCTCCTGGGTAATGGTCCGGATAAAGCCTTCCGCGCCGCCTTCTATGGCCGCGCCGACAGCGCCGCAGCAGGTATGTCCCAGAACCACCGCCAGAGGACAGCCAAGATGGTCCGCCGCGTATTCGACGCTGCCGAGCTGATGGTCTCCCATAATATTTCCTGCTACGCGGATCACGAATAATTCTCCGATCCCTGCCGAGAAGATACTTTCCGGAATCACACGGGAGTCGGAACAGGTGATGATAATGGCATAGGGATGCTGACCGTTTTCGGCGGTGTCCGTTCGGATAGCGGGAGAAATATCGCCGCTGTTTGCCGAGGCGTTCAGATAGGCTTCATTTCCCTGCTTCAGTTTTTCCAGCGCTTCGTTCGCCGAAATTTTTTTTGCGTTGTCCAGATGTGCCATAGGGTTACCCTCCTCATATTTTACAGCCAGTCAGGGCCGGCTGTGCTCTATTGTCAAAAAGTATAACATTTCCCGGCATATTTGTAAAGAAAATTGGAGGCGGGCGGGGAGGCGGAATTTCTGTTATTTTTATCCGGATGAAAAAAATACTTGATATTCCTGAAAATTAGTGTATGTTAGATAGGAGAAGTTTATATTAAGGAAGATTTACATAAGAGAATTTCCAAATATAGTTAATTTGAAGCTGGAGGAAGATGAGATTATGAAAAAGGTTGCAAAGTTTGGCGGAAGCTCTCTGGCCAGTGCGGAGCAGTTTAAAAAAGTAGGCGAGATTATTCACGCGGATCAGGACCGTAAATATATCGTGCCCTCCGCTCCCGGAAAACGGTTTGCCGACGATACGAAGGTGACGGACCTTTTGTATGCCTGTTATCATACGGCGGAGGACGGAGAGGACATCAAACTGATTTTAGACCAGATCAGGGACCGTTATCAGGAGATTATCGACGGGCTTGAACTGGATTTGTCTCTGGACCAGGAATTTGCCCTGATCGGGAAAAATATGCGGGAACATGCAGGCGCCGATTATGCGGCTTCCCGCGGCGAGTATTTAAACGGCCTTGTGATGGCCGCCTATCTGGGCTTTACCTTTATTGATGCCGCCGATGTGATCTTTTTTGATGAGAACGGAGAATTTGACGCGGACGAAACTCAAAGGGTTCTCTCCGCGCGGCTGGCTCAGGAGGAAAGCGCGGTGATCCCCGGTTTTTACGGTTCCATGCCGGACGGTTCCATCCATACCTTTTCCAGGGGCGGCTCCGATATCACCGGTTCCATTGTGGCTAGGGCGCTTCATGCCCGGCTGTATGAGAACTGGACGGACGTATCGGGATTTCTGGTGGCGGATCCCCATATTATTCAGAATCCTCAGAGCATCACCACCATTACCTATCGGGAATTAAGAGAGCTGTCCTATATGGGCGCCACCGTTCTTCATGAAGACGCTATTTTCCCGGTGAGGCAGCAGGGCATTCCGATTAATATCAAGAACACCAACTGTCCGGAAGATCCGGGCACGATGATTGTGGAGAATACCTGCCACAAACCGAAATATACCATTACGGGAATCGCCGGAAAGAAGGGCTTTGTGGCGATCAATATCGAAAAAGCCATGATGAATACGGAGATCGGGTTTGGCAGAAAGGTGCTGGAAGCCTTCGAGCGGAACGGGATTTCCTTTGAACATGTGCCTTCCGGCATTGATACTTTTACCGTGTTTGTACATCAGACGGAATTTGAGGAAAAGGAACAGGCGGTGATCTCGGATATCCACAGGCTGGCCAGGCCGGATTCCATCGACCTGGAGGCAGATCTGGCTCTGATCGCCGTGGTTGGGAGAGGAATGCGGGGCACCAGAGGAACCGTGGGCAGAATCTTCTCCGCCCTGGCCCATGCCCGCATCAATGTGAAGATGATCGACCAGGGTTCCAGTGAACTGAATATCATTATCGGCGTGGCCAATCAGGATTTTGAAGCGGCGATCCGGGCGATTTATGATATTTTTGTGCTGATCGAGCTGTAAAGGAAGCAGGTGCGGCTTCATTCCGTATTCGGGGGAATGAAGCCCGCTGCCTGAAAGACAGCGGGAAAAGGGAGTCAGCGGGGGAGCTGACCGGCTTCCTCTGTCGGAAGAAGCTTCCACAGGTATACTTCATTGATTGCCCATTCCTCCGCCGTTCCTTCTGGGATATCTCCGGTAATCAGGCGGAGCATACAGGTTGTTTCAGGGTCAAAGAAAAAATCGGTCTGGTTTTCGGACCAGGAATCTAACAGGGACCAGTTTTCATTGTCCGGTGTGCTGTGAATTTGCAGCGCCCGGACATATTTTTCGTTCCGGGGGTCCGGCGTCAGTTTGACGCCGCAGATGCCGGCATATGGCTGATCCAGGATCAGGTCGAAAACCTGTCCTTTTGTCTGGGCGGTTTCCGTGTGCCAGCCGGTATCTATATTACTGTCCATGGTCAGATATGAGGCGGCGCTGTTTTCATGTCCGAGCGGTTTCGCGATGGGGCTTTCATACAGCGGCGTATCCCACGGCTCGGAGGTCATAATGTCGATGCGGGTCTGCCAGCTGCCGTCCGTCTGGTCAGGGATAATTCGGATGCGGGTAAGCTGCGTGTCCGGAAAGGTGAGAAGGACAGAGCGTGTTCCGCTGATATCTACGGAATCCGAGACCTGCACGGGGGTAAAATCGCCGTTTGGTCCGGCTACCTGGAATTCCGGGAGCCGGCCTGTTTCCGGGATGTCCGTCGTGATTTTCAGTTCTCCCGATGTGACGGGACAGGGAAGAATTCCTTCTAAAACGATATCCTGCCCACTGGAGATACAGTGCCAGTCCATGCAGTCGGCCGTTGCAATCGGGCGTCCGTTTTCCTGTCCTGCGAATGTGGTGGTGTAGCATTGCCCCTCATCCCTGCGCAGCAGGATATGGCCGGTTTCCTCATGATAGGCGGCCGGATGATACCGGTCCCGTATAAAGGAAGGAACCGTATTCCAGCAGACTACATATTCTACTTTTTTGTGCCAGACCGTGTCGTACTGGGCTTCCCGCGCAGCTTCCAGCAGTTTCGGCTGATTGAAAAGCGTGAAGTAGGGACAGGTAGGCACGATATCCAGCGTATTATAAAATCCCAGATCAAAAAAGTCATATACCTGTAAGGTGGGATGTTCGGACTGTTCCATAATTCGGGCGAACTGGTACTGTTCGGTATCCTCCCATTTTCCCAGATGGAGAGAGGCATTGTTGCAGTGAAACCATGCCCAGATAACCGACAGGGCAGTCAGTCCGGTCAGGAGAAGGACCGGTTTTCTGCCTGTCTGAAAATACTGCCTGCCTGTGCGTTCCCAGAATGTGCCCAGAGCGATAAAGCCGAGCAGGGCAAAAGGAACGGTGATCAGAAAATAATACCAGAAATTTTTTCCGCCCCAATAAATGCCCAGCAGCAAAAACAGATACATGACAGGCAGGGCCAGGCGGCAAAGCAGATTATTTTGCCGCGGAGCATCCGGCAGGATGGGCCGGCGATGCATCTGGCCGGATGTTTCTGCGCCGGCAGGCAGGGAAACAATATTCCGGAGTATGCCGCCCCAGACACTTAAAGTAACCAAAGGATTGCCTTTGCTCTGGCGCAGGTAATGATTCCGCATACTGGAGAAGCGGTCGGCCAGACTGGGCTTTTCCGAGGTGTAAAGAAAAATATTATCATAAAAATAGATGTTCCAGCAGTCTTCCAGTGCGCCGTTAATGCCAAAATACAGCAGTGCGGGGAGTGAGGCGGCAGCCATGCCGCCAAGAAAAACCAGGCATGACAGAAATGCCCGTTTTACCTGTTTTTTGGACAGCATCAGAAAGAAGACCATGGCCATGAAACCGAACCACAGTCCCAGCATCGTATATTTCATCCACAGGACAATGCCGGCCAGGATGCCGTTGATCAGAAGGATGTTCCAGTCCATCCGGGTTTCATCGCAGCCGCTGTCCAGATAGCGGAGCATAAAATAAATACAGGCCGCAGCCATGGGAAGGACGAATTCTTCGGCGCTGCAGCCCCGGTCAAAGGAATTGCAGGCAGCAGCCACCGCCGCCAGCAATGGCAGCAGGCAAAGGGCGGTATGCCGGCTGACATAAATGCGCAGCGACCGGTAGGAAACATACAAGAATACGGAAAAAAACAGAATTTCCACCAGATACATGCCGAAAAATGAGCGGTGGCTGAACAGATATCCTAAAATGTTGATTGTATAAATATAAAGTCTTTTGTGGTCAATAATGTCACGATAGAGAACCTGACCGTGAAACATGGACCGCCCTACGGTAAACAGACAGTTGGCGTCCACCCAGCTATTGGTGGCAAACAAAAAGGAACAGGTGCTGCATATGGTAATCATGACGGCGCTGAGAAATATGCAGAACAGAAGGGGCTTTCCGGAAAGCCCGGCCAGTTTTGACCTGAAATCGGTTGTTTTTTGCGCAATCAGTTTTTTCATTGCTTTTCTCCCGGCAGTTCATTAAAAATAGATATCGAAAGACAGTTTTTCTGACTTACTGGTATCATTATACGGATTTTAAGGAGAATAGCAAGAGAATAATGGAAGAAAAAAGGATTTTTGTAATATGAGCGATAGAGAATCGAAAGAAAAATGTAAAAACAGGTTCCGGAAAGTGTGATATGATATAGAAAAAGCTGCGGTTATTTTTGCGGCAAAAAAACTCCGGGAGTGCATACGGAGGGTAGTGTCAATTGATTTATGAAAAAACAGCAACGGACCGTACAAGCCCCAGGAGGGGAGTTGCGGAACTTTATAAAAAAGGGGAGTGAAGTCATGTCTGTTTTTCGGAAAAAGAGGGGAATCCGCCTGTACTCTTTTCTGGCGCTGGTGCTGATGATGCTGTATCCTGATTTTTATATGGCGGGGAAAACAGGAGGAGGCATACTGTCCTGGTTTGGCAGCGGAGGCGGGCCGGCTTCCCGGACGGAGGAAGATGCCGAAACGGAGGAGGACCGGGAAGCGAAGCTAAAAGAGCAGCTAACCAGACTGGAAAATTCACAGCAGAGCTATCCGCTGCTTTCCGAGATACCGGAGGGAGCGGACCCGGAAAATTATATGGTGCTGCTGTCGCCGGAAGGCACTTTTTATCAGGTGCAGGCAGGGGATACGCTGTGGGGGATATCCAGGGAATTTTACAGGACAGGGACAAAGTGGAGGATTCTGGCAGGACAATACCCGGACCTTTTGGAAGGCAGATCCGTTTTACTGCCCGGCATGGAATTTTCCGTGCCGCAGATCCGGTATGTCAGAAAGCAGGAATTTTCCCAGGGCGGTTTTAGTTCTCCCTGCTGTACTTATGATATTCCCAGCGACTGGCATTTCGGCTATCCGGAATGGGAGCCCTGTCTGGAGGTCTACTGGTCCGAATGCCAGGAGGCAAAGGTGTATGGACATATCACGGATTCTGCGTCGGCGGCATTTCCCTTTCCGGGCAGCGACCGGGAACAGTATCAGAGAGCGACGGAGCAGGTCAGAAGCTGTATGGAGCGGACGGCAGAGAATGCGGCGGGGATTCGGTTTGGCGATCCTGCGTTTTCCAGTTATCTCCGGGACGACGGGACGGAATTGTTTTTCTATACATTCAGGGCGCAGACAGAGGAAGGAGAGACAGCCTTTGCGGTAGCCTATGTGGACAGCGGCATTTATACGGCGGAATTTATCGGCTGCTGTCCGCTGCCGGAGGATGGGACTGATACGGGGCTCAGATGCCCGATTGAGGAAATTACCCGGTATATCGCGGCTTCTTTTACGGAACTGGAGGGGGAGAAGAACTTTAGCAGTCTGAAATACCGTCCTTACATGGGCCATGAAACCTGGGACTGGGAGAAGCTGCACAATCCCTTTGCCATGGCGGCATTCCTTTACGGGACGGAGGAAGATATGGAGCTGACAGGGGAGGATTATGAACTGGTTATTGTCTCGGCGGAATGGGAAGATCTGCTGAAGCGGATGGTGCGCTATCATTTTGATCTGTCGGAAGAGGAGCGCAGGGAGCTGGAAAACCGGCCGCTTAAAGCCAGTGATGTGGCCTGGATCACGGAAATTACCCTGACCGAGCATCCCGTTCCGGGCAGGGACGAGGTGTCCGTTAATGGCCTGCGGCCGGGCGGCGAATATGAGCTGGCGGACTTTAATCTGACCACCGCCAGAGATTTGTCGCAGATGCCGAATCTGCGGTCGCTGACCATGGAGATCGGAACCATTTCCGATTATGAGGAACTGGCGGACTGTATCAGCCTGGAGGAGCTTTCCATTGTTTCGGCGGAGCCGTTAAAAAATACGGCATGGCTTTCGTCGCTGCCCCGGCTGAAATCGCTGCATCTGGAAATCAGCATGTTCACCCATCTTTATGCCCTGGGATTTAACAACGAAGACCCCACTACGTTCTCATCGGATAAAATGCCCGATACCGATTATCATGAGCAGGTGTCTTATGGGGAGGAATTTTTTGCGGATCTGGCGAAATGCACAGGACTGGAAAGTCTGAATATTCAGCATCTGGGGGCGTTTGACAGCAGTTTTCTGGAAGAACTGCCGAATTTGTATTATTTCAGGCTTTCGGGAGAAGACAGCGAGACGGAAACCGGACAGGAACGGCTGGCGGATTATGAAAAGAATCCGGAGCATTACCGGTGGCTGCGTACGCTGGTGATTGATGATGAGTGGGTACTGAATGGGGAATAGGGAAAGGGCTCCCGGAAAGGGAGCTCTTTTTTCGGCTTTATTTTCGCAGATTGTTCCCATCTGCGAAATAAAATATGGAAATAATTGTAACAATTCTAACTGTTTTGCAGTTCACATGGCACTTATTTTACTTCTATCTCAAATAATTGTCAATAAAATAATCGGATTTCCTGCGATTCCCGGAGAGAATTCGGGAAAATAAGATGGATTTGCCTGGGGTATTACGGCAAATCCATCTTTTTATATGGGAAATCTTTTTGTTAAGGGTCAAAAAAGTGGTCAGAAAAAATGCGCCGGCAAGGCGCATTTTTGCGGATGTTTTCGATTTTATTTCATGTTTGATAACGCTTCTGTTTGGGGTCAATTTTAGGGTCGGATTTTGAAAAATCCTTTATTAATCGGGGTTACAGGTCTTATTTCGCAGATGGGAACAATCTGCGAAATCTTAAATGGTCATGGTAACAGTATCGTAAATAAGGTTTTCTGCCGGTTCTGTACCTGTTGATTATGGTGCTTTTGAGGTTCCGCCGCGATAGTCCTTGTAAGACTTCGGGCGTACATGCAGGGAAACGGAGGCGTGGTATGGAAGATATGAGTTTGCTGCAGTACTGTGTCCAAAAGGGGAAAGAGGATCTGATTCGTCAATGGTCAATTTCGGAAAATAAAGATTTTGACCCCGTAAAAACCGGATTTGCCAGCCATAAAAAAATCTGGTGGGTCTGTGAAAAAGGGCATAAATGGCAGGCGATGATCAGTGACCGGGTTAAGAAGGACGCAGGCTGCCCTTACTGTACGAACCGGAAGGCCTGGAAGGGGTTTAATGATCTGGCCAGCACGAATCCTGCGCTGGCGGCACAGTGGCATCCGGTAAAAAACGGGACACTGATGCCGGAGATGGTTACCTATGGAAGTGACAGGAGTGTCTGGTGGCAGTGCGGGCTGGGCCATGAGTGGAAAGCGACGGTGGGGAACAGGGCGACGAAAGGACATGAATGTCCTTACTGTACCGGGAAGAAAGCCTGGCCGGGATTTAATGATCTGGCGACGCTGGAGCCGCAGTTGATGAAAGAGTGGCATCCTTTTTTCAATTTGGGTGTCAGTCCTGAGACGCTGCGCCCCGGAAGCGGAAAGAAGGTCTGGTGGAAGTGTTCGGAAGGGCATGAGTGGGAAGCGGTGATTGCCAATCGGACGAAACGGGGGTCCGGATGTCCGTTCTGTGCGGGGAATATGGCGAAAGGGAAGGCCATTGAGTGGACGGCTTATGCGATGAGGAAAGAGGCGGAGTTGAGAAAGATCGGACTTCCGGGGCAGAAAGAGGATGCCGGGAAGAAGGATATTTGGAAGAAGGAACCGGAACCGGCTGTGAGAGTTTGAAGGCTGCGCAGGTGGGGGAGGGGGGAGATAGTGGGATGCATATGCCTATGATTGGTGCGGTATATGTATGAAAAAAAGGCACTGGGGTGGCAAAGGACACTGTGGGGATGGCGAAGCTATGCTTATA
>CAOKOL010000008.1 GCA_948470335.1 uncultured Lachnospiraceae bacterium | reverse complement strand
GGGTATACGGACTGGGTAAGTACGAGAAATGCAGTTCCGTATTTTGAAGGACATAATGAGCCGAGAATTCCTCAAAATGAAAACTATTATGATTTGTTGTCAAAAAAAACAATGGAGTGGCAGGCGGATTTAATGCGCCAGTATGGTATTGATGGAATATGTATTTATCATTACTGGTTTGAAAATGGACGCCAAATACTTGAAAAACCCGCTGAAAATCTATTGCGGTGGGAAGATATAGAAATGCCTTACTGTTTTTGCTGGGCCAATGAGACTTGGGCGAGATCTTGGGCGAATATTCCGGGAGCAAATGCCTGGAATGATAGCGTAGAGGCAGAAAAGAAAGATGGAAAGGCAATTTTATTAGAACAGAAATATGGGGATTATTGTGGTTGGAAAAAACATTTTGAATATCTGCTGCCCTTTTTTAAGGATGAACGATATTTAAAATTAGATGATAAACCTATTTTTATATTTTATAGACCTGAAGATATAGTCTGTTTAGCGCAGATGCTAGAATATTGGAATCAATTAGCTAAAAAGCATAAACTAAAAGGAATCTACACAATTGGAGCTAATTTGAATAATGGAATTAAATGTGGATTAGATGCCGAGTTATATCATCAGCCAGGGCACACTATACAATTTTTAAAGCAGCAGAAAATTGGTGATATAAGAATCATGGATTATGATAGAATATGGGATTACATATTGAGTGAGCAAGTTTCAATGGATCAGAATGTAATATTTGGGGGATTTGTAGACTATGATGATACGCCGCGAAGAGGAAGATATGGTCTTTCTGTATTAGGAGCTGATCCATCAAAATTTCAGAAGTATTTAACAAAATTAATTGACAAAAATGTTAAAAATGGTAGCGAGTTGGTTTTCTTAAATGCGTGGAATGAATGGGGAGAAGGAATGTATTTGGAACCAGATCAGAAAAATCATACAGCTTTTTTAAAAGCAGTAAAAAATGCTAAAGAAGACACAAAAATATATTTAGATGTCTCTGATATGAAATATTCCAACGAGGTTGATAAGATAAAATCTCTTTACAAGGATAAGAATAAAATTGAAAGTTATTTTGATACGCTTGATAAATGGTTAACTATAAAAGAACAAGGAAAAAGTCTGGAACATTATTTTTGGAAAAACAATATAAAAAATATTGGAATATATGGATATGGTGTATTAGGCAAGCATTTAGTAAAAGAATTATATGAGTCGAGCGTTACAATTGAGTGTATAATAGATAAGAAAGTTACTGTCGTTCCTAACGATATTAAGATAATAAGACCAGAAGAACAAATACAAAATCTAGATATGCTTGTTATAACAGCATATCATTTTTGGAATGAAATAATAAAATCATTTAATAAAAAAATCAATTATCAAATTGTATCCTTAAAAACTATAGTCGATGAGGTGATAAAGTATGAAAAAATATAGTAGACAAGAATTTAGTTTGAAAAATAATTTAATATAGAAAAGGAAAAATAGAAGCGAAAGTGTCGTATAATTTCATTTATATATTTCTCTGAAAAGGAAAATAAAAAATGAGTGTGAAAAATGACAATATCCTTTCTGTCATTGTTCCTGTTTATAATGCGGAAAATACACTTATACGTTGTATAGAGAGTATATTGGCGCAAACTTATAAAAATTTGGATATAATCTTAGTTGATGACGGTTCTACGGATAATTCTGGGGATATATGTGACAAGTATACTGTTTTAGATAAAAGGGTCAAATCAATACATCAAAAAAATAGAGGACGGACGGAAGCAAGGAAGACTGGTGTGCTTTTAGCAAAAGGAGATATTGTTACATTTGTTGATTCTGACGATTGGTTAGAAAAGGATATTTATGCGCACATGATGAAATTATTTGTGCAATCAGAATGCGATTGGCTGTCATCTGGTATTATTCGGGATTATGAAGTCAGTGGAAAGACAGAGACTGCATACGATAATTATTCAGAAGGTATTTATAAAAAATTAGATACAGAGATATATCCAAGTATGCTTTGGGATTATAGCGCAAATGCTTATGGGATTTTGCATAATCTGGTAACTAAACTGTTTAAAAAGGAAAAATTGCTGAAAATTTTATGTGAGGTTGATTCGGAAATTTTTTACGGTGAAGATTGTCTGATATGCTGTAAGTATTGTTTGGCGTCAGAAACGATTAATATATTACACAAAGCAGGTTACCATTATAATATTCATCCGGGATCAACCTGTTGGCGGGCAGAACCTGAATTAGTCAGGAATGTATATCTTTTGTATAAGGAATTAAAAAATGAATTTATGAAATACCACGAGCCAAATATATTGATGAGACAGCTAAAACGCTATATTTTTGAGATAGAAAAACATAACATGAAAATGCTATTTGGTATTAATTTGGATTCTTTTGGAATATGGGAATTTGATTATAATATGTCAATATTTGATACGAACTATATTATTTATGGTGCTGGAGCATGTGGACAAGCGTTATATCGTTTTCTTGAAAAAAATGGAAAAACAAAAAAACTAGTGGCATGGATTGATAAGTATCCCCAAGGAAAAGAGGAGCTATGTTTACATGAAATAGTTGGAATAAGTGATATTAAAAATTATCAGTATGAATATCTTATTATTGCTGTAAAAGAAAGTGTTTTGTCAGAAATAATACAAAAAGATTTAATAGAAAATTATCATGTAGGAAAGAGTAAAATTATATGGAAACAAATCACAGAAAAATCCGTATTCAATAATATAGTTTTTTAAAGAAAGGTTCAATTATGAAATGGATAAATAGAGGAAAAGAAGTTATAGATAAGGTTGCGTGTGTGACTGAGGAATATGGAAATCGAAAAGGGATTTATATATTTGGAGCGGGATTTTTTGGGGAGGAGATGAGCCTAGTATTACAAAAGTATGGGATTCCTTTTAAATATATTGATAATGATAAAGGAAAACAAAAAAGCGGGTATAAGGGTAATGAGGTTATATCGTTGCAAGAATATATGGGAATGTGTGATAAAAGCTGGATTGTTGTTACTGCTTCGGAAAAGAATACAAATGATATAAGTATCCAGTTAGAAAGAGAAGGATTAAAAGAAAATATTGACTTTTTCCGATACCGTTATTTTATCAATGATATTTTTCCGATAATTTCATTATATTGTTATAATCAATTATTTGTTGAATTGACACAGATTTGTGTCACAGAACGTTGTACCTTAAGATGTAGGAAATGTGCGCATGCGTGTCATAAAGTGCCAAAGAGTAAAGAAGATATGTCTTTGGAATTTATAAAGAAAAGCGCAGATTCATTTTTTGAAAAATTTGATATTGTAAGAGAATTTGTGTTAATAGGCGGTGAACCTTTTTTATGTAAAGATTTGAAAGCGTCTATTATGTATATTGGAGAAAAGTATAGAAACAAAATGATTATCTTTTCTATTACTACGAATGGAACGATTTTGCCGGACGATGAGATATTGAACTTATGCAGGAGGTATGATGTGACTATTCGTGTATCAGATTATTCTGAAAGCTTGCCCCGTTTAAAAATGCGATATGATGAACTATATAAAAAGTTGAAGCAAAATAAAGTGATCATATGGGAAACAGATCGTGAAAAATCCTGGTTTGATTATGGATTTGGAGAAATTGATAGAGGAATCGAAGAAGATCAACTCATAGAGACTTTTGATAGATGTAGAACGCCTTGCCGGGAAATAAGAGGATCAAAATATTATTATTGCGTGATGGCAAGAAGTGTATCAGAAAATCTTGAGATGAATATTGGAAAACAAGATTTTATCGATTTAGAAAATATAAAAAATAAACAAGAGCTTATGGAGTTTCAAATGGGGTATTCGGATAAGGGATATCTTGATATGTGTAGATTTTGCAGAGGAGCGGAAGCTGAAAATTTTTTGATTCCAGCGGCAGAGCAGGAAGAAAGAGTAACGAAATGAATGTATACATTTTTGGTCTTGGAAAAGGGAAAAAATATTTAGACCGTTGTTTGTTAAAAACGGTATCGATATGTGGATATATTGATAATTATAGAGCGGGTACAATGATTGCTTTTGCTGGTAAACCTGTTATCAGGCAAAATGCTTTGTGTGATTCATATAATTATATCATAATTACATTATTAGAGTATGATGATGTGAGAAGATCTCTTATAGATGATGGAATTGAACAGAAGAAAATAATATCTTTTTTTGATTTCACAGATGCGTCTAATGAAGAGTATTGGAAAGTGATTGATCCTTATAAATGGCGAACAGAGCTGATGTGGAAGTATTATTTAGAGATTTTAAAACCCACTATGGACAATCTTAATTATGAATTGTATGCAAATTCAGAGATAGTAAGAAAAAAATGTCCCCAAATTATGGATGTGGAAAGGACAATACAAATTTTATATAATGAAAAGAAGTGTTTGGCAAGATTTGGAGATAATGAATTTGAATTGATGTTTGGACGATTGCGAACAAATTATCAGGATACAAATACTAAACTAGCGGACCGCCTAAAAGAAGTATTAAATTCGCATGAAGATAATCTTTTAATTGCGATAGCGGATAATTATGGTTCTTTGGCTAAATATACGGATGAAGCGGCCAGAGATATTCGAATGTATATGACGAAGGAAGTACGTGAAAACCATATCCAACTTTTAGATTTGAACAGACAATATTATGATGCCTATTTATCTAGGGCATATTTGATGTATAGGGATAAAACAAATGTAAAAAATAAGTTTGACAATATAAAAAAAATATGGGACAACAAAAATGTATTAATTGTAGAAGGTAGATACACAAGATTTGGTGTGGGAAATGATTTGCTGGAAAATGCAAAAGATGTGAAGCGGATTATTGTTCCGGATAAAAATGCTTTTGAGAAATATGACGAAATAATAAAGGCAGTGCGATTTTATGGAAAAAATAAGCTGATTCTTTCAATAATTGGACCGACTGCTACGGTACTTTCATACGATCTTGCTAGAGAAGGATATTGGATTATTGATATTGGGCAATTGGATACGGAGTATGAATGGTTTATTCGTGGTGTAGATAAAAGATGTAGTTTAAAATATAAAAATGTGAGTGAGGCTATTAATTATGAAGCAATAGAGGATATTACTCAAAAAAAAGAATTTGAATCTTACTTTAGTGGAATTTTGGAAACAATATCGTAAAACGGATATGGAAGGAACCAAGGAATAGTGAAACGAATCTGCGTCTATTTAACATATGATAAGCAAAAAATTGTGGATAAATATATTGGCTATATGTTGAAAGAGCTGAAAACTTGTGTAGATTATTTGGCAGTTATTTGCAACGAGGATAAAGTAGTTCGAGGCAAGGATATTCTTGAACAATATGCCGACATAATTTTTTATCGTGAAAACATAGGATTGGACGCGGGTGGTTTTAAAGATGCATTAACGAAGTTTATAGGATGGGATAAAATTCTGGAGTATGATGAATTAGTGTTAGCCAATGATTCTATGTTTGGCCCTTTTTTATCTATGAAAAGCATTTTTTCTGAAATGAAAAGAAAAGATATTGACTTTTGGGGACTGTCTGGACACGGTGAATATAGAAAAGAAGGGTTAGACTATTTTCCTGAACATATACAGTCATTTTTTATTACAATTCGATCAAAGATGCTGCGCAGTAGTCATTTTAAACGTTATTGGGAAGAAATGCCTTATTATAGTTCCTATAATCAGGTCGTTAGAAAACACGAAATGCAATTTACACAGCATTTTTTAAAACTTGGCTATACTTATGATGTTCTTGCGGATATAAAAATTAATGATTCTGTAAATTCTGAAAATAATTATCGTCAGTACACGATAATTCCTTACGAACTGATAAAAAAACGTAATTTTCCTTTCTTGAAAAAACAGCAAATAGCAGAGGATAATAAACTGGAGAGGCAAACACAGGAAGAATTACATCTGGCAATCAATTATATAGATAGAGAAACGACTTATGATGTGAATCTTATTTGGGAAAATATTATTCGGACGTTGAACGTATCAGATTTACAAAGGAATCTTCATTTTCGGTATATTATCCCTGAGCTCTCAGGGTATGAGGGCAGTAAGAAAAAAATAGCGGTTATAGTTATTGTTTCATATAGAGGGTCTGCGGAAGCTGTTTTCGAATATTTAAAAGGTCTTAGCTTTAACGCAAAAATAATTGCTCATAACAGCGAATTGTTGAGTGACTATGAAAACAGTGAGATGGAATGTGAAACTGTGCCTAAAGAAAACATGGCGGAATTTCTTTTGAACTACAGTGATTACAAGTTAGTATGCATAATAAATGACACAGATTTAACATCTGAGATGAGACCTACATATATTGGGAAATCATGTTTTTTTAATATATGGAATAATCTTATTAAAGACGAAAACCATGTGGCAGGAATTTTGAAATTGTTTGACGATAATCCATATCTTGGACTTTTGGTAAATCCTCAACCGAATTTTGGAGATTGTTTTGGAGAATTGGGAAAAGGATGGGATGGCACATTCAAAGAGGTTGACAGAATTGTAGAGGAAAAAGATATCAGCTGCCAGATTTCTATGGATAAGCCGCCTTTTAGAAAAGTGAATAATTTATGGGTCAGGGGGAAAATTCTGAAAAAGCTGAAGGGCTGGACCGTCGATGAATTTTTATATTTGCCTTACCTGTGGATTTATATTGCTCAAGATTCCGGCTTTTATTCTGGTATTGTTGAAAGCTCTGAGTACGCAGCGCTGAATGAGACGAATCTGCAATATTATTTAGAGCAGATTGCGGAAAAAGTGAGACGTCAATATGGGGATTTTGAAAATTTTGTTGAATTGGAAGAAATGATTTCCGGAGCTTGTATTCGTGAGTTTTGTGCTAAGTATGACCATATCTTAGTCTATGGGACGGGTATTATCGCAAGAAAATATAAGGAACTGCTGCCAAAACCAGAGGCATATATCGTATCAGATGGACAGACAAAACTACAGGAATTAGATGGAATACCGGTGAAGTATTTGTCAGAAATAGAGAATCGGAATGATTGTGGAATCGTGTTGTGTCTAAACAAGCAGAACCAGATACAAGTGATTGAAGAACTGGATAAAAGAGGAATAAAAAATTATCTTTGTGTATAGGTTTGCCGCTATATTTGGCTTGGAGGTAGGGGAGTGCTGGAAGAACAGCAAAAAACAGTACAAATATTCCAAAAATCTTTTCCATTCGATTCCATGGAAAGATTTGTTATATATGGAACCGGTATCAATGCGGAGGCAATTGTAAAATCATGTGGAGAATACCCGATTGTTGGGCTGATGGATGCCTCGAAAACCGGGCAGTCATTATGGGGATTGCCGGTGTTATCCGAAACGGAGGTTTTAGAGAAAAATATCCGTCTGATTATTGTGGTTGCCAGACCTGCGGTACATACGATTATTTACAAAAGGATCCAACAGTGGAGTGAGCGTGCCGGCATTTCTGTTCTGGATATACAGGGGAATTGTATTGCGGATAAGGTAAAGGTACAAAAATGTGAGTCGGCATATTTTGATGTTTCTTATGATGCTTTGTTGAAAGAGATTGACCGGCATAATGTGATATCTTTTGATATTTTTGATACGCTTTTGATAAGAAAAGTATATGAATCCCAGGATGTTTTTATGTTATTGGACCGGGAATATGAAATGAATCATCCATTTGTATTTTCGGCAGAACGGAAACGTGCGGAGAATATGCTTTTGGAGCATATGGAACCGAATATTCATCAAATTTATGAACAGTTAAAGAAAAACCAGCCCAGTCTATCTGATCAGGATTGTGAAGTAATGCTGCGGATGGAATTAAAAAAGGAAATGCAGGTATTGATGCTGCGTGAAAGGATGAGAGAGTGCCTGCGATACTGTGCAGATCATGGAAAACGGGTATTTTTGGTGTCGGATATGTATTGGCCGGAGGAGATTCTGGAGAAAATACTTGCGAAGTTTGGAATTGTACAGTATGAAAAGTTATTTGTTTCCTGTGATTATGGCAAGTCTAAAAGGAATGGTTTGTTTCGATTCATGAAGGAGTATGTGGAAGAAAGGGAAACCTGCCTTCATATTGGCGATCATCCGGAAGCGGATGGAACGGCGGCAAAAAAAGAGGGGCTGGATGTTTATTTGGTCCAATCGCCTGTGAAAATGATGGAGCTTTCCACATATGCGCCTCTGCTTAGCTGGCTGGGAGGAATAGAGAGCCATCTGATGCTGGGGTTGCTGGCTTCCGAATTGTTTAGTGATCCTTTTTCCTTGTATCATTCGAAAGGAAAACCGACTATTAAGGAAAATAAAAGCTTTGGATATCTTTTGATTGCGCCGCTTGTAATCTCTTTTTTGATATGGATGATGGACAGAGTTCGCAACGCTGGACAGGCAGTCATCTTGTTTTCAGCTCGGGACGGATGGCTGATGCGGAAAGTATATCGGCAGCTTGTAGAGCGGTTCCAACTGGATCGTATGCCGTCGGATGAATATTTATTAATTTCCCGAAGGGCAGTCATGAATTTGGAAAAAGGACAGGACAGAAAAGAAAAATACCTGGCTTATCTGCAGTCCTTAAAGCTGGATATTTATGAAAAAATTTATTTTTTTGATTTCATGTCAAAGGGAACCTGTCAGCATTATCTAGAACAGTTGCTTCACAGATCTTGTTATGGATTATATTTTCAGAGAAGTGACAGTTCTGATAAAGAAAAAGAGAAATTAAACGTTGAGGCCTATTTTAAAGAGCGCTGCGCACAGGAGGCTGACAGAAAAATCTTTGCGTTATGTGATTTTTTGGAGTGTATTTTTACATCTTTTGATCCCTCTTTTTTGGAATTTCAGGGTGATATGGCCGTGTACGAAAAAGAGAGAAGAACTGCAAGACAGCTTGGATGCATAAAAGGAATACATGAAGGAATTCAAAAATATGCGGTACAATTTGCGGAAATTATTGGAAAAATGCCAAAGGAAATGCCTTCCATGGATTTTTGTGATGAGGTTTTGAAATATATCAGTGCTTCTTACTCCAGTATAAATATTCCAGAGTTGTCAGAATTGATTTTGGATGATGTGTTTTTTGGCGATAAGAATACGGGAAGAGATGCGTTAATGTAGGAGATAAAGAATGGAAAAGAAATGCATTGTTTGGGGAGCGGGGGATTATGGTAGACGGCTAATTCCAATGCTAAACAGTGAAAAATACACAATTCTTGCATTTTGCGACAGAAATACGGAACTGGAAGGGAAAGAAATAGATAGATATAAAGTTGTTTCCATAGAAAAAGCAGCGGAACTGTGTCAGGCAGATCGGGAACTGACAATGATTATTGGGATATTTGATTTTAAAGTTGTAGAAGAAGTGCGGAAAACCGTTCAGGATTACTTTGGTAGAAATGTAAAAATAAAAACAGGTCATGATATTCAGGATATTTATGAGAACAGGCTTCTTAAAGCATGTCATCAAAACACGATCTTCAAATGGGAGGTGGATTTAGAAAAATATATTCCGGTTTGGCTTGATAATCTGGGAAGTGAAATTGAATATTGGGTAAGAGATGTTGTAGATGTAAAGGGAAAAAGTCATGGGTATCATACCATGTGCAGGGAAAATGACAGATTTACGCATAAGGATATTAAAAAAAAGGTAAAAAACAATGAAATTGTTATGGATATCGGTTGTGGATTGGTTTCAAAATATGGAGAGCGATTGGATGGCGGGGATACGATAAATCTGGTTCCAGTAGATGCCTTGGCTCATTTTTATAATGTTATAAATGGCAGGATACAGGATGGGTATAAAAAGGATTATGAGTGTCATTTAGGTCTGTTTGAATTTTTGGGCAATACATTTGGCAGAAATTATGCGGATTATATTATTGTGGAGAATGCGCTGGATCATTGTATTGATCCGTGGCGGAGTCTTATTGAATGCTTATATGTTTTGAAGGTAGATGGCTGTATGTACATGAGCCACCGGAGGGCGGAGGCGGTTTACGAGAACTGGTCCGGATTGCACAAATGGAATATTGATTGTTGTGATAAGAATTTCTTGATATGGAACAAAGAGAATGCGGTAAATGTCACGGAAAAATTAAAAGATTATGCGGAAATTCATGTGAGATATGATCAGTCTGTTCATGTGAGGGAATGCCAGAATGTAAGCGTGGAGATCATAAAGAAAAGAGATTTCGGATTGGGCGATTTTTTTGATTTGTGTAGTGAGAATATTGTGTTGACGAGATTTGTTGATAAGCTGATGGAGCAATTGGCTTTAAACAGCAGCGTATTTTTGAAATTGCTGGAGAATGCAAGCTTTATTGGTTAAGGAGTAATTGAAAAATAGATGGCGGAAAATAAAATCAAAGTATTACATATGACCCCACCGGACATCAATAACGGGGTATACCATTACATTTTTAATCATATGCGCCATATGGATATGCGGAAGTACCAGTTTGCGTTTTTGACGAAAGGCGCAGAGGAATTACAGTTAACAGATGAGTATCGTCAGTATGGATTTTCGGTATACACATTACATAACAGGCAGAGGGACAGTCGGGAGGGGCTGCGGCAGGAAGTTGAGTATGTTTTAAGTCAGGGATATGATGCCATACATCTCCATACCAGCTCATGGCGTGGGTTTTTAATTGAGGAGATTGCTATGGAGATGGGAGTGGGAAAGGTGATTGTCCATTCCCATAGCACAGGGATAGATGTGGCGGATGGCAAAGAACGGGAAAAGCAAATAGAGGAGCATGAATGGTATAAGAGTCAGTTTTCCATGAAATATGCCACGGATGTCTGCGCCTGTTCCGCTCTGGCGGCTGATTGGCTGTTTGGACCTGCGATTCCGAGAGAGCAGGTCCGGATACTGCCGAATGCAATAGATGTCAGCAGATATCATTTCCGGCCGGGAAAAAGACAGGAAATCCGCGTGCACTTAAATCTGGAAAACAGGATTGTAATCGGGAATGTGGGAAGATACAGTTACCAGAAAAATCAGGAGTTTCTGATCAGGGCTTTTGCGAAGGCATATGCCCACAACCATTCTCTGTTCCTGCTCTGTCTGGGGGAAGGGGAGCTTCTGAAAGAACTGAGGGCTTTGGTCAGACGGCTTGGGATCGGAAACAGTGTGCTGTGCCTGGAATGGAATAATCATGTGGAGGATTATCTTCAGGCTATGGATGTATTCTGTCTTCCTTCCCGTTTCGAGGGACTTCCGATTTCTGCAATAGAGGCACAGGCGGCGGGGTTAAGGTGCCTGATTTCCGAACATGTGACAAAAGAGGTTCGGATCACGGATCTGGTAACATTTCTTCCATTGGAGGAAGAGTGCTGGGTGGAAGAACTGGCGGGAAGCAGGATAGATATGCACAGGGACAGGCAGGATGAAAAAATAGCCGGGGCGGGGTATGATATCCGGCTTGCCGCCAGGCGGCTGGAGGAGCTTTACGGAAGGTGATTTTCAAAGGTGCCCGGCAGGGCCGGTTTGTGCCGGGAAAGGGGAGAAAATGGAACAAAACATTTACATCGTCGGCGCCCATTCCAGAGCGCAGACATTGGGCGTATATCTTAAAAAGCTGAATCCGCATATAAAAATCGCGGCATATTTATATGATAACGAGGAAGTTAACCGCAAAGAAATCGATGGAGTACCGGTGCTTTATTTTGACGAAGCCACACGGCTTCGGACGGATTATCCGGTGTATCTGGGAACAAGGGGCGTATACCATGGCAGGCTGACGGAAAAGCTGCGCCGGATGGGAATGAAAGAGATCATTCCGGTTACGCCAAAACTTGACAGAGAGTTGCGCAACCGTTTTCTGGAACTGTATTTTGCGGAGAAAGACCGGGAGTATCCGAAGCTGAACGGACCGGAGGAAGCGGCGTGTATCTATATCGCAAGGTCTGTTTTTGACAAACCGCTGCGGCAGGGATACGGGCTGTCAGCATATCAAAGAGAAATACAGGTGGGAGCTGCGCTTACGGAACAGAGGATCTGTGAACTGGCTGATGACGCGGGGGATCAGATCTCAGGCAGGAACAGGCAGTTTTGTGAACTGACAGCTATATACTGGATATGGAAGAATGCTCGGCAGGAAGTTGTAGGCCTGGAGCATTACCGGAGGCATTTTCTGCTGGGGGAGCGGTGGCTTTCGGACATGAAGGAGAGGGAGATCGACGTTATTTTGCCGACGCCCCTTTATGTGGCGCCGGGCATCGCGCAGAATTACAGAGAACGGCATACGGCGTCCGACTGGGAGTTTATGATGGATTACATAAAAAAGATTTATCCGGATGATTATAAGGAAGCGCTGACTTTTTTTGATACGAATCTGTATTCGCCCTGCAATATGTTTATTATGAAGAAAAAGGTGCTGGATGATTTGTGTGCGTGGCTTTTCCCGATTATCTTTATCTGTGCGGAGCATGGAGGGGAGAGGGAGGACAGCTATCAGAACCGGTATCCGGGATTCCTTTCGGAACGGCTGATGACGTTTTTCTTTGAGAAAAACAGGGAAAAGTACCGGGTTGTGTATGCGGATAAGAATTTTCTGGAATAATCGGGCCTTTTTGGACAAAAGTGCTGTTGGGAAATAAGCTTGTTTCTGGACGGTGCTTTATCATATACGCGTAAAATTATTTTGGTGCTGATTGGTACATAATTGGTGCCGGCCGACACTGGAAGGATATGAAAAAGTTAAAAAAAACAGGTGAGGGTATACTGAAAGTAAAGAATGTGCAGCAGCCCCCAAAAACCGGCCCCAAAAGAAAGGAGGTGAGGCTGTTTTGCCGCTGAAAAATTTATTTTAAAAATTTTTCAAAAAAATGTTGACAATTGGCACAATTTATACTATACTAAACAGGCATCGAGGCGTGGCTCAGTTTGGTAGAGCGCCGTGTTCGGGACGCGGAGGCCGCAAGTTCGAATCTTGTCGCCTCGATTATAAAATAAATATGGCTCGTTGGTCAAGCGGTTAAGACGCCGCCCTCTCACGGCGGAAACAGGGGTTCGATTCCCCTACGGGCTATGAAAAACCTTTGAATTCCTGACAGTACATGGATTCAAAGGTTTTTTGCATTATGCGGGGAAACGGAGGAACGTTTTGATGGAACATAAAGGAACGGTCAGGATTGAAACAGAACGGCTCATTTTGCGCCGGTTTGTTAAAGAGGATGTGTCTGCGGCGTTTAAAAACTGGGAAAGTGACGAAAGGGTAACGGAATTTCTGACATGGCCGACCTATCATGACGTGAAAGATACGGAGCGGATCATGGACGAATGGATTGCGTCATATAAGGACCTGTCATTTTATCAGTGGGCGATTGTGCTAAAGGAGATTGGCGAACCTGTGGGGTCGATTTCGGTTGTGGAGCAGGATGAGAGAACGAATAAAGTTCATATCGGTTACTGTATCGGAAGCCGATGGTGGCGTCTCGGAATCATGACCGAGGCTTTTCGCAGTATCATTCCCTTTTTCTTTGATGAGGTAAAGGCGAACCGGATTGAGTCCCGGCATGATCCGAATAATCCCCATTCGGGAGATGTGATGAAGAAATGCGGTTTAAAATATGAAGGGACTCTTCGCCAGGCGGATTGGAACAATCAAGGGATTGTTGATACCTGTATGTATGGTCTGCTGAGAGAGGAATGGAATCTGTCCAAATAAATAGATCTTATAAAAAAGTTAATAAAATGTAAAGATTATTTAATCTGTTTGTAATCGCTTTTTGTTCCTTTTCGTTGTAGAATAATAATATCTTTATGCAATAATATGACTGAAGATTCGGCAAAATGTACCGAAAATTGATTCGGTCGGATACGGCGTATGTGGATTTGACCAAAAGGAAAGAGGGGCGGACGTATGAGCGGACAGAGAAGGACAGAGGATAGCGTAAACAGATGGAACAGAAGACTGCTGCGTTTTGCCGCCGCTGCCTTTGTGGTCATGGTTTTGGGGCGGGTTTTCCGGCCGGGCGGGGAAAGCTTCAGCGTGGCCAGGGACAATGATGTTCAGCCTCAGACAAAGGCGCAGGCTTACGAGGAGAAATCCGGGACGGCGGAAGCGGCCGGGGGTTTTGAACACGGAGCCTGGGAGCCCATGGAAGCTTATTACAGAGATCACTATGAAGCCGGGGAAAGCCGGGCGTTTTATGCGGATCTGACTCATGACGGTCAGCAGGATCTGATCGTGCTGGAAGCGCGGGGAGATGCGTCTGACTATACGTTGGAGGCTGCCGTGACGGTGTTTGCCAAAGACCGGTCGGGGGAGATCCGAATGGTTTATGAGAGACAGATGGATCAGAGTCATGCCGGATGGGGCTGGCTGTATCTGTATGAGGAGGATGGGAAAGACTATCTGGTAGAGTACGATCCGATTCTGTATGAGGGAGCTTCCCGATATTCGTTTTCCGTGTTTTATCTGAGCGGGGAAGGCGAAGCGGTCCGGCTGGCCGGCGATACGCTGGAATTTGACTGGAACGGCGAGATTGGAAAGAACCTGGAAAACCGGATAAAAGCGCTTAATGGGAAAGCCTTTTATTATATGGAACGTTCTCAGGTGATTGCGGCCATCGGGGAGGAATATTTCAGCGGTTTTGAGATGTGTGAACTGGGACGGTAAAGCCGGGAACTGTTTGCGGGGGAATTCGAGAAAAATTGTTGAAAAACTGCTTGATTTTTCTGAGATAAGATGATATAATATTTCTCGCTGATGCAGTTGCGGCGGGATTCGCAGAGGCAAAACAGTAAGATTTTACCGCCAGACGCAGGAGTGCTGGAACTGGCAGACAGGCATGACTAAGGATCATGTGTGCGAAGCACGTGTGGGTTCAAGTCCCATCTCCTGCATTAAAAAAACGAGGTTTAAAACCTCGTTTTTTTAATGCATAAAAATCGTTTGATTAAATCCCGCATTCGAGCTATAATGGAATATCGTAAGAAAATCGGTACGGGAAAGAGGAGGCTTTCATGAGTGAGACATATATCAGGGAGAATCTGGAGCAGATCGAAAAGCGGATTCAGGCGGCCTGCGACCGGAGCGGTCGGGCCAGAGAAGAGGTGCTGTTGATTGCGGTCAGTAAGACGAAGCCCGCCTCGATGGTTCGTGAGGCTATGGAAGCAGGGATACGGGATTTTGGCGAGAATAAGGTGCAGGAACTGTGCGAAAAGGCGGAAGAAATCAAAGGGCTGACGGAGCGGCCGGAAGCAGGGGCGATAAACTGGCATCTGATCGGTCATTTGCAGCGGAATAAGGTAAAATATGTGGTGGATCAGGCCTGTCTGATCCATTCCGTGGATTCTCTGCGGCTGGCGGAGGAAATTCAGAAGGAAGCAGCGAAGAAGGATTGCCATGTGGATATACTAATAGAAGTAAATATCGGCGACGAGGAAAGCAAATCCGGTGTGGCGAAGGAGGAAGCGGTCGGGCTGGTCAGGGCTGTTGCGCCGCTTTCACGGGTGCATATCAAAGGACTGATGGCTGTTGCGCCCATTGTGTCCGAGCCGGAGGAAAGCCGCCCTTATTTTCAGGAAATGTTCCGGCTGCGGGAGGAAATCCGTTTTATGGAGTTGCCCGGCGTGGAGATGCGGGAATTGTCCATGGGCATGACCGGAGATTTTGAGGTGGCCGTTGAGGAGGGAGCTACGATGGTCCGGGTGGGAACAGCCATTTTCGGAGGAAGGAATTACAATCAATGAAAGAACTGGAATATCCTTTTGACAGCGAATATCTTCTGAAAAAGAAGCGTGCGGTCAGAAAGGCGCTGCTTGCGGAGGCGGGACCTTTTACGGAGAAGAAAATCGCGGTGCTGGGCGGTTCTACGACTCATGACGTGATTGCCATGTTGGAGCTGTTTTTGCTGAACCAGGGGATTCGGCCGCAGTTTTATGAGTCAGAGTACGGAAGATTCTGGCAGGACGCCATGTTTCCGGAGCAGGCGCTTGACAGTTTTCAGCCGGATCTGATCTACATCCATACCAGCAGCCGGAATATCCGACAGTTTCCCGAACCGGGGGATTCCATGGAACAGACCCGCAGGCTTCTGGAGCAGGAATTTGACTATTATCGCCAGATGTGGCAGTCTATTGAGGAAAAATTCGGCTGTCCGGTGATTCAGAACAATTTTGAGCTGCCCTATTTTCGGCTGATGGGCAATCGGGATGCCAGCGATCCGGGAGGCCGGGTGTATTTTATTACAAGTCTGAATCAGATGTTTTACGACTATGCCAGAAGCCATGACCATTTTTATATTCAGGATATTCTGTATCTGTCGGCAAGTTTCGGACTGGAGCGATGGTCGGATCCCTTTTACTGGCATATGTATAAGTATGCCCTCTGCGTTCCGGCGATTCCGGCGCTGGCGTTTAACCTGTCGAATATCATCAAGTCCATGCTGGGGAAAAATAAGAAAGCACTGGCCGTTGACCTGGATAATACGCTGTGGGGCGGCGTCGTGGGAGATGACGGTCCGGAAGGGCTTACGATGGGGCCGGAAACATCCATGGGGCAGGTATACGGAGCGTTTCAGTCTTATCTGAAAGCGTTAAAAAAGCTGGGTATTCTGCTGAATGTCAATTCGAAAAATGATCCGGAGAATGCCCTGGCCGGGCTGAACCATCCCGACTGTCTGTTAAAGCCCGATGATTTTATTGTGATTCAGGCCAACTGGGAGAACAAAGACCGGAATATCCTGGAGATTGCCCGGACGCTGAATATCCTGCCGGAGAGTATTGTGTTTGTGGATGACAATCCCGCGGAGCGGGCGATTGTGCGGGCGCATCTGCCTGGCGTTGCCGTACCGGAAATGGAACAGGTGGAGCATTATATTGAGACCATCGACCGGTCGGGATTTTTCGAGGTGACGTCATTTTCCGGCGATGACCGGAAACGGAACGAGATGTACAGGGATAATGTGAAGCGGGCCGGTCTGGAAGCCAGCTTTGCCGATTATGGAGAATATTTGAAGTCACTGGAGATGAAAGCGGTGATCCGGGGTTTTGAGCCGGTTCTCTATGACCGGATCACGCAGTTGACGAATAAGAGTAACCAGTTTAATCTGACCACGAAACGATGTACCCAGACGGATATTGTCCATATGGCTGAGGACGACGGGTTTATTGATTTGTATGGACGGCTGACGGACCGGTTTGGGGACAACGGCGTGGTGTCCGTGGTGATCGGCGAACAGCAGAAAGATGCGCTGCACATCCGTCTCTGGCTGATGAGCTGCCGGGTTCTGAAACGGGGCATGGAGCAGGCGATGATGGACGGGGTGGTAAAGCGGTGCCGGGAGAGGAATATCGGACATATTTACGGGTATTATTATCCGACTGCGAAAAATAATATGGTAAAGAATTTTTATCAGGAGATGGGATTTGAAAAAGTGCGGGAGGACGCTGAAGGAAATACCCTATGGCGGCTGTCCGGACTGGAACAGTATGAGAATAAAAATCAGTATATAGAGGTGGAAAAATGATGACGAGAGAAGAAGTATTGGATAAACTGAATGAGATATTCCGGGATGTGTTTGACGACGACAGCATTGAGGTGTGCGACAGCACCACATCTGCCGATATTGAGGGATGGGATTCCCTGGAGCATATTAATCTGGTGCTGGCTGTGGAACAGGAATTTGATTTTAAATTTGAGATGGGCCAGGTGGTATCCATGAAGGATGTAGGAGAGATGGTAGATATTATTCTTGCGGAACTGTAATGACGAAAGGAGTTTGCAAATGGGAGCGGCAGTGACGGAAGCGTGGAAAACGGACCGGAGGAAAAAGAGCATCGTGGTTTTGTTTTTTTTGCTGTTCTTTCTGTACGGCTGCTTTGTGTTCCGTGACTATGGAATCGGCGTGGATGAGCCGGTGGAGCGGAAAAGCAGCCTGATTACCTGGCTTTATCTGAACCCTTCTCTCCGCGACGTAGTGACAGATACGGTGGATTTCTCCCAGTTGCAGCCGCTGGAGGAGTATCAGGACCGGTATTACGGCATGGCCGTTATGCTGCCCTGCGTGGCGGCGGAGCATCTGACCGGGTTTACGATGCCGCTGTCCGATGTGTATGAGATGCGGCATTTTTATAATTTCCTCCTGTTTTTTGCGGGAAGCATCTTTTTTTACCTGCTGTGCCGGGAGCTGGGATTCGGAACCAGCTTTTCGCTGCTGGGCGTGCTGTTTCTCGTGCTGTCTCCCAGGATTCTGGCGGATTCCTTTTATAATTTGAAAGATTTGATTTTTCTTTCGCTGTTTATTGTCAGCCTGTATTTTGGCCTTCGGTTTATCAGAAATTCCACGGTAAAAAATATGGCGGGGCTGGCTTTTAGCGCCGCTTTATGTACGAATGTGCGGATGATCGGCGCATATCTGCCGGCGTTATGTCTGCTGGCTGCGCTGCTCAGGCAGACTGGGCTGAACGGCTTCGGACTGCGGAAAAAACCGGTAAATGCCGTGGGACAGTCTGCAGAGAACAGTGCCGGACGGCAGGATGTACGGGCGGATTCTGTGAAACAGGCTTCGGAGAACGGCACAGAACGGCAGGAAACGCAGGCCGAATCCGGAAGCAGGCTGCCGGGTTGGGTCTGGCAGACGTGTTGCTGTCTGGCGGCAGGTATCTTGTGTCTGGCTTTTTATATTCTGTTTACGCCGATCACCTGGGACCATCCCTTTGACCGGATGGGGGAAATTATAGAGCATTTTTCCGATTATTCCGTCTGGAATGATTGCAATTATTATATGGGACAGTATATCACAAGGGAGGAAATCCCCTGGCATTATCTTCCGGTCTGGATGGGGATTACGATTCCGGCGGTGACGCTGGTGCCGGCGGTATGCGGGTTCTGCCGGGAGACGGTGATGCTGGCGGCGGGCATATTCCGCGGACTGTTCAAAGACAGAGCGAAGCTGACGGTCCGTGCGTCCGGGGCGGAAGCCGGAAAGGCGAGAGGGTTCCGGGGCACAGCTTCAGACACAGACGACGGCGGGAACCGGCTGCTGATCTGGCTGCTCTTTGTTCTGCCGCTGTTCTATGTGATCTGGAAAAAACCGACCCTTTATAACGGGTGGAGACATTTTTATTTTCTCTATCCCCTCTGCTGTCTGTATGCGCTGTCCTTTGTGGCCTTCTGCCGGGAACGGATTTCGGAAAAAAAAGGAAATATCCGGATTTATGGTCTGCGCTGCCTGTGGACCGTGACTGTCGCCGGGTTTTTCAGCACCCTTCTGTGGATCGGCAGAAATCATCCTTATGATTACGTCTATTTTAACGAATTTGTCCGGGAATGGGCGCTGCCGCGGTTTGATAAAGATTACTGGGGCGTGTCGGAAAAGGACGCCTTAAATGCAATCTGTGCCCGCGACCACAGAGAGAAAATCAAAATTTTTCTGCTGACGGATTTCAGTCTTCCGCTGTTGTCGGAGGAGGACAGAAGCCGGATCGAGCGGGTGGGGACGATGGAGGAAGCGGAGTACTATGTTCACGGGTATCATGCCGGGGCGCTGGGCGGACTGCCGGAGGGCAGCGAAGGAATGGAGCCGTGGCATCAGATTCAAGTGGACGGGTATCCCATACGGACAGTGTATAAAAGGGAAGCACAAAAATAAAAAGAACAAAGCCGATCCGGACATATGATAGGGAACGGATGAAAGATAAAACACGCAGGTGGAATGACAATACAAAAGCCGGGGGATACGAATGGTTGAAAAACAGATATCTCATTTTGATTTAAGGCAGATAGCCGATTCCGGACAATGCTTCCGCATGAGAGCATTGTCCCGGGATGCGGAGCCGGACTGTGGAGGCGGCGCGGAGGAGGGTCTTCTTTTTGATGGGGCTGTCCGGTTTGCCGTGACGGCGGCGGACCGGTATGTGGAGGTGGAGCAGAGGGAGGACCGGTTCCGTTTTTTCTGCTGCGAACAGGAATTTGAGGAATTCTGGTCCCGCTATTTTGATCTGGAGACGGACTACGGAAAGTTTATTGACCGGATCGGCAAAAGAGACCGCTATTTGCAGCAGGCGGCCTGTTTTGGCAACGGCATCCGCATTCTGCGTCAGGATTTGTGGGAAGTGATGGTTACGTTTCTGATCAGCCAGAATAACAATATGAAGCGGATTCGCCAGTGCGTGGAACGGCTCTGTGAAAATTTCGGAGAGAAGCGGGAAGCCGCCGGGGGAAAAACTTACTACGCCATGCCGGGGCCGGAAGCGCTGTCCGATGTCGATGTTTTAAAAGATATGGGGCTGGGCTACAGGGATAAATATATTGCTGCGCTCGGCACTGCCGTGTCGGAAGGGTTCGTGGATCTGGACCGCCTGCGGCAGATGAAAGACCCGCGGCAGGTACATAAAGAACTGACGGATATCTATGGGATCGGAGATAAAGTGGCCAACTGCATTCAGCTTTTCGGTCTTCACCAGATCGACGCGTTCCCCGTGGATACCTGGATCAGAAAGATTCTGGAGCGGCATTATCCCAAAGGATTTCCGATGCGGCGGTACAAAGGATGCGCCGGGGTGATGCAGCAGTATATGTTTTACTATGAGAGCGGGCGGCAGGGACAGTAAAGAAAGCAGGAGGCAGGGCAGTGTCAGGCTGTTGGCAAAACGGCGGCGGGCCGTACTGTGAAATAGAAATCGTCTGAAAACGCAGGAGCGGCGGAACCGTATGCAATGAAAGGAACATAAGGGATATGAACCGGGAAAGTTTTATAAAGGGAATCCGTGACGGGATTCCTATCGGACTGGGATACTTTGCGGTGTCCTTTTCTTTTGGGATGCTGGCGGCGGCCGGCGGCTTAAGCGTGGGACAGGCTACGCTGCTGTCTTTGCTGAACCTGACCTCGGCGGGCCAGGTGGCGGGGCTGAATCTGATTATGGCGGGCAGCTCTTATGTGGAGATGGCGCTGACCCAGTTGACCATTAATCTGCGGTACTGTCTGATGTCCTTTTCCATCTCACAGAAGCTGGAACGGGATATCCCGCAGTTTCACCGTTATATCGTGGCATTCGGGATTACCGATGAAATTTTCGGCGTGACCGCTTCCCGCAGGGGGCGGGTCAGCCCCTGGTATTCCTATGGGGCCATGAGCATGGCCATCCCCGGATGGACTGCCGGCACGATGCTGGGGGCGGTTTCCGGCAGTCTGCTGCCCGGTTTTATTACCAGCGCTCTGGGGATTGCTCTGTACGGCATGTTTCTGGCGGTGATTATCCCGCCGGCGAAAAAGAATCGGGCGGTGCTGGGGGTGGTGGTTGGCAGCATGGCCATGAGCACATTGTTTCAGGCGGTTCCGCTGCTGCAGAGGGTGTCTACCGGATTTATGATTATTATCGTGACAGTGGCGGCGGCAGGAACGGCGGCGTTTTTCTGCCCGGTCGCTACGGATGAAAATCTATGAAAACGGCAACGGACCCGATAAGCCCCGAAAGGGGAACCGGGGGACGATAAGCAGGAGGAAAAATGAACCACAATATCTATCTTTACATTCTTGTAATGGCCGGCGTCACCTATCTGATCCGGATGCTGCCGCTGGCGCTGATGAAAAAGGAAATCACAAATCCTTTTTTTCTTTCTTTTTTATATTATGTTCCTTACGCCTGCCTGGCGGCCATGACCTTTCCGGCCATTTTGTTTTCTACCTCCTGTGTGGCGTCGGCGGCAGCAGGAATGGGAGCGGCGCTGGCTGCGGCCTATAAAGAAAAAAGTCTGGTGACTGTGGCGGTCTGCGCCTGCGCGGCGGTCTTTGCTGCGGAACGGGTAATCGGGCTGCTGTAAAAGAAAAATCGGCTTTCAGACAGGCCGGACATGATGTTTACCGGACTTTTCGACAGTTTTTCCGTAAATTTTTCATATATTTTACATCTCTACTTGACTTATTTTCCGTTTGGTAATAGAATAATTCAGTGATGTAAAGCGTTGCGCTTTTACCGGATAAAATATTTCCATATTTTAACATGGAAGAGGAGGATGTGTTTTTATGAAAAAATTCAGCAAACTTGTATCATGTGCGCTGGCCCTGACCATGGTATTCTCTCTGGCAGCATGCAGCGGCAATACTGACAAGGCAGGCACCACTGCCGCTCCTGCGGAAACAGAAGCGCCGGAGGAAACAACGGCGGCCGGCGGCGAGGAAAGCCAGGCACCTGAGGGAACCACTGCCGCAGCGGAAGGCACCAAGGCCGCAGCAGACACAAACGGAAAAACGTTTAAGATCGGCATTATCCAGTTGACCGAGCACCCCGCTCTGGACGCTTCCTATGAAGGGTTTGTGGACGGCTTAAAGGCTTCCGGACTGGAAGAAGGCGTAAATATCGAAATTGATTATCAGAATGCCCAGAATGAAATTGCAAACTGTGATACCATTGCCGAGAAGCTGGTAAATGACGGCTGTGATCTGATTCTGGCCATTGCCACTCCTGCCGGTCAGGCCGTGGCGGGAAAGACCACGGAGATTCCGATTCTGGTAACAGCGGTGACAGACCCTGCCGACGCAGGACTGGTGGACAGCAATGAGGTTCCCGGCGGAAACGTATCCGGTACTTCTGACCTTACTCCTGTAAAAGAGCAGTTCCAGCTTTTACAGCAGATTCTTCCCGATGCCAAGAAAGTTGCCATTTTGTACTGTTCTTCCGAGGATAACTCCATTTTCCAGGCGAATCTGGCAAAGGCAGAGTGTGAAGCGCTGAAACTGGAATATGAGGAAGTAACCGTGTCCGAGTCCAATCAGATTCAGCAGGTGGCCGAGTCTCTGATCGGAAAATATGACGTCGTATATATCCCTACCGATAATCTGCTGGCCGAGGGCATGGCCACCGTGACCCAGGTGACAAATGCAAATGATCTGCCTACCATCGTAGGCGAGAAAGGCATGGTGGAAAACGGCGGTCTGGCCACTTACGGCATTGACTACTATAATCTGGGCGTGATGACCGGAGAGCAGGCGGCGGATATTCTGTTAAATGGTGCGGACATTTCTCAGATGCCCATCGGATACCAGTCGGCAGAGGACTGTGAACTGACTGTGAATACAACGGCGGCAAAAGATCTGGGAATCGAAATTCCCGAGGAGATCTTAAAGGATGCCGCTGTGATAGAATAATATACGCCCGGAATCCTGCCGGGAATACGGAATAGAGAAATATAGAAAAATCTGGAGGATATTATGGGAATATTGTTGGCGATTCAGGGTGCCGTAAGCCAGGGGGTGCTCTGGGGCATCATGGCTCTTGGCGTATATATGACCTACCGGGTGCTGGATATCGCAGACCTGACGGTAGACGGGAGCTTTGCCCTGGGCGGCTCCATCTGTGCGACGATGATTACGATGGGCATGAATCCCTGGCTTTCTCTGGTCGTGGCAATTGCCGCCGGCGCGGCGGCCGGTGCGGTGACAGGCTTTTTACATACCAAATGCGATATCCCTGCCATCCTGGCCGGAATTCTCACACAGATCGGTCTTTATTCCGTGAATCTGCGGATTATGGGAAGGTCCAATACTCCTTTATTAAAACTGGATACCATGTTCAAGCAGCTGGCGGCCCTGACCGGCCTGCCGGCTGCCTGGGTATCCCTGATTACGGGCGTGGTGTTCTGCGCCGGATTGATTACGCTGCTCTACTGCTTTTTCGGCACCGAGATCGGCTCGGCTATCCGTGCCACCGGCAGCAATGAGCATATGGTCCGTTCCCTGGGCGCAAATACCAATTTTACCAAAGTGCTGGGCCTGATGCTGGGCAATGGGCTGATCGCCCTTTCCGGCGCTCTGGTTACGCAGAGCCAGGGATATGCGGATATCAAGATGGGAACCGGCGCCATTGTCATCGGTCTGGCGTCGATTATTATCGGCGAGGTGCTGTTCAGCGGCAAAAAGAGAATGGCATTCGGAACCAAGCTGTTTGCCGTTATTCTAGGCTCCGTAATTTACAGAATCATCGTGGCGATGGTGCTGCAGATGGGTCTGAATACGGATGACTTAAAGCTTCTGACCGCGATTCTGGTGGCCGTGGCGCTGGCGATTCCGGTGGCCATAGAAAAACAGAGACAGCTACAGAGCTACAAGGCTTCTCTGGGAAAGGGGGATGACGGTCATGCTGGAAATTAATCATGTGTATAAAACCTTTAACAAGGGCACCGTAAATGAAAAGAAAGCGCTGACCGATCTGAACCTGAAACTGGAAGATGAAGATTTTGTCACCGTAATCGGCGGCAACGGCGCCGGCAAGTCCACGATGCTGAACATGGTGGCGGGCGTTTATCCCATTGACGCCGGAAAAATCATGATTGACGGGACGGACGTGTCTCTGATGCCGGAGTATAAACGTGCGCATTTTATGGGGCGGGTGTTTCAGGACCCTATGATGGGGACTGCGGCCGGCATGGAGATTCAGGAAAATCTGAGCATGGCGCTCCGCCGGGGAAAGCGCCGGGGACTGCGCTGGGGAATCACGAAGCAGGAGAGAGAACGGTATTACGAGGAACTGAAACGGCTTGGCCTGGGGCTTGAGGAGCGGATGAGTTCCAAGGTGGGCCTGCTGTCGGGCGGCCAGCGTCAGGCGCTGACTCTGCTGATGGCAACCTTGCAGAAGCCCCGTCTGCTTTTGCTGGATGAGCATACGGCCGCACTGGACCCCAGAACAGCAAAAAAGGTGCTGGATCTGACGAAGGAGATTGTGGAGGAACAGAAGCTGACCGCTCTGATGGTAACGCATAATATGAAGGACGCCATTCAGATCGGCAACCGGCTGATTATGATGCATGACGGCCATATTATCTATGACGTAAAGGGCGAGGAGAAGAAAAATCTGCAGGTGGCCGACCTTCTGGCCAAATTCGAGGCGGCCAGCGGCGAAGAATTTGCCAATGACAGAATGCTGCTTTCCTGATCCCGCATACGGACAGTGGTTTTTATTACTTTACATTATAGGTCACATTACTTTTTCGTATACTTCTTTCGGCGGTAAAGGAGTTGACAAGAGACATGAGGCTGTATATAATAAAACCTGTTTTACGGAAAATGTATATGTTCCGTCCGGTGCGGAGCGATACGTTTTGCAGAAAGAAAAAACGAGGAGGAAAAGAAAATGAAAAAAATCTTAAGTCTGTGCATGGCTATGGCTTTGGTTGTTTCCATGACTGCCTGCGGCTCCAAAGACGACGGCAAAGCTACGACCGCAGCGCCTGCAGATAATACGACGACAGCCGCAGCCGCAGAAAATGACGGCACTGCAGCAGCAGGCGGCGAAGCTACGACCGCAGCCGCAGGTGAAACGGTTGCTTTTACCGGCGAGGGAAGCTTTAAGATCGGCGGAATCGGACCGACCACCGGAGGCGCATCCGCTTACGGTATCGCCGTACAGAGAGGCGCTCAGATCGCCGCTGACGAGATCAACGCGGCAGGCGGCATCAACGGCTATATGGTGGAACTGAATTTCCAGGACGACGAGCATGACCCCGAAAAGTCCGTAAATGCATACAACACTCTGAAAGACTGGGGGATGCAGGTACTGGTGGGAAGCGTAACTTCCAATCCCTGTATCGCAGTTGCCGAGAAATCTCAGGCGGACAATCTGTTCCAGCTGACTCCTTCGGGAACCGCTGTGGACTGTGTAAAATATGACAATGCGTTCCGTATGTGCTTCTCCGATCCGAACCAGGGTCTGGAGTCCGCAAAATATATCGGCGAGAACAGCCTGGCTACCAAGGTTGCCGTCATTTATGACAGCTCCGATCCCTACTCCGTAGGTATCTATGAGGCGTTCCGTGCCGAGGCTGAGAACCAGAGCTTTGAGATCGTGTCCGCAGAAGCTTTCACCGCTGACAGCAAGACCGATTTCTCCGTACAGGTTCAGAAGTCCAAAGACGCGCAGGCAGATCTGCTGTACATGCCTTTCTACTATACCGAGGCTTCTCTGGTACTGCAGGAGTGCGACAAGCAGAGCTATAAGCCGGTATTCTTCGGCGTAGACGGTATGGACGGCATCCTGAGCGTGGAGAACTTCAAAGTAGAGCTGGCCAATGAGCTGATGTACATGGCTCCTTTCGTTGCCACTTCTGAGGACGAACAGGTAAAAAGCTTTGTAACCAAGTATGAGACACAGTTCGGCGAGACGCCCAACCAGTTTGCGGCAGACGCTTATGACTGTATGTACGTGGTAAAGGCCGCGATCGAAAAAGCAGGCGCAACCCCTGATATGGACGCTTCCGCAATCTGCGATGCTCTGAAAACGGCTATGACTGAGATCAGCTATGACGGCATCACCGGCAAGGAGATTAGCTGGGAAGCAACCGGTGAGCCCAATAAGGCTCCTATGATCGTACAGATCAAAGATGGTGTGACCGTTGAGCTTCAGTAATTAAGAGATTTATAACAGGCAAAGGGGTCCGATTGTTCCGGGCCTCTTTTCCATATACGTTTCTTTTGGCTTGTGCAGGGCATTTTTCTATGCTATAATAGGAACACTTGACGAAACTGCGCTAATGCGGCAAAGTGTTTTTACGTTTCCCGGACAGAGTTTGCGGTCCGGAACCGTGTGGAACTCGAAAAGATAAAGAGGGGTGTTTTGTATGATGGGATTCATATCCTACCTTGTGAACGGTATCAGCCTGGGCAGCGTATATGCGTTGATCGCCTTAGGCTATACGATGGTATACGGCATTGCGAAAATGCTGAATTTCGCTCACGGCGACGTGATTATGATCGGCAGCTATGTGGTATTTTCTACGGTAAGCACCATGGGACTGCCGCCGGCGGCGGGCATTCTGATTTCCGTGGCGGTCTGTACGGTGCTGGGTGTGGTGATCGAGCGGATTGCCTACAGACCGCTGCGTCAGGCCTCCAAGCTGGTGGTTCTGATTACGGCTATCGGCGTCAGCTATTTTCTTCAGAATGTGGCGCTGCTGATTTACGGTGCGAATACCAAGTCCTTTACGTCAGTGGTAACCATCCCTCCGCTTTCTCTGGCAGGCGGCGCTCTGATCATTTCCGGCGAGACGATTGTCACGATTCTGGCCTGTATCGTGATTATGATTGTGCTGACGCTGTTTATCCGCCATTCCAAACCCGGACGGGCCATGCTGGCCGTATCTGAGGACGGCGGCGCGGCACAGTTGATGGGGGTAAATGTGGACGGTACCATTGCCCTGACCTTTGCCATCGGCTCCGCTCTGGCGGCCGTGGCAGGCGTGCTTCTCTGTTCTTCCTATCCGTCTCTGACGCCTTACACGGGAGCCATGCCCGGCATCAAGGCCTTTGTGGCGGCAGTGTTCGGCGGAATCGGCTCTATTCCGGGTGCGTTTATCGGCGGAATCCTGCTGGGCATTATCGAGATTCTGGGCAAGGCCTATATTTCTTCGCAGCTGGCGGATGCCATCGTGTTTGCGGTTCTGATCGTGGTGCTGCTGGTGAAGCCCACCGGAATTTTAGGCAGACAGATTCAGGAGAAAGTGTAGGTGAGGCAGATGAAAACGAAAGCTTTGAGCAAACAGACAAGAAATAATCTCGTTACATATGGGATCGTGATTGCGGCATATATTGCGGTGGAGATTTTGATGCGGGCCGGTATGGTATCCAGTCTGCTCAAGGGACTTCTGGTGCCTTTATGTATCTATGTGATCCTGGCGGTATCTTTAAATCTGACCGTAGGGATTCTGGGCGAGCTGAGCCTGGGCCATGCGGGTTTTATGTGCGTGGGCGCTTTCGCAGGCGCGATTTTTTCCAAATGTACGATGAATGCGATTCCCGTGGCGGGCCTGCGGTTTTTCCTGGCGCTGTTAATCGGCGCGGCCTTTGCCGCGCTGGCCGGTATTCTGGTGGGAATTCCGGTGCTTCGGTTAAAAGGCGATTACCTGGCTATCGTAACGCTGGCATTCGGCGAAATTATCAAAAATGTGATTAATATCATATTCCTGGGCCGGGACAGCAGAGGATTCCATATTTCTCTGAAAGATGCGTTCGATCTGGGGCTGGAACCTGAAGGGGAAGTGATTATCAAAGGACCTCAGGGCATTACGGGGACCCCCAATGACTCTACGTTTCTGATCGGTATCCTGCTGATTCTGGTTACGCTTTTTATCGTTCTGAACCTGATTCATTCCCGTACGGGCCGGGCGATTATGTCGATCCGGGACAACCGGATTGCCGCCGAATCCGTGGGAATCAACGTGACAAAATACAAACTGCTGGCCTTTACCGTATCGGCTTCTCTGGCCGGGGTAGCCGGCGTGCTGTACGCGCATAATCTGTCCACATTGGCCGCACAGCCCAAAAACTTCGGCTATAATATGTCGATTATGATCCTTGTATTTGTGGTGCTGGGCGGTATCGGAAATATCCGTGGCTCGATCATAGCGGCAGTGGTGCTGACGCTGCTTCCAGAGATGCTCCGTTCTCTCAACGACTACAGAATGCTGATTTACGCAGTGGTACTGATTGCGGTTATGATTTTCAGTTGGAGTCCCAAATGCAGGGAGTTCAGAGAGCGATACGGTTTAAAAAGGCTGCTTGGCAGTAAGAAAGGCGCAAAGGAGGAGGTATAGGACATGGCATTATTAGAAGTGGAAAGTCTGGGAATCTCCTTCGGAGGACTGCGGGCGGTAGACAATTTTAATATCAGCGTGGAAAAGGAACAGCTTTACGGTCTGATCGGTCCCAACGGTGCCGGAAAAACCACGATTTTCAATCTGCTGACAGGCGTATATAAACCGGATAAAGGAACGATCAGGCTGGACGGCGAGAACATGGTGGGGAAAAACACCATTGATATCAACAAGGCCGGCATTGCCAGAACCTTTCAGAATATCCGGCTGTTTAAAGACATGTCAGTGATTGACAATGTAAAGGTGGGGCTGCACAATCATCACAGCTATTCCACTTTGTCCGCCATTTTCCGGTTTCCTTCCTATTATAAAGTAGAGAAGGAGATCAGGGAGCGGGCTATGGAGCTTTTAAAGGTGTTCGGTCTGGAAGAAGAATGCGATTATCTGGCTTCCAATCTGCCCTACGGCAAACAGAGAAAGCTGGAGATTGCCAGAGCCCTGGCCACAGGCCCCAAACTTCTCCTTTTGGATGAACCGGCGGCGGGCATGAATCCCAACGAGACCGGCGAGCTGATGGACACCATCCGTTTTGTGCGGGACAATTTCCATATGACGATTTTACTGATTGAGCATGACATGAAGCTGGTGTCAGGCATCTGCGAGGGGCTGACCGTGTTAAATTTCGGTCAGGTACTGGCAGAGGGAACGACCGGCGAGGTTCTGAACAATCCTGAGGTAATTAAAGCTTACCTTGGAGAATAACAGCGGCTGCCGGCCGGTGGGAGCACCCGGCAAAATGCGCCGGCAATGTATTTTGTCGAATGAGATACCGGTATGGCAGGAGCGTACTGTGAATAGGGGGACAAGAAGATGGCAATGCTTGAGGTAAAGGATCTGGAAGTGTATTATGGCGTGATCAAGGCCATTAAGGGGATTTCCTTCGAGGTAAATGAGGGGGAAGTCATCGCCCTGATCGGCGCAAACGGTGCCGGAAAGACCACGATCCTGCACACGATTACGGGGCTGATCTCCGCAAAAGCGGGCAGCATCCAGTTTGACGGAAAAAATATTACGAAGACGCCCGGCTATAAGATTGTGGGCATGGGAATGGCTCATGTGCCGGAAGGACGGCGCGTCTTTGCGGAGCTGAGCGTATATGACAATCTGCTGATGGGGGCTTACACCCGAAAGGATAAAAAAGAGATTCAGGATTCCCTGGAGATGGTTTACACCCGGTTTCCCCGTCTGAAAGAGAGAAAGGGCCAGATGGCCGGAACCCTGTCCGGCGGCGAGCAGCAGATGCTGGCCATGGGGCGGGCGCTGATGTCCCACCCGAAGATTATCCTGATGGACGAGCCTTCCATGGGCCTTTCACCGATTTATGTAAATGAGATTTTTGATATAATCAAGGAGATCAACGCATCCGGCACCACGGTGCTTCTGGTGGAGCAGAATGCAAAAAAAGCCCTCTCCATCGCCAATCGGGCATATGTTCTGGAAACGGGAAATATCGTTCTGGACGGCGATGCGACGGAGCTGATGAATGATGATTCCGTAAAAAAGGCATACCTGGGGGAGTGATCCGGGTATGTCTTTTCCATTTTATGATTCGAATACCTTCTGATATAATTCCTCGCACAGATACTCCACATACCCGTTATCCAACTGCCGGTATTCCCGTTTCAGATATTCCCGGATTACGTCCATCCGTTTCAGGCAGCGGATCTCATCGGAGATGATCGTATATTGCTTCTCCGGGTTCATAGCCACGTCCTGGTCCATCTGGGCATCGGCGGACTGGTCGATCTGGGCGCCGGTATAGGTGGAGAGGAACCACTGATAGACAGATTCGTTAAACTGGTCTTCTTCCTGTATCTTTGTCTCAAGCAGCAGCGCTTTTCGCCAGGAGAGAAGGCCGATGCACAGAAAACTGACGCTGATGGCGGTCAGCAGAATATCCGCCAGCGTTCTGGCCTGGCTCAGAAAAGAAATGCGGATGATATCGAATGTGGTCAAAAGCAATATCATCATCAGGAAGGTACCTACCAGCAGAAACGAAAATGCCGAAGAACTGGTATCGGTATATTTGTCGGATGCCTTTACATGCACTCTGACCGGCTCGGTATCAAACTGTCTGCCCCGCTGTTCATCTTCCATGGAATGCAGTACTTCGTTGGCCAGCAGCACCCGCATCAGCCGAATGCTTTTTTCATATTGATTTCCGGGAACGGTGAGAGAAAACAAATCCGCTTCCTGGTCAAAATCCATGTGTACGTCCATGCCGGCATAGCTTAAAAATTCCACGATCCGTTCCGCCAGCGGCGCTTCGGCCGCAATCAGGCTGACCATGGCGGGGGCTGCCGCTTTGGGTTCGTCAGCCGGGGGAATGTCGAAGATTTCACAGTTGTTTCTTCCCTGTGCATATTCTACTTTGCATTTTGCAGATACTGGCATGGACCCCTTCCTTTCTGATGAAACCAATGCAATGGAACTATTATAGTATAAATGGACATATTTTTCAATCGCCGGAGGGGGATTGTGTACAACTTTTATAAAATTTTTATAATATTTTCAAAATTTCAGACAGAGGAACAGGGAGGCGGTTATGAAAATCACACTTCTGACAGTGGGAAAAATCAAAGAAACCTATCTGGAAGCCGGAATCAAGGAATATGTCAAGCGGCTGAGCCGCTACTGCAAGCTGGAGATCCTGGAAGTGGCCGATGAGAAAACACCGGATGGGGCCTCGGAAAATCTGGAGCGGCAGATCAGGGAAAAGGAAGGAAAAAGACTGCTGAATCTGATCAGGCCGGAAGCTTACGTGATTACCCTGGAAATTCAGGGAAAACAATTAAGTTCGCCGGAACTGGCCCGGAAGCTGGAACGGCTGGGCGTGGAAGGGGTCAGCCATATCACGGTGGTGATCGGCGGATCTTTAGGCCTGTCCGACGAGGTGATCGGGCGGGCGGATTTTCATCTCAGCTTTTCCGCAATGACGTTTCCCCATCAGATGATGCGGATGATTTTGCTGGAGCAGCTTTATCGGTGTTATCGGATTATCAATGGGGAACCCTATCATAAATAAATTCCGCAACTATACGGTTAATTTCTTTAATTCCTTTCGATAAAAGTAAACCGACAGCATCATGGCGGCGGTCCATCCGATCGGCCATGCGCACCATATGCCTGTGGCTGACCGGGTCCATCCGGAAAGAAGGAATGCCAGTACCACCCGCAGGATCAGGTCTGTGAAAGTGGCGGCCATAAACTGTCTCATAGCGCTGACGCCCCGGAGGATGCCGTCTGCCGCTAATTTTGCCGCCACCACAAAATAAAACGGGGAGAGGATCTGCAAAAATCGTATGCCGGTTGTCAGTGCCGCAGCAGATTCCTGTTTCATAAACAGAAGCAGCAGGTACTTCCCGCAGAAAAGATAAAGGGCGCAAAAAGGAATGCACAGACACCAGACCATTTTTAAGCCGGCCCGGAAGCCCTCGCCGATTCGTTCGTATTTGTGAGCGCCCAGGTTTTGAGCCGAGAAATTTGAGATTCCGTTTCCGATTGTGGTGAAGGATGTGGTGATCATGTTGTTCAGCTTTACGGCGGCGGAATATCCTGCCATCACGGAGGAACCAAATCCGTTGATTACACTTTGAATCAGAATATTTCCCACAGAGATAAAACTTTGCTGCAAAATACTGGGAACTGCGATGACTGCGATTTTTTTCAGGATCTGGAAGTCAAACAGCGCCGGTTTTTCTTCCACTCTGATTTTCTTTAATCTGATTCCCAGGGTGATAACAGCCAGAAAGCAACTGATTCCCTGGCAGAGAAAGGTAGCCCAGGCTACGCCGGCCACACCCATTTGAAAATATTTTACAAACAGGATGTCCACGGCAATATTTGCGGTGGAGGAGACGGCCAGGAAGGAAAAAGGTGTTTTGGAATCTCCCAGTGCGGAGAAAATTCCGTTTGCGATATTGTAAAAGAATACAAAGGGAAGTCCCCAGATATAAATATCCAGATACAGCCGGGAGTCGGCAAAAACTTCCTCCGGCGTGCGGACCAGACGCAGCAGCGGACCGCATCCGGGGATACCGGCCAGCATCAGCATCCCGCAGAGCGTTCCACTGAACAGGCAGGCCGTCGTCACGGCGGTTTTCAGTCTGGCGTAGTCCTTTGCACCGAACAACTGGGAGACAACCACGGAACAGCCGATATTGCAGCCGAATGCAAAGGCAATAAAGATCAGAGTGATTTCGTAACTGTTTCCCACGGCGGCCAGCGCCTGTTCACCGATAAATTTGCCGGCCACCAGGGAGTCCGCGATATTATAAAGCTGCTGAAAGATAATGCTGCCGAACAGCGGGAGGCAGAATCGCCGCAGCACCGTTTCCGCTTTTCCTTCTGTCAGATCTGTATTCATAAAATCATATCCCTTCTTACGCTGTTTACTTATTTTTTAAAAAGTATTATAATCCTTTTGATACAATATGAAAAATATATATAATACATATAAGAAATATAAAATTAATATGGATATCAATTTCGAATATTACAAGATTTTTTATTTTGTGGGGAAGTACGGAAACATCACAAAGGCTGCCGCCGCGCTGGGAAGCAATCAGCCCAATGTGACACGGGTAATGAAGCTTTTGGAAACGCAGTTGAACTGCAGGCTGTTTGTTCGTGAAGCCAGAGGGGTCAGTCTGACGGAGGAAGGGCGGCTTTTGTACGCACATGCGGAAATTGCATACAGAAATTTAATGAATGCCCAGGAAGAAATATGCCGGCAGGATTCTCCGGATTTTTTAAAAGGCGGAACGATAGAGATCGGCGCCACGGAAACAGCCCTTCATTTGTTTCTGTTAAATATGCTGCGCGGGTTTAAAATGGAATATCCCGGACTCAGAATTAAAATTCATAACCATACGACGCCGGAGACGATCAGGCGTCTGATCGGCGGAGAACTGGATTTTGCAGTGGTGACAACACCGTTTGAGACGCCGAAAACAGTATCCTGTTTAACGGTACTGGATTTTGAGGAAATCCTGGCAGGCGGGATGATGTATCAGGAACTTGGAAAACGGGCATTGGCGCCGGAGGAGATTAAGAATTATCCGCTGGTGGGGCTGGGACGGGGAACGGCTACTTACGAGCTGTATAAAAATTTTTTTGTGGCACATAAAACAGACATGGAGCTGGATATGGAGGTGGCTACTTCCGATCTGCTGCTGCCGCTGCTGGAAAATAATTTCGGAATCGGATTCGTGCCAAAGAAACTGGCGCTGCCGCTGATTGAGCAGAGGAAGCTGGTTCAGATTCCCGTAAACGGCAATATTCCGAAACGTTCGGTGCAGGTGGTTTCCGACAGAGGACGGGGAAAAAGCCTGGCGGCAAATGTATTTTACAGGGCAGTTTCCAAAGGGCGGTAACGAAAGGGGATCCGCTGCAAAATGAAAAAAGGATTCCGTCCCTGAAGCGGTCCGCCGCAGGCGGAGAATCCCGCAGAGCAGGATTCCCCTTGCGTTTTTTCTATAACAGTACGATTCCGATCAGCCGCACAAGCAGGGCTGCCGCATAAGCGACGGCACACTGTCCGATGACCACGGCAAAGGCCCACTTGCCGCCCAGTTCCTGTTTGACAGAGGCAATGGCCGCCACACAGGGCGTATACAGAAGACAGAATACCAGCAGACAGGCCGCCGACAAAGGCGAGACGGCGGTTAACAGGGCGTCTGTGGTGCCGAACAGAATGGACAGGGTGGAAACCACGCTTTCCTTTGCCATAAAGCCGCTGATCAGAGCGGTGGAGATTCTCCAGTCTCCCAGACCCAGGGGTTTCAGGATGGGTGCAATCAGTCCGGCCGCCATGGCCAGAATACTGTCGTGGGAATCCTCCACCATGTTTAATCCGAAGTCAAAGGTCTGTAAAAACCAGATGGCGATGGTGGCGATAAAGATAATGGTAAAAGCTCTCTGCAAAAAATCTTTTGCCTTATCCCAGAGCAGATGTCCCACGTTTTTTGCGCCCGGCATCCTGTAGTTGGGCAGTTCCAGAACGAAGGGAACGGCTTCTCCTTTAAATGCGGTTCCTTTCATTACCAGCGCGCTTAAAATGCCGAACAGAATTCCCAGAAGATACAGTCCGATCATAATGACGGCTCCATGACCCGGAAAAAATGTCGCCGTAAAAAAGCCGTAGATAGGCAGCTTGGCGGAGCAGCTCATAAAAGGAGTCAGCAGAATCGTCATTTTTCTGTCCCGCTCGGAGGGCAGGGTTCTGGTGGCCATAACGCCGGGGACCGTGCAGCCGAAGCCGATCAGCATCGGTACGATGCTGCGGCCGGACAGGCCGATTTTCCTCAGCAGTTTATCCATGACAAAAGCGACACGGGCGATATACCCGCTGTCTTCCATAAGAGACAGGAAGAAAAACAGGGTCACGATAATGGGTAGAAAGCTTAAAACGCTTCCTACGCCGTTAAAAATTCCGTCGATCACCAGGGCATGGAGAGCGCTGTTTACGTGGGCGGCCGCCATGGCGGCATCCGCAGCGTCGGAGAGCCATGTGATCGCCGTCTCCATAAGCCCCTGGAGCCAGGCGCCGATTACATTAAAAGTAAGCCAGAATACCAGCCCCATAATACCGATAAATGCGGGGATCGCCGTATACTTTCCGGTCAGAACGCTGTCGATTCTGGCGCTGCGGATATGTTCTTTGCTTTCCCTGGGCTTTACCACCGTCCTGCGGCACAGATCATGAATAAAGGAAAAACGCATATCCGCAATGGCCGCCGACCGGTCCAGCCCGCTTTCCTTTTCCATCTGGCAGATAATGTGCTCCAGAGCTTCCTGTTCGTTCCGGTCCAGGTTCAGGCTTTTCAGAATCTGCTCATCTCCTTCGGCCAGCTTGCTGGCGGCAAACCGGATGGGGATGCCGGCCTGTGCGGCATGATCCTCGATCAGATGCATAATCGCATGGAGACATCTATGTACGGCGCCGTTTTTAATGCCGCTGCAGAAATCCACCCGCCCCGGACTTTCCTGATATTTGGTTACATGGAGCGCATGACTGACCAGCTCGTCGATTCCTTCGTTGTTGACTGCGGAGATGGGAACCACGGGGATGCCAAGCATCCGCTCCATCTCATTGATATGGATGGAGCCGCCGTTCCCCCGCACCTCGTCCATCATGTTCAGCGCCAGGACCATGGGAATATTCAGTTCCATCAATTGTAAAGTAAGATAAAGATTTCGCTCAATATTAGAGGCATCCACAATATTGATGACGCCTTTGGGGTGTTCGTCCAGCAGGAAGCTGCGGGTTACCATTTCCTCACTGGAATAAGGGGACATGGAATAAATGCCGGGAAGGTCCGTAATCAGGGTGTCGTCGTGTCCTCTGATCGCCCCGTCTTTCCGGTCCACGGTAACGCCGGGGAAATTCCCTACGTGCTGGTTTGATCCGGTCAATTGGTTGAACAGGGTGGTCTTTCCGCAGTTCTGGTTTCCGGCCAGGGCAAAGGTCAGGACCGTGCCTTCCGGCAGCGGATGTTCTCCGGATTTCTGGTGATATTTTCCGCCTTCTCCCAGACCGGGATGATTGGTGGAAGAAGGGACAATGTCGTCGCCGTATAATTCCGGCGCATAATCCCGGACGTCCCTGATCCGGACTTTTTCCGCATCGGCGATGCGCAGCGTCAGTTCATAGCCATGGATACGGAATTCCATGGGGTCGCCCAGGGGCGCATATTTTACCAGCATGATGTCCGAATTGGGGATCACCCCCATATCAAGAAAATGCTGCCGTAAAGCGCCTTCCCCGCCGACAGCGGTGATGGTCGCTTCTTTTCCCACTGGTAATTCACTTAGTTTCATCTTGCAGGTCTCCCTTTACAGTTTAGTTTTGTGCCATATTATATTAGTTTTGCCTTACCCATCTCCGCAATGATTCCCTTCATTATTATAGAAGGGTTTTGCGGCAGACAGTCAGGCTTGTATGAATTATGTTTGGAGCAATAACCGCGTCAGGTCAAACAGGTCCTGGGTGGGCATATCCGCAACCCTGTCTCCGAGGACGCCGGTCAGCCGGCAATTTTCCATCATCTCCGAAAGCAGTGCTTTTGCTCTGGCGGAAGCCGTAATCCAGTCGGAATGCTGGCGGTACATCTGGCGGCCGTATTCCTTCCATTCTTCTTCCTTCTGTTTCTTTCTGCTCAGTTCCCGGAAATAGCGGTTTCGCTCGATACGCACCTGCCACCAGTCCACGAATGCGGTTTCGTTTTTGGAAAATGTGATCTCCGGATGGCTGAAGGACTGGGCATTGATGATATTGCCGTCCTCGCCGATGGCCACGCAGCGGGAGCTTCTGGCGGTGATGCCGGGCATGATCGCCTCGTTGCGCAGTATGTCAAACCGGAACCATGCCTCGATTCTGTCCATAATCACCCGGGCATATTCCGGGTCTTCTTCCATCTGTTTCTGTACGGCCGGGTGGATGATGACCGCCGTTTGTCCGGCAGGGATCCGGCTCAGGGCACGGATGGCGGCTGATGACGAATATTCCGGGTTCGGGCCGTCAGGAGTCCAGTTTTCCAGAAAATCCGTGTCGGCATTTTCCTGATAAATCAGATAATGGGGGTAATCGTTTCTCGTTCGCCAGTAGCTGCTGCCGGCGTCGAATACATGGTAGATCAGCCCCGGATATTTTGCCCGCAGCATATCTTCCAGGGAGGCAGGCTGAGTCCGGGCAGTTTCGGTTACGGCGGTTTCCGGGAAGCCGGCGCTGCGTCCGTTCCGGCTGGTTTTCAAAGCCATTGTAAGAAAATTCAGGTTCTGTCCTGCGGCTGCCGGGCTTTCCGGCAGATCGAAGGAAACACCGCTGCCGCCTGCGGTATAATTTGACTGGATTGCGCTGTTCGTCATAGTGACTCCTTTTTTTGTTTGGGTTTATGTGATCCGCCCGTTCTGTCCGCCAAAAGGGCAAAAGGGGCGCTGAAATGCCGTGAACTGATGGAACATATTGATTATATCATATATCATTATATTCAGAAAGAATAATTCATGAAATAATCGGAAAATATCGGAGACAGCCGTAAAAATATTTCTTGCACAACCGGGCCGGGTGTGTTATACTGGTGAAGTTGAGAAAACACCTGCGTTTATTTTTGAAAGGGTGCCGTCTTCGGGCGGTCTTTGAAAAAGCTGAAACCGCAGGGAAGACTAACCAAATGGAGGGAAGAAAATGAGCGTTATTTCAATGAAACAGTTGCTGGAGGCCGGCGTACATTTCGGACATCAGACCAGAAGATGGAACCCGAAAATGGCTCCCTACATCTACACCGAGAGAAACGGCATCTACATCATCGACCTGCAGAAATCCGTAGTGATGGCCGACGTGGCTTACAACGCGGTTGCCGATATCGTGGCAAACGGCGGAACCATTCTGTTCGTGGGTACCAAGAAGCAGGCCCAGGACGCGATCCAGTTAGAGGCAGAGCGCTGCGGCATGTATTATGTAAACCAGAGATGGCTGGGCGGTATGCTGACCAACTTCAAGACCATCCAGAGCAGAATCGCAAGACTGAAAAAGATTGAAGAAATGCAGGAAGACGGAACCTTCGATGTTCTGCCGAAGAAAGAAGTAATCGCGCTGAAGAAGGAGCAGGAGAAGCTGGAGAAGAACCTGGGCGGTATTAAGAATATGAAGAAACTGCCTGACGCCATCTTCGTTGTTGATCCTAAAAAAGAGAGAATCTGTGTTCAGGAAGCCCATACGCTGGGGATTCCGCTGATCGGCATCGCAGATACCAACTGTGACCCCGAGGAACTGGACTATGTTATTCCCGGCAATGATGACGCCATCAGAGCCGTTAAATTAATCGTATCCAAGATGGCTGATGCCGTAGTGGAAGCAAGCCAGGGCGAAGCCTTCGGCGAGGAAGTTGCGGAAGATGCGGTGGAAGAAGCAGCAGAAGCATAAGTTTGGAAAGAGATTTCCGGCAAATATGCCGATAAGGAGGAAATTATGGCAGCAGTTACTGCAGCAATGGTAAAAGAATTAAGAGAGATGACAGGCGCCGGCATGATGGACTGCAAGAAGGCGCTGGCATCTACCGACGGTGATATGGAAAAGGCAGTAGACTTCCTGAGAGAAAAAGGACTGGCTACCGCTCAGAAGAAGGCAGGCAGAATCGCCGCCGAGGGCATCGTTACCACCTGTGTGGTAGACGGCGGCAAGAAAGCGGTTGTGGTAGAGGTAAACGCAGAGACTGATTTCGTGGCAAAGAACGAGAAGTTCAGAACCTACGTGGATCAGGTGGCTCAGCAGGCCGTTGCCACGACGGCTGCGGATATCGACGCATTTATGGCAGAGCCCTGGGCGCTGGATACTTCCGTAACCGTAAAGGAAGCCCTGGCCGCACAGATCGCAGTGATCGGCGAGAACATGAACATCAGAAGATTCAAGCAGGTAAAAGAGGACAATGGTTTTATCGCTTCTTATATCCATGCCGGCGGCAAGATCGGCGTTCTGATCGACGTGGAGACCGACGTGGTCAATGCTGACGTGGAAGAAATGGCAAAGAACGTGGCCATGCAGGCCGCAGCCCTGAAGCCTCTGTACACCAACAGAGACGAAGTGGACGCCGAGTATATCGAGAAGGAAAAAGAAATCCTGGCTGTTGCGGCAAGAAATGAAAAGCCCGACGCAAACGATAAGATCATTGACGGCATGGTAATGGGCCGTATCAACAAAGAGCTGAAAGAAATCTGCCTGATGGATCAGGTATACGTAAAGGCAGAGGACGGCAAGCAGACCGTGGCCAAGTATGTGGAGCAGGTTGCGAAAGCCAACAATGCGAAGATTAAGATCAAAGCGTTTGTTCGGTTCGAGACCGGCGAAGGTCTGGAGAAGAAGAACGAAGATTTTGCGGCTGAGGTTGCGGCGCAGATCAAATAAATGTATAACGTAAAATTTGCATGATTGTTAAGAATGATGAAACCCCTGTAGGCGGCGTTTATACGTTGCCGGCAGGGGTTTTTATATGTTTTTCATAATGAAATTGAAGAGAACCGTCATTTCATTGATAAATCAATACAGATTAAGGAAACGAAAAGAAAAATTTTGCATACACTTCAATATAGAAGGGCGTTTTTTTATGATAAATAAGGGGTACACAAAAAACGGATATCGAATGAAAATTTCAACGAAAATATTGTATATAATAAAAAGGTGGAGTATAATCATAAAAGATGCTAAACGGGCAGAACTTTTTAGCGATACGGCAGAAAAGACAGCGCGTGTATTGTGAAAAATAAAGGCGATTTGACAAGCTCAAATAGAAATGGAGATTCACATGAGAACAAATGGGGACAAGGGAGGAAAAAATAAAGGTTTTTCTTTGCTTCTTCCTATTATACTGGTTTTTTGCATTTTGGCCGGAGTGGTATTTTCGGTGTCATTGAAAATATCCCGCGAGATGTCAGCATCGGCGATTCAAAATCTGAGTGAGAGCCTGGATCTTTTGCAGTGTACGATAGAAGCTATTTTAAATAAAGAATCGGAATTTCAGCAGTTGATGGCGCAGGAGATTGCCGCATCGGACAATCCGGAAGAATATATCCGTTCCTATCGGAAAAATCAGACGATGGTAAAAATTTCACTGATCCGTACCGGTGAAACGGAGGGAATTTCCAATACAGGGGAGATTTTTACCGAAGCGGAATTGAATTTTTCTGCCGGAGGTATGGTGGACGGACTGCATGTCTCTCAGTCATACTTAAATTATATGGGTGCATGGGCCTACACGATCAAATGTCCTGTGGAGAAAAAGGGACAGGAGATCGGGTCTCTGTATGTCGAATATATTTATGATTCTCTGGATCGTTCTCTGCCGGAAGGTTTTTATAACGGAAATGCCATGCTGTATATTATGGATGCCGAGAGTGAGCGGCTGGTGTTAAAGCCGAAAGGTATGGGAGAGCGGAATGCAGGGCATTTGAATCTGGAGGATTTTTACCGGGCAAATAATATCTGGGAACAGGACCTCAGAGAAGAAGTTTCCGAATGTCTGGAAAACGGAAATAATATTATGTTTTATCATGATGTTTGGGGCAGAAGCGCGCTGAACTTTATGTGGTCGGTGAATGGCGGAACGATTTATCTGATCGGTTATGTGCCTGTGGAAGCGATTCAGCAGGAGGGAAAGACGGTTAATCAAAATATTCTTATCGTTGTCGCCGTAATGCTGATTGCTTTCCTTGCATGCTGCGCGTTGTTTTTCGTGAATCAGAGACAGCAGAACAAAATCAGAAAGGAGCGGGAGGCCGAGCGGGAGATACATAACCGGCAGTTGGCAGAAGCTTTGCAGGCGGCCCAAGCGGCCAGCAGTTCCAAAACTACGTTTCTTTCCAATATGTCTCATGATATCCGGACGCCGATGAACGCGGTGCTTGGTTTTACCACTTTGCTGGCCAGAGACGCGGAAAATCCGGATAAGGTGAGGGAGTATACGAAAAAAATCATGGCATCCGGCCAGCATCTGCTCAGCCTGATCAATGATATTCTGGATGTTTCCAAAATCGAAAGCGGAAAGGTTGTGCTGAATTTAAACAAATTTACGTTAAGTGATCTGGTGGTATCTGTGGATGCGATTGTCCGGCCTATGGCCCAGGCAAAAAAACAGCATTTTCATGTGGAAGTAACAGACATTCAGCATGAATATTTGCTGGGTGATATGATGCGAATCAATCAGATTCTGCTTAATCTTCTTTCCAATGCCGTGAAATATACTCAGGAGGGCGGAGAAATCTGGTTTCGTATCATCGGCCTAAAACAGCGTTCCAGCCAGTATGAACATATCCAAATCGAGGTGGAGGATAACGGTTATGGTATGACGCAGGAGTATTTGAAGACAATTTTTGACGCTTTTACCCGGGCGGAGAACAGTACGACGAACAAGGTACAGGGCACCGGACTGGGCATGGCGATCACAAAGAATATTGTTGAACTGATGGGCGGTACGATAGAAGTTTTTAGTGAGGTAGACAGAGGAAGTCTGTTCCGGGTTGAGCTGGAATTTCGCATACCGGAGGAACAGGTGGATCAGCAATTCTGGGAGACAAGCGGAATTAAGCGGATTCTGGCTGTGGATGACGACGCAAAGATCTGTGAGGGGATTCGGTTTCTTATGAAGGAGACGGGTGTTCAGGTGGACACTGTTTTCAGTGCGGAAGAAGCGGTTTCTCTGCTTGGAAGGGAGGACAGCGCAGAAGAGGGGTATCATCTGCTTCTTTTAGATGGTGCGATGGAAGGCAGCCTGCAAACTGTCAAACGGCTTCGCGGAATCATGGCGGATACGGCGCTGGTTCTGCTTTTGGCAGATGTTGTTACGGATGAGATGGAGGAAATTTCATGCATGGAAAATACGGGAATCCTTCTGAAACCTTTCTTTGTTTCTTCATTAAAGGAAAAGATTCTGGAGTTTCGGGAGGAACAAAGAGAGGAACAATTGTTAGAGAGAGAAGATGACGCTCTGAAAGGGATGCATTTCCTGGCTGCCGAGGACAATGAAATCAATGCGGAGATCCTGGCGGAAATTCTGGAGATGGAGGGAGCTGTCTGCAAAATTGTAGAAAACGGCCGGCTGGCTGTGGAGCTTTTTAAAAATTCTGCGAAGGGGGAATTTGACGCGATTTTAATGGATGTACAGATGCCTGTGATGAACGGCTATGAGGCTGCCAGGGCGATCAGGGCGCTGGAGCGGGAGGATGCGGGGAGCATACCGATTATAGCCATGACGGCAAACGCGTTTGCGGAGGACGAAAAGGATGCGCTGGATGCCGGAATGGATGTTCATGTGCCGAAGCCGATTGATATGGAGTTGTTAAAAAAAGCGATCAGACAGTGTTGTATACAGCGAAAAGTATGAGAAAGGAATGTGGAATTGAAAAAAAGCTGTAATAAGTATCTGGAAAAGAATTTCGGTGTGGTTCCTTTACGTTTGCTGTTTTTTTGTCTTGCAGGTCTGATGGTACTGCCGCTGACAGCGTGCCTCAGCAGAGAGAAGCCCGGGAAAAATCTGCTTACGACAGAGACAGAGGAGGTACGGATTGTAAATCTGTTTGGTCCGATGGAAAAGACAAGACCGGGAGGAGAGAATGCGGCAAGAAACGCATTTGACAAGACTATTTTCATGGCTGAGGAAAAGCTGGGCGTGAGGGTGGACTATATTACTTATACGGCGGAGGATTATCAGGATAAAACGTATGATGAAGTAGCTCTCGACAGAGCAAGGAATGATATGGATGATATCTATCTTTTGAATCCCGATGTGATTCGGAAACTGGCCTCAGAAGGAAAGCTGGCAGATTTATCAGAGCTGGACGGCGTGGAAAACCTGAGAGAAGTGGTGAAGACAGCCAATGTGGTGGACGGCAAGCTGGTGGGGATTCCTCAGGAGGTTGTGGTATACGGCCTGTTTATCAATGAAGATATTTTTAAAGAATGCGGCCTTAAGATGCCCGAGACGCCGGAGGAATTTTTAGAGTGCTGCCGGGTGCTGAAGGAAAAAGGTTATGAAACGCCGGTGGGAGCCAACCGCTGGTGGCTGGAGACGTTTGTGTTTGCCCAGGCTTATGCGGATTTGTATAACGGAGGGAATACGGAAGCGGAGATTGCGGCTCTGAACAGCGGCGAGAAAAAATACAGCGATTATATGCGTTCCGGTTTTGAATTCCTGCAGGAGCTGATCGACAAAGGGTATATTGATGCGGAGAAAGCATATAAAAGCGAGGCGATTGACGGTGAAGGACCGGATTTTCTGGATCAGAAGACGCCGATTGTCATGGCATACTGGAGTGCGGCGAATGCGGATACTGCTTACGGGAAACCGGATTTCAACATGACGGTCATCGGTTTTCCCAGCAGCCGGGGACAGATGCCGGTGGTGTCTATGACGGGGCTGTGTGTCGGTATCAATGCGGAACATAAAGAAGATGCGCTGGATACCTTGAATGTGGTGCTTTCCGACGAGGCATTTCAGGTTTATGCGGAAGTAAACCGGGTGATTTCTCCGTCAAAAAGTGTTGAGACGGATTGTATTCCCGCCCTGAAACCGCTGAATGACAGAATCGAGGAAGGCGTTTATGTGCTTGGAACCAATGCGGGCATGGATTTGGAGCAGTGGGGAAATGTCTGTCTGGTGGTGCGGGAATTGTTAGGCGGCGCCACAGTGGATGCATGTATGGCGGAGCTTGACAGGCTTCAGGAAGAAGCGCTGGGGAAATAAACAGACGGAAGTGTATGTTTTTTTATACAAATATTATCCCCCCGGGAGGCTTGTAAAGGGCGGAAGAAACGGATATAATAAAAGCACATTCGAACATTCAATTACATTTTTACCTTCTTCTTTTCATTATTATAAATGAAAACTTTACTACCTCTAACGAACGAATGGTTCCGGGCCGGCGGGTCTGGAACCATTCGTTCGTTAGAAGAAGCCGTCCAGCGGGGTCTGGACGGCTTCTTCTATTATGGAAGGAATCACGGCGACTCCTCCCCAGACTATATTCAGTTGTTATCGCCGAGATGCGGCGTTATGATTACATATTTGTTGAAAAGCTGTGAAGCTTACGCGATTCGGCGGCCGGTATCCGGCATCAGATGTGCCCGGGTCACTGCTTCCTGGAACGCTTTGACGATCACGAAGATCAGTACCGTATCCACGATCAGAAGACTGACACATTTGGGAAGTCTTGTGATCAGCCGCTCCGGATAGTTCTGTCCGTTGCTGTACATCAGCACCAGCCAGTAGGTCGTGATAAATACGGAGATCAGAAATTCCACCATGGAGGCCAGAAAGCCCCGCAGAGGGGTGATCTTCTGCCCGTAGAGCACCATGCCGCATAAAAATCCCATCAGTGCGTAGGAAAACGTAAAGCCGGGGAAAAGCGGGCCGCTGGCGGAAGCGCCTGCCAGATAGCTCAGAATATCTCCTGCGGCGCCGACCACAGCGCCCATGATGGGGCCGCCGTAAAAGCCGGAGATGGCCAGGATAATCGGGCCGAAACGTATCTCAAGGGTAGGCGTGATCCTGATGTTAAAGGTTGAGATGGCAACATACAGAGCCATGAAAAGACCGCAGAGCACCAGCGCTCTCAGATCTTTGAAGATGGCGGCCTGGCCCCTGAAATCAAAGGCCTTTTTGCTGAAAAGCTGCATAAAAAATACACCTCCTCATCCTTGCTACACAACATGGGAAATGTATTCTCAAATTGTAGCAACGGGATGCGAACGACATACCGTAGTCTTCCGCATAAAGGTTTGCGGAACCTATCGTTCCCGTGACATCTCCCCGTTCACAGGACACTTGACGCATATCATTCTACTTTGCTGATATGATTGCGCAGCGCTTTTGAAGCCGCGCGATTACGCCTCTTATTATATATCCACAATAAATGCCTTGTCAAGCTGGAAAGATTTATAGAGATTCGTCATATCTGATTATCAAATATGGCTATTATGTATACTTTTTGACAAAAAAAAAGTACCGTTGTTGTATGATACAGAAAATGACTCGTTATTAATGGTGATTTTAGGTAGTTTTTCCTATTGTGTTTTGTTCAATTTTATTATATTATAGTACCAACGGAAAGGGTTGACGGGGATTTATTTCAGATTACATATCGGAGTTTATCTCATCAGAGATTGTCTATAAAATAACATTCCCGGACTAATGTGTCAACTGATTCCAGCAATTTTACGTTATGACATTCAGTCATAAGGAAATGGACGTGTTTCCGGAAGCTGACTGAACGGTCACCAGATTTTTTTCATTTATCTATTGAGGAGGGAAAGAACAATGGGATTCAAATCAGACATTGAAATCGCACAGGAAGCAGTCCCCCAGGACATCAGGGAGATCGCAAAGAAACTGAACTTGACGGAGGACGATCTTGAGCTTTATGGAAAATATAAAGCAAAAGTAGACTACAACCTCATGACAAGCAAGCCCGGTTCAGGAAAGAAAGCAAAACTGATCCTGACCACCGCGATCAACCCTACTCCTGCCGGAGAAGGAAAGACCACAACAACCGTAGGTGTTGGCGATGCTCTGGCTAAATTGGGCAAGAATGTGGTACTGGCTTTAAGAGAGCCTTCTCTTGGTCCGGTATTCGGTGTAAAAGGCGGCGCTGCAGGCGGCGGCTACGCACAGGTTATTCCTATGGAAGATATTAACCTGCATTTCACCGGCGACTTCCATGCAATTGGCGCTGCAAACAACCTTCTGGCAGCTATGATTGATAACCATATCTATCAGGGCAATGCACTGGATATTGATCCCAGAAGAGTGATCTGGAGACGCTGCGTGGATATGAACGACCGTCAGCTTCGTAATGTAGTAGATGGCCTGGGCGGAAAAGCACAGGGATTCCCCAGAGAGGACGGATTTGATATTACTGTTGCTTCCGAAGTAATGGCTGCTTTCTGTCTGGCTAACAGCCTGGACGACTTAAAGGCAAGATTCTCCAGAATTCTGGTTGCTTACACCAGAAGCGGAGAGCCTGTAACTGCCGGACAGTTAAACGCACAGGGCGCTATGACCGCTCTGTTAAAGGATGCGTTAAAGCCGAACCTGGTTCAGACCCTGGAAGGAACTCCTTGTTTCATCCACGGCGGCCCGTTCGCAAACATCGCACACGGCTGTAACTCCGTAATCGCTACGAAGATGGCTATGCATTTCGGCGATTATGTAGTAACCGAGGCTGGATTCGGTGCTGACCTGGGTGCTGAGAAGTTCCTGGATATCAAGTGCCGTCTGGCTGAGCTGGAGCCCGATGCGGTTATTATCGTAGCAACGATCAAGGCTCTGAAATACAACGGCGGCGTTCCGAAGGCGGACGTTACCAAAGAGAATCTGGAAGCTCTTGAAAAAGGTCTGCCGAACCTGTTAAAGCATGTTGAGAACATCACTCAGGTATTTGGTCTGCCCGCAGTAGTAGCTCTGAACCGTTTCGTAACCGATACCGACGCCGAGATCGAACTGGTTACGAGAAAATGTAAAGAACTGGGCGTTAACGTTAAGATGTCAGAAGTATGGGGCAAAGGCGGAGAAGGCGGCATCGAGCTGGCTGAAGAAGTGATCCGTCTGTGCGAAGAAGGAAAGAAAGATTTCCGTTTCTCCTACGACCTCAACCTGCCGCTTAAAGAGAAGATCACCCAGATCGCTACAAAGATCTATGGCGCTGACGGCGTAGACTTCCTGGCTGCTGCTGACGCTGAGATCCAGAACCTGGAGCGTCTTGGATACGGCAACGTACCGATCTGTATGGCTAAGACCCAGTACTCCCTGACCGATGATGAGAAGAAGCTGGGAAGACCTCAGGGCTTCCGCATCACCATCAGACAGGTAAGCCTGAGCGCAGGCGCAGGATTCATGGTTGCCATCACCGGCGCTATCATGAAGATGCCCGGTCTGCCTAAGGTTCCGGCTGCCGAGAAGATCGACGTATCCTCCGACGGCAAGATTACAGGACTGTTCTAAATCGAAATTTGACTTGACCTTTGGCCATGGGGGCTGCCTTGGCAGCCTCCATGCGCCATATTGCAAAATATCCGGTGAAGTGTGCCTGTAACGCATCCTGCCGGATACCGGATCATCCGGCAGGATGCGTTACAGGCGCAACTGATCGGAGTAAAATATATCAGAACGATTTGCGGAGGCTATTTACATATGAATTATGCCGAATTAACCTGTACAAAATTTGTAGACGAAACATTTTCCAAAGCCCCGGTACCCGGCGGCGGCGGCGTGGCCTCCCTGGTAGGCGCATTGGGCGTGGCGCTGGGCGGCATGGTTTGCAATCTGACGACAGGAAAGAAGAAATATGCTCAGTATGAGGAAGATATTCAGCGGATTATGAAAGAAGCTGAAGAATTAAAGACGACGATGATGGGGATGATCGATCAGGATGCCCAGAATTTCCTGCCTCTGTCCAAAGCATATGGTTTGCCTACCTCTACTGACGAAGAAAAGAAATATAAAGAAGAAACGATGCAGGCTGCATTGAAGGTGGCGATTCAGGTTCCCGTGGATATCGTGAAGGTGTCTTACAAGGCGATCAAGCTTCATGAGGAGCTGGTGAACAAGGGTTCCAAGCTGGCGATCTCCGACGTAGGCTGCGGCGTCCTCTGTTTAAAAGGCGCTATGATGAGCGGCTGGCTGAACGTGGTGATCAACCTGAGCAGCATCACGGATGAAGCGTATGTGACACAGCTTAAAGGTGAACTTCTGCCTATGCTGGAAGAAGGTCAGAAGATCTGTGACGACGTATATGAGAAGGTATTAAATATTTTGAATTCATAATGGGATTTATTCTCATTTAAGATAAGATAAATTTAAGGAGGTTCAGTAACATGAGCGCACAAGTATTGGATTGTAAACTGGTTGCCCAGTCGATTTCAGAGCAGTGTAAGAAAGAAGCTGACGCACTGAAGGCAAAGGGCATCGTTCCCAAGCTGGGGATTTTCCGCGTAGGCGAAAAAGGTCCCGACCTTTCCTATGAGAAAGGCGCTACCAAGAGCATGAACGAAGCCGGCATCGAAGTAGAAGTTTTCGCACTGCCCGCAGAAGTATCTCAGGAAGAGTATATTGAGAAATTCAAAGCCGTTAACGCTGATCCCGCAATCCACGGCATCCTGGCTTTCCGTCCTCTGGACAACATCGACGAGAACGTTGCCATCGGCGAGAATATTTCTCCGCTGAAGGATGTTGACGCCTGCACCAGCGCAAACATGGGCAAACTGGTTATCAACGATCCTACAGGCCTGTATCCCTGTACCGCAAGTGCGATTATGGAAGTAATCGACTACTACGGAGAGCAGATCAAGGCTGTTGCAAGACCGAAATTCGGCCCGAACCCTCTGGCTAAGCCTGAGCAGGATGCCGATGTTTGCTGTGGACTGGATGTCTGCATCATCAACAACTCCAACGTTATCGGCAAACCGGTTTCCATGATGCTGACAAACCGTTTCGCCAGCGTATCCATCGTTCATCATCTGACTCATCCGGAAATTAAGAATGAGTATACACAGAAAGCTGACGTAGTAATCTGTGCAGTTCCTTTCAAGGATTCCGTAACGGCAGATATGATCAAAGAAGGCGCAGTTGTAATCGACGCAGCCGTTATCAGAGAGAAAGCTTTCGACGCTGACGGCCAGCCGATCATGAACGAGAAGACCGGCAAGCAGAAAATCGTTACCCTTGGCTGCTGCGCAGCAGACGTTGAGGAAAAAGCAAGCTGGAAAACTCCGGTTCCCGGCGTAGGCGCAATTACTTCCGCTATCCTGGCCAAGAATCTGATCAAGGCCTGCAAGTTACAGAATAACATTCAGTAATTTATAAACGACTAAATTGGGAGGAAAAAGTATATGATTATCACTCAGAAAAAGCCGATTGAAGAGTTGATGGCAATGCTGGAAGGCACGACAAGAGTTGGTCTGATCGGCTGCGGCAACTGCGCAACTGCATGTCAGACCGGCGGCGAGAAGGATTTGGCTGAAATGAAAGAGTACCTGGAGGCTCACGGCAAGCAGGTTGTAGGCACCGCCATTCCTGACGAGTGCTGCCAGAAGCTGCTGGTAAAGAAAGAGGTTAAGGTATTCAAGGACAGCGGTGCGGAAGCAATCGTATGTATGGCCTGCGGTGACGGCGCTCAGACTGTTGCGGCAAACCTGAAGCTTCCGGTATATCCGTCCAACAATACGATGTTCTTAGGACAGGTTGAGCGTGTAGGCGTATTCAACGAAGCATGTCGTATGTGCGGCGACTGTGTGGTTGGTTCCACCGGCGGCATCTGCCCGATTACCCAGTGTGCGAAGTCTCTTGTAAACGGCCCCTGCGGCGGTCAGAAAGACGGCAAGTGCGAAGTGAATCCTGACAATGACTGCGCATGGATTAAGATTTACAACAGACTGGTAGAGCTGGGCCAGGAAGACAAGATCCTGGAAGTACGTCCTGATAAAGGCTATGGAGCATTCTCCTACCCCAGAAAAATCAGCTTAAAGGAGGAAAAATAAATGAGTTTATTACAGCAGGCATTTGAAGCAGGAAAATTTGGTGTAACTGCCGAGATGGCGCCTCCGAAAGGCTATGATTTTTCCGTACAGATGGAAGATGCGGAATATCTGAGAGGCCGTGTACACGGCGTAAACGTTACCGATATGCAGTCCGCATGTATCAAGGCTTCTTCTCTGGGTCTTTGTATCAAATTAAAACAGGCAGGCATCGAGCCGATTCTGCAGATGACCGGCCGTGACAGAAGCCGTATCGCCATCATCGGCGAGTATCTGACCGCAGCATCTTTCGGCATCGACACGACTCTGGCGCTGACCGGCGACCACACCGTAGTTGGTGACTGTAAGGATTCCAAGCCCGTATTCGATCTGGATTCCTGCGGTATCCTGAAACTGTTAAGCGATATGGAAGCAAGCGGCAAAGACTGCGGCGGAAACGATCTGGAAGGCGGCGCACCGAAGTTCTACAAAGGCGCTTCCGTAACCCCCGTATATGAGCCCATGGTTCTGCAGATCAACAAACTGAAAAAGAAAGTAGACTGCGGCGCTATGTACGTACAGACCCAGGGTATCTTCGAGCTTGAGCCTCTGAAGAGATTCATGGACGCTGTTGACAAAGCGAACATCAAGGTTCATGTAATGGCAGGTATCATTCCGTTAAAGGCTGCAGGCATGGCAAAATACATGAATGCAAGCGTTCCCGGAATCGATGTTCCTGAATATCAGATCAAGAGACTGACCGATGCTGCCGCAGAAGGCAAGGAAAAAGGCATCAAGGGTCTGCCCGGCAAGGTTGGTATCGAGATGGCAGCTGAGCTGATTCAGAAGATCAAAGAAGAGAAGATCTGCGACGGTATCCATCTGATGACCATCGGCGCTGAGAAAAACATTCCTACGATCCTGGATATGGCAGGCGTGAACATCAACGCATAAATCTGTTTCTTATTTATATGGAGCCGCAGGCCCGCAGACTGTGGGGCTGCGGCATTATAAAATATGCGGAACTGATATAAAACAGCAACGGACCGAATAAGCCCCCGGGAGGATTTACGGACGGTTTGTCGGCCGGAAATTCTCCCAGTTCAAGGGGGGCTTAGTAGGGGAGTTGCTGAACTGATTTGGAGGAAAGCAATACTATGAAAATAACAATCATCGGCGCCGGCCCCGGCGGATATGAGGCAGCTCTTTACGCAGCGAAAAAGGGTGCGGAAGTAGTTCTGGTGGAGAAGGACAAATTAGGCGGAACCTGCCTGAACAGAGGCTGTATCCCCACAAAGGCATTCCTGGCTTCTTATGACACTCTGGAGACCGTAGAGAACGCCAAATCCTTTGGTATCAATGTTTCTGGCGAAGCGGAAGTGGACTATCCTGCGATCCTGGCCAGAAAGAACAAGGTTATGGAATCTCTGGTAAAAGGTATCCAGTTCCTGATGAATAAGAACAAAGTGACCGTAATCAACGGTTTCGGCAGCCTGGTGGATAAGAACACCGTTAAGGTTGTAAAGGAAGACGGAACAGAAGAACTGGTTCAGACAGATTATGTACTGCTGGCTACGGGCTCCGTGCCGATTGCACCGCCGGTATTCAAATATGACGGCAAGCGGGTAATCACCAGCGACGAGATCCTTGACTTTGAGCATGCGCCCAAGTCTCTGATTCTGGTAGGCGGCGGTGTAATCGGCTGCGAGATCGGTCAGTTCCTGGCTGCCATGGGCACCGAAGTAACCGTAGTTGAGGCTCTGCCCAGACTGCTGGCGACGATGGATGAGGACGTGAGCAAACAGTTGGCACGTCAGTTCAAGAAGGACAAGATCAAAGTGGTATGCGGCGACGGAATCGCCGAGGTAAATCCTGCCGAGGATCATGTGGACGTAACCCTTGCAAGCGGCAAGACCCTTTCCGCAGAGTACGTTCTGGTTGCCATCGGACGTGCGCCTTTCACCAAGGGCGTTGGCCTGGAGAATGCAGCCGTAGAGATGGGCGACAGAGGCAGAGTTGCTGTTGATGACCATATGAAGACAAACGTAGATAACATCTACGCAATCGGTGATATCGTTAACACGCCGTTCCTGGCACATGTGGCCACCAAGGAAGGCTTTATTGCCATCGACAATATGATGGGCGGCGACAAGGCTGCTACCTATCATGCCGTTCCCGGCTGCGTATTTACCACTCCTGAAATCGCCAATGTCGGCAAGATGGAATGGCAGCTGCAGAAGGAAGGCAAGGAGCTTGGCAAAGATTACAGAACCGGAACCTTTGATTTCAAGGCGCTGGGCAAGGCACAGGCATCCGGCCATATCGCAGGCTTCGTAAAGGTGATCGCTGATATGGACGATACCCTGATCGGCGCTGAGATCGTAGGCGCAAGAGCATCCGATATGCTTCAGGTACTGACCACGGGCGTACAGTTAAAGATGAAAGTGGAAGAACTGGCAGACTGCATCTTCCCTCATCCTACGATGTGCGAAGCTGTTATGGAAGCCCTTCACGACGTTCACGGCATGAGCACGATGAAAGTTTGATCAGTGCGGAGTGAATCGTAACCGTCAATCGTAAAATAATAGAAATTTAAGGCATAATGGGATTGCAAAATCTTTGAAAGTATGCTATAAACCATATAAGCGGAGCGATTGAAAGACAGTCGCATATGGTTACGCAATATTTATTTATGTAAAGGAGACAGTATTATGACATATCCATCAGAATTGAAGTACACCAGCGAGCATGTTTGGGTGAAGGTTGAAGGCGATACCGTTAAATTAGGCATCACTGAGTTTGCACAGGATCAGTTGGGCGATATTCTGTTCGTTGATCTTCCCGAAGTAGGCGCTACTTTCTCAGCCGGCGACGTATTCACCGAGATCGAGTCTTCCAAGACTGCTTCTGAGGTACCGATTCCGGTAAGCGGCGAGGTTGTTGCCGTGAACGAAGAACTGGATGATTCACCGGAAAACATCAACGAAGATGCTTATGCCGCATGGATCGTAGAAGTAAAGATGAACGACGAGAGCGAGCTGGATGAGCTGCTTTCCGCATCTGCTTATGAAGGCGGACTGGACGCTTAATCTTTTGGAGAAAGCCGACAGAAACGTGATTCGAAAGCCGGATGGTAAAAAGAGAATAACGGATTGAATCAGACCGGCGTCTTTTGCGGAGCATTGCTTCGGGAGGGACGCCGGTTTTTGCATCATAGGATTCTTATTGGTCTTGATTTACGGAAAATAATTTTTTATAATGGTTACAGGAGATGCCATGGATGCTGCCGGGAATGGGGAAAATATTGAATATGGCGTTTGAGAGGAATGTTGAGCGGTTATGGCAAAAAATTTTAACACTACGGGTTTGTGTGTTCCGGAAAAACATTATATGGCGGATATCAGCGCAAAACTACGCTCGATTCGCAGAATGGTTGACAGAGGCGATTATTTTTCCATTAACTGCGGAAGACAATATGGAAAAACCACTTTGCTGTACGCGCTGGCTTCACGACTGAGAGGGGAATATATTGTGCTCAGCCTGGATTTTCAGGAACTGGGCCATGCTTCTTTTGAGACGGAAAATATTTTTTGCCTGGCATTCGCGGAAATGTTTCTGGAAGAATTTCAGTTGGCAGGAAAAACTGCGGCGGATTATCGGAAAATTTCAGAGCGGCTGACGGCGGCTGTGGACGCGAACGATGATAAGCTGCGCCTGCAAAAGCTGTTCCGGTATCTGACAGAGATCTGTCAGGCGTCCGAACGGCCTGTTGTGTTGATGATCGATGAGGTGGACAGCGCTTCAAACAATCAGGTGTTTTTGGATTTTCTTGCCCAATTGCGTTATTATTATCTGAAAAGGGAACAGGGGAGGACGAAAACATTTCAGTCCGTTATTTTGGCAGGTGTTTATGATATCAGAAATCTGAAAAATAAAATAAGGCCGGAGGATACGCATAAGATTAACAGTCCATGGAATATCGCAGCGGATTTTGACGTGGATATGAGCCTGTCGAAAAAGGAAATCGCGGGAATGCTTGCGGAATATGAGGCGGATTATCAGACGGGAATGAATGTTGGCGAAATGGTCGGCCTTTTATATGACTACACGTCCGGCTATCCGTATCTGGTGTCACGGCTGTGTAAATTGATTGATGAAAAAGTGAGTAATCTTTCTTCATTTTCCACGAACCGGAAAGCGGCATGGACGAAAGCCGGATTTCTGGAAGCGGAGCGGATGCTGCTGGCAGAACGGAATCCTTTGTTTGAGTCGTTGATCGGGAGGCTGCAGATCTATCCGGAGCTGTATGAGATTCTTCGGGATATATTGTTTGAAGGAAAACGGATTGCCTACAATTCGCTGAATGCCGCGATTGATATCGCGGGCATGTTTGGCTTTGTGAAAAATAACAGAGGCTTTGTTGAGCCGGCCAACCGTATTTTTGAGATCATATTATATAATTATTTTCTGTCTGAGCAGGAGCTGCGGGCGCTGCATATTGCAGGGGCAGCGCAGCGGGATCAAAATCAGTTTGTGACAGGCGGACATCTGAATATGAGACTGGTTCTGGAAAAGTTTGTGGAACATTTTCATGATCTGTATGGAAATCAGCCGGATGCTTTTATCGAGGAGGTTGGCAGGAAATATTTCCTTCTGTATCTGCGTCCGATTATCAACGGCACAGGAAATTATTATGTGGAAAGCCAGACACGAGACTTGCTGCGGACGGATGTAATCGTGGATTATCATGGAGAGCAGTTTGTGATCGAAATTAAGATCTGGCATGGGGATGCGTATCACAAAAGGGGAGAAAAACAACTGTTTGGTTATCTGGACGCTTATCATCAGGACACCGGCTATATGCTGAGTTTTAACTTTAACAAGAAAAAGAAAATCGGCGTGCGGGAGATCGTTCTGGAAGGGAAGAAAATAATAGAGGCAGTCGTGTGAGCGGCTGGCCTCTATAGTCATTTTTCTAAAGACTTGGCAAAAGCGTTATATCGCCGACCGCAGAAGCTCCTTCACATCTTCCGCCATCCCTCTATGTTCTTCTGTCCGGCAGCATTCCTCTACCAGCCTGGCCAGTGTGTCATAGGAGAAGGAATTTCCTTCCAGCTTATCGCCGATGGAACGGATAAAGGCCTCGTCATTGGCATCGGAGTAGAGGGCGGCCGCAGCGATTTTGCCCTGTTCCACATTCAGGCGCAGATCGAAATCGCCCCAGGCAAAGCGGCGGCTGATCTGGTAGCTGAAATCGATTTTTCGGCCGTAGAGCCACTGATCGGATTCAAAAAATGTCTGGGTCTTTTGCAGTTCTTCCGAAGCCGTGGCCGCATCCAGGTCATAGGGGGCGGCTTTCAGGCCATAGACCGTTTCAAAAGCCGCAATCATCTTTTCCTTCATTATGTCGATGGTCAGATCAGGCCGGAACTCCGTCAGGTTGGCTACACGGGAGCGGACGGAGCTGACACCTTTGGAGGCCAGCTTTTGTCTGTCCACGTTCAGATAGGCGGACATGCTGCCCGTATCCACGCTGATCAGAAGGGTTCCATGGTGGTATTTTTGTCCGCCTGAAGAATAGAAAGCATTGCCGGAAAATTTCCGTCCGTCCACCGTAATATCGTTTCTTCCTGTTTTTTCCACATGAATGTCCAGATCTCTGCATGCCTGGATAATCACCTGTAGCTGGCGGTCCACGTCATAGTTGTCCTTTTTTACGAGAAAGGTAAAATTCAGGTTTCCTTTGTCATGGAATACGGCGCCGCCGCCGGAGAGCCGCCGTACCGGATGACCGCCGTCCTCCAGCAGATGGGTGACATTGCATTCTTTCCACAGGTTCTGATTCCTGCCGCAGACCACGGTCCGTTCATTTTGCCACAGATAGAGGATGATTTCATTGTCATCCACATGATCAAACAGATATTTCTCCAATGCCAGGTTATAATACGGGTAAAATCCAGGGCTGACTACCTGGCTGATTTTCTGAATCATTTTTTTCTCCTGTTATTTATGATGGGCGTCGGAAAAGCCGACATAAGCGTTTTTTGATGTCTCAGGGTAAAGGGTCCGGCAAAAGGCGGTTGCAAACGTCACTTGCCGGATTGCCGTGCTGTTATTTACCTATCAGTTTTTATTCGATCAAAACACACCCTACATAAGTGAGCGTACCGGGCCCATAGTAGTAGGGAATATCGTTTCTTGCGCAGACGTCGCTGACCACCATGCCAAGGGCTTCCATGGCGGAGGACATTTTCTCGGGGAAACGGCAGGGCTCGTCGGGATATGTACAGGTTTTGCACCGCTTGCACTGGCCGTCGCCGATGATCAGCGCGTCGGGATACTGCTTGCGGATCTGGTCGCAGTATGCGTCCATATGTTTTCCGTGTTCCTCGGCGATTTCCATCATGGTTTCAAAATCCAGGGAGTCTTCCAGTGCTCCGGTGGTCTGGACAATCAGACCTTTTTTGAATTTGTGAATCCGTTCGCCGCATTCCTCCAGCGTTCCGCATGCGGGGGGACAGGCCCAGTTTTTGTCGTAGGCCTGGCACTTGTTGGCCGCGCAGGATTCCCGCACTTCGGGGCGTACCTCAATGGTATCCGCGTCAAGATCACCCACATGGGAAAATCCGCAGGACAGGGCCAGTTCTTTTAAAGCATTAAAATCTGCCATTATTTTTTCTCCTTATTCGTATTCCGGGAATTCCAGTTCGTCTACATAGCAGTCCTGGAAATCCGGATGGGTCGCCAGCTCCAGGAATTCTGTCTGCCGGGCCATCTGGTCGCAGTGGTGGAATTCTTCCTTATTTAGAGCGGCAATTTTTGAGCCTTCGCCGGCCGCGTTGCCGATGGGTTCGATCCGGTCTCTCAGCTCCTGCGGTAAAAGGCCGATGGCACAGGCGCTGTCAGGAGACATATAGTTGCCGAACGCCCCGGCGATCATAATCTTTTTGATATCTTCCTGTCTGATTTTCAGCGTGTCGGACATCAGGAGAATACCGGCGGCCATGGCGCTTTTGGCTAACTGCACCTCCCGGATGTCTTTCTGGCTCAAAAAAATCTTTTTTCCGGTACCGCTTTCCCTTTCATCCGCCAGGACGAAGGAAAGGAAGTTGTCGATCTTTTCGATTCGGTGGGCGTTGGCTTTTCCGATTTCGCCGGTCAGCGCTTCCGGTTTTTCCAGACGGCCGCTGGAAGCGATAATGCCTGCCTTTAACAGCTCCGCGATAATGTCCATCAGGCCGGAACCACAGATTCCCACAGGCTTCGCGTTTCCGATGGTAGAGTAAACCAGTTGATTGTTTTCAAAATGTACATGGTCGATGGCGCCTTCGGCCCCTCTCATGCCGCACTGAATTTTCGCGCCCTCGAAAGCGGGGCCGGCGGCTGTGGAACAGGCGATCATATGGTCCTTATTGCCCAGAACCATCTCGCCGTTGGTTCCGATATCAATGACCAGAGTCAGGTCTTCCAGTGTGTCAAACTGGGTGGCCAGCAGCACGCCGACGGTATCGGCGCCTACAAAGCCGGCGATATTGGGCAGCAGCATAATCTTCCCATGCGGATGAATCCTGATGCCGTACTGAGCGGCAGGCAGCATCATGGACTCGCTGACGCTGGGATTGTAGGGAGAATGAACCAGCGCTCCGGGCATGATTCCGGCGAACAGGTGGTGCATACAGGTGTTTCCCACCACGGTGATCATGTAAATTTCTTCCGCGGTGATGCCGGCCTGAAAAGCCGCCTGCGCGGCCAGATCGTTCAGTGCTTTTCTCACGCAGGAACTCAGCTCCTCCACGCCTTCCGCCAGCGCATGGTTGCTTCTTTGGATCACGTCCGCACCAAACTGGGACTGGGGATTTAACATGCTGCTGACCGCCAGCTCCCTGCCTGTGCGGGCGTTCAGCAGATAGCCTACGATCGTGGTGGTGCCGATGTCGTAGGCCATAACATACAGCGGCTTTTCGCCGTCTGCCAGGTCGATAATCTCATTTTCGCACATGATGACGTCGGCCTCGAAATTGTGGGCCAGCAGATAGTCGTAGAGGCCGGAGATCACCGGCAGGGAAACCGGAATCTCCTCCGCGGGGATGCCGGATGCCTGCGATACCGCCTCTTTTAATCTTGCCCAGTCGGAACGGCTGTCGCCGATCAGACATTTTTCCACCGCCACATGATATCCCTTGATGGCCGGGTCAATGACGATGTTTCTCTTAGCGCCTTCCAGCAGAATGCTGTGTTTTAAAGATTCCGCTTTCAGCTCTACTTCCATGTCCTCATGAACCTCGGTCACGCAGGCTTTCTGAATGCCCGCAGGGCCTCCCGAAAGGATGTTCACCAGACATTTGCCGCAGGTGCCTTTTCCGCCGCAGGGTGCATCGGGATGAAGCTGCGCCTTGATCTGGGCATCCAGCAGGCTGGTTCCTTCATCCACCGTGACGGTTACGTCTTGAGGCAGGAAATGTACTTTAAACTGTCCCATAAATACCTCCTAATTTAGTTCCGCAGTTCCGCAACTATTTTGTATTTTATTTTGCAGTCATTCTTGCCATGCTGCACAGACTGTGTATGTATGAAAAAACAATCTGCATCTATTCTAGCAAAAATGCGGGAAAGTTGCAATGTAAATAATTGAGATGAAACAGGAGAAAACAGGAGGACGGCTTATACGTTCAAAGCATAAGCCGCCCCGGTTTTTGTCTTATGGAAACGCAGGTTTATGGGACAGACAGGTTATTTTTTGTAGTTATAGTGATATTTGAGTTCCTCCACAAATCCTGAAATACGCATCATATTCCGGATAAATTCCATCGGATCCGGATTGTTTTAATAATAATAGTCTCTGTGAGAAACCTCCCGGAATCCTTCCTTTTGATACAGTTCGAAAGCGGCTTCGTTCAGGCTTCCGACCTGGAGAGACAGCAGGGTATGTCCCGGTTTTAAGCAGGAAGAGACGGCGTGAAGCAGTGCCGTTCCCAGTCCCCGGCCCTGCTGCCTGGGCAGGATGCCGAAACCGGACAGATAAGTGCCGGATTCCCATTCCGTCAGATGAAAGATGCCGACCGGCTGTTCCTGATCGTATGCCAGGTAGGTGTCGGTCAGGGGTGTGCTGAACATTTCTTTGATAAAACTTTCCGAGGCGGAACGGCCGTCGCAGAAAATGGCTTCATGGATGTCGGCACACTGCTTCAAAGTCTGGTCCGAGGGCTGAACCGGCCGCAGCGTTAAAGCGGCGGTTTGACAGCCGGCAGGATTGCTCTGCGATTTTTTTACTGTTTCTGCTGCCTGTGACATGTCTGCTTCTGACTTCATGTCCTTTTCCAGAATATACTCCGAATACTGATATTCCCCTTCCATGGCATCCAGCGCCGCCTGCGCGTCGGCGCTGTTTCCGTCAGTGACAAACAAAAGCTCCATATCTTCTATATAATCATCCAGTTTCATCAACGCTTCATTCCACAAATGTTTGAAATAGCCTCTCTGCCGGGCCATAGGGTGGGTGAAGCCCATCGCTTCGCCGTAATACTGATCGGGGAGAAATAAGGACAGAAAGCTGACCAGCTCATTGTTCTCATAAAGCAGGTAAAAACAGGGAAGATCCGCATCAAAACAGCTCTCCGCCGTCAGAGACGGCGTCAGTGTCACCGGTTCATAATCCCGGCAGGCGTTCAGCAAGGAACGCACCTTTTTTAATTGCTTTTCGTTCAGGCGGTTTAAAATCTGTATTTTCATATGATAGAAGTCCTCCAAAGTGTGGTATGCATGCCTTGAATCTCGTAAAATCAGGGGCTGCAAGATGTCGGAGTCACATTGAGATCTGAGGGGTATTGTCTGTGTTCCCATATTACAACTATACGACAATTCCAACAATTTTTCAACTTTATGATAGTGTAACTTAACCTGGGGATCTATATAGGCAGACTTTCTCCATTACCAGTTTTGACCTTCTCTTACCCACAAATCCCCGTTATCACTCTTTGGAAATATCCCTTCATTCCGATCTGTCTGCTTACATTCGCCCGCAGCGCTTCTATATATTTTTCGTTTCGTTTTTGATTTACTCTTTCCCGGTCAATCATCTCCTGCGCGCTGAAACATCTTCCTGTGGTGGAAATAATCCGTTGCACGGCACGCTTTTGGGAAAAGTATTCCTTTGCCAAATACGATGCCCTGCGTGCAGCCGCAGAAGTGCCAACACGCAAAAATCAGGTACAATTAACTGTTTAGAAAATATTAAGAAAATACTAGAAAACCTTTTTCATTTTATCTGTTAAAATATATATGAATATTTTATATGTCTTTTTTATACTATATCCGGAACATAAGGAGAGCCAAATGGAACAGTACAGGATTTTGATCGTGGAGGATGACAGGGAAATCGGGGCGGGCATCGCCATTTACATGAGGAATCAGGGGTATCAGGTATTTCAGGCCGGAAATGGCCTGGAAGGGCTGAAAATCCTTGAGACAGAGGAGATACACCTGGCTATCGTGGATGTGATGATGCCGGTGATGGACGGGATTACGATGACGATGAAGCTGCGGGAACACTATGATTTTCCGGTGATTATGCTGACGGCCAAATCAGAGGAAATCGACAAAGTAACCGGCCTGAACATCGGCGCCGACGACTACGTGACGAAGCCCTTTGCGCCGATGGAGCTGGTGGCACGGGTGAATTCTCAGCTAAGGCGCTATGCCAAATATCTGGCGGTGCTGGGCAGTGAAAAGTCCGACCATGTCTATACGGTGGGCGGCCTGGAGCTGAATGAGGACACGGTTCAGGTATTTGTGGACGGCGTGCAGGTGAAGATGACGCCGCTGGAATTCCGCATTCTGGCGCTGCTGATCAAAAATCCGGGACGGGTTTATTCCGCAGACGAAATTTATGAGCGGGTGTGGAACGAACGGGCGGTCAATACGGACACCATTATGGTTCACGTAAGAAAAATCCGGGAAAAAATTGAAGTAAACCCGAAAGAGCCGAAATATTTAAAGGTGGTGTGGGGTGTTGGATACAAAATTGAAAAGCAATAGCAATCTGAAAAACGTGGCCATGGTCTGGCTGTTTCTGACCGTAATGGCCGTGATTACCATGTCTCTTTATCCCGTGGTGCATGCAAGGCTGAAAAAACAGGATGAATTGCAGATGCAGGCATCGGAAAAGCAGATGGATAATTTTCTGGCCATGATGTATGCGGGAAGCATCGGCCTGTACTGGGATTATGTGAATTCTTATCAGAATGAACAACTGCCGCCTTCCCGGCTTTATTTCCCCCGGCCGACGGAGGAGGAGAGACAGGAGACGGAGACGGCGCCGAAGCCGGATGCCGCCGAAACAGATCTGAGTCCGGATGCCTCCCTTGGAGAAGTGTGGGAAAATACGGAGACGGAAGCGATATCCGGGGCCGAATTTTCAGAAGACGGAGAATACATCGAATCCGAAGATGCGGATATGTGGGAATTTATTTACACCAGCCAGTTTGACGAAAAGATCAGAGAAACGTTCCAGACGTTTCTGCGCAGATGGGTTCCGGCGTATGAGCTGGAATATGAGATTTATTCCGGCGCGGGGACAGGACGGGGCAATGCGGTCAGCGATTTAAAGCGGCTGGAGGAACCCGGAAACAACGAAGTAAAGAACAAGTATGCCTTTTATGCGGTGTTCCGCTATGACAGTGTGGGCAATCTTTCGGTTCCCTCTTTTAAAGGGATAGAGGAACGGTATCTGAACCGCTTTATCAGTGAATTTCAGGACAGAAACCGATTGTTCAGCCTGGCAGAAATGGAAGAATTTACAGGTTCTTCCGAATTAATCGGCCGGGGGCCGGAGGACGTGGTGATTATTTTCGCTTCGGCCAGGGATAAATTTTATATGGACAAAGAGACGGAGGATTATTTTAAATATTCTTCCGAATACCGGTTTGGCAAGGCAGGATTTACCGGCTTTTTAACGCTGGCGCTGGCCTTTGTGGCACTGATCGGCATCGGGCTGCCTTTTATGGTGAAAGAGGACGGCGGTTCCCGGTTTGTCATAAAGCGGCGCATTCCCATGGAGCTGGTGGGAGCGGGTGTTCTGGCGCTGTTTTTCCTCTATGGACCGCTGTCCTCCATGGGCTATTATACGGCTACCAATTCCCTGTTTGCCACTTTTCTGGGCAGGGGACAGTCTGCGGTGAATACTTTTGCAGATTATCTGTTTAATTACAGTGTGTGGATTCTCTATTACGGTTCGGCCCTTGTTCTGGCGCTGGCAGTTCATCCGCTGTTTATTCTGGGGCCGGCCTGTTACCTGAATGAATATTCTTACTGCGGACATTTTCTGTTAAAATGGGGCATGCGGATCAAAGGTGTGTTCAGGCAGCTTTTGGGCCAGCTAAAGACGGTGGATTTAAAGGACGCCGCTGACCGGCAGCTTCTGACCCTTCTGGGCATTAATTTCGTGGTGCTGACCATCCTCTGCTGCGCGTGGGTGGCCGGCGTGGCAGGATTATTTGTCTATACCATCGTTCTGTTTCTGCTGCTCAGAAGAAAATATGAGCGGGTGCGGGAGGATTACTGCGACCTGCTGCTGGGGGTTCAGGAGATGGCCGACGGAAATCTGGAGATCAGGCTTCCGGAGGATCTGGGCGTGTTCAATTCGGTAAAGGAAGAACTGCTGGAGATTCAGACCGGCTTTAAAAAGGCGGTGGAGGAAGAAATCAAAAGCCAGCGGATGCGGTCGGAATTGATTACCAACGTGTCCCACGATCTGAAAACGCCGCTGACCTCCATTATCACCTATACCAACCTGCTGAAAGAGGAGGGGATTACCGAGGAACAGCGCCGGGAATATATCGAGACGCTGGACCAGAAGTCCCAGAGGCTGAAACGGCTGATCGAGGATCTGTTTGTGATCAGCAAAGCCAGCAGCAACAATATTGTATTAAACCCGGTAAATCTGGATCTGACGGCGCTGATCAAACAGGTGATGTTTGAGCTGGACGACAGGATTAAAGACTCGGAGATCGAATTCCGCTGTTCCTTCCACCCGGATAAGCTGCTGGCCTATCTGGACTGTGACAAGACGTACCGGATTTTTGAGAATCTGGTGGTCAATATTCTGAAATACGGAATGCCCCGTTCCAGAGCCTTTATCACAGGAGAGAAAATTCAGAATGAGATCTGGATTACTTTGAAAAATACTTCCGAACAGGAGCTGACTTTCCAGTCGGAGGAAATCACCGAACGGTTCGTCAGAGGCGATCAGTCCCGGAATACGGAAGGGTCCGGGCTTGGCCTGGCTATCGCGAAAAGCTTTACCACGATTCAGGGAGGAACCTTTGACGTGGTGCTGGACGGGGATTTGTTTAAGGTGATACTGAAATGGAGGGCCAATGAATAAGGGGGATAGATCATGTTCAAAAGAGGGTTGCAGGCCCTCTTTTTGTTATCCTCCAATATTCTGTTCAGTCCCGCTTCGGGCAGGTAGACCGATATATTAAATTCATGGGAAAGAGCTTTCGGCGTTCAATCTGTTTTTTGTTTTTCAAATCAATCAGCATCAAAAGTGCGGTTGAAATCATTTCATTAACCGGAATATCCAGGGTCGTAATCAAATCGCCGTCTCCCGGCAGGCTGTCAATCGGATTGATAGAAATAATTTCCATTTCCTGAGGAACCTCAATTTTTCTGCTCTGCAGCTCCTGAAGGATTCCGAGAGCGATCTGATAAGAGGTGGTATATACCGCGGTTGCGCCGCAGCGGATCAGCTGATCCACACTGCGCTGTCCTCCTTCGCGTGAATACTCACAGAAAAATACACTTGCCGTTTCTACATTGTTAGAGGCGCAGCCGTTGGCAAAACCAAGCAGGTGACGATTGAAGCCGCCTGCGTCGATAAGGGGCGTGACCATAGAAACATTGCTGTGTCCCCTGGATACAAAAAGATTGACAATGCTGGCGGAGGACTGGGAATCATCACAGATCACCTGAGGAAATTCATCGGATTCGCAGTTGAAAAGTATGATGGGAATCTCTGTGTCTAACTGTTCCAGAAAAGAAATATCTGCCTGATTCATTCCTGAAATAATCAGCCCGTCGCAAAATTCCCCTTTCAGCGTATTGCATTCGGACAGCTTTCCCGGAAAATAAGCCTGCATACTGATCTCCACCGGACAGTCCAGATCGTACTGCGCATTCTGTAAGCTGGCAAAAAAGGAGCCGTAGTGGGAAAGAGAGCTTCGGATGGCCACAAGCATTACGATCCGCATAAGAAAGGACTGATTTTGCGCGGGGACATTTTTTTTGCTGACCTTGTATCCAAGGGCGTTAGCCGCGTCAAATACTCTCTGCTGCGTGGCTTTTGAAATGCGGAACTCGTCCCCTTTGCCGTTGATCACAAAAGATACCGTGCTTAAAGAGACATTGGCAAGCTTTGCGACATCTTTAATACTGGACATAATCGTCTCCTTTGAAACGTTTGCTAAAATATCGGAGGCACCTGTGTGCTGTTATCATTTTACTAGATTTTGAGAAAATGTCAATCATACAATATATTTGCCTGATAAAATGGCATACGCGGAGAAATTGACCGTGCTAAAATCAGTGCAAAAAACACAAAAATTATTTTAGCAAAACTTTTGCTAAATATATTGACTTTTTAGCAAAACAATGTAATAATAACAGTGGAGGGAAGGTTATTAATAAGTGTGTAAAAAGGAGGATCAGGATGAAGATTTTAAAGAAGCTTGACATTGTGGCTGTCCGGTATGGATTTACGCAGATGCTCTGTACGATGGTAAACCAGGTAAGCACAAATTTTTTCTCGGTTTTTCTAACCAGTGCCGTGATCGGCCTTACGGCGCTGCAGGCAGGATCGACCATTGCCGTGGCCAGCGCTCTGGATGCGGTTTCTCTTCCGATTATCGGTCTGATTATTCAGAAGGTCCGGCTAAAAGGCGGGTACTTTCGCCCGTATCTGCTTCTGGGAGGCGCGGTGGTAGGAATTTTCCGGCTGCTTTCCTTTATGCCGATCCGGGGAGACGCGCAGTTTAAGGTTTTTTACTATGGCGCCACATATCTGGTGGCATATATCGCCTATAATTTTGCTTTCACCGCATACAACGGAACCATTCCGATGATGGCAAAAAGCCCGCAGCAGCGTGTCCGTCTTTCGGCATACAGAAATGCGCTGAATACGGGCGGAAAGTTTATTTTCAGCCTGTGCGCGGTGCCCATTATCACGTTTTTCGGCCGCGGCGTGGACGGGAAAGGGTATACGGGGCTGGTGGCTATTATCGCGGTGCTTACCTTTTTCGCCTTTTGGCAGTTGTGGGTGCTGGATAAAAAATTTGATTACAGCAGCGAACCTACCCATATTATGAAGGGGAAATCGGATGAGAATCCCTCGTTCTTTGAACTGCTGCGCTACACAATCACAAGCCGGGCCTTTGTCACATGGACCCTGGCCTCTATTGTAAAATACGGCGCTTCCGCCTGTGTTACGAGCATGGCAGCCTATTATTATCTTTATGTGATCGGCAGCAAGGCGATGTATACCGTATATCTTTCCGCTACTACCGGAATTATGGTGGTCACATCCCTGTTTATTCCTTTTGTCTCTAAGCTGGTGAAAGGCGGACGGAATACGACCATATTAGGCGTGACCTGGTATGGCCTGTGCTTTGTATTCGCTTATTTCTTTGGAAAAACGGATGTCAGCTTTACGGCGATTATGGTGGCCGCGTATGTCGGATATTCGCTGTTCCATGGTGTCGGACAGGCCGTATTCTCTTCCGTGGCGGAATATACCGAATGGAAGACCGGGAAGGATATGAAAGGCTTTATCATGGGCTTTAGCTCAATTGCCGCGAAGTTTTCCAGCGCGGTCGGAGGGCTGGTGGTAGGAATCGGTTTGACGGCAATCGGTTTTAACGCGGAAGCCATCACCCCGGAGGTGACAAACGGTATCCGGGCCCTGATGAGCCTGCTGCCCGCCGTTGTCTGTGCCGTGTCCGTAGGGCTGACCTTCCTCTGTCCTCTGACTGACAAAAATATCAAAAGGATTCAGCAGGAGCTGGAAGAGCGGAGACAGGAAAAAGACGCGAAATGTGCTGCGGAGTAAAAGCAGGGAAGTTGCGGAATTTTAAATAGGAGGTGTGTTGCATGAAGAACAAAAATCTGACGCCCCGTGAAAATATGCTGCTGGCATATTCTCACAAGTGTCCGGAGTGGATTCCGAATTTTCGGACGGATGTATGCGGAAGACTGCCCGCGGAGGTGCTGGAACGCGCCCCCGGCGGTCCCCAGGGCGGAACCGGAACCGACTGGTTTGGCGTTCACTGGCGTACCGTACCCGGTATTGCGGGGGCGACCGTGGATACCACCGTTCCGCCGGTATTAAAAGATGTAACGGAATGGGAACGGACGGTGCGGTTTCCGGATCTTGATGCGGTTGACTGGAAAGCCGCGGCCCGGAGGGATGCTTCTCTCTATGATGAGAAAAAGGTTCGGTATATGTCGATTTTTAACGGACCTTTTGAAAGGCTGCATGCGTTGATGGGGATGGTCGGGGCAAACTGCGCGATTCTGGAAGAACCGGAGGCAACGTACGCATTGCTGACAGCGATTACGGATTATAAGATTGCCCTGATCGACCGGCTGACTGATTATTATCCGCTGGACCTGGTGAATTTACATGATGACTGGGGGCACAATATCAGCACATTTCTGTCACCGGATACATGGAGAAGTATGATAAAGCCTCATATAAAAAGAATCGTTGATTTTGTTCATGACAAAGGGCTGTATTTTGATATTCACTCCTGCGGATATATTGAACCCCTGCTGCCGGATATGGTTGAAATCGGAATTGACGGATGGTCATCCGTTCAGTGCGTCAATAATGTCAGGGATATTATATGCAGATACGGGGACAAAATCTGCTTGACCGGCGGCATGGACAACCGGGAGGTGCGCAGGGCAGACCTGACGGCAGAGGAGGTACATGACCTGACAGGACAGCGGATGGATGATCTGTGCCGTGGCGGGGCATTGTTTCCCTTTGGCAATACAAATGCCAATATCCCTTATCTGTTAGACGCGATTCATACGTGCCTTTCGGAGAGGGCGGAATTTTTCAGTGATCCGGGAAATAGGACACTTCCGAAGCTTTCCCTTACATAGACTTCCGTTGTCCGCAATGAGTATAGAAAGAGGTGGTATTTTTGACTGCAAAAGATAATATGCTGATGTTTCTGCGCCACGAGATACCGGAGTGGATTCCCAATTACAGACAGGATGTCCAGGTATATGCGCCTCCTGAGGTGCTGGAACGGTCTTCCTGTAAAGAAGGGGGACCGGACTGGTTTGGCGTACGGTGGGCGTATGAACCCACCGTACGCGGGTTTATGCCGGATACGCGGTGCGCTCCTTTTCTTCCCGATATTACAGGGTGGAGAGAGCAGGTACGGTTCCCGGATCTGAACGCGGTTGACTGGACCGGAATGGCTGAACGCGACGCGGACAAATTAGATCCGGATAAAGTGATGGTGGTACAGATTGTGTGCGGATTATTTGAACGGCTGGCCGCGATGATGGGAATGGCGGAAGCGAATATCGCCCTGGTGGAGGAGCCGGAGGCCTGCCGTGATTTTCTGTGCGGGGTGGCTGATTTCCATATTGAAAAAATGACAAGATTGCTGGAGTATTTCCCGCAGATTGCCATGTTTGAAATCCATGACGACTGGGGAACGCAAATCAGTTCTTTTATGTCTCCCGAAACCTGGAAGCAGGTGATCGGCCCGGCAGTCTCAAAAGTGACGGCATTTTTGAAAGAGCGGGGAAAATATCTTCACCTTCATTCCTGCGGGCGGGTAGAAGGGCTGATTCCGGGTATGATAGAAGCAGGGATAGAGCACTGGACTTCGGCTCAGTCCATGAATGATCTGCCCGAAATTCTGCGGACATACGGCCCCGGCCGAACCTTTACGGTGATGGGAGGATTTGATATCCCCGCGTGGCGGGCGCCGGAGATGACGAAGGAAAAGCTGATGCCTCTGGTAGAGGCGCGTATAGACCGGCTGTGCCGCGGCGGCGCATGCCTGCCGTATGTGGCGCTGCGGGTGCCTTTTGTAAATGACTGCATTACGGAATTGCTGGAGAAGAAAAAGGATTTCTATCAAAATCCGGTGAATCGAAGCTTTGATTAAGGAAATGAGAAGGGAGCGGAAGTTAAAATGAACAATTCCCCGAAAGCGGCAAAAGGACTCAGTGCCACCGCTTTGATTCTGATTTTCATTTTGGTTGCAGTATGTTTCACCTATATGATCCCTGCCGGAGAGTTTGCGCCGGGCTCCGGCGGGGAGGTGTCTTCGGACAGTTTTGTGTGGACAGAAAAAAGGCCGGTCAGTCTGTCGGCCTTACCGGAACTGATTGTACAAAGCTTTCTGGAAAATGCGACGGTTATTTTCACGTTCTTTTTTGTGGGCGGTTCCGTGGGGATTATGGTTCAGACAGGGGCGATGCAGAAGCTGGTGTCCTGGCTGTTAAAGAAAGCAAAGGGGCGGCATTTTCTGATGATTGCCGGATTTACCGGTATCTTTACTTTTTTGAGTTTAAATATTGCCGCCAGATATCTGGTTTCTTTTGTTCCTTTTATAATCGCCTTTTTTGTAACCCTGGGGTATGATGCCATTACGGGGCTGGCAGTGGTTTTGCTGGGCAGCGCCATGTCTTATTGTACGTCACCGACAGGCCTTATGACTTTGACAGCGCAGTCTTATGTGAATTTACCGCCCTTATCCGGAGCGGGGTTTCGCTGGGTCTGCCTGTTGGTCTTATGGGCGCTAACTGTCGGTTATATTTATATTTACGCGGAAAAAGTCCGGAAAAAGAAAATCGAAGGCTATCCGCCGCAGGAGGAGCTGCCGAAGCCGGACGACAGCGGTGCGGGGAGTTCCTGGCGGGACTGGGCGATCATAGGGATTTATCTGGTGACAATCGGATTCTGCGTTTATTATGGTTCCCAGGGCGCTTTGTCGGCGGTACGGATGTCGGCGGTATTTATGGTATCGGCGGTGACGATTGCGCTTGTGGATAAGACATCTCCCAATCATGTTGTGGATCTGTATATACAGTCCGCGGGCCGTTTTTTTGCACCGGCGATGATCGTGGGATTTGCCGGGACGATTGCGTTGGTTTGGGAAAGGGGCGGCATTGCGGATACCATTGTCTATGGCTTAACCCTGTCTTTACAGCGTATTCCGGATGCGGTGAAAGCACCGGCGATGTTTATCATCCAATCACTGATTAACTGTGCGATTGTGCCGGGGGCGGGACAGGCGGCCGTTACCATGCCGCTGTTTGGCCCGGCAGCCGAGCTGGCAGGGATTCCGCTGCAATCCGCGGTGCTCTCCTTTAATTTCGGCGATGGGATCGGCGATTTTATACTGCCCTATTCCTCTGTGCTGGTTTCTTATCTGGCAGTCAGCGGGGTTTCTTATCGCGCCTGGTGGCAGTTTATCCGGAAACTGTTCGTGATCTGGATTGCTGCGGCGTTTTTTCTGATGTATGTCTCTGCCATTGTGTGGAAATAAATAAGCAGTTTTCCCACATCACGCCGCTGCTTTGTGGGATAAAATGATGCGAAATAATTTAGATTGTCTATGGCGCTCAAATTGGTGTTAATCACATCTATGGGTAAACGCCGGTGAATGATGATTGAAAGATTGTCATTCACCGGCATTTTTTTAGAAAATTCATAAAAAAATTCCGAATAGTACACAAAAAAACAGAAAATATACCATAAAATACAAGAATAAAGTTTATATAATTGATAATATGGATAAAAGGAGATAGGGATGGACAGGTTAGAACAGATAATCGCCCGGGTTTTGACGGAGGATTCCATAAAGCTGGAAATCCGGAACGCCGGTGTGTTCCGTTTTTTGGCCAGCTATCGTTTCGAGCGGCATAATCACAGAGAGATTGAGATTATCTACATCAAATCAGGCCATTGCATTGTGGGCACCGACGAAAGCTTTTTGCCGTTTCGTGAGGGGGACTGCATGATTTTGCACAAGGGGGTGCCCCACTGGTTTCTTGTGGATAAAAAGGAAACCTGCCAGATCGCGCAGTTGGAATTTGATTTGGAGATCCCGGACTATTTCAGGGATGCTTTTATCTTTTTCGGGGCAAAAAGATTTCAGAAGCTTTCCGGCTGCGAAATGGTGGGAGAACTGCTGGAAAGCATCGGTCGGCGCCATCGTCTGACAGGGAATTCTTCTTATGACAATCTTCAGATGAAGCTGTTATTTTTTCAACTGTTTGCCGAGCTTTCCGCAAAGACGGAAGAAAAGGACAGAATGGCGGGAGGCGGTAAAATTGAGAAAATAATCAGTTATATTAATCAGAATTATGAGGACGATCTGAGTGTGGAAAAGCTTGCGGACCGGTTCGGAATCAGTTCCAGATATCTCAGAAAGTGTTTTAAAGAGGAGACGGGGATCACCTGCGTTCAGTATGTCACTTCCCTCCGAATGGAGAAAGCGAAAGAACTTTTGTGGCTGTCCGGGAAAAGCGTAACGGAGATCGCGTCCCTGACAGGTTTTAACAGCTCTCAGTATTTCAGCCGGATATTCCGGCAGTATACCGGGCAGACGCCGATGGAGTACAGAAACCGCTGGGAAGGGCGCAGGGCGGAGGAACGGTGTGTGATAGAAGAGCAAGGGGAGTTGCGGAACTGATAATAGGAGGAAAACAGAAATGACCAACAGAGAAAACTTTTTATCAATGCTGCGAAGAACAGGCTATGAACGGGTTCCCGTGGAATTTGTATTATGCCCTCATCAGCAGGAAGTGTGCCGCAGGGAGCTGGGCGCCGAAGATTATGAAGCATATTTCGGCATGCCCTGGCGGCGGGTGGAGGATCTGCGGCTGGTAAATCATGACGTGAATCAATACAGAAAGTATTTTAAAGACGAACCGCTGAAAGAAGGAGCGGAAATTGATGTCTGGGGTGTGGGACATGAAAAATACCCTACGTCCACGCACATGACTCGTATGCGTTATCCGCTTCTGCGTATGGAAACATTGGAGGAAATGCAGGCCTATCCCTTCCCTGATTACAAAAAAGCAGATGGCTCTCACCAGGCGGAGCAGGCGAAAAAGATTAAGGAACAGGATCTGATCGCTCTGGGGGATATGCAGATGACCATCTGGGAATGCGCCTGGTATATGCGCGGTATGGAACAGTTGTTCTGCGATATGATGACGGAGGATGAAAAAGCGGAATTCCTTTTGGATAAAGTGACCGAGCAGTCTCTGATCCGGGCGCTGTCTTATGCGAAAGCCGGCGTGGACGTACTGTTTCTGGGAGACGATATCGGCACCCAGCGCGCGATTATGATGAGCGAAGCGTTGTACGGCAGATGGCTGAAGCCCCGTCTGAAAAAGATTATTGACGAAGTGAAAAAAGTGAATCCGGATATTTTGATTTTTTATCATTCCTGCGGACTGATTGAGCCGCTGATTCCCCAACTGATCGAAGCGGGGATCGATGTGCTGAATCCGATCCAGTGCGAGTGTATGGATTTTGAGGAGATTCACCGAAAATACGGCAATCAGATATCCTTCCATGGAACCATCGGCACCCAGACGGTGATGCCCCACGGAACGCCGGAGGAAGTAAAACAGGCGGTATGGAAAAACCTGGACATCGCGGGAGCAGCAGGCGGATTGTTTGTGGCCCCCACCCATATGGTGGAGCCAGAAGTGCCCCTGGAGAATATTCTGGCATATGTGGAAGCCTGCCGGATATACCGGAAAGCATGATTTCAAAATTAAAGGGCAAAAAACCTTAATGAATCCGATATAAATATCAAGTATGATAAAACAAAATCCGAAAATAAAAACGTAAATGCAGGGGGGAGGGTAACCGCATGGCAGGAATGTTGGAATTTCAGCATATATGCAAATATTTTCCGGGCGTGAAAGCATTGGATGACGTATCATTTCAGGCACATGCCGGCGAATAAGTTCGGTATCATCGATACCGGTAAGGCAAATGAGATGGCGGCGAAGATTATCGAGGATTTCGGCCTGCCCATCCATCCGGCTATGAAGGTAAAGGATCTGAGTATCGTCTATCAGCAGATGGTGGAGATTATGAAGGCTTATTCCAGAGAGAACCTGAAGGTGATCTGTTTCGATGCGCCGACAGCGTCCCTTTCGGATTCGGAAATCGAGATGCTGTTTAAGATTATCGTCAAGCTGAAAGCGGAAGGGAAAATTATTATCTATGTATCACACCGTATGGACGAGATTCAGCGGATTACGGACAAGGTGGCGATTTTCAAGGACGGTCATTATGTGGATACGGTGAAAACCGGCGTGGTTCCGGAGGATGAGATGATCCGCATGATGGTAGGACGCGATCTGGGCGATATCTATAAAGATCTCGACCGGGATAAGGAAATCGGCGATGTGCTTCTGGAGGTGAAAAACGTATCCTCCGATTATGTGAAGGAGAACTCTTTTGTCCTTCATAAAGGAGAAGTGCTTGGCTTTTCCGGCCTGGTAGGTGCGGGCCGTACCGAGCTGATGCGGGCCATTATCGGGGCGGATGCGATGAGAACCGGGGAAGTGTTTCTGGAAGGAAAAAGTATCCTGAACCGTTCTCCTCACGAGGCCATGGAGCACGGTATCGTCCTGGTGCCGGAGGACCGGAAGATGCAGGGCATTCTGGCGAATTTAAGCGTCAGTGACAATATCAATATTTCTCTGCTGGACCAGAATTCCGATAAGCTGGGATTTGTGAGCAGAGAGAAGGAAGCAAAGGCGGCGGAAGAAGGAATTCGAAACTTCAAGATTAAAACGCCGTCCCCTGATAAAAAGATTGTGGAGCTTTCCGGCGGCAATCAGCAGAAGTGCATCGTGGCCAGGTGGATCAGCACAAATCCCAAGGTTCTGATCCTGGACGAGCCCACCAAGGGAATCGACGTGGGAGCGAAATCGGAATTTTACCAGATGATCTGTCAGTTCGCGAAACAGGGGCTGGGGGTCATCCTGATCTCTTCGGAGCTGCCGGAGGTGATCGGGCTTTCAGACAGGATCATCGTGATGAAATCGCTTAAGATCGTGGGAGAGGTGGACGGAGCGGAAGCGACGGAAAGCAAACTGTTAAGTCTTGGTATGATTGGGGAGGTACGGGAGGCATGAATACGGAAAAGAAATTCAGGATACATATCAGCGGCGACAAGCTGGTGCTGCTTGCGGCCAACGTGGCGGTGTTTATTCTGTTTACAGCGTTAAATAAAAATTTCCTTACGGTGGCGAATATGATCAACATTCTGATCGCGGCGTCCCTGGTGGGACTGGTAGCGGTCGGACATACCTATCTGATCATTGCGGGACAGAACGATCTGTCGCCCGGTTCTCTGGCAGCGTTTTCCGGCGTATTGGCGGCCCTTCTGGTCAGCAAGGGGATCCCCTTTTTCGCGGCAGTGCTTCTGACTATTATGTGCGGTGTCCTGGTAGGCGCTTTTAACGCTTTTATGGTGAATAAAATTCGTCTGGAAGCGTTTATCGCGACGTTGGTAACCCAGTCTATTATCCGTGGCTTCGCCTTTATTATCTGCGGCGGAAAGCCGGTTTCCGTCAGTGATAAGACTTTTGTGGCGCTGGGGAAGGCGAGGGTATTTTATGTGCCGGTGGCCGTGTGGATTATGATTATCTGCATCGTGATTTTCGGTATTATTTTGGCGAAAACCAAATTCGGCCGGAGTATTTATGCCATCGGCGGAAATCAGGACGCGGCCAGGCTGGCCGGCCTGAATCCCCAGCGGATTATCACAATCTGTTATACGATGATGGGCGTCCTGTGTTCGATCGGCGGTATTATCTTCGCGGCCCGTATGAATTCCGGACAGCCGTCGGCCAATGTCAACCTGGAGTTTGACGCCATCACTGCCGTAATCTTAGGCGGCGTGTCCTTTGTGGGCGGAGTCGGCGATACGGGCGGTACGGTTCTGGGCATCATCCTGATTCAGGCTTTTAATACCGGCCTGATTATGGTCAATGTCCCTACCTTCTGGCATTATGTGGCCAGAGGCGGCCTGCTTTTATTCGCGCTGACCAGCGACTATATGAGAAAGCAGAAGAGAGAGAAAGATCTGCTGGCGGCGTCCATGAAGAACCTGTAATAGTATCCGTACGGACGGCCCTGGCCGGAGGGGAACCGGCCGCGGCCTGCCGTATTGATAGAGCAGCATGAAACGAAATCATGTAAAAGTAAAAAGGAGGATGAGCAACATGAAAAAATTAACAGCATTGTTCCTGGCAGGGGCTATGACTTTCAGTCTGGCGGCATGTGGCGGTTCAGGGGACGGCGCGAAGGACACGACCGCGGCTCCTGCCCAGACCGAGGCACAGGGTGAGGACACCACGACAGCGGCAGCGGGAACCGAAGCGGCAGGAACCGAAGCGTCCGCGTCCGGAGAAGCGGGCGTGGTTTACGGCATCTACAAGGCGGGCGACCAGACCTGGTTTATCGATGAGGGCGCGGCGGCTCAGGCGGCCATAGAGGCAAAAGGCGACGAGTTTATCTTCGTAGACGCGAAGATGAGTCCGGAAGAGTACCTGAAAGCGATCGACAATGCCATCGCGAACAAAGCAAAAGGTATCGTAACCTGTATTCCTGACCAGACTATGTCTCAGGCAGTTGTTGACAAGTGCAAAGAGGCAAACATCCCGATCGTGGCAGCCGATGATGCTTTGCAGACCGACGCGGGCGATAAGATCGCTCCCTGGGTAGGCATCAACGCATATGTAATCGGCCAGGCAAACGGCGACTGGCTGGCGGCTTACGCGAAAGACAATAACCTGGTAACCGACGAAGAGTGCGGCCTTCTGATTATGACCATGGATACCGTATCTTCCTGCGTACCCCGCGCGGAGGGCGAGTATGACAACTTCACCGCGGCATGCCCTGAATTTGACACTGCCCGTATTTTCAAGGCGGACTATGACGGAACGACTGACAAAGGCAACACTGCCGCGACCGCGGTAATCACCGCTCATCCGGAGATCAAAAAGTGGCTGGTAACCGGCGCTAACGAAGAGGGAACCATCGGCGCGGTACGTGCTCTTGAGACCGCTGGTCTGGATAAAGACGCGTGCGTGGTTGGCCTTGGCGCGTACATGGCGAAAGACGAGTGGAACGACAAGGGCGCTGACGGCACCTGCATGAAGGCTTCCGCGTACTTCTCCGCCGATTCCGTAGGCGCGGGTTCTGTGGAAGTGCTGTACGACATTATTGCAGGCAATGAGCCCGCGATGGAAACTGCCGTAGACGCGGTGGTTGTTACTCCCGAAACTTACAAAGAAGTAATGGGTAAGGCAGCGGAATAAGGACTGTGTGTTGGACAGCGAATTGCTGTTTGATAACATCAGTTGACCGTAACGCGAAAAAGGCGGCTCGAAATGGCAGCTACGCATAAAACAGTATCAACCAACAAACTGAAATAGGGTAGCTGCCATACAGGGATGCAGAAAAAGGCGAGTAGGAAACAAAGCGTTTCTTATTCGCTTTTTTCATGCTCTTTGTTACGCAGTAGAACGCCCGACAATCAAAGCTGTTTTTGGAAAAAAACGGATGATTTTCTTGTGAATTCCCGTGAAGTCTTAGATGATTTTTCTGTTAAAAGGCACGGGTTTCTGCTATAATGAATACAGGGGATGGGAAGGGGCATGTAAACAGTGCCTCTATCCCTGAATGTGCCATTTTAGTGATGCCTAAAAAAGGCTGCCGGAGCAAAAGCAGTCGGCTGATAAAGGGAGAATAATTCTGATGGAAGACATGTTTTTAATGAAACCAAAAATAGATTATGCTTTTAAAGAGATCATGATGGATGAAAATGCCCGGACAGGTTTCCTGTCCGCTATACTGAAACTGGAACCATCAGAGATCAAAGAGACAAGGATATTGAATACGAATCTGCGGAAACTGAACGCAGATGAGAAGCAGGGTATCCTCGATGTGCGGGTATTGTTGAATAACGCCGTGGAAATAGATATAGAGATTCAGCTTGCTATGATGAACGCCTGGGCGGACCGTGCCTTATTTTACTTATCAAAGATGTATACGGAGCAGATCCACCCGGGGCAGAATTATACGGTATTTAAAAAGTGTGTGAGCATCAGCATCCTGGACTTTGAACTATTCAAAGGAGAAACAGATTTTTACTCCAGTTTCCATATCAGGGAAGACAGCCGCCATATCCTTTACACGGATAAGATGGAGTTTCATGTGCTGGAGCTTCCAAAACTGCCAAAGGAGTTAAAAGAGGATGGCGGCGATATTCTGTTATGGGCGAAATTTATCAACGCGGAACGTAAGGAGGAGTTTGACATGTTGGCGCAGAAAAATCCTTATATCAGCAGCGCGTACCAACAGCTGCAGACAATCAGCCGGGATAGTGAAAAACGTTTGGAATATGAAGCCAGAGAAAAGGCAGTTTTAGATTATAACCAGATGATGTATGAATCTGAGCAGAGAGGTCTTGAACGTGGCCTTGAGCGTGGTGAACTGTATCAATTGATCCGCATGGTAAAACGGAAAATGGAGAAAGACAAAACAGCGGAACAGATCGCAGCAGAACTGGATGAGGAATTGACCCTGGTGGAGAAAATCTGTGATGCGGTAAATGCGGGACATCCGGATGATGGCTGTGAAAAGATTTATGATCTTCTTTGCAACCAAGATTTGATGCGTTCAGCAAATAGAAAAAAATGAGGATAATATGGATCAGATGAAAGGAAGTATGGAGATATTGAGCGCCATGCAGATTACGGCAGACATAATAACATAGAAATCCCCTTCTGGGAAGATAACTGGTAGAACCAGAATCTTTTCAGGAGGGGATTTTTTATATGTTGTTTGCTGCAGGTTATTTCCGGGCCTGTTTTCGATATTCCGAAGGCGTAACGCCCGTTTCTTTTTTGAAACAGGTGCAAAAGTTGCTTTCGCCGGTAAATCCTGTGCTGAAACAGATATGTTTAATGGACGCGTCGGAGGAACGAAGCAGGAATTTGGCGTTGCTTATGCGGGTGGTGATAATATAGTTGTGGGGGGAAAATCCGGTTTCCTTTTTAAACAACCTGCTGAAATAAAAAGGGCTTAAAGAGGCCTGAGCGGCCAGCTTGTCCAGGGAAAGAGGGTCTGTCAGGTGTTCGTTGATATAAGCGATGCTGTCGGAAATAAGATCGGAGGAAGTCATGCCGGGGTTTGCGGTCTCCTGGCTGACCAGCAGTTCCGTTAAAATATTAACGATATAATTGTTCAACAGCGCTTCTCTTACGGAAGGGCTGTCTTTAAACTGCAGATATATTTTATGAAGATATTTTTCAAAACGGTATGTGTTTTTCAGCGTGATGACAGGGCATGTGCCTGTCAGGATGGCGTCATAATAGCCTCTTGCGCCGTTCCCGTCGAAATGAAGCCATTCCGCCTCCCATCCTTCGGAGGAATAATAGGAGTGAGGGGAATAGCAGTCCAGCAGTACGATCTGATTTTCGCATGCCTGGTAGTGGCGGTCCGCGAAATCAATTTCACATTGACCTTTTTTCATATACATGATCAGAAAGCTGTCCAGAGAGGTCCGTTTCAGGCAATAGCCAGGAAGATAGCGGAAATATCCCGTGATAACCGGATAGAGGAACAGGCTTCTGGCCTGGGTGCTGGGGGTATAGATATAGTAATCGGAGCCGGGAGCGACGCCCTGTTCTTTTGAAAGCATGATACATTCTCCTGGTAACAGATCAGCAGATGTTTTTCCTGTTTTTTATTATAATATGTCGATGGATATCAGTCAACAGAATGAGAGCAACTTTTCGAAATGATATGGCAACTGATATGAATGAAAATCCGATTAAATCTCTGTATAGTGTAGACAAGAAGTAAAAAGATAAGACCAGAGGAGAAGGCCTTGGGCTTTCCTATAAAAAACAGGAGGAGACAGGTATGACTTCAAGAGAAAGAGTAATCGCGGCGATTAATCATAAGCAGCCGGACCGCTGCCCTATCGATCTGGGCAGCAACGGACAGACAGGAATGAATGTGAGCACGGTATACAAGCTGAGAAAGGCGCTGGGTCTGGATGAGCACCGGCTGAAGGTGATAGAGCCTTTGCAGATGCTGGGGGAAATCGAGGAAGATCTGCTGAAGGCTGTTCACAGCGATATGGTAGGGCTGTGGAACGTGGGAAATATGATGGGATTCCGCCAGGAAAACTGGAAGCCTTTCGACATGGATGACGGGACGCCTACTTACATGGGCGGAGGCTTTGCGTATGATGTGAACGAAAAAGGAGACACGATGGCTTATCTGTGTGGTGACCGCGGCGCAAAGTATGGGTACTGCATGGTAAAGAACGGTTCTTTTTTTGATAATCTCGACCATTTTGAAGAACCTTTTGACTGGGATCTGGACGAGGAGGACCTGACGCCCCTTGAGGATTACAAAGATGATTTCCAGGTTTGCTCCGAAGAGGATGCCAGATACTGGGAGAAGGAATCCATACGGCTGTATAAAGAGACAGAGTACGGAATTATGGGCGTGCTGGGCGGCGCGGGTCTGGGCGACGCGGCCTGGATACCCGGTCCGACAGTGAAAAACCCGAAAGGAATCCGCACGGTTCAGGACTGGCTGACCGCCCACCTGATGTATCCTGATTATGTCGACGCGGTTTTTGATTTGCAGACAGAGGTTATGCTGAAAAATCTGGAGATCTACAAGCAGGCGGTAGGAGACCGGATCCAGGTGATCTGGATTTCCGGAACGGATTTCGGTACCCAGAAAGGGCTGTTTATGGGCCTTGACACCTTCCGCAGTCTGTATAAGCCACATTATAAGAAGATCAATGACTGGGTGCATCAGAATACGAACTGGAAAACGTTCTATCATACCTGCGGCTGCGTCAATGATTTGCTGGACGACCTGTGGGAGATGGGCGTGGACTGCCTGAATCCCGTACAGTTCAGCGCGATGGAGCCGAACGGGATGTCCCCTCAGAGATTGAAAGCGGAGTATGGGGATAAGTTTACCTTCTGGGGCGGCGGCGTGGACACCCAAAAGGCACTGCCGTTTGGCACGCCGGAAGAAGTGCGCGCCCAGGTGAAAGAGCGTGTAGACATTTTAAACCAGGGGGGCGGTTATATTTTTAACCCGATTCACAATGTGGTGTCAGGGGTGCCGGCGGAGAATCTGATCGCCATGTATGAGACGGTGATCGGGAAGAAAATCCGCTGAGACTGTCCGTTTGGAGGGCAGTGAAAACGGGGCGGGACATGATCTGACCGCCAGGCTTGAATGAGAATATGTTAGATTGATACAGGGTGGAAAACCGAATTGAGATGTGGTTTTCCGCTTTGTTTTTCTTTACCCTTGAAACTTGTTATATGTCCATAACAAAGTTTCAATGAATACCGGATTCCGAAACGCTTGTGAATTAGCCTGTTTCATGATAAACTGTTATGAATGGTACAGTACACTGTTTTTAGCTGGCAAGGTCTGAAAACAGTAAATAGCGTTTTTAAGGAGAATGTGTATGGACAAAAAAGTAAAAATCACCCCGTTTAAAAAGGTGCTGGTGGCAAACAGGGGGGAGATTGCCATCCGTGTGTTCCGGGCCCTGAATGAACTTGGGATTACCACGGTCAGCATCTATTCCAAGGAAGACCGCTACGCCCTGTTCCGTTCCAAATCCGACGAGTCTTATCCGCTGGATACCCGAAAGGGTCCGGTGGACGCCTATCTGGACATTGACACCATTATTAAAATCGCCCAGGCGGCGAATGTGGACGCGATTCATCCGGGCTATGGGTTTCTGTCCGAGAATCCGGATTTCGTGGATGCCTGCGAGAAAAGCGGCATCGTGTTTATCGGGCCTTCCAGCAGGGTGATGAATATGATGGGAGATAAGATTTCCTCCAAACAGATCGCGATCCAGTCCAAGGTGCCGATTATTCCGGGTGTGGACCATGCCATCAAGGAATATGAGGAAGCTGCCAAGATCGCCAAAGAGGTAGGCTACCCCATTATGTTAAAGGCTTCTAACGGCGGCGGCGGCCGGGGAATGCGAATCGTGGACCGGGCCGAGGATCTGAAACGGGAATTTGAGGAGGCGAAGAACGAATCCAAAAAGGCATTCGGCGACGATAAGCTGTTTATTGAGAAATACCTGCGAAGCCCCAAGCATGTGGAGGTGCAGATTCTGGGCGACCGCTATGGAAACGTGGTTCACCTGTTTGACCGTGACTGTTCGGTGCAGCGGCGTCATCAGAAGGTGGTGGAGTATGCGCCGGCTTTCTCCGTACCCGACGAGACACGGAATATTATATTTGGTTCCGCCATCCGGCTGGCAAAAAAAGTGGGCTATGAGAACGCGGGAACGCTGGAGTTTTTGGTGGACGATGAGAGCAATCCCTATTTTATCGAGATGAACCCCCGTATCCAGGTGGAACATACCATCAGCGAGATGGTGACAAACGTGGATCTGGTGCAGTCTCAGATACTGATCGCGGAAGGTTATCCGCTGGATTCTGACGAGATCAATATCCGATCTCAGGAGAGCGTGAAATGCAACGGCTATTCCATCCAGACCCGTGTCACCACCGAGGACCCGGCCAACAATTTCCTGCCCGACACTGGCGAGATCACCGTGTACCGTACCGGCGCCGGCAACGGTATCCGCGTGGACGGCGGAAACGCCTATATGGGAGCGGTGATCGCTCCTTATTATGACAGTCTTCTTGTAAAAGTGATTTCCCACAGCCGTACCTTCTCCGGCGCCATAAGCAAGTCGATCCGCGCCCTGCAGGAGATGCGGATCAGAGGCGTGAAAACCAACACGCCGTTTCTGATTAATGTGCTGAACCATCCCACCTTCCGGGACGGGAAATGCTATACCACCTTTATCGAGGACAAGCCGGAGCTGTTCCAGATGACTCAGAGCCAGGACAGAGCCACGAAGATTATTGAATTTCTGGGTGACCGTATCGTCAATTCCAATATCGGCGAGAAAAAACAGTATGAAAACCGTGTGCTTCCGGAGGTGGACCGCTCCAAACCTGTTCACGGCGCCAGAGATCTGTTCCTGGAGCTGGGAGCGGAAAGGCTGATGCAGAAGATTTTAAAGGAGAAGAAGCTGTATGTCACCGACACCACCATGCGTGACGCCCAGCAGTCTCTGCTGGCTACCCGTATGCGGAGCAAGGATCTGTGCGGCGCGGCCTATGCCACCAACGCCTATATGCAGAACGCCTTTTCCGTGGAATGCTGGGGCGGCGCCACTTATGACACCGCTTACCGGTTCCTGAAAGAATCTCCCTGGAAACGGCTTTCTCTGTTAAGAGAGCGTATGCCGAACACGCTGATTCAGATGCTTCTGCGGGCTTCAAACGCCGTGGGCTACAGCAATTATCCGGACAATGTGGTGCAGGAATTTATCCGGATTTCCGCGGAGCGGGGCGTGGACGTATTCCGGATCTTCGACAGCCTGAACTGGGTGGAAAATATGAAGATGCCGGTAGAAGAGGCATTGAAGACCGGGAAGATCGTAGAGGGAACTATCTGTTATACCGGCGATGTGTCCAGCCCCGCGGAGAAAAAATATACGCTGGATTACTATGTAAAGATGGCGCTGGAGCTGGAAGCGCTGGGCTGCCATGCTATCGCCATCAAAGATATGGCCGGCCTTTTGAAACCGCTGGCGGCTCAGCAGTTGGTGGCGGCGCTGAAAAAAGAACTGTATGTGCCGCTCCACTTACATACCCATGATTCCACCGGCAACGGCGTCAGCACCGTTCTGATGGCGGCTCAGGCCGGCGTGGATATCGTGGATCTGGCCGTAGAGTCCATGTCCTCCCTGACCAGCCAGCCTTCCATGAACGCAATTGTGGAGGCCCTCAGAGGCACGGAGCGGGATACCGGCCTCGTATTTGAGGAATTAGATATTTTAAGCCGTTACTATGGCCGTATCCGTAAGGTATACGAAAGCTTTGAGAGCGATATGAAAGCGCCCAATGCGGAAATCTATAAATACGAAATTCCCGGCGGACAGTATTCCAACCTGCTGGCCCAGGTCAGCAGCATGGGTTCCGCGGATGATTTTGAGTCTATCAAAGGACTGTATAAGGACGCGAATGAGCTGCTGGGAAATATCGTAAAGGTGACACCCAGCTCCAAAGCGGTGGGCGACCTGGCTATCTTTATGTTTAAGAACGGTCTGACCAAGGACAATATTCTGAAAGAAGGCGTGGGCCTGTCCTATCCGGATTCCGTGGTGTCTTACTTCCAGGGCATGATGGGACAGCCGTACGGGGGATTCCCGAAGAAGCTGCAGAAAATGGTTCTGAAAGATATCCAGCCGCTGACCGAACGCCCCGGCAAGGCACTGCCGCCCATGGATCTGGAGGCCGTGAAGAAATATCTGGTGGATAAATATCACTATGAGGATAAGTCAGACGAGGTGATGGCCCAGAAAGCCATCAGCTATGCCCTGTATCCCAAGGTATACGAGGATTACTGCGAGCACTTTAATATGTACAACGACGTGACCCGTCTGGAAAGCCATGTGTATTTCTTCGGTCTGCGCAAAGGAGAGGAAACCTATCTGCGCATTGATGAGGGAAAAGAGCTGCTGATTAAATATATCGAGGCCGGCGACCCGGACGAAGAGGGAATCCGCACCCTGACTTTCCAGGTGAATGGTTCTTTACGTCATGTGAAGATTCAGGATAAAAGCCTGAAAGTGAATTCTGACCGGAGGCTGAAAGCGGATAAAAGCAATCCTCAGCATCTGGGTTCCTTTATTCCGGGCACAGTCAGCAAGGTATTTGTCAAAGAAGGCGATCCGGTGAAGGAAAACATGCCGCTGATGACCGTGGAAGCCATGAAGATGGAGACGACTGTGGTGTCCAAGGTAAACGGCTCTGTGGATAAGATTTATGTTAAGGAAGGAGACGCCGTACATCAGGACGATCTGCTGATTTCCTTCCATCTGGCGAAAGAAGAGAAGAAAGCGTAATTGAGGGACTACGAGGTGTTGAAGGGGATGGCAAACTGCGGAATATGATGCAATAATAAGGGCGGCAGGTGTTATCCTGCCGCCTGTTGCACTTTTGGGAGAGTGTCGGGGCGGCGTTCTTATCAGGTAAAGCATAGTCTATTCCGGACTGCTGCCATTTATAGTGATTGTATTTTTGTCAGCAGAGCATCTTGCAGTACCTTTGAAAAATTGATGCTTTTTTCTTCACAAAGAGTATTCAGCCACATGGGGATGCTTAAAGTCTTTTTTACTGCCTTGTCGCTGTGCTGCCTTGCGTATTCGGTCATATCCACCAGTACCATATTGACGAAAGCACTTTCCGCGGCGGATTCCATTTCAAAATCTTTCAGGATGGCAGCAGGATTGATTTCACTTAATGAACTGGCAGCCGGGAGGGGATCGCCGTCACGCAGAGCGGTAAACAGATGCAGGCCGCAGATATCCTGGGCCATGCGCATAGCGTCCGCCACATTATCCCCGAAAGTTGCGAGGTTTCCCAAGTCGGGGAAAATGACTGATATTTTGTCATCTTCCTCATAGAAAACAGCCGGGTATACATAATTCATAGATCAATGTTCCTTTCCATGATTTATTTTAAGGGGCAGGGGCTTATTTCAGCCCTGCCTGTTTGAGTATGGATTTAACAATACTTTTCGGAATGTCTCCGGGATGATTCGGAACGCTTACTTTTCCGGGCTTTATTGGGTGTTTGTATTGGAAATGTGAACCACTTATATCTGACACATACCATCCATCATCCTTTAGTATCCGGTCGGCTTCTCTGAATCTCATGTATGTTTCCTCCTTACAATCACATACTAACACGTATTTTACGTGTTATCAAGGGAAAACACAAAATATATACGTATTTTACGTAGATATTATACGCAGATACCGGAAAAGTATGCGGACTGGCAGCAGGACCAGCCGGTGCTCCTTCTGAAAGGTTTTCTCTTAAAAACCGCTTAAAAACCATGATTACATTATGTACAGAATCATTGCGTTAGTCACATATTTGTCACAAAACCCGCATTTTTCCCTGTGGGTGCGTCGTTCTTTCTTATAAAAACCTTAAATTTTAGATATGTGTCTAACATTTTCCCTGCCTGCTATTGCACATTTTTCGGAAAGCCTTTATAATATTTGTTGTGATAAACGGGCTGTGCCTGCGGCGAATGCCGGGGTATGGGAGCGCGTGAAAAATAAAGGCGGATGGAGAGTACTGTGGATTATAAAAGTGAATTGTCAGAGCTGGCAAAAAACATAGAGTCGGTGATTGCGGAATCTCTTGATTCTCTCAAATTGAGTGAGACGAAAAATCAGGTAAATTCGGCCATCGACCATGCGATAGACGAGGTGCGGGACGCACTGGACAAAGCGGGGGATAAGCTGGATGCGGCCGGCAGCCGGCTGAACCAGAGCAGGGAGAGAAGCACGGAACGGGTACAGCGGAATGTGGAGCGAATCCAGAGAAGGACTGCCAGAAGGCAGAACTGGGCTCTGGCGGGCCGGGCAGGCGGCGAATCCTCATATCAGCCGCCCCGGTATGTGAAGCAGGTTCCGGATATCAGCCGGATGACGCCGTCCCAGCTTCTGCGTTATTCGCAGATTCCGGTGTCCAGAAATCCTGCCGGTAAGGTGTCAGGGGTTCTGTGTACCGTATTCGGGGCACTGGGACTGGGGTTCTTTGGCATACCGGCGCTGGTTTTTCTGGTCAGTATGCTGGTGGGAGACCCCGTGGCAGAGTTCGAAGCTACCACCATATTTACCACCCTGACGGCGGGAAGCGGATTTTTGATGGGGAAAGGTATCGGCCTTCGGGCAAGGGTGCGGCGGTTTTACCGGTATCTTCGGATTATCAATAACCGCACTTACTGCGATACAAGGGAGATTATTTCCAGCCAGGCAAGGGAAGCGAAGCTGGTGATGAAAGATCTGAAAGCCATGATCCGTCTGAATATGTTCCGGGAGGGACATCTGGACGAAAACGGCGCCACGCTGATGCTGACCGACAGCACTTATCAGGAATATCTGCGGACGAAGAATCTGAGAGAACAGGAGGCGCGGATTCAGAAGGAAGAACAGGCGATGATCGCCGAGGATCCGCAGCTTGCCGCTTTAAAAGAAGCCGTGGAAGAAGGCCGGCGGCATGTGGAGCTGATCCGCAAGGCAAATGAAGAAATCGCCGGCGAGGAGGTTTCCGCAAAACTGTATCGTCTGGAAGATGTGACCAGGAAGATTTTTGAACATATTCAGAGCCATCCCCAGAAGCTGAGTGAGATCAGGAAGTTTATGAGCTACTACCTGCCCACCACATTGAAGCTGGTTCATGTGTATTGTGAGTTGGAGAAGCAGCCGGTGAACGGGGAAAATATTGTGAATGCCAAGGCGGATATTGAGCGGACGCTGGATACCATTAATGTGGCGTTTGAGAACCTGCTGGATGATCTGTTTGAAGAAACAGCCATGGATGTGTCCACGGATATCTCCGTGCTGGAAACCATGCTGGCCCAGGAAGGGCTGACCGAGAGCGGGTTCGGGGCGATGAAGGAATAAATAGAACCGAGGAAGTGGAGCGGCGGTACCATATTAGGAGGAAAAAATGAGCGAGAATCAGGGAATTACATTGACATTGGACCCATTTGGCGGGGAGATCCCCACGGTGGAAGAACCGGTTATGGAGCAGAAGGAACTGGCTGTTTTTCAGGAGATGCAGTTGTCGGAGCAGGAGCAGGAGACGGTAAAGCAGTTTGCGGAAAAAATTGATATTTCCAATTCCACCCAGGTGCTGCAGTTCGGCGCCGCCGTGCAGAAGAAAATCGCCGATTTTTCGGGCACTGCGCTGGAGAATGTGCGGACCAAGGATCTGGGCGAGGTAGGCTCCATGCTGTCCAATGTGGTGACGGAGCTGAAAAGCTTTGACGTGGAGGAAGAAGAAAAGGGGCTGTTCGGCCTTTTCAAAAAAGGAAGCAATAAAGTAACCGCCCTGAAAGCCAAATATGACAAAGCCGAGACGAACGTAGGCCGTATCTGCGACGTGCTGGAAGGACATCAGATTCAGCTTTTAAAAGATGTGGCCATGCTGGACAAGCTGTACGATATGAATCTGGACTATTTCAAGGAAGTGACCATGTATCTGGCCGCCGGAAAATATAAGCTGGCTCAGGTGCGGGAGCATGACCTGGCGGAGCTGGTAAGAAAGTCCGAACAGAGCGGCAGGCCTGAGGATGCCCAGGCGGCAAACGATCTGTCCTCCATGTGCAACCGTTTCGAGAAAAAACTGTATGACCTGGATCTGACCCGGATGATCTCCATTCAGATGGCTCCTCAGATCCGCATGGTGCAGAACAATGACACCCAGATGTCGGAAAAGATTCAGTCCACCCTGGTAAACACGATTCCGCTGTGGAAAAGCCAGATGGTGCTGGCCCTGGGGCTGGCCCATTCCGAGCAGGCGGCCAAGGCCCACAAAGAAGTGACGGATATGACCAATGAGCTGCTGAGAAAAAATGCGGAGATTTTAAAAACCTCCACCATCGCAACGGCCAGAGAATCGGAGCGGGGCATTGTGGATATGGAGACTTTGAAGCATACCAATGAAAGCCTGATCAGCACGCTGGACGAAGTGATGCAGATTCAGTCGGAGGGCCAGCAGAAGCGCCGGGCAGCCGAGACAGAGCTTTGCAAGATGGAAGAACAGTTAAAGCAGAAGCTTCTGGAGGTCAGCAGAGGGAAAAGCGCAAATTAAAGGGTTATATTATTTTGCGAACCACGGCCTGAGCGGTGATCTGCATATCGTGTTTCAGTCAAACAACCATTACCCCCGCCGTGTAATCACTGGGCAGCCGGGGACAGGAAGGAAACTTTTGTCTCTGCACCGCCCCGTACAGACGGGAAGCGAACAGTTCTGTCCCAAGAACGGACTTGCCCATAGAAGACAGCAGGGATTCTGCGTCGGATACCTTTGTGAGTATGGGAATGGAGCTGTTCTTTTTGATTGCGGACAGCAGCGGGGCACTGTTTTTCCGAAAGCCCAGGATGCGGGCGTAATCCATGTAACCATTGTCCCGGCACAGGTCTGCCGTATCCTGGGGAATCTGCAGCAGGATATGACAGAGTATCCGGGAAATGCGGGTATAGGTATACTGCTTTGTTTTCAGCAGTTCTGTCCACCGGGTAAAGCTGTGGTAATCCGGAAGATGGCGCAGGATGCGGCGGGATAATTCCTCCGATACGTCCAGATACCGGGCGCAGCCCGGCTCCTGTTCGGCCAGAAGCTGATAGGCCAGCATGGGAGAAAAATCGTCCGGCAGCAGAGGGCAGGTGCGCTGCCAGTGCTCCGCCAGAAGCCGGGCGCAGTGGGAGGGCATCATACCGGGTGGGATTTGCAGCGGAGCTGCTGCCGCTGACATCAGATAGGTTCTGATCGCAGAGGCAGAGCATAACGGCTCGTCAGGATTCTGGCTGTGATAGTCCGCCCCTGCTCTGGGAACGGCGACGGGCCGGATAGAGGACCTGCGGCGGTACAGCGTTTTCAGGTATTCCAGAGCCAGAATATTGTTTGGCGTGGAAAGCGCATCGGTTATATATTCTGTTTGGGAATGTTTTTCCGCCAGACAGCTTTTCAGAGCGATTTCCCTGGCTTTGGGAAAAGAAAGTCCTTCTTTCAGACAGCGGTTCAGCGCAGCGGAAAATTCCGGCGGTTCCTGAGCCAGAAGCCGGGCGGCGGCCGACAGGGATTCCAGGTCGCTGGCTTCCACACCAAAACAAAGACAGTCAGTCACTCCTAACTGATCCAGCAGACTGACCCCCGCTCCGGCAAAATCCTCCGCGCTGGCGCAGGAAAAAAGAGCGGGAAGCTCAATTACCAGATCGGCCCCCGCTTCCAGCGCCATCCGCGTGCGCATATATTTGTCGATAAAAGCCGGCGCGCCCCGCTGAACGAAGCTGCCGCTCAATACCACGATGATATAGTCGGCTCCCGATAACTGCCGGCTTTGTTCCATATGATAGAAATGTCCGTTGTGAAACGGATTATATTCCGCAATAATGCCGCAGACAGTCATAATGGTTTTACGCTCCTATCTTTTGATATTCCTTTCGTCCGAATTCATGCAGAATCATACCGGCGGCCACCATGGCGGAAGTGAAATCCGCGACGGGACCGGCGTACATAATCCCGTCGATTCCCAGAAACAGGGGCAGAATCAGAACAAGGGGAAGCAGAAACAGAATCTGCTGGGTCAGCGAAAGGAAAATGCCTCCCTTTGGTTTTCCGATGGCCGTAAAGAAGATCGACGTAATCTTCTGCATAAAATTCAGAAACGTAAAAAACAGAAAAATCCGGAAATAATTGACCGCAAACTGATAATAGGCCTCCGAGCCGTTCCCGAAAATAGAGATAATCTGCCTGGGTACGAGCTGGAACAGCAAAAAGGCGGCGGCGGATACGGCGAAACCGAAACCGCAGGCTTTCAGATAGCCCTCTTTTACCCGTCCGTACCGTTCCGCTCCGTAATTAAAGCTGACAATCGGCTGAAGCCCCTGGGAAATACCGATGACAAAGGACATAAACACCTGATTGATTTTTGTGATAATGCCCACACAGGCCAGAGGAACGGATTCTCCGTAAACGGACCGCAGGCCGTAATATTTCAGCGACTGATTCATGACGATCTGAAGAACCATCATGGCAAGCTGGTTGATGCAGGGAGCCATCCCAAGAGCCGTAATCCGTTTTGCGTATTTTAACCGGAGGATCAGATGCTCTCTCGTCAGTGTGACGGATTTGCAGTGGGCCAGAAGCCATACGGCCATTATGCCGGAGACAACCTGCCCGATTACCGTAGCCAGGGCGGCTCCTGCCATTCCCCACTGAAAAATAAATACAAACAAAGCGTCCAGAAAAGTATTGATCACAGCGCCCGTCAGGTTGCAGATCATGGCGAATCTGGGCCGTCCGTCGGCGCGGATCAGATGTCCGCCGCCCGCCGTCAGGATCAGAAAGGGAAAGCCGAAAGATACGATGCGGGTGTAGGTTTTCGCATAGCCGAGCACATTATCCGGCGAACCGAAAAACGTAAGCATCGGTTCCAGAAACAACTGGGTGACCAGCCAGAGCGCAAGGCCGCATCCAAACAGCAGAACAGCTCCGTTTCCCAGATAAAAGACGGCCTGCCGTCTCTCTTCCGGGTTCTGCTCCCCCTGCCCCGTGGAGATATTAAAGGCGGAAGCGCCGCCGATGCCGAACATCAGCGCGATGGCGATACAGGAAATGGACAGCGGGAAGGAAATATTCGTGGCCGCATTGCCCAGCTCTCCCACGCTGCGCCCGATAAAAAACTGGTCTACGATATTGTACAGGGAGCTGACCAGCATGGCGATAATGCTGGGAACCGAAAATTTCCACAAAAGACTGCCGATGCTGTCCGCGGCCAGCGGGTTTCCCTGTTTTTGTTCCGGTGCGGGTTTATTTTGTTCCGCGGTTTTGCCCATTGTTTCCGGCCTCATTTTTTGTTATCCTCCCTGTTCTGCCGTATTTCCGTTCTTTTTGCCCGTGAAAATTGATTTTTCAGGATTACATGTTTGGTAATATCTGCATTTTATCATGCTTTATTTCCGATTGCAACGAGTACTTGGCCTCTGTTTTTTGGGTTTGGGTCCGGGGACCTGCGAAAAACGGCGGGCAGGTACGAAGAAAAAGACAGGAAAAATAAAAATCCGTAAAAAATCATCTTGTATGCATTTTGGAAATGGAGTATAATATTGACAAACACCAAGGAGAGGAAAGGAGTCAAAGAATCATGGGATTTATTGACACAGTCAAGGCGAGAGCCAAGGCAAATAAAAAATCGATTGTTCTTCCTGAGGGAATGGACGTAAGAATCTATGAGGCGGCTTCCAAGTGTATCGCAGAGGATATCGCCGACATCACCATTATCGCAAGCCCTGCCGAGGTAGAGGCTAATAATAAGGGCTTTGATATCTCAAAGGCAACCATTATCGACCCCGCTACTTCCGAGAAGACGCAAAGCTATGCCGAGAAGCTGGCGGAGCTGAGAAAGTCCAAAGGCATGACGGTAGAGCAGGCAAAGGAGCTGCTGCTGTCCGACTATATGTATTTCGCCTGCATGATGGTAAAACTGGGCGACGCTGACGGCGTTGTATCCGGCGCATGCCATTCTACGGCAAATACGCTGAGACCTTCCTTACAGATCTTGAAGACGAAGCCCGGCAGCAAGCTGGTATCCGCATTCTTCTTAATGGTTGTTCCCAACTGTGAGTACGGCGCAAACGGCACCTTTATCTTTGCCGATTCCGGTCTGGAGCAGAATCCTGATCCTGAGAAGCTGGCTGCTATCGCCGCATCTTCCGCAGAGTCCTTCCAGCTGCTGGTACAGGAGGAGCCTATCGTGGCCATGCTGTCTCACTCCACAAAGGGCAGCGCAAAGCATGCGGACGTAGACAAGGTTCTGGAAGCTACCGCCATCGCAAAAGAGCAGTATCCTCAGTACAAGATCGACGGCGAGCTGCAGCTTGACGCCGCTATCGTTCCCAGCGTAGGCGAGTCCAAGGCGCCCGGCAGCCCCGTTGCAGGCAAGGCAAACGTTCTGGTATTCCCTGACCTGGATGCCGGAAATATCGGCTACAAGCTGACCCAGAGACTGGCCAAGGCAGAAGCTTACGGCCCTGTTACCCAGGGTATCGCAAAGCCGATCAACGACCTGTCCAGAGGCTGTGTGGCTGACGATATCGTAGGCGTTGTGGCGATCACCGCCGTTCAGTGTACCGCTGAATAATGACTGTCATTATATAGCTTTGATATGTTCCCGGTTTGCTGTCTTTGCTGCCATCGCCCTTTCGCATAAGGACAGGCAGAGAAGGGCGGCAGGCCGGGTTTTTGTGTTTTCTATGCAGGAGTGCGGGCAGATCTTTTGGATCGGTTTCACTTAATTTTCAGAAAGGTTCGGTATGCATCATGGAAAGTAAAGTAATGAAATTTTACTCAAAAGCCGGAAACAATATTATCCTGCGTGTGATTCCGGGACATTTCGCGACGGTTCACTCCCATACCAATTATTATGTGGATATGACCGGCCTGAAAACCCGCCGTTCGGAGGCGGTAGCGGTGGCGAAAGCTTTTGTACAGCGGCTTCCCGGGGACACGGTGGTGGATACTATCTGCTGTCTGGACGGCAGCGAAGTGATCGGCGCCTATGTGGCGGAAGAACTGGAACGGGGGAATTTCCCCAATATGAACCAGCATCAGACCGTATACGTGGTGACGCCGGAATTTGATATGAGCAATCAGATGATTTTCCGGGACAATGTGGTGGGCTCCATCCGGGGGAAAAACGTCATTCTTCTGCTGGCCACCACCACAACCGGCGAGACGCTGCGCCGTTCCCTGCGCTGCATCGGGTATTACGGCGGGCATGTGCAGTCTATTTTCTCCGTGTTCAGCGCCATTGACTCCATCGACGGCATGAAAGTGGAGTCAATGTTCGATACCAATGACCTGCCGAATTACCAGGCGTATGAGACCTATGACTGCCCGATGTGCAGGGCGCAGAAGAAGCTGGACGCTATGGTAAACGGGTATGGATATTCCAAGCTGTAGGGAATCGGGGCGTCCGAAACAGAAATCGGATATTGACAAATCTCTGAGCCGGTGATAGTATACTATGCAAACTGTTCACAATATTAACTTTTTAAAAACGGGAGACAGCATGTCTCCTGTTGCTGTTTTGATCCCGCAGAGGGAAGCTTCTGTCCGGAAAGGAGTTCTGTCATGAATGAGAAGCTGCTGGATGCCTGGCTGAAGCTGACCACAGCCATTATCAATGAACGGGTGGTATCTGATCTGCCTTATAATGAGTCTGTCATCTGCAACATTCTGTACAGGAATCACTGCAATACGCCTGACCGGCAGGTTACGGCTACGGATCTGTGCCGGAAGATGAAAATGCAGAAATCTCAGATGAACCGGACGCTGTCCAGTATGGAAGAGAAGCAATTGATCAGCAGAGAGCGTTCTGCGGCAGATAAACGGCAGATTTTGGTCAGCCTGAATCTGGATCAGTTGGAAGGGTATCAGAGACAGCATGAGAGGATACTGGCGCTGATTGACAGACTGCTGGAAAAAATCGGTCCGGAAAAGGCCGGGGATATTGTGGATATGTTTACACAGATTGCGGATACGGCGGAGGAGATTATAATATGATAAGAATCGTGGTAGATTCGTCTTCTGATTATCAGATGAGCGAAATCAGGGAAAAAAATCTGGATCTGGTGACCATTGCCATCACCATTGGGGAGAAACAGTATGTGGACGGCGTGGATCTGGAACGGAATCAATTTTATGAAATTTTGGAAAAGACAGGGGAATTCCCCAAAACCTCCCAGCCTTCTCCCCAGCAGTTTCTGGACATCTTTCTGGATGCAAAGGAAAAAGGAGACGAGGTGGTTTGCATCGCTCTGTCCTCAGCCTTAAGCGGTACATATCAGAGCGCCGTACTGGCAAAGGATATGGCGGAATACGAGCCGATTTATATTGTAGATTCCAAAACGGCGACCTGTAATATCAAGGTGCTGGCAGATTATGCCCGGAAGCTGGCGGATGACGGACGGACTGCCGAAGCGATCGCAGAGCAGATCGAGGCCATAAAGTCCCAGGTAAAAGTGGTGGCGGCGCTGGATACGCTGGAATACCTGTCCAGAGGAGGCCGGCTGAGCCGGACTGCGGCGGCGCTGGGCGATATGGCGGGGCTGAAGCCGCTGATTACCATATCGGAGGAAGGCGAAGTGGCCATGCTGGGAAAAGCGCTTGGCAGAAATAAGGCGATCAGCCATATTCTGCGGCATCTGGAAAGCGTGAAGATAGACGAAAGCTTTCCCATTTATTCATTGTATTCGTATGGAACGGAAAACTGCGAAAAATTTGAAGAAAAGTTAGCGGGAAAGAATATCTGTCCGGAAAAGCGGCTGCAGATCGGTGCCACGATCGGCGCCCACATCGGCCCGGAGGCGTTTGGAATCATTTTTGTAGAACAATCACTGTGATAAAGTGGGGGACTGTCAGCAGACGGCCCCTTATTTTATCATAAAAACAAAAATAGAAAAATATGTAAAAATATTTGACATATATGTAAATATATGGTATATTGAAACGGACAAAAACTTCTGATTTTATCTAAATTCAGTTCTTTTGATCGATTTTTCTTACACTTTTGACATTTTTATTCGGATTGCAATCCCCTTATTCATTTTTTGACACCATATTTACAAAATCTAATCACAATTCAAAGCAAGGATAATCCGGGAATCGTTTATGAAAACAGGAATCATACATAGTTTTATCCGGGCTGGGCCTTTCAGAGGGTTTCGGCTCTGTCATGGGAAGGTTCTGCGAGCTTCCCCGTGATACAAAAACACTCAGGGAGGATGGGTATGCGGACGCGGAGGAATATGACGCTGAAAGCGGCGCCTTCACCGTTGTCGCTTGCGTATCGCTGTGTTAAGCGCAGGAGAGCCGCATCGCAGGGGTAAATGTTCACACTGATTTATGAATGAAAGGAAAATATGGATGGGTAATACGCTGAAAAGAAGTATGGCGCTGCTGCTGATTGTCGCCACTGTCTTTACGACGGTCAGTCCGGCGCTGGCAGACGCAGACCTTTTGTCGGAAACAGCCCGTTTCCAGGAAGCTGAGTCGGGAACGGACGCGGCGGTTTGGAAGGAAAGCGAAGATCAGGACTCTGATACGGTATCTGAAAACAAAATCACAGAGGAAACGGAGCAGAAAACAACAGAGGAAAACACAGAAGATACAGAAGAAGAAAACAGAGAACAGACAGATTACGAAAAAGAAAATACGGATGAAACCCAGACGGGCCATGAAATAGAGAAGCAGGACGACGATGAAAACAGTGAATCCGTGTCAGACGCGCCGGATTCGGTAAGCGGGAATGCCGCAAAGGAGGACTATACCGTTCTTACGTCCGTGTATGACGGTGTCAGGGTGACGGTGACCGGGCCGAAGGAAGCGTTTCCGGAAGGCTGTTCGGTCAGGATTTCCGAACTGGATTCCGAAAGCCTGACGGCGTATGCGGCAGGCATTTACCAGCAGGAGGTGGGGAGGCAGGGGCATGTGGCTTTTGACTGTCTGTCCGGTTATGATATTACCCTTCTGGATGCGCAGGGCAGCACAGTGGAACCCGGACAGGAGGTTCAGGTTAAGCTGGAAAACGGCGTGGACCCGGAAGATGATCTGTCCGGCCTTAACGGCAATGACGCATATGAGGTATATCATGTGACAGATGAGGAGAGCGCAGCCTTTGAAAAGCTGGATTCCGATCAGGCAGGGAATGAGATTCTGTTTGCGACGGACTCTTTTTCTCCCTATATCATCGGACGTACCACTTACGGGACGAATGACAATTACAGGGCGGACAAACCTTATCTGAAATCAAACGGCGCTTCCGGCAGCCAGTATTTTCCCTACACGGGAAAGACGGTCAAATGGACCGCTCCGCAGGACGGGCTGTATGCTCTGGAAGGAATCGGCGGCGGATTTGCCGGACCCGACGGCTCTTCCTATGACCGCAGTGATGCGATGATCTGTTCCATGGGTTATGGGGGATATTCTCTGGCTTATGTGAATTTGCATAAAGGAGATACGCTCTATATTGCGGTGGGAGGTGCCGGAAGAAAGTCGACGGCATACAGCTCTGCGCCCGGCGGATGGAACGGCGGCGGCACAGGGTTTTATCATGCCGGATCCGGAGGGGGCGCCACTTCTTTTGCGTCAAAACTGATCGGAGACGGCACCCTGGTCCATTACGCCGATGATATGGACAGTCTGGTCGCCGTAGCCGGCGGAGCGGGAGGCCAGCCGGCGATGCGGGATCAGAATCTGTCCCAGAACCAGAGAGCGGCTCTGTCCGGTCTTGGCGGCGGAGAGGCCCTCTCCGATCTTCGGGTGGGAACGACGGAGGATCCCAAGGTGGCCGTATACGGCGCTTCCAAGGAACGGCATTATGGATTTGGAAAGGGACAGTCTTCCCTGAAAGCGGCTGTGATCAAGGGCGATTCATATGCCGGCGGCGCCGGAGGAGGCGGTGTATACGGCGGTTTCAGTTCTGATTTTTATGGAGATGTGGAAAAAAATATAAAGTCTTCTGTCGGCGGAACGGGGGGAACCGGCTATATCAACTTTTCTTCCGGAAGTAAAATTTACGCGCTGAATGACAAAGCCCACAGCTCTTATACCAAAGCGGAGTGGATGGCCAGCGGCAATCAGGCCGATCTGATTCTGGGAAACGGAGAAGCGGCGATTAATTATCTGGGGAAAATCCGCAGCACCGTGACGCTGAACCTTGGAAATGACGCAGTTTACCGTTCCGGAGAAAGCACTGTGAAAATTACGGGGGAGGCCGGGAGTACCATTGATCTTTCCGATGTCACGGCGGTGGAGGCAGGAAATAAGGTGATCGGATTTAACGTGATCTCTGGCGACGGAAAGATTGGGGCCAAAAGTATGCGTTTTACTTTCGGCGAGGAGGATACGGTTTTGATTCCGCTGATCTACAGTGAGATTGACCTGATATCGACGAAAAAGACCGGGGCGTCCGAATTCAAAAATTACACTTATAATAATAATGCGTTGCTGAACTGGGATGAGGCGGGGAATAATAATAAAAAGACGTATTATGTCCATCAGAGTGTGGACGGCGGAGCCTGGAAACAGTTAACGCTTTCTAACTATGGACAACTGACGGTTCCTTTAACGGAGTTTTATTATACCGGGTCTTCGCAGCGCTATACCGCTCCGGCGGACGGTACCTATTATATCAAACTGCATGGCGCCCAGGGCGGCAGCGACGGCTCTGCCATCGGCGGTCTTGGCGGTTATCTTTACGGATACCTAAGACTGAAAAAAGGAGATGTGGTTACGGTAAATGTGGGCGGCGGCGGCCGGAATTCTACGGAGAGAACAGCAGGCTCTCTGGTGGTGAACGGCGGCTGGAACGGCGGAGGCACATGTGTCTGGTCCGGTTCCGGCGGCGGTCGTACGGATATCTGCGTGAATGGCAGGCTTGTGGCGGCGGCGGCCGGAGGAGGCGGAGCCACCAACGGGTACAAAGGGCATGACGCGAGGAAAAGCACCGCCGATTTTTCTCATGCGGCATCTTCCTGGCAGGGAGAGAGCAGGACCAGCTACAGCAGTACGCTGGGAGACGACCGGAATGATGCGGGAGGAGGCGGCGCAGGCTATGTGCGGGGCGGCGCTTACGGCGTAAATGAAAAGCCTCAGTGGGGCGGCGGCGACGGCGGCCGCGGCGGCTACAACGGATATGACGCCGCATATTTTTCTCTGGTGGAAGAACGGGGCGGCAGTTTTGAAAACGGAAAAAATAACAGCACGTATAGCGGAGGCTTTCACGGCTATGCGGTGATCCGGCCGGAGATCAGCTATTCCGTATATCAGAAGAAAAACCATTTATCCGTGACGCCTGACAAGGCTGCGCCGAACAAGCCCTATAACGGCAGAGTGGTTTATACGGACAGGGAGAAAAATACCGCAAGGATTACCTGGTCCGCGCCAAAGGACAACGGTACGGTTTACCGCCATAAAGTGACGGCCTACGAGATTACGGACAGCAATACGGTGGGAAACGTGCTGGGAGACTCTGATATCACGACGGATTATATTGTCAGCGATGTGGCAGGGTACTATTACTATGCGGATGGAAATCCGACGGGAAAAGCGACGAAAAGCCATACTTATACGGTATCTCCCACAGCAGCCGATATCCCCATGTCAGATCGGACCGTCTATCTGCATGTGGCGGCAGTGGACCGGGCAGGCAATCTGGGCGCTACCTATGATATTCCGGTAAACGGGTTTTATTCAAAAACCGGTTCCGTGATCTGGGTGGACAATGATGATGCATACGGCCTGCGCCCGAAAACAGATACGATAGAGCTGTATAAAGACGGCGTATTGGCAGACAGCCGGACGCTGACGACGGAGGGAGAACGGGCTGTCTTCTCATTTGACCATTTGGAATACGGACATGAATATAAAGTGGTACAGCAGGGGGTATCTCCCTATGATACGGAACAGAATGACTGGGATTTTGTAAATACGCTGCTGTTCCATATTCATAAAGACGTTTTTGACGACGAAGGAAAGGATATCGACGGCGGGTTTGTGGATACCGGCGATATTCTGGAATATGTGATCCGGCTTGGGCAGCAGTCAGATCAGGACCGCAGGATTACCGTGTTTGACCGGATACCTCTGGAGACGGAATATATTTCCGGTGGTGAGGGCGTAACGGTTATCAGTACGGAAGAACAGCGGGAGGCCTATAATGAGAAAGCAGAGGCCGAAGGATATGCCCGGATGCCGGAAAATTTCGGTCTGGAAACACCGGTTGTCGTTTATCAGTACGCAGGCACATTGGCGTCATCGGATGCGTTTTCTTTCTGTGTAAAAGTAAAGGATACCGCAGAGACAAAACATATCGTCAATCAGGCTGTGGAATTTGTGAATGCGGCGGAACCGGGAGAGCCGGAGAAACTGCTGGAGATTCCTTCCAATCAGGTGGAGAATATCGTACGGTTTAACCCGCTAAAATCGGTTTCCGATACGGAAGGAAAGGATATCAATCAGACTTCCGTATCTCTGGGCGAGATTATCATTTATACCATCACATTCCAGAATGCAGGAGATGAGGATGAGCAGGCTGTCATTACCGACGTACTGCCGCAGGGTCTTGCATTTGTGGAGGCCGACAACGGGGGAACATACGATGAGGCCAGCCGGACCGTTACCTGGACCGTGACAGCCAGAGCGCACGTCCGGCAGACGGTATCCGTTCGGGCAAGGGTATTGGAAGACAGCAAAGATATTTATGTGCGCAATACCGCGAAAGTAGAGCTGAACAAAAAGCCAAAGCCAACGCCGGAGACGGAAAATCTGCCGATGGGAAAACCTGAAAAGAAGGTATATGACAGCGACGGCCGCGATGTGGACGGCAGCGTGGTATTTGCGGGGGAAATTCTTACCTACACGATTGCCTATACAAATGATTCGGAAGAAACGCGGGAATATATTGTGACCGATACACTGCCGGAACAGGTGGAGATTGTGGAGATTCTGAACGGCGGCGTCCTGCAGGAAGACGGAAGGACGGTGATCTGGACTGTGAGCGCGGCGTCAAAGACACCGTTTTCCGTGTCGGCCAGAGTGAAAGCAGAGGAAACGTCAAAAGGAGAGATTCTGCGCAACAGGGCGTCAGTCAGAACCGTCAGTCCGGATAATCCTGACACCGTATATGAAAAAGAAACCAATGAAGTGGAAAACCCGGTGATGCCGGATCCGGTGAAAGATGTTTTGTCCGCGGCGGGCGTGAGCATCGACAGGGCAGTTGTGTATGAGGGCAGCAGGCTGATTTATACGATCACTTATACAAATCCGTCGGATCAGGAAAAGATCTTTGAGATTACGGACAGGGTTCCGGATCAGACGGCCTTTGTATCTGCCGGTGAGGGCGGCACATATGATGAAGGGACCGGCCTGGTTACATTTACGAGAACCCTTGCCGGACATGAGACGGACACGGTGACTTTTACCGTCAGGGTGCTGGGAGAAGCAAAGGATACGGTTATCAGAAACACGGCGTATGTAACCGTAAAGGACCGGTATGCGGATCAGCCGGATGTGCCTGTGGGTCCGGATAAGCCTGTGGACCCGGATACACCCGTGGATCCGGATAAGCCTGCGGATCCGGATAAGCCTGCGGATCCGGATACGCCTGTAGACCCGGATAAGCCTGAGAAACCGGAACCGCCGTCAGATCCGGACGATTCCGGAAGGATTCAGACAAATGAGGTGATCAATCCGGTGATACCGGATCCGGAGAAAAAGGTATCTGGGAAAACCCTGTATCAGATCGACGGTCATCCGGTGTATGCGGGGGAGGAACTGGTTTTTGAGATCAGTTATAAAAATCCTGCCGATGAGACAAAGCATTTTACGGTCACGGATAAGGTGCCGGAGTGGACAAAATTTGTATCGGCTGAGAATGACGGCGTTTACGATGAAGATACCGGCCTGGTGATCTTTGAGCGCACCGTGGAAGGCGGAAAGACAGACACGGTGAAATTTACGGTGCTGGTGCTGGAGGAAGGAAAAGGGAATACAGTGACCAATCAGGCCGTTGTAAAAGCCGTGGATCGTCCGCTGGTGAAGCCTGACGGAAGCCCGGCTGATCCGGATGATCCCGACGAGCCCCAGGATACAAAAACCAATAAAACCGAAAATCCGGTGATGCCGGACCCTGTAAAGACGGTTACGGACCAGAACGGCGCAGATATCGACGGATTTGCGGTGGAAGCCGGTTCCCGGCTGGTCTATTCGATCAGCCTTGAAAATCCGGCGGAACTGACAAAGACCTTTACCGTAAAAGATCCACTTCCGGAGGGTATAGAATTTGTCAGCGCGGATCATAACGGGGTATATGATAAGAAAACCCATACGGTCACTTACCTTTTAGAGCTGCCTGAGAAAGCGTCGGCCGTCGTTTCCTGTACCGTCAGAGTGACAGATGCGGCTGTCTTTACCGAACTGGCCAATACGGCGGAGGTGATTACGGACACCGGGAATCGCAGTACCAATACGGTGAAAAATGAGACGATCGTACCTCCGAAAAAAGACGTATGCGGTCCGGACGGAAAGAGTGCTGACGGGCTTGCCGTAAATGGAGAACAGGTGGTTATATATGAAATTACATATACGAACTGTACGGACCGGCCCAGAGATCTTACGATTACGGATACGGTGGACAGACGTTTAAAGGATGTGGGCGCCCCAGGCGACGGAGGAATCAGCGACGGCGGCGTATGGAAGGACGGCGTGATTACCTGGGAGCTGAAAAACGTTCCTGCCCGGTATACCGGTAAAGTTACCTTTTCGGCCCGGACGCCGGTTCCGGAAAAGGATGAAGAGATTCCCAATCAGGCGGTTATAACCCTTCATGGCACGGATATCAGATTTTTAATGTCAGACGGTAAAAAAGGTACGGGCGATCCGGAACTTACGACGAATGAAGTGCGGATTCATGTGCCTGCCAGGCCGGAGGAAATGATTCTGAAAACCCTTGCGGTGGAGGTAATCGACGAGGATATGGGAGAATTGCTTCCCGGAAATGAAATTGCCGTGTTTAATTCGGACGGCAAAATGATTGACAGATGGATTTCTGATAAGGAGCCCCATTTTATTGAGGATCTGGAAGAAGGCAGTTACCTGGCGCGCCAGACGACCGTGGTGGACGGGTATGTGATTGTGGTCGGTGAAAAAACCGCTGATGTGAGCCGGTATTCCGATACCGTTAAAATCACGCTTATAGACAGAATGATAGAGGAACAGCCCGCAGTGCGGGAGAGGATAACCAGCGCGCCGCCTGAGACGGGCGATACGGATCCGGTTCTTTTCTATCTGATTCTCTGTCTCGGAGCGCTGCTGCTTTTGATTGCCGCCGGGCGGATCTGTTTTGGCAGACGGCGGACCAGATAGATGGTGCCGGAAGGCATTTTAAATTGTATTTGATATTTTCCTTTATTCTGTTTATAATGGATGACAGAATGTGTGTAAAGGAGTATCTATGCAGAAATTATACCAGTGGGAGAAACGGATGATTCTGAGGCTGAACAGCAACAGTCATCCGGCGGCGGATCAACTGATGCTCTGGGCAACCAGGATGGGAAACGGAGGACTTGCGTGGATTGCGGTCAGCCTGATTATGATGGGGATGGGATGGCGTCTGGAAGGACTGATGACGCTTCTGGCTCTTTCCCTGACGGCATTTCTGATTAATCTTGTGATAAAGCCGATGTTTACCAGAAAGCGGCCTTATGAAATCCTGAAAAGTGTCAGGACGATGATTGCCCCGCCTTTTGGCTCCTCCTTTCCTTCCGGACATGCGGCTTCTTCCTTTGCCGCCGCATCTATGCTCTGGTTTTTTAATATGCCCTTCAGGCATCTGGCGCTGGTACTGGCTCTTTTGATCGCAGTTTCCAGGGTTTATCTGATGGTTCACTTCCCGTCGGATGTGCTGGTGGGAGTGGTATCGGGCATTGTGATTTCGTATCTTACATATCTGCTGGCGCTGCGTATGGGCATTCAGGTGGCGCGGGCCAGGCTGGAGCAGCTTCCCTGGCTGGCAGGGCAGGCCAGACTGACCGGAAGCTGGGTGCTCTGCGCCGCAAAAGATTCGCTGAGAACGCTGTAAATGACAGGATGGCTGTGGCAGTGTGCGGATGTGCGGCAGAGGAAGAAAATCGCTGCCTGTCCGGCCGTATGGAATAAGGAGAGAAAGATGGAGTGGATCAGAAAAGAACAGGATAGAGTAGTGGCTGTCATACAGTTTTTCATTTGCCTGCTGGCACTGGTGCTTGCGGTGCTTCATGAAGTGAAAGCGGTGGAGAAGCTCCACCGCAAGATCAGAAAAAAGGCAGACAGACTAAGAAGGAAACGGGTAAAGCATTGAACAGGTAAAAGAATAAACCGGCCGACCGGCAAATTTCAGCCGCCTGTTTTTGTATCCCATCCGGCCGTCAGCGTCAGAAGCAGCAGATAGACGCCGGACAGGGCGCCTGCGGATACCAGCAGCCGGATCATGGGATGGAAAGAAACCTGCCGGTAAAGGGTGCCGGTGAAGGCCTGCGTGATCCAGTGGGCGAGAAAAAAAGCGCAAAGCGGCCTTGCCAGATGGTGAAAGGGCTGGAAGGAGAGGGCCGCGCTTTTTTTTACCGCCTCCAGATGAAGGAAGCATAAGGTCAGCTCGCTGACCAGCATTCCGACCAGATAGGCGCCGATGCCGAATCTGGGAATGCCGAATACGATAAAGGATAGCTGGACGATCAGTGAGATCAGACTGTTGGTAAAGGTAAGGGAGGTTTTTCCCATGCCGTTCAGAATACTTCCCATCGTAGTGGCAATATACAGGAAGGGGCAGAGCCAGGCCAGGTTGCGGATAAACTGTCCGGCCATCTCGTTTTTAAAAAACAAAAGCCCCATGTCCATGCCGTAATAGATAAAAATACCGGTACACAGAATACCGATGGTCAGGCAGAAGCTCAGCGAGACGCTGGCATTTCTGCCGATCCGGTCGGTGTGGTTTAGAGACTGGGCTTCCGCCACCTCCGGCAGCAGCATAACGGCGATGGAGTTGGTCAGCGCCGACGGAAACATAATAAAGTGCATGGCCATACCCGTTAATGTTCCATAGACGGCCAGCGCCTGGGAAGAAGTAAGTCCATACATCTGCAGCCGTCCCGGAATCATAACCGCCTCCACGCTTTGGAGGATGCTGATGACCAGCCGGTTGGCCGCCAGAGGGACCGCCATTTTCAGGATATTTCTTCCGGCCTGAGAAAGAGAGATGTTTCTGGCGGCCGCGGCGATTTTCGCCGCGGAGTCCGTCCGGGTCAGGGTGTATGCGGCCATGGTAAACAACATGGCGCCCGCCTCTCCCGTCAGCAGTCCGATTACGGCGATCATGGTGGTGACTTCTTTTCCCTGAGACAGCATAACCTGAACGATCAGGTATACGGAGAACACCCGGACAAGCTGCTCCGCCAACTGTGAAAAGGCGGGTATGGCCGCTTTCTTTTTTCCGTAATAATAACCGCAGATACAGCAGTGGACGGAATTTACCGGTATGGACAGCGCCATGATTTTTAAGAGCGGCTCGCAGCGCTGTTCCAGCAGGATATACCGGGCAATCTGCGGCGCAAACAGATATAGGGACAGGCTGCTGAGCAGAGACAGAAGCAGCGACAGCAGAAAACCGGCATGAAAAAACCGGCGGCAGTTTCTCTCGTCGGATGCGGAAGATGCCACATACCGGGAAATGGAAGTCTGAATCGGCCCGCAGCATAAGGAAAAACAGATGCCGAATATGGGGAACAAAAGCTGATAAAGCCCCATTCCTTCCGCACCGATCAGATCAGACAGGTAAATGCGGTAAAAAAAGCCCAGAATACGGGTAATAAAACCGGCGGCAGTAAGGATCAGCGTGCCGGTGAGAACAGGATTTTTTCGATTCAAAAGATCACCTGCATAATAAGGTTGTTCTCATTTTATGTGCCGCCGGTTTAAAATAGTCTCATTTTTTATACCCAGTATTTTCTTAATTGTTTTCTCTTTAATTCCTACCTTGACACTAGTAGAATTATATGATATAGTACCTGTAAAAGAAAAGAACGGCATACCGGGAAGCGGTGAAGCATATATGGCAAAGTTCTCGGAAGGTCATAGGTCATAGGTCATAGGTCATAGTCCGCCGGTGCCGTTCCGTGAGATAAAAAGCAGGAAAATAAACGGACATGCCTGCCGACGCGGGCATAATCAAAAGTGAAGGTCAGGAGTGATGATTTTATGAGACGGATATATCTGGACCATGCGGCAACCACAAAAACCCGTAAAGAAGCCGTGGAGGCGATGCTGCCGTATTTTACGGAGCATTATGCCAATCCTTCCGCAGTATACAGCTTTGCCGGAGAGGCCAAAAAAGGGCTGGATGAAAGCAGAAAGACGATTGCGGATATTCTGGGGGCGAAGCCGGAGGAGATCTATTTTACCGGCGGCGGAACCGAATCCGATAACTGGGCGCTTCTTGCGGCGGCGGACGCCTATGAACAGAAGGGAAAACATATTATTACGACGAAGATCGAGCATCATGCCATTCTGCATACCTGTGCCTATCTGGAAAAGAAGGGGTTTGAGGTGACTTATCTGGATGTGGACGAGTTCGGACTGGTGAATCCGGAGGATGTGGAAAAGGCTGTCAGACCGGATACGATTCTGATCTCCGTGATGTTTGCCAACAATGAGATCGGCACCGTAGAGCCGGTAAAGGAGATCGGGGCCATTGCGAAGAACCATGGCGTGCTGTTTCATACCGACGCCGTACAGGCATTTGCCCATATTCCTATCAATGTGGATGAGATGAATATAGATATGTTAAGCGCCAGCGGACATAAATTTTACGGACCGAACGGCGTGGGATTTCTGTATATCCGCAAGGGCGTAAAAATCCGCTCTTATATGCATGGAGGCGCGCAGGAGAGAAAGAGAAGGGCCGGAACATCCAACACCCCCGGTATCGTGGGCATGGGAACGGCGGCGAAGCTGGCGGCTTCGGAGATGGAGCGGGAGAGCGAACGCCAGTGCCGGCTGCGGGATTATCTGATCGGCCGTGTTCTGAAAGAGATTCCATATTCCAGGTTAAACGGAGATCCGAAGCGGCGGCTGCCCAACAATGTGAATTTCTGTTTCAGGTTTATTGAGGGAGAGTCCATGCTGATTAACCTGGATCTGGCAGGGATCTGTGCTTCCAGCGGTTCGGCCTGTACGTCAGGTTCGCTGGACCCGTCACATGTGCTGCTGGCCATCGGCCTGCCTCATGAGATTGCCCATGGGTCCCTCCGGCTTACGATCGGGGATGAGACCACACAGGAGGATCTGGACTATGTGGCGGATCAGCTGGTGAAGATTGTGGGAAATCTCCGTAATATGTCTCCTCTGTATGAGGATTTTATGAAGAAAAACGGTAAAAAGTAGAGTTTACGGCATAAAAAACAGCAACGGACCGTACAAGCCCCGGGAGAATTTACAGACATGACAGTGGCTGGAAATTCTCCCAGGTCAGAGGGGGTTGGAAGGGGAGTTGCGGAATTAAAATTAAGAAAGGAATCATTATGTACAGTGAAAAGGTAATGGATCATTTTCAGAATCCGAGAAACGTAGGCGAAATCGAAAATGCCAGCGGCATGGGCACGGTGGGAAATGCAAAATGCGGCGATATTATGAGAATTTATCTGGATATTGATGAAAATCACGTGATCCGGGACGTAAAATTTAAAACCTTCGGCTGCGGCGCGGCGGTGGCAACCAGCAGTATGGCCACGGAGCTGGTGAAAGGAAAGACCATCGAGGAGGCCATGCAGGTGACGAACAAAGCGGTATGCGAGGCGCTGGACGGGCTGCCTCCGGTAAAAATTCACTGTTCTCTGCTGGCCGAGGAAGCGATCCATGCGGCGCTGTGGGACTATGCGGAGAAAAACAACATCGTGATCGAAGGGCTGGAGAAGCCCAAGACAGATATCGGTGAGGAAGAGATTGAAGAAGAATATTAATTGTAGTATGATGAAAGGCAGTCGGTAAAAGAGCCGGCTGCCTTTATTGTTGCGGAATTTAGTTTGGAGGCGTATTTCATGAGAAAACAGCGAGTGGTGGTGGGAATGTCCGGAGGCGTGGATTCGTCCGTGGCTGCCTTTCTTCTGCTGCGGCAGGGATACGAGGTGATCGGCGTTACGATGGATACCTGGAGGCCGCGGGGCGGCAGGGAAAATGAGCAGGCGGAGGGAAGCTGCTGCGGCCTGGAGGCCGCGGAGGATGCGGGCCGGGTGGCAAGAAGGCTGGGAATTCCTCATTATGTAATGAATTTCCGTAAGGAGTTTGAGAGGGATGTGATCCGGTATTTTGTCTCGGAGTACCTTCATGCCAGAACGCCGAATCCCTGCATTGCCTGCAACCGGTATGTAAAATGGGAGGCGCTTCTGGTTCGGGCGGCGGAAATCGGCGCCGACTATATCGCAACCGGTCATTATGCCAGAATCACCTGTCTTGATAACGACCGTTACGCGGTCAGAAAATCGGTGACGGCGGCAAAGGATCAGACCTATGCCCTCTATAATCTGACCCAGGAGCAATTAAAAAGGACGCTGATGCCGGTGGGCGCCTATGAAAAGTCTCAGATTCGTCAGATTGCCCATGAGGAAGGGCTGATTGTGGCGGAAAAGCCGGACAGCCAGGAAATCTGCTTTGTGCCCGATCAGGATTATGCCGGATTTATCGAGCGGTATACGGAAGAAAAACTGCCTCAGGGCCATTTTGTGGACCGGCAGGGGCGGGTGCTGGGTATCCATAAAGGGATTATTCATTATACCATCGGTCAGCGCAAAGGGCTGAATCTGGCTGCGGGCCGTCCGGTTTTTGTGACGGAGATCAGGCCGGAGACGAACGAGGTGGTAATCGGCGAGGCGGAGGATGTGTTTACCCGTGGGCTGATTTTCGATCAGGTGAACTGTATGGGTGCGGAAGATCTGGGACAGACGGGGATTGTTACGGGAAAAATCCGTTACGGCCATCAGGGGACGCCGTGCAGGATTACCGATCTGGGAAACGGCAGGATGGAATGCCGTTTTTCGGAGCCGGTGCGGGCGGTGACGCCCGGACAGGCCGTGGTATTTTATGACGGTGATGCGGTGCTGGGGGGCGGAACGATTGTGGATCGTCTCAGATAGATATGGTTTCATGGGAATTTCATGTGGAAATGCAGGAAGAAATTTTTCTTGATAAGCCCTGATAAGTTTCTTTTCGAAAATAATTGACAAAATTCTTATGACTGGCGTATAATCTATAACGACATTACACTGTTTTACATTCCTGTATTAAAGTAATAAAGACATCGGGGTAAAACGGAAAAAAGGAACGATGATTCCGGAAGGGATCATGATAACAGGGAGGAACAAATGGTTCGATATTTTATAAAACGGCTCGGCATGATGCTGATCGCCCTTTTTCTGATTATATTGGTGACATTTGTAATTATGCATTCGATTCCCGGCGGTCCGTTTACCAGTGACCGTAACGTATCGAAAGAAGTGGAAGAAGCGCTGAACGAGAAATATCATCTGAATGACCCGCTGCCCAAACAGTTTTTTGATTACGTGGGCAACCTGCTTCACGGAGATTTCGGTCCGTCCTACCGCTTCACCGGTAAAACGGTCAATGACTTTATCGCCAACGGCTTTCCCGTATCGGCGAAGCTGGGCGGCGTGACGATTCTGTTTGTCATTCTTGCCTCAATCCCCATGGGCATCCTGGCCGCCATAAAAAACGGGAAATGGCAGGATATGCTGGTGATGGCCGTCGCCACCATCGGCGTGACGATTCCTTCCTTTGTTATCGCTTCCATTTTGATTTATATTTTTTCGTTCCGCATGGGTGCCCTGCCCAGCTTCGGCCTGGATTCCTGGAAGGGATATGTCCTGCCCGTGATTACCCTGGGCGGCTATTCCATCAGTTATCTGGCCAGGCAGATGCGCTCCAGTCTGCTGGAGGTTATGGGTCAGGATTACATACGTACGGCCAGAGCGAAAGGCTTATCAGAGCCGAAAATCATTATCAGACATGCGCTGAGGAATGCCATGATCCCTGTGATTACGGTTCTTGGTCCCACGGTGGCCAATCTTCTGACCGGCAGCTTTGTGGTGGAAAAAATTTTTGCGGTGCCGGGCCTTGGCGTTCATTTTGTAAACAGCGTTACCATGCGTGATTATACCACGATTATGGGTGTGACGATTTTTTACGCTACCTTTCTGCTGGCGATGGTTTTTATCGTGGACGTTTTCTATTGTCTGATCGATCCGCGGATCAAATATGATTAAGGAGGAAAGAGAAAGATGGAAAATAAATGGGAAATGCTCGAATCCTCCAATGAAGAACGGGAAAAAATATGGAGGCTGAACCGGACCTTCGCAGGCGACGTATGGTTTCGGTTCCGCCGCAAGCCTACGGCAATCGCAGGCTTTGTGATTATATTGCTGCTGCTGTTTTTTGCACTGGCCGGACCGGCATTCACGGATTACAGCTATTCCGCCCAGAATCTTGAGGTAGTCAATATACCGCCCCGCATGACTGTCTATGATGCCCCTGACGGCAGCGGCTATCTGTATATCACCCAGGCGTTAAAAGTGGTATGGGTGAATCGGGACGGCACGCTGGGAAGTCAGTTGAAAAAGGTCAGGGAAGACAGCGAACATTCCATGACGATTTATGACTGCAAGGGCACGGAGGTCGGACTCTACTACGGATTCAAGCCTTATGTGATGGTGGACCCGGAGACCCGCGTCATCTTTTCCTCACAGAAGATCTGGAATCAATCCTATGTGCTGGGCACCGACAGTCTGGGCCGGGATATTCTGACCCGCCTGATGTACGGAACCAGAGTATCTTTGCTGGTGGCTTTTGTGGCGGTGCTGGTAAATCTGGTGATCGGCATTATTTTCGGAGGCATCTCAGGCTATGCGGGCGGAACGGTAGACGCGGTTATGATGCGTATCGTGGATATTATCAGCACGATTCCCCTTACGCTCTATGTGATTTTGATTATGGTGATACTGGGTACGGGGCTGAAAAGTATTATCATCGCCCTGGGTACCGTATATTGGGTGGATATGGCCAGGGTGGTGCGGGGCCAGGTACTGAGCCTGAAAAACCAGGAGTTTGTCCTGGCGGCCAGAACCATCGGTTCTTCCGTGAAAACCATCCTGATGCAGCATCTGATTCCCAATGCCATGGGTTCCATTCTGGTAACGGTTACGATGCTGATTCCGTCGGCCATTTTCATGGAAGCCTTTCTGGGCTTTCTGGGCATCGGCCTCCAGCCTCCTCTGGCCAGCCTTGGGACAATGTGCAACGACGCCACGGAAAATCTGCGTTCCTGTCCTCACCAACTGTTTATTCCGGCCCTCGTGATCTGTCTGATTATGTTCGCCTTTAATTTCGTCGGAGACGGTCTGAGAGACGCGCTGGATCCCAAGCTGAAAAAGTAGGAGGAGGAAACCGAAATCATGGAACCGATCTTAAAGATAGAAAATCTGAAAACTTCATTTATGACCAGCAACGGCGAAGTGCAGGCTGTCAGAGGGGTCAGCCTTACGGTGGGCAAAGGCGAGATTCTGGGGATTGTAGGTGAGTCCGGCAGCGGCAAAAGCGTTACCGCCATGTCCGTTCTGCGCCTCCTTTCGGATACGGCCAGGATCAAAGAGGGGACCATCACTTTTAAAGGGCAGGATCTGATTAAAATGCCGAAAAAAGAGCTGCGCGGTATCCGGGGCGAAAAGATTTCGATGATTTTTCAGGATCCCATGTCTTCTTTAAACCCATTGATTCCGGTGGGCAGACAGGTGGAAGAAATGATTCGGGAGCATGATCCTGACCGCAGGAAAGAAGAAGTGAAAAAGGATGTGCTGGAACTGTTTGAAAAAGTGCGTATTCCTGAGCCGGAGAAGCGTTACGGGTGTTTTCCCCATGAGTTTTCCGGCGGTATGCGCCAGCGGGTTATGATCGCCATGGCTTTGGCCAACAAACCGGACCTTCTGATCGCCGATGAGCCGACGACGGCTCTTGACGTGACGATTCAGGACCAGATTCTCAGACAGCTGAGAGAACTGGAAAAGGAATATGGCACCAGCATTATCTTTATTACCCATGACCTGGGTGTGGTGGCGGAGCTGTGCGACCGGGTGGCGGTGATGTACGGCGGCCTGATTATGGAGGAAGCGCCGATTGACGACATTTTCGAGAAAACGGGCCACCCTTACACCATGGGGCTTCTGGCCTCTGTTCCGGATATGGATCAGGATAAGGAGATACGGCTGCAGTCGATTCCCGGATCTCCGCCGGATATGACGAACCCGCCCAAGGGCTGTCCGTTCGCGCCCCGGTGCCCTTACGCGAGACAGCTTTGTGCCAGTGAGCTGCCGGATTTTGTGCAGGTGGGAGAAGGACACCGCAGCAGGTGTTTTTTGCGGTATTCTGACGCGCCGGCCGATGCGAACAATCCTTTCCGGAAATAGGAGAAAGTCATGAGCAATCAGAATATATTGGAAGTTACGGGTCTTACAAAGCATTTCAGGGCAGGGCGGAATCAGGTGGTTCATGCGGTGGACGGCGTCAGTTTTACTCTGGGAAAGGGAAGGACGCTGGGGCTGGTGGGCGAGTCCGGCTGCGGAAAATCAAGCTGCGCAAGGACCATTATCCGTATCTATGACGTGACGGCGGGGCAGATTCTGCTTAACGGGACGGATATTACAAATATGAAGCAGAAGGAGCTGAAACCGCTGCGCAAAAACATGCAGATGATTTTTCAGGATCCTTATGCCTCTTTAAATGCCAGGATGACTGTGCGTGATATCGTTGCGGAACCGCTGATCGCCCACGGCATTGTGAAGAAGAAAGAGGAGGCCAATGACCTTGTGTATCCGATGCTGGAACGGGTAGGTCTGACAAAAGAACATGCGGGCCGCTATGCCCATGAATTTTCAGGCGGACAGCGGCAGAGAGTGGGCATTGCCCGCGCCCTTGTGCTGCAGCCTCAGCTTGTGATCTGCGACGAGCCGATCTCGGCTCTGGATGTGTCCATTCAGGCCCAGGTGATTAATCTGTTAAAAGATTATCAGGATGAGAAGGGAATTTCTTATCTGTTTATTGCCCATGATCTGTCGATGGTCCGCTATGTGTCAGACGATGTGGGCGTGATGTATCTGGGACAGATGGTGGAGCTGAGCGATGCGGATGAAATCTATAAAAATCCGCTGCATCCATATACGAAGGGACTGCTGGGAAGTATCCCGATCGCAAACCCGAAGCTGGCGAGACAAAAGGAAAAAAGCGGCATCGAGGGAGATATTCCGAGTCCGGTGAATCCGCCCAAGGGCTGCCGTTTCCACACCCGCTGTCCCTATGCGAAGCCGGAGTGTGCCGAGGCGGTGCCGGAGAGCAAATATGTGGACGGCGGACATATGGTGGCCTGTCATCTCTATTAGCCGCCTCCGGGCAGCAGGCCGGATGATTACGGTTTCCCGGCGCGCGGATACAGCCGGCGCGCCTGAGAACATAGTACGACCGTGCCGGTATAAACGGTATCCGGTTGTAACCCATATCGCAGGAATATTTTCCGAATGTTTCTGTGGCAAACGGATGTTCCGCATAAATGTGTATGCAGAGCAGAATTCTTATTTACAACAGAAGGGAGAAAGCAATGAAAAAGAAAACAGTAAGTCTGTTTCTGGTTCTGAGCCTGGCGCTTACCGCGCTGACGGGCTGCGGACAGAAAAAAGATGACCAGCCTCAGACCGTGCCTGCCACGGTACCGGCAACACAGGCCCAGGGAGAAACCGAGGCGGCAGGCGGCGAAAGCCAGCCCGCGGGGGATGTGGCCCAGGAGATGGTATTCGTATTAAATAACGAGCCTGACACCATTGATCCCACCATTACGAACAATTCATTTGCCACGCCATTCCTGATTAACTGCTTTGAGGGTCTGGTGACGTATGATGAGAACGGCGAGGTTGTTCCCGGCAATGCGGAGTCCTGGGATATTAACGATGATCTGACCGTATTTACCTTCCATTTAAGAGAGGGTCTGAAATGGAGTGACGGAAGTCCGCTGACCGCAAATGATTATGTCTATGCGGCGCTGCGTGTACTGACTCCCGCAACCGGCGCTCAGTATGTAAACATGATTTCCGATTATGTGGTAAACGGCCAGGAATATTATGAAGGAACCGCTTCCGCGGAAGACGTGGGCATCAAAGCGGTGGACGACAATACACTGGAATTCACCTTGAAAGCTCCCTGTCCTTACTTTGTTGACCTGGTAAGCATGTGGGTATACTTCCCCGTACAGGAAGCCACCGTCGAAGCCAACGGCGACAAGTGGACCACAACTGCCGAAAGCTACATCGGCAACGGTCCCTTTAAAGTAACCCAGATCACCCCCGGCGAGAGCTATGTGCTGGAGAAAAATGAAAACTACTGGGATGCGGCAAACGTACAGTTGGAGAAACTGACCTATCGTTATATTCTGGACGTATCCACCGCTCTGACCGCTTATGAAAACGGTGAGGTGGACGGCGTCAGAACGATTCCTTCAAGTGATCTGGCCCGTCTGAAGGCAGAGAATGCCGGCGTGGTGGTAGCGCCCAGCTATGGTACCGTTTACTATGATATCAACTGCAGCAAAGAGCCTTATAATGATCCGCTGGTAAGAAAGGCGCTGAACCTGGCGATTGACAGAGAAGCGCTGATTAACAATGTGGCGCAGGTGGAAGGAGAGCCGGCATACAGCTTCTATGCACCCGGTTATGTGGTGGACGGCAAAGACCTGACAGAGGGACGCCCTAATTTTGATCTGTCCCCTACCGCTGACGTTGAGGCGGCAAAAGCCGCGCTGGCAGAGGCCGGATACCCGGAGGGCGAAGGCTTCCCCACCATTCAGTTATCTTTCTATGCGGATGACAATGTAAAGAAAATCGCGGAAGCGATTAAGGAAATGTGGGAGCAGAACCTGGGCATCACCGTAGAAGTAAGCTCCGCCGAATGGGCCGTATTCTATGACGCGGTACAGAACGGCAATTATGAAGTGGCGGCTATGGGCTGGAGTGCGGACTATGTAAATCCCATGAGCTTTCTGCCTCTGTTATACACGGACGATGTGACCAATAACAGCTTTTACAGCAACCCGGATTACGATGCGATCGTGGATCAGGTAAAGGTGGAGACGGATCCTTCCAAATTCGGCGAGCTGGTGAAGCAGGCCGATGAGCTGGTATCCGCCGATTACCCGATGCTGAATCTGTATTACAAGTCCAATACCTATCTGATTAAAGATTACATCGAGGGCGTGTATATGACTTCTTCCTCCAATATTTATTTCAAGAACGCAAAAGTTCTTGCGAAATAAGGAGAGGGCTTGAGATGTGTGATCACGACGGAAGGTTTTGGGGACATGGTCTTTGACCTGTTCCCGGACCTTGCGCCGGTTACGGTTCAAAATTTTGCGGATACGGCGAACAGCGGCTTTTACGACGGTCTGGCCTGGTGCCGGATTGTGGAAGGCTACGTGATCCAGACCGGTTCCCCTGACAATGATATTATGACGGACAGTGACTGGCATATTAAAGGGGAATTTGCCGAAAACGGAATTGAAAATCCCGTTCCTCATATCAGAGGAGCCCTCTCCATGGCGAGGGACGACGGATATGACACGGCGGGAACCCAGTTTTTTGTGGTCCATCAGGATGCCAGTAAGCTGGACGGAAGGTATGCGGCTTTTGGACAGATGACCGCCGGCTTTGAGGTGCTGGACGCCATTGCGGCGCTGCCCACCAGTGGACCGGAGACGTGGAACAAGCCGGTGCGGATGCCAATGATCAGCAGAATTGTGATAGAAGATCAGTGAGGCAAAGCCCTGTCGGACGAAGTGTTGTCAGACAGGGCTGTTTTTGCCGGTGCAAATTTGCATTTTGCGTCTTTTTGTTTTGTTACTGTTCAGGTGCCACTATTCCGCGAGGTGTTTCATGCA
>CAOKOL010000007.1 GCA_948470335.1 uncultured Lachnospiraceae bacterium | reverse complement strand
ATGCCCCGGACGCATATGGGCTGTTCCTGGTGATTCATGCCATCCGTGAATGGGAAGAAATGACATGGCATGAGCATGCCGATGATCGAACCTGCCTGTTCAGTGATTTTTTTCCTGGAGAGTTTTTGATGGAGTATTTCCAAAGGATAGCTGACCGGATCAAGGATGATTTTAAGCCCCTTTCAGACCATCCGGAACTGACCAGTCTGGGCGATTTTCCTTTGCAGATGGCATATGTCCACAAAAATCAGGACGCTTTGTTGATTCTGGGGCAGGAGCCGGTCTGTTTTATGCTGCTGACAAAGACGGCTGTGGGGAGCGACTTGCTTGAAAAGGTTCAGGAACAGACTGGCCTGGCTTTTCGTGTGGGATTTTAGGAACAAGCCGGCAGGACAGGAAAATGAGAAAGCTGGCAGGGAGCAGATGATGAGGAAAAATAACAAAACAGGAAAACGGCTGCGGCTGACCCCTCTGATATTGGGAGGCTATGCTGCATTTCTGGGTTTTGGTTTGGTAGTGATCGGACTTGCTGAAATGAAGGAAGGGATTGGCATTATCCGGCTTCTGATAGGAATTGGCATGGCGGGCTTTGGCTTGCTGGGAATATGGGACGGGGTGCGTGATCTGGTGGGGCCGGATAAAAAAACGGAGCAGGCACCGGACAGCCAGTTTATCCTTACGGACACATCCGGAAGCAGGACGTCCAATGTTACGGCGGAGGTTTTACAAAAACAGATGGAAAGCCTGATGGGAAGTGATAAAGGGGGCGTTTTCAAACTCCAGATCCTGCCGCCTTTTGCCATACAGGAGACAGGGAACATAAGTCAGATTTTCTGCATGTACTACGAGGCTTTTCGATTGACGGCATTTTTAGACGTATCGGAAGGCGGATATGAATCGTACCATAAAAGCGCGGCGTTTGATGAGGCGAAAAGCTGGTTTGAAGAACTTCTGACTGGCAGCGCTGATTTATCGGGATGGAATAAATTGGAGAATGCGCTTTTGTGGGACGAATACGACGATGAAGATGAAAGCAGCGAGGAAGATGACACCGGATGGGAGGAAGACAGCCTCTGTCCGGGTGAAACTGAGGACAGCCCGGAAGATAAAGATAAGACAGCAGAGCCAGTTACTGATTTGAATAAACCAGACGCTTTGATCAATACGGAAGAAGCCACGGCGGGGGAAGGCGAAACGGATACCCGACAGACAGAGGAACACATAAAAGCTTTCTGGCAGCAGCTTCAAAGAGAACAGAAAGGCCAAATGCGGAACTGGCGTCAGCTTCTGGTGATTTTTGGAGAGAGCTGGCATGATGAACATAGATTTTTCTCCGCCAGGGATGTGGAACTGGCCATTGACGGCATCCATGAAGGAACATACACAAAGGCATTCCTGGAATGTGGAACCCAGGCGATTGATTTCTTCCCCGGTGTTCAGAATGACCTGATGGTGATCAGGTGTACGAATAACACAGGAAAAGGGGAGGCCAGGTTTCTGGCGAAAGAAGGGACCGTGACGCAGGTGAAATTCTGGCTGGCCAATTATTTCAATTCCGGTGTTTTTGAAGAAATGAGCGGTTGGGCTGATATTACAGACCAGATAGAAAAAGCAAACAGAAAGGGCGGAAAGAAACATGGGAACGTATTTTAGCGATGTGGTGGATCGAGCCATTGAGGATCTTTATTATTGCTGTGATAACGATAAAGCGAAAGCGGCGGCGGACGCGTTATTGCTTGCGGCAAAGGAAGATGATGGTGATGCCTGCTATTTCCTTTCCCGCTGCTTTTCCGGCTCCTGTTACAGTTGGGAATACCATCCCTTTGAAGAAAATGAGGCGGCGGCCTATGCCATGCTTTATCAGGCAGTTTCCCTGGGCAGCGCCGCCGCGGTTCTGGGGGCGCTGCGTATGGATATGCTGACGCCGGAGCTTAAGGAGATCATGCCCTTTGACAGCATAAAAGAAGCATGGGATGTCATCTATGAAAAGGCCGAAAACGGCTGCGCATTCTGCCAGTACATGATTGGAAACACCTATTATTTTCTGGACATCATAGAGATTGAAGATCAAAAGGAAAGTAATTTTGCGAATAAGGGAGCCTGGAACGAATGGAAACGCCTGCAAATAAAACAGTGCCTCCCCTGGTTTGAGAAAGCATTTTCCGGCGGCATGATACTGGCGGGGCGGAATTACGGTCATTATTACCAGTATGGACGGGGAGAATACATTCCGCCGGAGCCGGGAAAGGAAGTTCCCATTATGCGCCAAGGGGCCAAGCGGGGCTACCCGGAGTGGATGTATGCCTATGCCCATTATCTGGCCTATACAGAGGATAACGATAAAGAAGCTCTTCCCTGGGCGCTGAAAGCGGCAGAGGCAGGACATCTCTGGAGCTGGCATATCATAGGGGATATTTATTGGAACGGCAAGGCGGTGGAGCGCAATCTGCCCTATGCCTTAGAGTGTTACGAAAAAACCGCCGGCTATGGCAATGACAGCTATGCCTGCCGCCAGTTGGGACGTTTGTATTTCAACGGTTGGGGTACGGCTGTGGACTATGCGCAGGCGGTTCAGTGGCTGGAGAGAGATAAGGAGCCGGAAGGTATCAAATATGATCTTCTGGGAATCTGCTATCTGTTGGGGCGCGGCTGCCAGCAGGACCCGGCACGGGGAAAAGCATTTCTGGAGAAAAGCCAGGATTCGCCCTATAAAAGCTATGGGCTGGGGATGATGTATGCCGAAGGGATTGGTGTACGGGAGAACATTGAAAAGGGCGTGGAGTATCTGAAAGCGGCGGGGAATTACGGGCCGGCAATGGAGGCGCTGAAACATTACAGGAAAAGCCTATTTGGGGTCTGGCGGAGAAAATAAGAACTTTTGGAAAAAAGAAACTGGTTCCGGAATTTTCAATCAGAGAACTGTTCGGAAAGAATCTTCCGGAGGGGGTTGAACATGGATTATGAGCAGTTTATCACAGAGATACAAAACTATTGGGATCTGCGTAAAAAGGGATTGAAAAAGCAGGCGAACAGCTTTCTGTTCACATTTACGAAATCTTTTAAAGAGAATGTGCCGGATGCGGATGCAGACGCTGTTTTGTTTCAATTTTGCAGGGAATACCTGGATGAGATGAAATTTCCGGGTGACAGCCTGCCCAGGCGTCATCTGCCGTTTCAGATCACAGAACTGCTTGACAGCTATTTAAAGCGTGAATGCGGGAAAAATAAAATGCCGCAGATGCGGTGGGCGTACCAGATTTTTGGAAACTGTTATAATCCCCATGATCCAATGCCGGAACATGATTTCGATTCCATTTTGAAGCGTGCCTATATGCATGAAAAATGCGATCCGCAGACAGCTCAGCTTTATTTTAGAGAGCAGCTTGAATCCTTATGGTGGGGACAGCATCATTTCCCGGAGAGCTGCGGCATTACGGAGGAAGAATTTGAGAATATTGTGGGTGCGGCAAAGAAAATCCTTGCGGAAAAGACAGTGGAACCGCAGCTTGTAAAAGAATTTGAATATTATGTGAGATTGTACCAAATTTATTTTGAATGGCGGAGGAATAACAGGAACGGGGATTTTTGTGAGCTGTGTCAGAAGGAAGGGCTGGCGTTTAAAAGAATGCCGGTGATTTATTATAAAGGTTAGGAAGGGATTGCTATGATAAATAGAAGAAAGAACCTTTTGGTTCGTTACAAAGAATGAAGCGGTACAGGAACGGTTGGAATCATTGTTTGATATTTGAAACAGGGAGGTTTTTATGATGACAGCAAGAAAATATCTGGATATATTGAAAGAGCGTGAACCGCAGTTATGGAAAGAGTCATCAAAAGAATCAAGTTTTACGGAAAAGGATCTGTCAGACATTGAGAAAGGACTTGGATATAAACTGCCGGCGCCATATCGTGTGTTTTTATTAAGCGATAAACTGCCGAATGATATGATCGTACTTGTTTCTTTTTGCGGCGATTCATTTGCGTGTTCATGGAGTGAAACCTTTTCCCGCGAGAAAAATGGCTATGTTCCCCGGCCTGAATTTGACATTGGCCCCACGGTTGAGTTCGAGTGGCACAATATCCAGGGAAACAGCGGGGCAGAATTTTTGAAGAATCTCCAACAAGAACAGAAAACGCAGGATTACTGCCCCTGCTTTTTAGAGGCAGGGTTTATCCGGGTCGGAAATGTATATGGGTATTTGGCGTATCTGGATCTGGTAAACGGCGGTATTGTCACGATACATGAAGAAGGCGTATATGACATGATAATCGCTGATAAAGTAAACTGGGCAAGCAAATCGGAAGTAAGAAATTATATGGAATCGCGTATGCTTTATATTTGCAGGGATTTCAATGATTTTCTACGTTTCGTATGCACCGGAGACTTTCTTGACGAGGATGAAGCAAAATTCCCCACGCAGGAGGAACTGGAGCGGGATTATTCTTATTAACAATTATCAAGTTATAAACAGGGTACAAAGCATAGTAGCATGTGGGATTTTAAGAAGCCACCACAGAGGACAGGATGATGAAAAGACCTATGGATAATATTGCAAACTGGCGATTGCAGCAGGAGAATACATCAAAACCGTTTCCCTATGTTTTCCCCCAGATGCCGCCCCGGTTCCGGCGATGCTGTGCCTTTGCGAAAGCGGTATTTCTGATACAGTGGGGATGTTTTGCCGTTTTTTGCCTGGGCAGTATGGTGCTGCTTGTTCCTGTGATTATTTTTGGCAGGGATGTGGAACTGCGTGTTATGACAGACAACCATCCGTTTCTGGCAGTATTGGTTTTGCTAACCGCCATATCGCTTCTGCTTTCCTTTCTGGCTGTTCCGTTTGGATTTACTCCCAAACTTTTTTGGCGGTGTCCATGCTGCGGGCATTCATTTCCCTATTATGTTCCGACAAGAGGGGATAACCTGAGGGAGAAAGAGTGTTTGATGGCGATAGAGGGGCTGCATATCAAATATGTGAAACGGAAACTTTGTCCGCTGATTATTCCGTCGGTCTGTCCGGAGTGCAGGTGTCAGTTTTTTGAAATGGCTGACGAGTTCCCCGTCAGGGACTGGCGAAGCAAAAGTGGATGAAAGTATAATTGCTGATATTACTATAAAGCAGGCGTATAAAAGCTTTCTTGCAGGTTTCAGGAGATAGATGACAAGGAGGCAGACTGTTTTAACAAAGAAGCCGGGAAGGCCTGAAACGGAGGCCGCAGGAAATGATGCGGCATGGGTGCAGGATTTCCGTATTTCAGGGAGTGGAAACGGGTCTTGCATCATGGACAGGGGAAGAAGGAGAATATAGATGGGCTTTCAGGACGAGATGAAACAGATGTTTCTGCATGTTGCGGCGGGGAACGTAGAACCGGAGGAATGGGAAAAATGGTGGAACAGCAATAAGGACAGGCTGGAAGAAGCCCTGAACCGGGGAGACCGGGGGCGGATGATGCCTTTCCTGTGGAGTGCAGACTACTACTGGATGGCAAAGACCCAGAGCGGCGTTGCCTACTATTTTCATGCCCAGGGGCGTCCGGTGAAGACTTCTGATTATTATGAGGAAAAAGCAAAGGAGGAAGAAAGCCGCAACAGACAGAAAGCCATGGAAGCATATCACAGGGATACGGCTTTTGCCAGGCGGCTCTGGGAGGAATATCTGGAGCGGCATCCGGCAGAATCCGTCACTTTTGACTGGAAAAGCCTGCTGGGAACGCCGCCCGGTCAGAAACCGGCGAAAGCGTTCAGCTATAAAAACGCAAGAACAGCCGAACAGTGGAAAGCGTGTAAAGATGAGTTGAAACTGCGCTTAAAGGAGAACCTGCAGGCAAAGATTGCTCCTGCTGCAAAGGCGTACGGCATGAAAAAAGCAGGTCCCAAGACCTTTGTGCGGGAAAAGAACGGTCTGGTATCCCGGATTCAGTTGATCGGCTATTTCAGGGGAGGCGGCTATGAAGCTATGAGCTGTTATCTTTGTCCCATATACGCCATAGAGTACGGCATTTTAGGGCTGCCGGGCCATATCTGCCAGGGGGAGAGTTTCCAAAGGATGCATGAAGACTGGGGTGTGATCCAGTATGGCACAGAAGCGGTAGACGCTGCCATGGTGGAACGTATCAACAGAAAATTTGATGATATCCTGACATTTCTGGCGGACGGCGTGCTGCCGGAATGGCAGAAGATTGACAGTCTGGAGACTTACTTTGCAAAAGAGCGCCGGAATTACTTGAAAGCCACAGAGAAAGGTCCGAAGGATCCGAGAACTGGCCGGCCTATGTGGAATCTGGATACGGAGGGAAAACCGGATCCCTGGCGGGCGGACGATTATCTGTTTGGCGTATGGGATCTGCTGAACGGAAAGGAAGCGGAAGGATATGCGCGCCTGGAAGAATGTGTAAGGCACAATTCCGATTATATGAAAGACCGATTGAGAGAGTTCCCGGAAGCCTGCAATGACCCAAGGGACGCCATGGCGGTGATGTACCGCAACGCGCAGCTTTTTCTTGAGACAAGGAAGACGCCGGACGCGGAGCAGCGAAGAAACGCGATTGGGGAGACTTATGAGGAAGTATGCCGGTTTATGCGGTATTACCACGGTCTGGCAAAAAAGACGGGAAGGGATGGATAAATGGGGAGGCGGTTTCCGACAGGATTTTCTCCGGGCAGGGGGATCGGGCTGGTGCATCCGGAGGAATTGGCAGGAGCGGAAAGGGATATCCGGAAAAGATACGCAAAGGAGAAAAATGGGAATATTTTCAGGAGAGATTTATAAGAGTCTCCGAGAGACAAAGTAAGGTGGTGATTGATTATGTTTGACAAGTTTAGGCTAAAAGAAGCAGTTGCCGAATATAAGAAGCGTTTTGTGCAGACACAATGGCCTGATGAAAAATATAAATGGGAGGCGGTAAAGTGTTTCCAGGTTAACTGGGATGTGAATTCTGATGACTTTGCTCAGATGCTTACCAAGTCACTGTCTCAGACTGCAAACTTGCTTGCGTCCGTAAACTATTTTCCTGCACGAATGATTATCAAGTTCGCTGAAATCGCACAGGAAGAAGTTCGAGCTATGTTCATAGAGCTTTTTGATGAAAGCAAGGATGTGTATGAACGTATCGACAGCTTTAAGCAGAAATCCAATATTCTTTTAGAGAAATACGGTAACGGTGCTGCTCAGCATTATCAGTATGAAAATACTATCTGTACATATCTGTGGCTTAGATATCCGGATAAATATTACATCTATAAGCTGGGTGAGATAAAAGCAGTTTCAAGTGAACTGGAAAGCGACTATCTGTTCAAAAAGGGAGCATATGCGGATAATATCCGCAACTTCCTGGCGTTCTACAATGAGATATGTACAGAGTTACAGCAGGATGATGAACTGAAAAATCTTCTTGCATCACAAATTACAGGAACCTGTTATCCGGATCCGGAGTTGAGAACACTTACCATTGATGTTGGATTCTTCATCAGCAGATATTACAAGAAAGATCAAGACGCTCCATTAGGAGATGACTGGTGGCCTACAGATTACACACCAGCTCTTTCTGTAGATGAATGGGAAGCTCTGTTAAATGATGGTGAAGTGTTTACTGAGAGCAGCCTTGAAATCATGAAGAGAATAATGGATTACGGTGGAAAGGCAACCTGCACACAACTGTCCATCAAATATGGTGAGAGTAAGAATTTCTACAATGCCGGATCATCTGCTCTTGCGAAACGTGTAGTACAGAAAACAGGTTGTCCTGTTATGCCACGAGATGAAGATAATAGTCGTTGGTGGCCAGTTCTGTATGTTGGTAAGAATGCTAAGAAGGATGAAGAGGGAGCTTATGTTTGGAAGTTCAGAGATGAGCTTGCAGAGGCAGTAAAAAGAATCGATTTATCTCAGGTTAAACTGTATGCAAATCTCACACCGTCATTTTGGAAAATCAGTCATGGAAACGACTGCATCAATGATGATGAAGCAAATGCATTTGAGAAGCGTAAGGTGATTGTGGTTCATAAAGACACAGATGCAAAGGCAGGAGCAAAGGTTACTCAGGGCGAAGCCTTTATGACAAGCATGAAGAAGGGAGACTTCTTCTATTTGTGTCGTGGCAATAGTATTCGCTTACTTGGAAGAATAGATTCGGATGAGGTTGAGGAAAATCCAGAGAAGCAGGATGGCTGGTGCGAGCGCAGTTATACGGTTATTGCTGAATCAAAGGATAAATCTCCATATACAGGAGAGAAGAAGTGGTGGACACCGAATGACAATTCAACCTGTATTCAGGTTCTGGCAGGCGAAAAGGATCAGTTTGATGATTTGATTTTAAGACCATACTTTGATCTTTCAACAGAAGAATTACTTAAGAATGATACCTCTGGCATCCATTACTGGTTCTTAAATGCAAATCCTAAGATGTGGAGTATGTCGAGCCTGCCTGTCGGAGAAGTGCAGGATTATACTCTGTACAACGATAATGGAAATAAACGACGCATATTCCAGAACTTCCTGGATGCAAAAGCTGGAGACATGGTAATCGGCTACGAATCAACACCTGTTAAGCAGATTGTGGCAATTATGAGAATAAGTGCTGAGCAGGACGGAGAGAAAATATACTTTGAGAAACTGGAAGGTCTTTCATCGCCTATAGATTTTGCGACACTTAAGGCATGCTCTGAACTTGAAAAGATGGAATACTTTGGCATGCAGCAGGGTAGTCTTTTCAAGCTTACAAAGGGTGAATACAAATTTATTCTTGATATGATCAGAGAGGAAAACCCAGCTCCATCTGCAACTAAAGGTAAGGATAAGTATGATAAAGAAAAATTCTTAAGTGAAGTATATATGACTGAGTTTGTACAGTTTCATCAGAATTATTCATATGAAGATTTTATGATGGGATATAAACCGGTAGAAGACGGATTTGAACTGAAATACGGTATTTTCTATCGCTTCTGTCAGAAGGCCGCAAACCATCCGGATAAAGATTATTTCTTCATTATCGATGAGATTAACAGAGGAAATATGAGTAAGATTTTTGGAGAGCTTTTGATGCTCATTGAAGCAGATTACCGTGATAAGAAGGCTACTCTGGCATATAACGGACTTGGATTTTCAGTACCTATGCGTCTGCATATCATTGGCATGATGAATACTGCGGACAGGAGCTTGGCGATGATCGACTATGCTTTGCGCCGTAGATTCAGCTTCTTTGACATGGATCCGGGATTTGATTCAGAAGGATTTAAGAAGTATCAGGATGCACTGGCTAATGATACGTTTAATACATTAATTGACAAGATCCGGGAGCTCAACAGAGAAATAAAATTGGACAAGTCTCTGGGTAAGGGATTCTGTATCGGACATAGTTATTTTTGTAATGCGGAAGAATGTACTGATGAATGGATGAAGGATGTGGTGGATTTTGATATTCTTCCGATGCTTAATGAATATTGGTTTGATGACACAAACAAAGTGCAGCGTTGGGAAAATCTTCTTAAGGGAGTGTTTCAATGACAAAGGATAAGAACATTTTAATAAACAATGTTTATCATATGTTATCTTATGCTTTTCAAACACTGAACCAGGAACAATATGAGGATGTGGCAACAGAGTCATTTGATGAAATGTATGATCTGCTTGCTGCAATTCTATCCAAAGGGATTGGATTGCAGATTAAGCAGGGATTATATCGGGAATATGTAAATCAAGTAGAAGAGCTTAAATGTCTTAGAGGAAAGATTGATATGCCAGGAACCATCAAAAGGATGCTTGCGTATCAGCGTGTTCTGGTATGTGACTTTGATGAATTATCCGATAACAATCAGATGAACCAAATACTGAAATCTACGGTGCTTCTGTTGTTGCGTCATGCTAAGGTTAAGACGGAGTATAAGGATGATCTCAAAAAGAGGTTGCTGTATTTCTCTAATGTGGACACCTTAGAATTAACCGGTGTGAAATGGTCATCAATACGCTTCCAGAGAAATAATCAGACATACAGAATGCTGATAAGCATATGTCAGTTGATTGCAGAGGGGATGCTGATTACTACGGATAAAGGTGATTACAGGCTGGCATCATTTGTTGATGAACAGAGGATGTGTCGCTTATATGAGAAGTTTATCCTGGAATACTATAATAAGCATTTTACAGATTTGACGGTTAGTGCATCGCAGATTCCGTGGGATCTTGATGATGGCGTAAGAACGATGTTGCCGGTAATGCAGTCGGATATACATTTGCAGAAGGGAAATAAGGTTCTTATCATCGATGCAAAATACTATAGTCATACGACACAGGCACAGTTTGATAAGCATACCATTCATTCCGGCAATCTTTACCAGATTTTTACCTATGTCAAAAATGAGGATTATTCCTTCAAAGATGAGCCTCATGAGGTAGCTGGTATGATTCTGTATGCAAAGACAGAGGAAGAGATACAGCCGGATAACAAATTTATGATGCATGGAAACAGAATCAGTGTGAAAACTCTGGATCTGAATAGACCATTTGCTGAGATTGCCAAGCAGTTGAATGAGATTGCTGAGGACTATTTTGGGGAGGTCTGGTATTCATGAGTAGAGGTACAGGGGCTCATGCGAAGAAAGTGCTTGAAGATGATGAAACTGTAATTTATGAGTATGGTGGCTATAATTTGAATGAGCCAGAATATCGGAATGAAAACCACATTCTTGATGGAACTATAACTATTCGGAAAAGTTGTTTTATTGAGCCAGAAATACATGAGTTCTATATTTTTCTAAGGCATCAAGAGCAAGGTGATATTCCTGAAATAATAAGTTATAACGAATAAGTAAGCGGCTTCTGGCATAGTGTACCGGAGACCGCTATTTTTTTAATTTTTCCGGTAAAAACTGGTTTCGTAGCCATCGCCTCTGATGGGAATGTCCGGCATCCGGTCAGGGGATTTTCCCATAACATTGCTGATGGATTTGTAATCAACATCCTGACTACATTCGATGATGAGTTCATCATGGACATGACCGCAAATAAAGCAGTAGGAGAGATGTGCCTGAAAGCCTGGCTTACGCCCCGGAGGAACTGCCGGCACGCTTTGTTATCTACTGCCATGGCAGCTTTCCGGGGGATCAGCAGGCAGCCTTTTTGATGTCCTGAGGAAAACGTCCGTTTATATCAAAAGAACGGTTATCCATGTAATAAATCGGATAATGGTTCTTTTTTTGTTAAGGAAAAAGTAAGACTGACGTAACCGGCATGTAAGGCGCCGGTGCTAGGATGGAGAAAGAAAAGAAACTGCCAGACGCGAAAGAAGCATGGGATCTGAGAAGATAGCGGCAGAACTTAAATAATAGGGAGGTTTTTATGGAAATAATGATTGAAACAAAAAGGCTGACAAAATGCTACGGACAGAAGGTGTCGGTCAATCGTCTGGATCTGACGGTTCCATCAGGCTGTGTTTACGGGTTTCTGGGACCGAACGGCGCAGGGAAGAGTACGACGATGAAAATGATTCTGGGACTGATCAGGCCAACGGAAGGGAGGGTGAAGGTGCTGGGGGCGGAGATGAACAGCCGGAACAGGCTGACGATCCTGAAAAATACCGGTTCTCTGATCGAGTCCCCCGCTTATTATGGCCATCTGTCCGGAAAGGAAAATCTGCGGATTGTCTGCACACTGAAAAATATTCCGGAAAAAGAGATCGGTCATGTACTGTCTGTCGTCCGGTTGGAAAATCAGCAGCATAAAAAGGTCAGTCATTACTCCCTGGGCATGAAACAGCGGCTGGGGCTGGCATGCGCTTTGCTGGGACGTCCGAAACTTCTTTTGCTGGATGAGCCGACAAATGGTTTGGACCCTGCCGGCATTCAGGAAATTCGGGAGCTGATTATCAGTCTGCCAAAATTGTATGGTATGACGGTGCTGGTGTCCAGCCATCTGCTGGGAGAGATTGACCAGATGGCGGATCAGGTAGGCATTATCGATCAGGGAAAGCTGATTTTTCAGGATCGTCTGGAAACCCTTCATGAGCACAGCCGGAAGAAAATTTATATCCGTGCCATGAATCAGGGACTGGCGGGGCAGATTCTGTCAGAAAGAGGAATCGTTTATGAAACGGCGGAGGAAGGGCTGCTGCTGCCGGAGATGCCGGATTCCCGCGTCGCCGGATGCGTGTCCCGTCTGGTGTCCGGGGGCGTAGGCGTAATCAGAGTGGAAGAACGGCAGAAAAACCTGGAAGAAATCTTCCTGGGGCTGACCGGAAGCAGATCAAGTTTATGATATGAGGGAGGACGCGGAACCCGAAACAGCGACGGACCGGACGAACCCCCGGAAGGATTTGCAGACGCGGAACGCGGCTGAAAATTCTTCCAGACTCAGAGGGGTTCGGGAGGGAAGTCGCGGAACTTAATTAGGAGGTGTTTGTAATGAGAGAAATGCGGGCGGAGCTGGCTAAGACCAGGCATCGGAAAATCTGGCTGAGCATTGCCGGTGTGACAGGTGTGGAACTGCTCTGGTGCTTCTGGATTTTTTCCAGGGCGGAGGGGATGGAGCTGTCCAGCGGGTACTATTACGGATTTATGGAGTTTGGCGTGATGAATTCCATCTTTTTCCCGGTGATTTTGGCTGTGGCAGCCAGCAGAGTCTGGGATACGGAGCATAAAGGAGGGACATGGAAACTTTTGGAAACATTGGAGACGAAAGACGCCATTTACCGGTGTAAATTTTTGCTGGGAGCCATATACTGCCTGGCAATCACAGTGGCGCAGATCATTTTTCTGATAGCGCTGTCCCGGATTTTTCATTTTAAACAAGAACTGCCTGCGGATCATATGATCTGGTTCGGAGTCAGCATATTCGCGGTGAGTCTGGCGATTTATCTGATTCAGCAGATTTTATCCATGTATTATGAGAATCAGATCATTCCCCTGGCCGTGGGACTGCTGGGCGCATTCGGCGGACTGTTTTCCAATTTTCTGCCGTCGCAGATTCAGAGGCTGGCAGTCTGGGGGTATTACGGTATGCTGCGCAGTGTCAATCTGGACTGGGACAGGGATACCCGGACCATTACGCTGTATGAGAGGCCAATGGATTATGGATTTCTGATCTTTGTCTTTCTGCTGGCAGCGGCGCTGTACTGGAGCGGAAAAAAACTGTTTTTGAGGAAGGAGTTCTAAGATGGGAGATTTGGCGCTGCTTCGCTGTGTCAGGGCGGAGAAAATGAAGATAAGGCATTCCATGGTCTGGCTGTTTTTCCTGATCGTGCCTGTGCTTCCGGCCATCATGGGAACCGGAAATTATATGATGAACCGGGAGGTTCTGCGATCGGAATGGTATAGCCTGTGGACGCAGCACACATTATTTTATTCAAACTTTTTTTATGGGCCGCTGATTGGAATTTACTGCTCCTATCTGTGGCGGCTGGAACATCTGAACTATAACTGGAACCACTGTATGACGGCGCCGGTTCCGGTGGAGTGTGTCTTCCTGTCCAAACTGATTCAGGTATTTAAAATGACGCTTTTAACCCAGCTATGGACCTGGCTTTTGTATTTTCTGTGCGGGAAATACGCGGGATTGCCGGGAATGCCGCCGGCAACTATGCTGTTCTGGCTGTTCCGGGGTGCCTGCGGCGGTATGGCGGCGGCAGCTCTGCAATTGGTTCTTTCCATGAAAATCCGCAGCTTCTCCCTGCCGGTAGGCATCGGCCTGGCAGGCTCCGTGGCAGGGCTTCTTTTATCCAACGGCGGTTTGGGTCTGTTCTGGCCCTATTCGCTGATGATGCTGGGAATGAATTCCAGTAAGTATGATGATGTATTAAGCTCCCGGCTTTTTCAGTTTGCTGTGGCATGCGTGGTTTTTGTCAGTCTGTTCAGCTATACGGGAATCCGGATGCTTGACCGGCAGGATGTAAGGGCAGCGTAACGGTTTCGGGGGAAAGATCAAAGCACAGGATAAAGCGTTTATACAAACATCAAAAAGATAAAGCCATAGATACGGCGTAATTCCAGATCCGCTGCCATAAGGAAAAAACCCATGGCAGTGGATTTACTCTTTCAGATTTCCTTTCCCGATATGCTTCCGTATAATACCGTCTGTCACATCAAACAATATCTCGGACCCCTGCTTTGTTTTCCTCTGCCGTCCATACACCTGCCCGGCGGTAACCTGATGTTCTCTCCAGTCGCCGCCGTCGTTGCTGTCGTTTAATAAAAGAGGCTGCAGGTTATCCATGGCGTGGGCGAATTTTGCCTCGGCAGTCTGATGCTCCTCAAATTCGTCAAATAAGGCCGTCAGTTCCTGCTTCTGATCTTCGGGCAGAAGGGCATAAATCTTTTCCTTCGCGGCATCCTCCCTCGCCTTCTGGGTTTTCAGATTTTCCGTATCGTAAGCGTAGGTATCCCCGGCTTCGATTTCCACGATATCATGAATCAGGCACATCAGCATCACTTTGGCGATATCCACCGTTTCATTGGAATATTCCCGCAGAAGGTAGGCCATAATTGCCATATGCCAGGCATGCTCGGCGTCATTTTCATTTCTGCCGTGGCCGGACAGATGGGTCTGCCGGAAAATGTTTTTTTCTTTGTCAATTTCCAGAATAAAATCCAGTTGTTTTTTCAGCCGTTCCTCTATGTTGTTGTCAGCCATATAAATACTACCTCCGATATTATTTTATCAAAAAGTTGACGCGGCAGCGCTCAGTTTTCCGTAAAAACAGGCTGTCGTCCCCCGTATTATAACATAAAACGCGCAGATGTAGAAGTTCTTGCGCCATTGCCGCCTTTATGTTAAGATATATTTGTAGTTTCAGGCTGAATTTTGGCGGACAGATAAGAAGCTATTCGCCGTAAATTTACAGCATCGTAAACCATTTCAGAACAATCTTAATATGGAGGAGGAATATCATTATGAACACTTGTACCGATTGCCTCAGTCGCAATACCTGTGCCAGTGCGGATAAGCCGATGGAGGAATATATCCGTCAGCTCCCCCTGGAGACTGCCCACCATAGAGTGGAAGGTCAGTCCACCAAATGCGGTTTCGGCCTGCAGGGCGTCTGCTGCCGGCTCTGCGCCAACGGACCCTGCCGGGTTACTCCCAAATCCCCCAGGGGCATCTGCGGCGCCAATGCCGACACCATCGTAGCCCGTAATTTCCTGCGCGCCGTAGCGGCCGGCTCAGGATGCTACATTCATGTGGTAGAGAATACGGCAAGACAACTGAAAAACACCGGACTGCACAAAGACAAGATCCGCAGCGAGAAGGCGCTGAACCGTCTGGCGGAGATTTTCGGCGTGACCGGCGAGGACAAATATGATCTGTGCGTGAAAGTGGCGGATAAGGTTCTGTCCGACCTGTACCGTCCCGAATACGAGCCCATGGAGCTGGTGGAGAAGCTGGCTTACGCGCCTCGCGTAAAACGCTGGAAAGAGCTGGGAATTATGCCCGGCGGCGCAAAGGGCGAAGTATTCAACAATGTGGTAAAGACATCCACAAACTTAAATTCCGACCCGGTTGAAATGCTGGTTTCCTGCCTGCGTCTGGGTATTTCCACCGGACTGTACGGTCTGCAGTTAACCAACCTGTTAAATGACGTGGTGCTGGGTGATCCGGAGATCCGTATGGCTCCCGTAGGCATGAACGTGATCGATCCCGATTATATCAATATCCTGATCACCGGCCATCAGCACTCTCTGTTTACATACATCCAGGACCGCCTGCTGGATGAGGACGTGGTGGCGAAAGCAAAAGCTGCCGGAGCCAAAGGCTTCAAGCTGGTGGGCTGTACCTGTGTCGGCCAGGATCTGCAGCTTCGCGGTGCCCATTACACGGAAATTTTCGACGGACACGCGGGCAACAACTATATTTCCGAGGCAGTGCTTTCCTGCGGCGCCATCGACGCGGTGCTCAGCGAGTTTAACTGCACCCTGCCCGGCATTGAGCCGATCTGCGACGAACTGAAGATCAAGCAGATCTGTCTGGACGTGGTGGCCAAAAAGGCAAATGCCGAGTATATTCCGTTTAATTATGAAACCCGTGAGGCGGACGGCGACCGGATTATCGACGAGATCGTTGCGGCATACAAAGAACGCCGGGGCAATGTGCCCATGAAGCTGTTTACCGACCACGGCAATAAGAATTCCCTGACCGGTGTCAGCGAGGGAAGCCTGAAAGCATTCCTGGGTGACAGCTGGAAGCCGCTGATCGATCTGATCGTGGCAGGCAAGATCAAAGGTCTGGCCGGCGTGGTAGGCTGCTCCAGCGTGGCGTACGGCCATGATACGCTGACGGCTGAACTGGCCAAGGAGCTGATTGCGAAAGATATCCTGGTGCTGACAGCAGGCTGTTCCTCAGGCGGACTGGAAAATATCGGCCTGATGACGCCCGAAGCCGCCGAGCTGGCAGGTCCCAACTTAAAGGCTGTCTGCAAACAACTGGGTATCCCGCCCGTACTGAATTTCGGTCCCTGTCTGGCCATCGGCCGTCTGGAGATCGTGGCTACGGAAATCGCGGAGGAACTGGGCGTGGATCTGCCTCAGCTGCCCCTGGTGCTCTCGGCTGCTCAGTGGCTGGAAGAACAGGCACTGGCTGACGGCGCTTTCGCGCTGGCTCTGGGACTGCCTCTGCATCTTGGCGTACCGCCTTTCATTACCGGCAGCGGCGTTGTGACCAAAGTTCTGACCGAAGACATGGTAGGTCTTACCGGAGGCCGCGTGATCGTGGATCCTGACGGCAAGTCCGCCGCCAACCAACTGGAGGCGATTATCGAGGAGAAGCGGAAAGCTTTGAATATTTGACGACAGAGAGGGGGATCTGCCAAGATGAAACGTATTTTTATCGACCCTGCGAAATGTGACGGGTGCAAAAACTGTACCCTGGCTTGTATGGAATCCCACCGGCAGGACGGAGGAAAGGGTCTGTATACGCTGGATCTGACCGATCCGGCCAATCAGTCCCGTAATTTCATTGTCGCTGACGGCAAGGGAGGCTATGCGCCCGTATTCTGCCGTCACTGCGACGTTCCTGACTGTGCGGGCGCATGCATGAGCGGGGCTTTGCAGAAGAACATGGAAAACGGCCTGGTGGAATATGACAAGGAAAAATGCGCGGCCTGCTATATGTGCGTGATGAGCTGCCGTTATGGCGTGCCCGCCATTTCCCCTGACCGGAAGCGGATTATCAAGTGTGATTTCTGCGCCCATCTGGAGGAGGGACCTGCCTGTGTACGGGCCTGTCCCAAGCAGGCCATCGAAGTGAGGGAGGTGTGAGTATGGAGAGATTTGTTATCATAGGAGCCGGCGCCGCCGGTATCAGTGCCGCCCAGGTGCTTCGTGATGTCCGCCCGAAGGATACGATCACCGTGATTTCCACCGATGAGAAGGTACATTCCCGCTGTATGCTTCACAAATATCTGGGCCATGAACGGGACGCCCAGGGCATCAATTTTGTGGATGCGGACTTTTTCGAAAAACATGATATCACCCATATCGCCTGTCAGACGGTGGATAAAATCGACACCGAGGGGAAGATGGTCTGTTACGGGGAGTATTCCGCCCCTTATGACAAGCTGCTGATCGCCACGGGAGCCGGATTTTTCATTCCTCCCATTCCCCATTTCCGGGAGGCGCCCAATGTGTTCGGTTTCAGGGATCTCAGTGACGCCCTGAAGATCGACGAGGCTTTTGCAAGAGGAAAACGGGTATTTATCGTGGGTTCCGGTCTTGTGGGCCTGGATGCAGCTTCCGCTCTGTGCGAGCGGGGTGCCGATGTCACCATCGCCGAGATGGCGCCCCGGGTAATGCCCTTGCAGACTGACGAGTACGCAGCTTCCGTTTATCAGAAAGCTTTTGAGGAACACGGCTGTAAATTCCTGTTAGGCATCGGCGCCAGCGACGCGGTGGTGGACGGAGACGGGAATATCACCGAAGTGATTCTGTCAAACGGCGACCATGTGCCCTGCGACTTTATCATTATGGCGGCAGGCGTCCGTCCCCGGATTCAGATCGCACTGGACAGCGGTATCGCGGCGGAGCGGGCGATTCAGGTGGACGATCATCTGCGTACTTCCGCGCCGGATGTCTATGCGGCGGGAGACTGCACCGGCCTGTCCGGCGTATGGCCCGACGCCATGGCCCAGGGCAAGGCGGCCGCATGGAATATGGCGGGCGTGGAGGAAGTCTATGAGAAGCCTTATCCGTTTAAGAACACCAGCAATTTCTTCGGCGTTACGATGCTGTCCGCCGGTCGGCTGGATCTGACGGAGGGCGCGGATGTTCTGGTACATAAAACGGCCGGCGAATATAAGAAGGCCGTGATTACGGACGGAAAGCTGACAGGATATCTGTCTCTGGGAGATATTTCCAACGAGGGACTGTATCTGTATCTGATCAGAACCGGCACTGATTTGAGCGGAAAAACGGATAAAATTTTCCGACTGACTTTCGCGGATTTCTATGGTATTAATGAGAAAAACGGGGAGTTTGCCTATCAGGTGTAAAGGAATAAAAAATAAGCAGGATCAGAAGGCTGACAGGTGACAGATTTGCGTAAATCTGATCCGGACAGAGAGCAGAGTGGGCGCTGTATACAGATGCAGGCTCACTCTTTTTCATATCATAGGAAAGTCCTTCAAACTTTCCTATGATACAAAAAGCCCTCCGGGCAGGATCGCACTACTGTGTACGCTATTACACTAAGCTCGAAAGAACCTCGCTAAGTGTAATATGTGTGCGGCGGAAAGGTAAAATGTCGCCAGAGCGACCCGCCGCAGGCAGAGAATCTGCCAAGGGCAGATTCTTATTCGGAATATTCATGTATGTTATGGAACCGTTAGTTTTGTGAAGCTCGGCGAATTTTTTTACGGTTAAAAATATTTTTCCGATAATTATATATTTTTTTGACAGCCCTCTTGACAGTTCTTATCAGCAGTGCTATGATATCAATGTTGCGAAGCAATCAGAAGAAGAGTATCCACTCTCACCTCAGCACAGACAGTGACTCGGGTTATGCTTTTGAATGAGATATATTGGTATGCTGAAAATTGGCTGTCGATATAGGAAGATTAAGCGTATGGTGGATAGTTTTCTATCCGCTTTTTTTGTGTTTCGGAGGGACTTTACGGATGTTCCGCGACACACAGATGCTCCGTAGGGAGACGCGGCAGTGATAAAAATACCACGGTTGTCCGGATGATATGGGGGTGCACAACAATTAGCGATTTAATGATTAACGAACAAATTAGAGACAAGGAAATTCGTCTGGTTGGTTCCAATGGAGAACAGCTGGGAATTATGTCTGCGAAGGAAGCTTTAAAGATGGCGGTTGAAGCCGAGCTGGATCTGGTGAAGATTGCGCCGAACGCCAAGCCGCCGGTATGCAAGATCATCGACTACGGCAAGTTCCGCTATGAGCAGGCCAGAAAAGAAAAAGAGGCCCGCAAAAAGCAGAAAACCATTGAGATCAAAGAAGTTCGTCTGTCTCCCAACATTGAGGAAAATGATCTGAATACCAAGATCAGCGCAGCCAGAAAGTTCCTGACAAAAGGGGACAAGGTAAAAGTGACGCTGCGGTTCCGCGGACGTGAGATGAGTCATATGGCCAATTCAAAACATATTCTGGATGATTTTGCCGAATCTTTGCAGGATATCGCTGTGGTAGATAAGCCGTCTAAAGTAGAAGGCAGAAGTCTGGTCATGTTTCTGACGGCGAAACGTTAGAGAAAAAGGATACAGAAAATAAAGGAGGACATACATTATGCCAAAAATGAAAACCAGCAGAGCAGCCGCAAAGCGTTTTAAAAAGACCGGAACAGGTAAATTAAAAAGAATGAAAGCTTATAAGAGCCATATCTTGACCAAAAAGTCTACCAAGAGAAAGAGAAACCTGCGTAAAGCAACCATCGCCGATGCGACAAACGCAAAGGTAATGAAGAAAATTTTACCTTACTTATAATTTGCTCAGGATAGAATAAAGGAGGAAGACTGGAATGGCAAGAGTAAAAGGCGGAATGAACGCAAAAAGAAGACATAATAAAGTATTAAAGCTTGCAAAAGGCTATAGAGGCGCAAGATCCAAACAGTACAGAGTGGCAAAGCAGTCTGTTATGCGGGCACTGGCTTCATCTTATGCCGGCAGAAAGCAGAGAAAGAGACAGTTCAGAAGACTGTGGATCGCCCGGATCAACGCGGCCGCAAGAATGAACGGACTGTCCTACAGCAAGTTTATGTACGGCTTAAAGCTGGCCGGCGTGGAGATGAACAGAAAGATGCTGGCTGAGCTGGCTGTCAACGATGCCGCCGGTTTCACCAGACTGGCAGAAGTGGCAAAAGAAAAAATCGCTTAAAAAGCCGATCAAAAAATTTGCCGAATCTTATAAAAAAACGGTTGACAAACCATAGAGTTAATGATATAATCTATTTCGCTGGTTGAGATAACAGCCAGCGAAAATCGGAGCGTGGCTCAGTTTGGTAGAGCGTCCGGTTAGGGACCGGGAGGTCGCAGGTTCGAATCCTGTCGCCCCGACGAGAAACAGTCTTCTGAATGAAAAGAAGGCTGTTTTTTTGTACCATAGGAAAGTTCTACAAACTTCCCTATGGTACAAAAAAGCCCTCCGGGCAGGATCGCACTGCGGCGGAAAGGTAAAATGTCGCCGGAGCGACCCGCCACAGGCGGAGAATCTGCCAAAGGCAGATTCTTAATTCGATTAAATTTGGTCAGAAATTGACTGCAAAAAACATGTTTCTCAGGAATCAGGTGTTCCGTGATATATGTATCAGGATACGGAGGCAGACAATTAACATGCATAATAAGAAAAGAATGCTTCAGATCAGTATTATACTGATGCTGCTGATGGCTATTTGGCCGGACGGTAGTCAGGAAAATGGCGTAAAGGCTGAGGCGGCAGCACAATCTGAGGTAAAAGCAGTGTCCCAATCGGTGACAGATGTCAATACAGGAATAATCGCGGGACAGGTGAAAGTGAAAAACATGAAAAAATCCATGCCGCCGCCGTACAACAAATATGTTTGGCTGGACAGGGCATTGGCCGAGTGCCTGGGAATGCATCCAAAGTTTTTAACGGAAGAGGATTATCTGTCTGTGGAGGAACTGTTTATTCATGGTGGAGAGCAGACCAAAACGGGAACGGACAATTATGTGCGATTTACCCGGGATGGAGCGCGGAAAGAGGTATATATTTTACCAGACGAGTTTCCAAAACAGATCGATTTAAGCGATATTGTCAAATACGAAAATCTGGAGCTGCTGCGGATCTGGTATGATAAGCCGCATTCTGAGCCGTATCTGGTTCACTATGAGGAACTGGGAAAATTACGGCGGCTGTCCAATCTGTGTATGCGGTTAAGAAGTTTTACTTTCGATTCAAAATATACGGTGCTCACAGATACCATCGATGATCTTTCTTTTATTCATGATCTGCCCGAATTGACAAGAGTTGAGTTCTATTGCGTGAATCTGCCTGACGATCTGTCGCCCTTTTTTTCGCGTCATTTCATATGGGTTTATCTGGATAACTGTAATATTACGGAGAAGGCTTTTGCAGGGCTTGATCAGAATTCCATTTATCCCGATAGCTTGAATTTAAGAAATAACCAGATTTCAGATGCAACGGCTATTACGGCCCGATATGGGAACTGGGGTAAAAATACGGTGTATTCTCTTGATCTGTCGTGGAATCCATTGACGGAGTTGGGAGATATACCATCGGGGTTCGGTGATTTTGATCCGCTGAAGTCTGATCAGAGCGGAATCGGACTTTATCTGGAAGGAACGGATTTTGACGAACATACTTTTCAATGGCTCAGAGATTAAAACTGAGCGCAAATATCCCCCATACGGAACCAATGTCATATGACTGGCATAAATATGGAAAATGTATATTTATGCACGAAATGATTCTATATGGGGGATTGGATTCGGATGACCGTATGTTATGCTTCCCGCCCTGCTTTCTGTTCTAAAAATTCCATAATCCCGTCGGCTATGTATCCCATCAGTTTGTCCTGATAACTGTCTGACAGTAAGTTTTTTTCTTCCTCCGGATTGGTCAGGTAGCCTGACTCGATCAGAACGGCAGGACCTTTTGACAGGCGAAGTACTTTTAAATCGCCGCTGGCTTTGATTCCCCGGCTGTCGATTGAACCGTCAGACTGAATGTTTTCCTCAAACAGTCCGGCCAGGGTTTCGCTGCCTGCTTCGCCTTCTTTATAAAAAAACTCGATGCCGCTGATTTGGGGGCTTGTATAAGAATTCTGGTGGATGCTGACAAATACATCCGCTTTTTGATCGTTGGCCAGTTCGGCCCGCTCCGCCAGGCTGAGGGTTACTTCGTTGTCCGTGCGGGTCATGATAACCTGCACACCCTTTGCTTCCAGTTTCTCCTGAAGTTTCAGCGCCATCTGCAGGTTGATTTCCGATTCCCAGACTGACGATTCCATACAGCCTGGGTCCTTGCCGCCGTGTCCGGCATCAATTACCACGATGCCTGCCGGCTGCCGGCTGTCGTCCAGCGGATTCTGTTCCGTGGATTCTTCCGGGCCAGCCGGATCGTCATTCGGATTATTCGCCACCGCTGCGGCCGGTATCGATTTTGGACGCAGAAACAGGCCGGTAAACAGGCTGCCGCATAAAAAACCGGTGAGAAAGATCAGTGCGATGCGGATCACCATATCCTGTCTTCTGCGGCGGATCCGTCTTCTGCGGATATCACTTCTCGAAAGGCCGTTTCTTGGAAGATCATTTGACGAAAGGTCGTTTGCCGTTCTTCTGATGTAGTCCGGAGCATGTTTGGAGCCTGCTGCTGTGTGGTCATCCTCTATAAGATTGTGTTCGTCATTTATTTGCCGCGCGGTGTTTCTGTCTGTTTCCTGATGTCCTTTGCTTTCAATGCCGTTGTCAGCTCTCCTGATTTCATTTGACCCGCTGTGTTCCTGGTTTTCCGGATTCTCAAAATACTCGTTTGTCATTCGTGCTCCTCATATGTCTCCGCTTGTTTTCGTCTATTCAATAAACCGTATGATTATGCCGTATTCTGTCTTTTAGCCATGTATCCTGACGGATATTTGTGCTGATTGATGTCGAATCGGCATTACGTTCTTCCATATTATAACATAAATATTCTCTAAAAATCTCTTACAATTTCTTAATTTTTTTATACATTTGTGTATCCAAAAAGTGGCGGCGGAATGCTATAATAGATGTGCCTGCCGAAACTTATTCCCCGGCGGGCAAAACAATAAAGGGAGCGTTCCTATGCATAATTATGACAACGTAGAGTTTGAAAAGCGTTTTAACCAGTTGGTGGATTACTGTATGAAATCCGGCAGAATCAATCTGAATCTATATACGGAGTATGACGTCAAAAGAGGGCTGCGTGATTCCAATGGAAACGGCGTTCTTACCGGACTGACAGAGATTTCAGACGTTCTCGGCTACAAATTTGTGGACGGTAAAAAGATGCCCGATGAAGGGAGTCTGTATTACCAGGGCTATCGTGTAAAAGACCTGGTAGGCGGATTCCGGGACCGTAAATTTGGTTTTGAGGAAACTACATACCTGCTGCTGTTCGGCGAGCTGCCAAATGAACGGCAGCTTCAGGAATTTCTGGATATTCTGGGAAACTGGCGGGAGCTGCCGGATACTTTCGTGCGGGATATTATTATGAAGGTTCCCAGTTCCGACATGATGAATGTGCTGCAGAAAAGCGTGCTGACGCTGTACGCCTATGATGAAAATCCCAACGATATTTCCATTAAGCATGTGCTGAACCAGTCGCTGCATCTGATCGCCCAGTTTCCGCTGATTTCCGTCTACGGTTATCAGGCATATCGTCATTACCATCTGGATAAAAGTTTGGTGATCCGTCATCCCAAGCCGGAGCTGTCCACTGCGGAAAATATTCTGCGCCTGCTGCGGCCGGACGGGCAGTATACGGAGCTGGAAGCAAAGGTTCTGGATGTGGCGCTGGTGCTTCATGCGGATCACGGCGGCGGCAATAACTCCACCTTTACCACCCATGTGGTGTCCTCCACAGGTACGGATACCTACTCGGCGGTAGCGGCTTCTCTGGGCTCTTTAAAGGGCTTTAAACACGGCGGCGCAAACCTGAAAGTACAGCATATGTTCGCGGATATCAAAGCCCATGTAACGGACTGGGAAGATGAAGACGGGCTGCGGGATTATCTGCGGAAAATTCTCAGAGGAGAAACCTTTGATCGGGCGGGCCTGATCTACGGGATCGGTCATGCCGTATATACCATGTCAGATCCCAGGTGCCTGATTTTAAAAGAGTACGCAAAAAAACTGTCGACGGAAAAAGGCTGTCAGGAAGAATTTGCTCTGTATGAGCGAGTGGAGCGGATCGGAAAAGAAGTGATCGGAAGCGAGCGGCATCTGTTTAAGATGCTCTGTGCCAACGTCGATTTCTACAGCGGATTCGTCTATACCATGCTGGGGCTTCCGGAAGAATTGTTTACGCCGATTTTCGCGATTTCCCGTATCTCCGGATGGAGCGCCCACCGGATCGAGGAGCTGGTCAACGGCGGAAAGATTATCCGGCCCGCTTATAAATATGTGGGAACCCATAAGCCGTATCATGGACTGGAAGAACGGAACTGAGTATTCAAAAAAGTTGGTGAAAATCAGATATCGGTGAAAAAATGATATAAACGAAACTGTTTGAGTCATATTTGCGTATCCTCCTGCATAGAATGGTTATAGATAGAGTAATGTCATTTCTTTATTAAAACGGACATGTCTGCCGATCTGCATATATGTCCCGGCTCTGATAACCATTTCTATACAGGAGGAATTTTTATGCAGTCTGATTATGCGATTTGTTTTGGAACCATCCCCGTTCTTTCGGACACGCTGTACCGGTATACGCTTCGGATTTTGAAATATTACCGGTCTTACGGCTGGCAGTTGAAAGTGTTCACATGCCGGTTATCGGGATTTACGGAAGATACCGGGACAGCCGCGCCGAAACCGGCTGCGGAAGGAATCTGCCGCGAAACCGGCGCCTATCCGGACCATGAACAGCAAAAGCTGCGGAACCAGATCTTTTTCTTATCTGAACATCTTTCTCTGATCGACCGTCTCGCCGATCTGATTCGAAACGATCACCCCCATGGAGAACAGTATTACTGGATTTTATATTACACATACCTCTCGCCGAGAAAGCCCGAATGCACCGACGAGATTCTGGAGCTTCTGTCCGGTCAGGGCTATCCCGTTCCCCGCCGCACCTATTACCGAAAACGCAAAGAAGCGGTGGAAACGCTGGCTGTGCTGGTGGGGCAGAAGAAAGAATTGTGGGAGACGGGACAGTAGGCTCCGCGGCCGGTTCAATGTCTGATCCGCGCATATTTTACGTCGGTTTTACATATGCTGAACAGAAAGCCTGTTTGAAAAATTTTGGAGGCGTATGGTGAAAGCTCTGGGGGGATGCACGCGCAGATATGGGAAAATGATAACGCTGCTCTGTCTGCTGGCTGGGGCGCTGGTGTGCCTGCTGCCTGCTGTCGGGATCTGTGCAGAGACGGAAATGAAGCCGGAGACAATAGCAGAGACTGCGGCAGAGATAAGGAATCAGACGGCATCAGAGGCAGCGTCGGATACAACAGAGGAACCGTCCTTTGAGCTGTATGCCCAGAGTGCGGTGCTGATGGACGCAGATTCCGGGCGTATTTTATACGGAAAAAATATGGAGGAAACCCGTCCCATGGCCAGCACCACAAAGATTATGACCTGTATTCTGGCGCTGGAGCGGGCGGATTTGGAGGATACCGTGGAGGTGTCGGCTTACGCGGCTTCCATGCCGGACGTTCAGTTGAATATTCGTCAGGGAGAACAGTACCGTCTGGGAGATCTCCTTTATTCCCTGATGCTGGAATCTCACAATGACAGCGCGGTGGCGATTGCCGAGCATGTGGGCGGAACCGTGGAGGGGTTTGCCGATCTGATGAATGAAAAGGCGGCTTCTCTGGGCTGCGAAAATACCTGGTTTATTACACCGAACGGCCTGGATGCCTCTGAAACGGGAGCGGAGCCCTCCGATGGCGCAGCCGGCAGAGTTCACTCTACGACGGCGGCGGATCTGGCCCGGATTATGCGGTACTGTGTAACGGAATCGCCGCAGAAAGAACTGTTTTTACAGGTTACGCAGACCCAGGATTATGGATTTACGGATCTGGCGGGGAAGCGTTCCTTTTCCTGTCATAATCATAATGCGCTGCTGACCATGTTGTCCGGCGCGCTGTCGGGGAAAACCGGATTTACCGGAAAGGCCGGATACTGTTATGTGGGCGCCGTAAGCCAGGAGGGAAAGACGCTGATTGTCGCTTTGCTGGCCAGCGGCTGGCCGCCTCACAAAACCTATAAGTGGTCGGACTGCCGTAAACTGTTTGACTATGGTTTCAGTCATTATTCTCTCCATACCCTTGACGATTCGCTGATTGATTACGGCCGTTTTGCATCCGTTCCGGTTCGGAATGCCCAGACCGCCCATATCGGAGATTCCGCCGCAATTCCGCTGCAGATTATAGAAGATAAGGGCGTGGAAAACATTCTGCTGAAAGAAACGGAACAGGTGGAGGTGAATTATCAGATTCCGGATGTTTTGACTGCGCCGGTTACTCAGGGAGAAACCGTGGGCAGGATTACCTATACGTTAAACGGAGAGGAGCTTCGCAGCTACACGCTGATCGTGCCTCAGAATGTAAAGGCAATCAATTATGCCTGGTGGCTGAAACAGGTTTTCAGGGAATTTTCCTTTAACAGAGTAAATTGATGACGTAAATTTTTGGTTTTTCTTGACATTCCTGCGGTATTATGATAATTTTATGAGAAGAAATTGATAAATATCGAAAAATTCATTACATAAAACGGTCCGACGGACCCGATGTTCCGGATGCTTACGACGGGGTAAGCGGCATTCCTTTGCGTACGTTCCCATAAGGACAGTTATCAAAAGAAGCAATTTGATTCAGTATGCGGATTACAGCAGGTAAGACGAGATGCCTTCCTGCTGCTTTTCATATCATAGAAAAGTCTGCCAAAGGCTGATTCTTATTTTATCATAGAATACGCTTATATTTGTTTCGTAATGTTTCCGGTTTTTCCCAAGACGCTGCGGATTTCGCGAAGGGCGAAGGTATTTTTTCGAAATTTATCCGGCACTTACAACACTGACAAAGAGGAGTGAAGAGTATGATTGAGATGATTGCAGGCATTAACGGGGTGGTCAATAATTTTGTCTGGGGGATTCCCATGCTGGTTCTTCTGGTGGGAACCGGAATTTTGATGACCGCGCTGACGAAAGTGTTCCAGATTTCCCACTTTGGGTATTGGATGCGGCATACGCTGGGCAGTATTTTTACTGACAAGCATATCACAAAGCATACCGGGGCGGAGGATAAATCCATCTCCCAGTTCCAGTCGCTGTGTACGGCGCTGGCGGCTACCATCGGTACCGGAAATATCGTGGGCGTATCCACCGCGCTGATCTCCGGCGGTCCCGGCGCGATTTTCTGGATGTGGATCGTGGCCTTTTTCGGCATGATGACCAATTATTCCGAGAATGTTCTGGGTATCTATTACAGAAGGAAAAACAAGAAAAACGAGTGGAGCGGCGGCGCCATGTATTATCTGCGGGACGGCCTGGGGGCAAAACCCGGCATGAAACAGGCGGGCGCGGTGCTGGCGGTGCTGTTTTCCGTATTCTGTCTGCTGGCTTCCTTTGGAATCGGAAATATGAGCCAGATCAATTCGATTGCCGGAAATATGAAGACAGCCTTCGGCGTTCCGTCCATAATTACCGGTGTTGTCCTGATGGTTATCGCGGCGCTGGTGATTTTAGGCGGAATCAAAAGAATTGCCTCCGTGGCGGAAAAGCTGGTACCTGTGATGGCTCTGCTGTATGTGCTGGGTGCGCTGGCCGTATGCATTTCCAATATCGGGCAGTTTGGACCGGTATTTTCCGCGATTTTTAAAGGGGCTTTCGCCATGAAGGCCGTAGGCGGCGGCATCGTAGGCTCCGGCGTAAAGCTGGCCATTACCTGGGGTATGAAGCGGGGCGTATTCTCGAATGAAGCCGGCCTGGGTTCCTCTGTTATGGTGCATTCCAGTTCCAATGTAAAAGAACCGGTGCGTCAGGGAATGTGGGGCATCTTCGAGGTGTTTGCGGATACAATCGTTGTATGTACGCTGACTGCCTTTACCGTTTTATCCACAGGGCTTGTGGATCTGAATACCGGCGCGGTGCTCAGCAGCGCGGAAGGCTCCGCGCTGGTTGGCGAGGCCTTTTCCACTGTGTTCGGTTCCGTAGGGCCGGCATTTATCGCCGTGGCTATTTTACTCTTTGCCTTTTCCACGGTTCTTGGCTGGAGCCACTATGGAACCAAAGCTTTCGAGTATCTGTTCGGTTCCGGCGCCACGATTATTTACCGGGTGATCTTTATCGTGTTTATTTTGTTCGGCGCTACGATGAGTCTGGATCTGGCCTGGGATCTGTCCGATACCTTTAACGGCCTGATGGCGATTCCCAACCTGATCGGCGTCGTGTCATTGTCGCCGGTGGTGATGAAGATTACGGCGAATTATGTGGACCGCAAGATCAAAGGCCATGACGTAAAACCGATGCTGTCCGCTTTCCCGGAGATCCAGGCGGAGCAGGAGAAAGGGCTGGATTCCAGCGACTGATAAGGATTTTTACCGATCTGTTTTATAATCTTCTTCCGATCTGTTTCAAAAATGGATAGGAATATGAAAACCGTCCATACTATATTTCAAAATGAAGGTAAAATAAATCTTTACGGACGGTGTGAAAATGAGAGAAAACGAAAATAAAAATCAGACGGACAGTCTGGAAGAAAATATGGACAACCAGAAGGCGGAGCGGGAGGTTGAGGAAAAGAAAGAGGAGACGCTGTCGGAATACGGCCAGATGACCCTGGATGACAATGAACAGCAGCACAGGATTCATCTGCTGTCCATTATCGGAGAGGTGGAGGGCCATGAAAATATGGGTTCCGGCAGCAAGACCACGAAATATGAACATGTGCTGCCCCAACTGGCGGCGCTGGAGGACGACCGGAAGATTGAGGGGATACTGATTCTGCTGAACTGCTGCGGCGGCGATGTGGACGCGGGGCTGGCTATCGCGGAGATGATTGCCTCCATGAGCAAGCCGACGGTTTCCCTGGTTTTGGGCGGCAGCCATTCCATCGGCGTCCCGCTGGCGGTGTCGGCGGACTATTCTTTTATCGTGCCCACCGGTACGATGCTGGTTCATCCGGTGCGGATGAGCGGCATGGTGATCGGCGCGCCGCAGACCTATGAATATTTTCAGCGCATCCAGGACCGGATTACCGGGTTTATCGCGGATCATTGCCGGGCGGACCAGCAGCGGCTGGAGCAGATGATGATGGAGACCGGAGAGCTGACAAAAGATCTGGGGACCATCCTGATCGGCGAGGACGCGGTGAGAGAGGGGCTGATTAACCAGGTGGGCGGTATCCGGGACGCGTTGGATTATCTGTATGGGATGATTGAGAGGGAATAAAATTAAAAGAGTCAATAAACCTTGGTTTTGCAAGGTAAATTGGCTCTTTTATTGTGGTTATGGTACTAAAATGGCACTATTTTAATTTTTGGAGCTTTTCCGCTATCTCATCCCGTTTATGGGGAAACAGGTGGGAATAGGTGTTGAGGGTGGTTTCCACCTTCTCATGTCCCAGCCGGTCAGCCACGGCCAGAGGGGAGAAATCCAGTTCAATCAACAAACTTAATCGGTGTAATAGAATTTGCAGTACCAGGATTTTGTCTTTTCGTCATAGTAAACTGGCATAAAATATCAGTCCTTTCGTGAAAAATGGGTGCATTTTATAAAGGACTGTGATATACTGGCTTTGAAAAGGGATGTATATCATAATCCTTTATGGTATCTATCTGAAATGCTCTGGTATTGGCGTACCGGGGCATTTTCAAATTGTGGTTGAAAAATCTGCGGATATGGCATATAATATACTTAACAAGACAGCCGGTAAGGGAGGTCAAGGCTCCCCGTCCTGGCGAAATATCAAACTAAAAAATAGCCGTCTACTTTTCCAGGAGCAGGGCGGCTATTTTTTATGCGTATAATTCAGGATTGCAATAATTAAGCTTGCAGTGGCAAGAATAACCATCAATTCTTCGTATGTACTCATATGCATCCCTCCCTGTCAAGACTCAGGGCGGAAAGCCGCAGCCGCTCTACCGGCTGCCCAGGTAAAAATATTATATTGTCATGGTGCGGTGGTGGTATCAACGTTTTACCGCCCCCTGGGAGGCGACAGATCAGATCCCCCCAAAGTATCATATCAGAGCTGGGCGCAAAATTGCGCTGAGTGGGCGACTGTCGAAAATTCGGCCGCAGCCCTTTTTGTTATTCGATGATTTTGACAATAGTTCCGTCATTGTCCCGAATATATGTGGGAACAACTTTGATTGTGAGCGGGATGGTATTCATAATATATGTTCCCGTATGCGGCTTTACAAGCCGGCAGATTTCATCTAAATTTTTGTCGGTCAGTGAGATGGAGAGGATTTCTCCATCCATGCCGATATCTGGCTGTTCGGCATTCCGGAATCCAATAACAGCAGCGTCACACTGCAGAACAAATGGTCTGCCCTTTCCGAGTCTTGCCCGCAGCAGAGTTATGATCTGTTCCACATGTCCTGCGCCAAACTGCAGGTGGTACCGGCCGTCTTCCGGGTCGGCGGTAAGCTCCGGCAGGCAGAGGACACAGGTGGAAGAACCGTCACGCGCAACGCCCTGTTCCCATGCGCGGCGGAAGGCAGGCTGTTTCATCAGCGATGTCCTGGATAAATCAGCGATTCCGTAAGGAATATGTCTGCTCAGCTCGCTCAGAAAGTTTTTGCCGTTCCAGCACATCATGGCAGCATGCTCGTCGAGTGTGATGCCGATTGCTTCCAGAAAAACCATGGAACCATTCACGGTCTGGATACTGTCTAATTCCGGATCTGTCAGAAAGCCAAGACAGGTCAGTTCGGTGTCTGTCTCCAGTGCAATCGGTCCGTTGGCATTCAGGTAATGTCCGGGGGCGAAAGCATTGCCGGTGGAGAAAACATAGTGAGCCAGATTCTGCAGCATGTCGATGGGCCAGACAGGCGGCTGGTCTTCGCTGCCGCGTTTCAGGCGGAAAGTAAGCTCAAATCCGTAGCCGCTTATGGGGGCGTCTTCAAGATCTTCAAAATCGTCTTCCTGACTGCTGCTGTCTTTGTCAGCCGCATCGTTCCAATCTTCTTCTTCCGCATCCTCCTCATCGGCGTACAGTTCCGTAAAGCCGTAGGTGACATAGAGCCAGTGCGGACAGCCTTTATCACTCTTCCAGATTTCAACACCGTCCAGAGGGTCATTGCCGCCTATGTAACCGGGAAGAAGACTGCCGTAATACAGTCCTTCCTGTTTCGGATAAAATTCTTTGATCCGGTTTGATATACAGGTAAATCCATCCATTGTTTCCATCCGTACCTCGTTTCTATCCCTTTTTTGTACCGGCCGCCCGGGCAGCCGTCTTTTTGGCAGAGATATGAAAGTATCAAATCCTGCGAACCGTTTTTCAGAAATAATTTTATATCGGATTCCGCATAAAAGCAAGCGGTTTGCAATGAATATGCCAATAGCGTAACTGTATCTACAAGTAAAACAGCATCTATACTTTTTATCAATCGACTGCTTGCTTCTCTACCGTATATGAGCATTGCCGAAGGGTTTGAGATTCTTTTGCCTTATTGTTATTTTTCCTGTTATGGAATATAATAATAATCAGTATTGAAACAGATGATAAAAAGGAGTGAGGAAAATGGTGCAGTTTACCTTTCTAATCTTTTTGATCTCTATGGGTGTTTTTGCGGGGATTATGATACATGACCCAAGGACATTGTGGAGCGGTGTTTCTTTTTTCTGGATGATGGTCTGTCTTGCGGTATTTCTGCTGTTTTTGTTTACCTGGTATGCGGATTTACTGGTATCTCATGATGTGCTGACCGGCATACTGGTGATTATCTCGCTTCTGGCTTTTGGCTGTGTTATCGCATTTCCGGGCGTTTTGATTATGATGTTTTTTATAGAGGGGATCAGAGTTATTCGGCATGAAGGCATGAAGCCGGCCAATCTGCTGTCGGTTCTGTTTTCTCTGCTGCTGTTCGGGTATCTGGCTGTCTGGCCGGCAATCGGAAATCTGACACGGAATACGGCGGGAACGATGTTCTATGTAATCATCAGCTTTGCGGCGCTCTATCTGCTGTCCCTGATGGCCATGTATGCGCTGTCCGCCATTTTAAACCTGCTTCATCTGAGAAAGCGGAGAAGGGCGGATTATATCGTTGTACTGGGAGCCGGCATAATCGGGAAACGGGTGACGCCGCTTCTGGCGGCACGGATTGACAGAGGAATTCAGTTGCTGCGGCGTAATCCGAAAGCGTTGCTGATTATGTCCGGCGGGCAGGGCCCCGGAGAAGATATTCCGGAAGGGGAGGCGATGGCGGCCTATGCGGTGAGCAAAGGAGTGGAAGCGGAGCGGATTCTGATTGAAAATCGATCCGTGTCCACCGAGGAGAATCTGAGGTTTTCCCGGGATCTGATGCGAAAGGAGCGCCCCAGAATCGTGATCGTCACCACGGCTTACCATGTGTTCCGGGCGCTGATTCTGGCAAGAAAGCAGGGAATCCGCTGCGTGGGATTCGGGGCAAAAACAAAATGGTATTTTACGCTGAACGCCCTGATCCGGGAATTTATCGGGTATCTGTGGCTGACGCGGAAAAGGCATGTTTCGGTGATTGCTGTTGCGGCGGTATTGGTGATGCTGGTGAATTTGATTTCTATAGTGGGGTATTTTTGATCTAAAATATATACAAGAAAAATTGCAATAATTGAAAATACAAACCGAATTGTATATTGATTTGCCGTCCGGATGATTTGCATGGAGTACAGGGAATCCGGCAAAATGCGCGCGGCGGCGTATTTTGCCGGATTCCCTGTTATATCCTATACTATCCTGTTTAACACTCCGTCGGATTGGGATCTTTGATAATCAGCGGAATCTGGGCCATCATGTTGTCGATATCCTCGAACATGGCGCTTTTGGTAGTGCCCAGCATGCTTGCCCGGTTGATATGTTTGATTACTTTCTGGTACTGCTGCTTGATCTCGTCAAAAAACTGGCAGACTACCTGCAGTTCGGTCTGCGAGCTGTTGATTACGCCGGAAATTTCTTCCTGTACGGAGGTGGCGCTGTCCGCTGCTTCCGTAATTTTATAGAAAGAATTATATGTATTGTTCACGGTATCAATATTTCGTCCCAGCGCTTTTTCCGATTCCGAGATACTCTCATTTAGCTGATTGGCGCCGCTTTCCACTTCACTGACGCCGGTATCTACCTCGCTGGCCAGTTCTTTGATTTCCTCTGCCAGTTCCCTGACTTTGGAAGCTACCACCGCGAAGCCTTTTCCTTCCTCGCCGGCTCTGGCCGCCTCAATGGCCGCGTTAATGGCCAGGATATTGGTTTCATCCGCGATGGATACGATTTTTTCCATGCATTGCTGGATCGCTGCCACCGCATTCTGTAACTGCTGGAAGGTCTGTTCCATGGCGCCGTAAGTCTGTTCCACCTGTATGGAGGTGTCTTTCAGCTCCTCCACTTTATCTCTGGTTTCCGATACGGTCTGGGAAATCGCATCTTTCACCTCGGAAAACCGTCCGGCCGCATGGTTGATATTTGAAAAAGAAACGCCGAAATTCTGGAGTTTTGTATTAAAGTGGTCTGCTTTATTCAGAACATCCACAAAGGAGCTGTTTACCATGCTCAGTTCAAACAGAGATTCCACTTCTTTGCTGATCAGATCTTTTTTATACCCGTCCAGGCAGTTGATCACATGGAGAATCGGATAGAGACTTTTTTCCGTATGCCATGCCTGACCGGTTTTTTTAGGACCTTTTTTGGGGAAAAACATCGTATCTACCTCCTCTATTCAAATACGACACAGGTCATAGACTGGTTTACAAACTGGTTGTTGTAATGCTCTCCGTATCCGATCAGACCGGCGTGGCTGCCCAGGGCCGCCATCTCCTGCAGGTACTTTCCCATATATCCCCGGTCGGTAAACAGTTTATACCGGAACAGGCAGTTTACCGAGAATACGGCCGAACGCCGGGGGAAGTCCGTGCAGATTTTCTGTATCGTCTGCCGGGTAATGGCTTCGTAGTCGTCCAGTTCCAGCAGGACCAGAACATCCGAGTCGTTCACCTGCCGGAAACAGGCCAGCGCGTTGCCCGCCACTTCTTTGATGGAGATAATACACATGTCATTCCCGTTGATTTTTCCGAAAGGATTCTGAAATGTCTGTGTCAGGATTTCCTGATCTGTCACATGAAGAATATTCTGATATACCAGCTTGGCGGGCTGTCCGTTTAAGGCGCCGATTATATATCTGGCCCGGTCTGTGCCGGACGCGATAAAGCGATAGTTCCCAAGCTGATGGTAGATATTTTCCTTATAGGTTTTTACCCGGCCGTTCTGATTGCGGATCAGGCCGTAGGCCACGGCATCCTGATAGATTTTCCCGTTGGCGGAAACCTTGCCGCCGTCGCCGGTTCCGCCTACCAGCGATATTTTTCTGTTCCTCAGCACGCTGTAAATGGTGGTCAGGACGCAGGCATCGTTTCCCGTACAGAAGTCGATGCATACCGTGTCCTGTTCGGAGCCGCGTACCGCCGCCAGATCTTCTTCAAGCCGGCGTATGTACTTTACGGGCATGGTAGAAACCTGCTCCAGCACATTGGCCGCCACGCTGATTCCGCCTGAAAACGCTATGATGCCGACGCCCGATTCAACGATCCGGGTATCATAGCTCATGCCGATACATCCGATACTGGGAACTCCGGGATAAAGTTTCTCCAGCGCTTCTACATGCATTTCGAATTGATTGTTGTTGGATAACAGCATAATAAACTGGGGGCTGTTCAATCCGCGAACCGCCTCTGCCAGATTTCCGCTCTGGCTCATGCCGAAAAATTGCCGCATATTATCGCATTCCCTTCGTATGATTCTGTATGTACGCTCCCGGAACTGCCCGGCATCCGCTGATATGGCCGAACGAAATGATGGGGGTACAAGGTATCTCTGTAAACAAACAGACGATCTTATTTATTATACTATGGAAACAGGGTGTGCGTCAATGGATTGTGGAAAAATCTGCCGGCGTACGGTTTGTGAATCATAAGAGCGGGAAAAGGCAGCCGGCCGGCCGATATCAGGAACCGCAGGCGCGCACGCGCAGAGGGATGCCCATATCGTTCGCCAGTTTTCGGCAGGCTTCGATCTGATCTTCTGAGATCACATCCACCACGGAAAATTTCACCTGACCAATCTGACGGAGGGCCTTTTCGGCAAAGTCCAGCACAGCCGCAAACGCGTTGTCAAAGTCCGGACGGCAGAGTTTGTCATAGGCTTCGCTGTCGGGCGCATTCAGGCTGACGGAAACAGAGTCAATATGGGGGGCCAGGAGCGGGACGATATCCTTTTTGCTGACCAGATTTCCCAGTCCGTTGGTATTGAGCCGCAATTTCATATGAGGATATAAAGCTTTCATATACGCGGCGGTCTGCAGAAGCAGCTCCAGGGCGCAGGTGGGCTCTCCGTATCCGCAGAATACCAGTTCCCGGAAGCCGGCGAAGTCAAAGCGGTCGACGGCATCTTTTACCTCAGGCCAGCCGGGCTCCTTTTCATGCCACAGCGTCCGGGCGCTGCCCAGCCCGTCGCCGGTATTGCGGATACAAAAAGTGCAGCGGCAGCAGCACTGGTTCGTCAGGTTTGCATATACGGCGTTTCCGTATTCATATAAAATATCGGCCATGGGAATCCTCCTTTGCGTTGTTCATCGTTTATCGGGTCTGCCGCCGCTGTTTCGCGGGGCGTTCCATGCGTTTCCGGCATGAAGTTCCGGGCCGTGTGCCCGGTCGGTTTCGGCTTTTGACGGCAATGTTGACTTTACGATAGCTATGATTTAGAATAAAATAAAATTGCCTTAAATAAAATAGTCAAAAATATCAATTTTTTAAAGGACAGTTATGGCTGTGATGTGGAGTGACACGAAGATCCCCCGGTATCTTCAGGTGTATCAGTATTATAAGGATCTGATCGTGGCAGGAAAACTGCCGCCGGGGACGAAGATGCCTTCGGTGCGGCTGTGTGCCGCCCGGCTGCAGGTAAGCCGGACGACGGCGGAATCGGCCTATATGTATCTGGCGGCCGACGGGTATATTATGTCCAGACCCCAGAGCGGTTTTTACGTTACCGACAGAGGACAGAACGAACAGAAAAATCAGGAGCGGCAGACGAAAGGGAAAAAGGGGAAAAAAGCGATTGAATATCCCTTTGCATCCTCGGCGCTGGACCAGGAGAGTTTTGATTTTGATCTGTGGCGCCGATATGTAAAAAGCGCTCTGCGCCAGGACGAGCGGCTGCTGTCCTACGGCGAGCCCCAGGGGGAATATGAGCTGCGGGAGGCGATCTGCCGGTATCTGTCAGAGAACAGAAGCGCGGTGTGCAGGCCGGAGGATGTGATTGTGGGGGCGGGCGTTCAGAGCCTTCTGCATATCTTATGTCCGCTGCTGGGTGCGGGAAAAAAAGTATTTGTTCAGAATCCCCGGTTCAAACAGGGTTCCGCCGTATTTGAGGATCACGGGTTTCGGCGGTGTGATTCTCCCGAAGCGGCGGATGTTTTATATGTCACGCCCTCTCAGATGACCCGGTGGGGAGATGTTATGCCGGTGACGGCGCGTATGGAGCTGATCCGGGATGCACAGCAGAGCGGACAATTCATTATCGAGGATGACTATGACAGTGAGTTCCGTTATATGAACCGGCCCACGCCCTGCCTCCAGGGACTGGCCGGAGGAGAACGGGTGATCTATGTCAGTACGTTTTCCAAATTGCTTTTGCCTTCGATCAGAATCAGTTTTATGATTCTGCCGCCCAGTCTTCGGGAGGCTTATGAGGCCAGAAAGGATTTCTATAATCAGACTGCCTCGAAAACGGAACAGATCGCCCTCTGTCAGTTTATCAGGGACGGGCATCTGGGCAGTCAGATCAGAAAGGCGAAAAGGCTGTATACCGGCAAGGCCAGACAGTTATGCGATACGATTGAGGATGTTTTCGCAGGGGAAGCGGAGGCGGCCATGGGACAGGCCGGATTCTATATCCGGATGGAGATTTCCTCTCCGTTATCGCTGGAGGAGATGACCGTCAGAGCGGAGGAAGCCGGCATTTCGCTGATTCCCGTGAAAGAAGAAGGGACCGTAAAAAAATTTCTGCTTTCCTGTTCCTGTGTGCCTGCGGATTGCTATAAGCCGGCTCTGCTGCTTTTAAAAGAAGTATGGAAACTGAAAAAGGGGTAACTGGACATATGTTCTGTCCTGTGCTATAATTTCCCATGAGTTGTAAAAGGATCATAAACAAGGGGGCTGTGATGGAAAAACGAAAGCGGATCATCTATATCGGAATCATATTTTTGATCCTGTTATGGACAGCCCTGTCGGCGGACCAGGACCGTTACCGCAGGGAGTTTAACTATGCGACCCTGCAGCGGTTTTATCAGGATTCACTGACCATAGATGAGGAGGGCGGGTATGGCGGCGCGCTGGCGGCCACGCCGGAAATCAGTCTTCCGCCGGGCCGGTATGTGATTACGATCACCTATGATACGGATACGGATGACAATACGTTCTATATAACTTCCGAAAACGAAGCCTTTGACAATATGGAAGGGAATCTTCTGGCCGCCCCTTCCTGCCGGGAACTGACGCTGCAACTGGAGGAAAACGGAAGGGATATAACGGTCTGCACATATTATAACGGGACAGGCCGTCTCTCCGTGAAAAATGTGGTAATTCAGTCGGAGGCTCCCGTCTGTACCGACCGGTTTGCCATCGGCATAACAGCCTTTGTTCTGCTGGCGGTATGGGTCTGGCTGGACCGGAAAAACAGTCCGGGGCGGAATGTGTATCTGTGGATTCTGGCCCTTGGCCTTTTATCCACTCTGCCTTTTTTTAACAGTTATCTGACCGAAGGTCATGATATGATATTCCATCTGGCAAGAATCGAAGAAATCTGCGCCGGACTGAAAGACGGGCAGTTTCCCGTATATATGCAGCCGGACGCCGTGAGCGGATACGGCTATGGGGCGCCTCTTTTATATCCCCAGTTGTTTTTATATATGCCGGCGCTTTTCCGGGCGGCGGGCGTATCAATGGTGACGGCGGTGGGGCTTTTTATGCTGGCGGTGAATCTGATGACCGCAGGTATGATGTATTTCTGCGGATTCCGGATTTTTTCTTCCGGGTTTGCGGCCCGGATCTGCAGCCTGTTATATACGTTTGCCATGTACCGCCTGATCAATCAGTGTACCCGCTTTGCCGTGGGAGAGCTGCTGGCTATGACTTTTTTGCCTCTGGTGGTATATGGGCTGTATGAGATTCTGGAAAAAGATGAAAAAAAATGGCCGTGGCTGACCGCCGGCTGCGGTTTTGTACTGCAAAGTCATGTGATTTCCACCGCATTTGTCTTGTTTATCATTGTGATTTTCTGTCTTGTTTTCATCAGACAATTGCTGCAAAAACAGCGGTTTTTCGCGCTGGTGAAAGCAGGTGTATGGACCATACTGCTGAACCTCTGGTTTGTTGTGCCCTTTTTACAGATGTTTCGGGAAGACCTGCGCACCGGTTCCATGCGGCTGCAGTTTGAAAATATCGCTCTTTCCTTTTTGCAGTTGTTTCAGGTCTTTCCGCTGAGCCGGGGAGACACCAGCTTTGTGGGAGAGAGTCTGAGCGGGAAAATGCCCCTTTGCATCGGGATCGCGCTCCTCTTTTTTTCGGCCTGTTTCCTGTATGGGCTGGCAGTGGGCACATACGGGCGGGAGAAAAAAATGCCGGCGCTTTGTCTGGGCCTGGGCATTCTGTTTGCGCTGATGGCAACCCAGTGGTTTCCCTGGAGCGCCCTGTTCCGGATACCGGTTCTGGCAGATTTTTTTTCTTTTTTCCAGTTTCCCTGGCGGTTTCTTACCTGCGCAACGGTATTTCTGACATTCTGCGCCGGGGCGGGAGCCTGCTGGCTGCGGGACCGGTCTGATCATCCGAAAGGGATTCTGCTGGCCGCCCTGCTTTTTACCTTGCTGCCGGCCGGATCCTATATGGATGATCTGTCACGGGGCGAAATCTTTCTGATGAAAGAAGAAGTGGCTGATTGTGATAATATTGCGGGAGGCGAGTATCTGTATGAGGGAGCGGATCTGAACGATGTGACGGCCCGTCCTTCGGTTCCGCTGTCGGAACACGACGGTTTTGTTGTGGAGGAATATGAAAAACAGGGAACGCACATGCGTTTTGTATACGGTCTGTGGGGAACAGAGCCGGCAGATGTGGAGCTGGCGGCTTTCTATTATCCCGGTTATGAGATTCTGTATCAGGATGCATCCGGACAATCTGAGGGGAAACCTGTCAGACTGACATCACATCCGGGAAATCATTCTTATCTGACCGTTTCCCTTCCGCCGGGAAGGGGAATTCTGACAGTCCGGTATAAGGGCACTCTTTTATGGAGAGGATGTTTTCTGGTCAGTCTGGCGGCAGCGGTTGTTTTCGGCGCGGTCTTGCGGGCGGAACAAAAGAACAGGTCAGTTTTTAAAAGTTTATTCATTTTCAGGGACAGGAGGCATATGCATGGCAGCCAGTAAAGGAAGCAATGCAAAAAAATCCGGCGGCAGTCAAAAGACCGGGACAAAAAACAGGCAGAGCAGCGCCAGGAAAGGCGGTACCGTGAAGAAACAGCAGGAATCTTCCGTGGTTTTTCTGGATGAGATTTTATTTTTGCTGGCTATGGCGGTGTCGATTCTGTTGCTGCTCAGCAACCTGCATCTGTGCGGCAGCCTGGGAACGCGTCTGTATGCTTTTATGCACGGGACAACAGGGGTGCTGGGCTATGTGTTTCCCTTTTTCTTTTTTGGGGTAATGGTGTTTTTTATTTCTAACCGCAGCAACCTGACAGCCATGCTGAGACTGTGGGCGGCGGTTGTGGCTTTCTGGCTGCTCTGCGGCGTTCTTCAACTGTTTAGCAAGACAGTTCCTGAACAGACCTGGGAGCTGGCCGTATATTTTGAAGCCGGGCAAAAGGGGATCAGCGGCGGCCTGCTGGGAGGGGTTCTGAACGCGCTGCTGCGGCCGGTGCTGGGTGTCTGGGGCATGGCGGTGGTGCTGGTGATCGGACTGATTCTGCTGACGGTTCTGATTACGGGCAGGTCTTTCTTCCAGCCGGTGAAGCGGCGCAGCAAACGCATTTATTCTTCGGCCCGTCAGGATATGTATCAGAGAAGAGAACAGTATGATGAGCGCCGGGCGCAGGTAAGAGAACGAAAAAAAATCGAAAAGGAACAGCGGGAACAGGAGCTGGAGAATCAGATGCGGACAGACCGCAAGATGAAAGGGATGGTAAGGGATCCCATTTTGAAGGAAACAGATGAATTCGGTGAGCTTCCTGCGGGGATTCCGGACCCGATGACCGCGGTTTATCCCGGAGAACAGTTTGAGCAGATGCAGGAACCTGACCTGTCAGCCGCCGGAGAGGAAAAAATATTGTCTCTGTATCCGGACAGGAACGGGGCTGACGATTCGGGAGAGTCCGCGGCCAGACATCAGGCGGCTGAGGAAACCGCGGATGAAGAAGACTGGTTTTCTGCAATCTCCCGTGAGATGGAACCGCTTTTTATCCGAAAAGATACGAGAACGCTGGATGAACTGGACGCCGTGGAGCATCCGGCATGGCAGACAGAAGGAAGAGAACAGGCGTCGGACGGAGGCACCGGGGGGTTGGAATACATAGAGCTGGCTGATCCGGAACCGGACGGAGGAACGGTCTTATCCGGACAGACAGCCGCCGCCGGAATAAAAGGGCAGCCGGAGGAGAAGGGATACTCCAGTTCGGCGGCACAGCCGGAACTGGCGGAACATGTGCCGGAATCCGGCGGACAGCCCGGCGAACAGCAGGGGGAATTCAGTTTCAAGCGTTCCGCAGCACAGGTGGATACCCGAACAGTCTCCACGGCATCAGGAAAAGTCATCGAGGTGGAGGTAAAACCGGAGGATCTGGTGGAGGAGATTTCTCAGGCAGCCGGATTTTCGGCAAAGCTTTCCGGGACTTCTGAGAATACCGGCAGTTATGCCAGCACAGGGACAGGCCAGATATCCGGCAGTTATGCCAGCGCAGGAACAGGCCAGATATCCGGCGGTCCGAACGGTGCGGGAACAGGCCGGATGACCACAGGCTCCGGCAGCTTACAGACCGCGGCCGGCCAGAACGCGGCGGTACGGAATCCTGCACCGCCGCCTGTTCCCAGCGCGCCGCCCAGAGAATACCGTTTTCCGCCGGTCCATCTGCTGACGCCGGTATCGGGAAAAGCAGCGTCGGCGAATAAAAATTTTGAATTGAAAGAGACGGCCATTAAATTACAGCAGACGTTAAAAAGCTTCGGCGTGGGCGTCAGCGTGACCAATATTAGCTGCGGCCCTGCCGTCACCCGGTTTGAAGTGTCGCCGGAGCAGGGCGTCAAGGTGAGCAAGATTGTTTCTCTTACCGACGATATCAAGCTGAATCTGGCGGCGGAGGACATCCGGATTGAGGCGCCCATTCCCGGCAAGGCAGCAGTGGGCATCGAGGTACCGAATAAGGAAAAGGTCACGGTATTTTTCAGAGAGCTGATTGAGTCGGAAGAATTCCGCAGACATCCCTCCAAACTGGCCTTTGCCGTGGGAAAGGATCTGGCGGGGAAAATTATTGTCACCAATCTGGCCAGTATGCCCCATCTGCTGATTGCCGGGGCGACGGGATCGGGAAAATCGGTGTGTATCAATACGCTGATTATGAGTCTGATTTATAAGGCGAAGCCGGAGGAGGTCAAACTGATTATGGTGGACCCCAAAGTGGTGGAGCTGAGTGTATACAACGGCATTCCCCATCTGCTGATCCCTGTGGTGACGGATCCCAAAAAGGCGGCCGGCGCTCTGAACTGGGCGGTGGCGGAGATGGATAACCGTTATAATAAATTTGCGGAATACGGCGTGCGGGATCTGGCGGGCTATAACGAGAAGGTGACGAAGCTGGGAACCGGACCGAACGGAGATCCGCTGAAACCGCTGCCGCAGATCGTGATTATCGTGGACGAGCTGGCAGATCTGATGATGGTAGCGCCGGGAGAGGTGGAAGATGCCATCTGCCGTCTGGCCCAGTTGGCCAGGGCAGCGGGGCTTCATCTGGTGCTGGCCACCCAGCGTCCGTCAGTTAACGTGATCACCGGTCTGATTAAGGCCAATATGCCGTCACGGATTGCCTTTGCCGTTTCTTCCGGTGTGGATTCCCGAACCATTCTGGATATGCACGGCGCGGAAAAGCTGCTGGGAAAAGGCGATATGCTCTTTTCTCCTTCCGGGTACCCCAAGCCGGTGCGGCTCCAGGGCGCCTTTGTCTCTGACACGGAGGTTTCGTCGGTTGTGCAGTTCCTGGCGGAGAATACGGACGGCCCGGTTTATCAGAGCGCCGTACAGATGCAGCTTTCCGCGGAACAGAACGGACTGCCCGGCAGCCAGGGCGGCGCCTCTGATCTGGACGCTTACTTTGTCCGCGCAGGCCGGTTTGTGATCGAAAAGGAAAAAGCATCCAGCGGCATGCTGCAGAGAGCCTTTAAAATCGGCTTTAACCGGGCGGCCAGAATCGTGGACCAGTTGGCCGCAGCAGGCGTGGTGGGAGACGAGGAAGGAACCAAGGCGAGAAAAATTCTTATGACCATGGAAGAATTTGAAACATATTTGGCGGAAAATCAGATAGAGTAGTAAAGAGTAAAAAACCACAATATCATTGCATATATAGGGGGAGCGAAAATGCGGCTTTGCCAACTGTTGGAACATGTAACCTATGAATTGAAACAGGGAAGGGAGGATGTGGAAATCACCTCTCTGGTCTACGATTCCAGAAAAGTGGAACCGGGCTCCGTATTCCTGTGTATCAGCGGTACGAAAAATGACGCGCATCAGTTTATTCCGGCTGCGGTAAAAGCCGGTGCGGCTGCGGTCGTGGTGGAAAAGGATGTGGAAGTGGAAGGAAGGGTTACGGTGGTCCGGGTGGATTCGGCCCGCGCCGCTCTGGCCCGGATGTCCTACATTTATTTCGGCCGTCCCACAGATCAGATGATTACCATTGGCGTCACAGGCACCAAGGGAAAAACCACCACCACCCATATGATGAAAGGGATTCTGGAAAAAGCGGGAAACAAAGTGGGTATGATCGGCACCAACGGCGCTTATATCGACGGCAGACTGTATCCCACGAAAAATACCACGCCGGAATCCTATGAGCTGATGAACTATTTCCGGCAGATGGTGGAAGCGGGCTGCCGGTATATGATTATGGAAGTGTCCTCCCAGGGGCTGAAAATGCACCGGGTAGAGGGAATTACCTTCGATTACGGCGTATTTACCAATATTTCGCCTGACCATATCGGACCCGATGAACATGCGGATTTTGAAGAATACCTGTACTATAAGAGCCAAATGCTGAAAATCTGCCGCCGCGGCATCGCAAATATGGACGACGAACATTTTGAACAGGCGGCGAAAGACCACGCAGGCAGCCTGATGACCTACGGACTGAATCCGAAAGCAGATCTGTATATCGACCATGTGAAGTATTTATCGGAGCACGGATTTTTAGGCATTGCCTTTGACCTGAACGGGGCGGCAGACTTCCATGTACGGGTCAATATTCCCGGACTGTTTAACGCCTATAACGCGCTGGCGGCCATCTGTCTGGCAAAAGAGTTGAAGATCAGCGAAAAAGCCGTGACGGAAGCGTTAAATGAAATTACGGTAAACGGCAGAATGGAGCGGGTTTATACCGGGGAATTTTCGGTGGTTGTGGACTATGCCCATAACGCGGTCAGTATGCACAGCCTGCTGGAGACGCTGCGGGCCTATAAGCCGGGCCGGCTGGTCTGTCTGTTTGGCTGCGGCGGAAACCGGGATAAATCCAGACGGTATGATATGGGAGAGATCGGCGGCAGGATGGCGGATCTGTGCATTATTACGGCGGATAATTCCCGGTGGGAAAAGGTGGAGGATATTTTAAACGATATCAAAACCGGCCTGGCAAAAACAGAGGGCGCTTATATAGAAATTCCCGACCGGGGAGAAGCGATCCGTTATGCCGTTGAACATGGACAGCCGGGCGATCTGATTGCCATTATCGGCAAAGGGCATGAGGATTACCAGGAGGTGGAGGGTGTCCGCCATCCGTTTCTGGACAGCGCCGTGGCAAAAGAATGCCTTGCTGACTGCGGTTTGATGTGAGGGGGAAAAAGACAGTATGGATCGGATGACCATAAAGGAGATTCTGGAAGCCACCGGCGGCCGGCTGCTGCAGGGCGCCGAAGAAACACCGGTGAATCACCTGGTAATTGATTCCAGGAAAATAGAAGAAGGGGACTTGTTTATTCCCTTTCGCGGGGAACGGACGGACGGTCACAGATTTTTATCGGCGGCCTTTGCCTCCGGCGCGGCAGCCTGCCTGACGGAGACGGACCAGGTACAGGTTCCTGCCGGAAAGCCGCTGGTTTTGATCGGGGACAGCCGGAAAGCGCTGCAAGATATCGGGGCTTACTACCGGAGACGGCTATCCCTTATCATGGTCGGCGTCACCGGCAGCGTGGGAAAGACCTCCACACGGGAGATGGTCAGCAGGGCGCTGGCCGCCGGCTTTCGGGTATGCGGCACCCACGGCAATTATAACGGCCAGTTGGGGGTTCCCATGACTCTGTCCCAGATCGGGACGGAAAATGAGGCGGCCGTGCTGGAAATGGGAATGAGCCTGCCGGGGGAGATGGGGATTATCTCTCAGATTGCCCGTGTGGATGCGGCCGTAGTAACGAATATCGGAATCTCCCATATTGAGAGCCTGGGCTCCAGAGACAGAATCTGCCAGGAAAAGCTGCATATCACCGACGGGATGAAGACGGACGGCCTTCTGATTCTGAACGGGGACGACGATATGCTGCGCAAATACGGCCCGGAACAGCCTTTTCGGAAGGTGTGGTACGGCATGGGCGAAAACTGTGATTACCGGGCCGTGGAAGTTCATACCGAAGAAAACCGTGCGGTATTTCATATTCTGAGGAACGGCCGGCAGATTCCGGTCAGGCTGGGTGTGCCGGGGATTCATAATGTAATGAACGGTCTGGCAGCCGTGGCCGCAGCCTGCGAGCTGGGCGTACCCATGGAACAGGCTGTGGCGGCTGTTGAAGGGTTTCAGGGGTTTCCCCGCAGGCTGGAGCTTCTGAAAGCCGGCGGCCTGAATCTGGTTGACGACAGCTATAACGCCTGCCCGGATTCCATGAAAGCCGCCCTGCAGGTGCTGTCTTCCATGGACTGCCGGGGAAAGCGAATCGCCGTGCTGGCCGATATGTGGGAGCTTGGGCCGGATTCTCCTCTGTTTCACTATGAGACAGGGGCTTTTGGAGGTTCCCTGAATATAGGGGAATATCTGATGATCGGAGAACGGGCCAGAGAGATCGGCCGGGGCGTGGAGGAAACCTGCCCGAAAGCCCGCGTTCAGTATTTTATGGATAACGCATCGGCGGCAAAGGCCCTGAAAGCAATTGCGGAACCGGAAGATCTGATTCTGCTGAAAGGGTCCAACGGAATGCATCTGAATGAGATCATCGGGATTTTAGCAGGCGGAGCAGACGGAACCTGTCCGCGGGAATAAAGATATGGAGCGCCAATGATTTATGCTGATGTGATTGTGGATATCGCACTGGGGAGTCTGGACCGGGTATTTCAGTATCGGATTCCGGATTCCCTGGCGGGAAACCTTTCGGAAGGCTCTCCGGTAATCGTCCCTTTTGGAAAGGGCAACCGGATGATTACCGGCTATGTGACCGGCTTTTCCGATTCCACGGATTATGACCCCGGCGCCATAAAGGAGATACACAGTCTTGTGATCGGCGGAATGTCGATTGAGCAGCGGCTGCTCTCTCTGGCTGTCTGGATGAAAAAAAAGTATGGCTGTACGCTGATTCAGGCGATGAAAACGGTGATGCCCGTAAAGAAAAAGATTCAGCTCCGCAAAGACCGGTGGCTGGTAAGGCAGATGAAGGCGGAAGAATTGCACGGTCTTCTGTCTGTCTGCCGGAAGAAAAACCAGAAGGCCCGGATTCGCCTGCTGGAAGCGCTTTTGCAGGACGAGGCCATTCCCTATGATGTGGTGCTGAATAAATTAAATATCGGAAAATCCACACTGGACAGCATCCTGGAGGCAGGGGCGGCCCGGCTTGTGGAGAAGGAAAAGGGGAAGACGGCGGAAGATCGGAACAGGGAACAGACGGCGCCGCTTTTTGCGTTAAATGAAGGGCAGCGCCGGATCGCAGAAGATTTCATAAAGCATTTTGACAGTCAGGATCCGGGCATTTCCCTGGTTCACGGCGTAACAGGCAGCGGCAAGACAGAACTGTATATGGAAATGATCGCCCATGTGACGGCGCAGGGAAAGCAGGCCATTATGCTGATTCCGGAGATTTCCCTGACTTACCAGACAGTGATGCGGTTTTACCGCAGGTTTGGAGAACAGACGGCCTTCATCCACTCGCGTCTTTCTCAGGGAGAGCGGTATGAGCGGTTTGAACAGGCGAGAGCCGGACAGGTAAATATTATGATCGGCCCCCGGTCAGCCCTGTTTACGCCTTTCGAGCGGCTGGGACTGATTGTGATCGACGAGGAACATGAGGGGGCCTACAAAAGCGAGACGGTTCCCCGCTACCACAGCATCGACGTGGCAAAAAAACTGGCCCGTGACGCGAATGCCGGGCTTGTATTGGGGTCCGCCACGCCGTCGGTGGATTCCTATACCCATGCGTTAAAAGGAGCGTACCGGTTATACCGCCTTGACCAAAGGGCCCAGAAAGGCAGCGTTCTGCCGAAAGTGACCGTGACTGATCTGCGGGAGGAGTTAAAACAGGGGAACAGGAGTATATTCGGCAGGGCGCTGTATCAGGCGGTTTTGGACCGGCTGGAAAGAAAAGAGCAGGCGATGCTGTTTTTAAACCGGCGGGGCTATTCCAGCTTTGTATCCTGCCGAAGCTGCGGACAGCCGGTCAGTTGTCCCCACTGTGACGTATCGCTGAAATCCCACCGGAACGGACGGCTGGTCTGTCATTACTGCGGCTATTCCATTCCCATGCCTGCTCTCTGCCCTTCCTGCGGCTCTCCCTATATCGCCGGTTTCGGCGCCGGGACGCAGAAGGTGGAGGCGCTGGCCGCCAAAACCTTCCCGCAGGCCCGGATTCTCCGGATGGATCAGGACACCACGTCGGGAAAGGACGGGCATAAAAAAATCCTGGCCGCTTTTATGGCCGGGGAAGCGGATATTCTGATCGGTACCCAGATGATCGTAAAAGGGCATGACTTTCCAAATGTAACGCTGGTGGCGGCGCTGGCGGCGGATTTGTCGCTGTACGCGGGGGATTTCAAGAGTACGGAGAGAACCTTCCAGCTATTGACCCAGGCTGCCGGCCGGGCCGGGCGGGGAGAGAAAGCGGGAGAGATGATTATCCAGACCTACGCGCCGGAGCACTACAGCATTCAGGCGGCGGCGAGACAGGACTATCAGATGTTTTATGAGGAGGAAATGACCTACCGCAGAATGATGGAATACCCTCCGTGTAAAGAAATGGCCGTGGTTACGCTCTCTTCCGGGAATGAGGAAAAAGCGGCGGCGGCGGCACGGGAAATCGCCGGACGGCTGACCCGGTTCGGCCCGGAAGGGCTGCAGGTGATTGGCCCGGCGGATGCCTATATCTCGAAAATCAACGATGTTTATTATAAGACGATTTATATGAAATCCGCCGAGATACGGCTGATTTTGAACGCAATTCAGGATGTCCGGGGATTTTATGAATGGACGGATTGGAAAAAAAGTGTTATGATACAATTTGATTATATGTAAATGGAAAGGCAAGGAGCGATAATATGGCCATCAGAAACATACGGATTTTGGAAGATGACATTTTAAGAAAGCACTGCAAGCCGGTGAAGGAAATGACGCCGAAGACGAGGAATCTGATTGAGGATATGCTGGATACCATGTATCTGGCCGGCGGCGTAGGGCTGGCGGCGCCCCAGGTAGGTATTTTAAAGCGGGTTGCGGTGGTAGACGTAGGAGACGGCCCCATTGTGATGGTGAATCCGGAGATCCTTGAGACTGCCGGGGAGCAAAGCGGCATGGAAGGCTGTCTGAGCCTGCCCGGCAAGCATGCCCTGGTTACTCGTCCCAACTATGTGAAAGTAAAGGCATATGACAAAAATATGGAGCCTTTTGAGGTAGAAGGGGAAGAACTGCTGGCCAGGGCTATTCTCCATGAATACGACCATCTGGAGGGGATCATGTATGTGGATATCATGGAAGGTGAGCTGGAGGATGTGCCGGAGGAAGAAGAGTAGCTATCCGGGAGGAAGCTGCTGGAACTGTGCATAAGGAGGCGGCATTATGAAAATGATATATATGGGAACACCGGATTTTGCCGTGGGCCCTCTTACGGCACTGATTGAGGCCGGGCATCAGGTGGCAGCCGTGATTACCCAGCCGGACAAGCCGAAGGGCCGGGGAAAATCAATGCAGATGACGCCGGTCAAGGAAGCGGCCCTTTCTCATAACATTGCGGTTTATCAGCCCCGGTCAGTGAAGGACCCGGATTTTATGGAGACTTTGCGGGGAATAGAAGCGGATGTGATTGTGGTAGCTGCCTTCGGACAGCTTCTGCCAAAAGAGATTCTTCACATGCCCCGGTTCGGGTGTCTGAATATCCATGCCTCCCTTCTGCCCTGTTACCGGGGCGCTGCGCCCATTCAGTGGGCGGTGATCGACGGAAGGGAAAAGACCGGCGTGACGATTATGCAGATGGATGAAGGACTGGACACCGGCGATATGCTGTTGATAAAAGAAGTGCCGTTAAGTCCGGACGAGACCGGCGGATCCCTGTTTGATAAACTGAGCGAAGCCGGTTCCGCTTTGATTGTGGAGGCTTTGAAAGCATTGGAAGGTTCCGGCCTGACGCCGGTTCCCCAGACCGGGGAAAGCTGCTATGCCCCGATTCTGACCAAAGCCATGGGAAAAATCGACTGGAATCAGTCGGCCGTAACGATTGAACGGCTGATCCGGGGGCTGAATCCCTGGCCCAGCGCCTATTCCCGGCTGAACGGAAAGACGCTGAAATTATGGGCGGCCCGCCCCTCCGGGGAGGATGCTTCCCCATGTCTGCCGGGACAGATCGTCCGGGTAAACCGCCGGGAATTCGGTGTGAAAACCGGGGACGGCATTCTGTATATTACCGAGCTGCAGCCGGAGGGAAAGAAGCGGATGGATGCGGACGCCTTTTTAAGAGGATATCCTTTGGAAGAAGGAATGCGGTTCGAAGACTGACGGAAAAACTTCCGGTTTCATCCGAAAACCGCCGGATATCTGCGCGCAGTTGTACCTGTTGGAATAAAAAAGAAAAGAAGTGATATGATGTTCAGACCTGTGTTTGACCCAACTTATCTGCTGGTGCTGGCCGGCGCCGTTTTATCCATGCTGGCTTCGGCAAAGGTAAAGTCCACCTATGCCAGATATGCCAGAGTAGGAAGCCGGACCGGCATGACAGGAGCGGACGCGGCCAGGAGAATCCTGGATTCCCAGGGAATCTATGATGTGTCCGTACAGCAGGTGGCCGGAGAACTGACCGACCATTATGACCCGTCGGCAAAAGTCCTCCGTCTGTCCTCCTCCACCTATGGCTCCACCTCGGTGGCGGCGCTGGGCGTGGCAGCCCATGAGTGCGGCCATGCGGTGCAGCATGCCCATTCCTATGCACCTTTGAAGTTCAGAACGGCGCTGGTGCCCGCGGCCAATCTGGGCGCCACCATTGCCTGGCCCCTGCTGATCTTCGGTCTTCTGATTTCCGGACGGAATTCTTTTCTGATCCAGATCGGTATCCTGCTGTTCAGCCTGTCCGTGCTGTTTCAGTTGGTTACTCTTCCGGTGGAGATTAACGCTTCCGCCAGAGCCTTAAAGCTTCTGGAACAAACGGGAATTCTGTACCGCGACGAGACAGGCGCAGTGAAAAACGTGCTGTCTGCCGCGGCTCTTACCTATGTGGCCGCGGCCGCCGCATCTTTGCTGCAATTGCTGCGCGTGATGATTCTGTTCGGAGGACGCAGAGACAGTGACTGAGAAAACCGCCAGAGAAGCGGCCGCCATGCTGGCTGAAAAAATACTGGATGAAAAAGAATATAGCCATATCGCGCTCCGGACTTTTCTGGACGGCGTATCCTGGATGGACAGACAGGACAGAGCGTTTCTGTCCAGACTGATAACCGGTACGGTGGAACGGTGCCTGTTTCTGGACTATGCCATCGACCGGGTTTCCAAAATAAAAGTAAAGAAAATGAAGCCGCTGATCCGGGCCGTTCTGCGTACCGGGGCTTATCAGATTTTTTTTATGGACGGCGTGGCGGACCGGGCTGTCTGCAATGAGGCCGTCAATCTGGTAAAAAAGCGCAGGATCAATAACCTGTCCGGTTTTGTCAACGGCGTTCTGCGCAGTCTGATCCGGGAAAAGGAAGTCATTCTGGATCTGTCCTGGATTCCGGATCGGGACCGGGCGATGTCCCTGACCTATTCTATGCCGGAATGGATCATAAAAGAATGGCGGGAAATGTTTTCCGGCGATGTGGCGGAACGGATGTTAAACAGCTTTTTAAAGGAATCCCCGGTTATGGTCCGGGTAAATACCAGCCTGGTTTCGACAGACCAGGTGCTGAAATCTCTGGAAGCCCAGGGCGCAAAAGGAGAGCCCGGTTCCTATTTTCCGTCCAATCTGATGCTGTCCGGATTTTCCCGGCTGGAAGAATTGGAATGTTTCCGAAAAGGCTGGATACAGGTGCAGGATACCAGCTCGCAGATGGCAGGATACCTGGCCGCGCCCGAAAAGGGAAGCCGGATAATCGACGTGTGTGCCGCACCGGGCGGAAAGACTCTTCATGCGGCCGATCTCCTCTGCGGGACAGGGCATATAACAGCCTGTGATCTGTCCGAAGAAAAAGTAAGGCTGATCCGGGACAATGTGCGCCGGATCGGATTTCAGAATATAGAACCGGCGGTTCATGACGCGCTGGATAAAAATCCGGCGTGGGTGGAAACGGCTGATCTGGTCATTGCGGATCTGCCCTGTTCGGGACTGGGCGTGATGGGAAGAAAGCCGGATATCCGCTATCGTATGACGAAAGAGAAACTGCCGGAGCTGCAAAAGCTGCAGCGGGAGATTCTTACCGTAGTGTCCGACTATGTAAAACCGGGCGGAAAGCTGGTCTTTTCTACCTGTACCGTAACCAGAGAAGAAAATGTGGACAATGTGCGGTGGATCATGGAACAACTGCCGTTTCAGCCGCTGGATTTGTCGGCGGCACTGCCGGAAGGGCTAAAAACCGCCACGGCGAAAGACGGATATGTGCAGTTGCTGCCGGGCGTTCATCCCTGCGACGGTTTTTTTATATCGGTGTTTCGGAAAAAAAGATAAAAATCCGGTGAAACCTTTTGCAGAAAGTCCGGGTATGAAGGAGTGCCTGCAAAGCCCTGTAAGGAGTTTGAAAATTTGAAAGAAATACGTTCCATGACGCTGCCGGAGCTTACCCGGACGCTTGAGGAGGACGGAGAAAAAAAGTTCCGGGCAAAACAGATTTTTGCCTGGCTTCACGCCAGACAGGCGGAAAGCTTCGACGAGATGTCGGATTTGTCGCTGGCGCTGCGCGGAAAACTGAAAGAACACTGTGAGCTGGTGACATTAGAGCAGGCGCAGGTTTTCGTATCCGCGCTGGACGGTACCAGAAAGTATCTGTTCCGTCTGCCGGACGGCCATCTGATCGAAAGTGTGTTTATGAAATACAGGCACGGAAACAGCGTCTGCGTATCCTCTCAGGCCGGCTGCCGGATGGGGTGCCGTTTCTGCGCCTCCACGCTGGACGGACTGGCCAGAAGCCTGCTGCCTTCGGAAATGTTGGAGCAGGTATACCGGATTGTCCGGGATACGGGAGAAAAGATTTCCAATGTGGTGATTATGGGTTCGGGGGAACCCATGGATAATTATGAACATGTCCTCCGTTTTATCCGTCTGCTGACAGATGAAAACGGTTATCATATGAGTCAGCGGAACATTACCCTCTCTACCTGCGGTATTGTTCCGGGGATCAGAAAGCTTTCGGAGGAAGGGCTTCCGGTGACGCTGGCCCTGTCTCTGCACGGTTCCTCCGACGAGGAACGGAAACAGTTGATGCCCGTCGCCAGAAAATACCCGTTGCAGGAGGTACTGGCCGCCTGCGACGAATACTTTGAAAAAACGGGCAGAAGAATCAGTTATGAGTACAGTCTGGTCAAAGGGGTCAATGATTCCGAAGATCACGCCAGACGGTTGGCAGCCCTGCTGAAAGGAAAAAACTGTCATGTAAATCTGATTCCGGTTAATCCGATTAAGGAACGGTCTTATCGATCCATCAGTCGGGCAGAAGCGGCAAAATTTCAATTAACTCTTGAAAAATATGGAATAAATGCTACTATTAGAAGAGAGATGGGCAGGGATATTCAGGGAGCCTGCGGGCAGTTGCGCCGGGATTATGCAGGTGCGTCCCTTTCATGATAGATATTAATACACGAGAGGAGGAAGACAGATGCTGACTTATGCGTTGACAGACATAGGACGGCGCAGAACGGTGAATCAGGACGCCGTGTTCTGTTCCGGGCAGTCTGTTGGGCGTCTTCCAAATTTGTTTATCGTAGCCGACGGTATGGGCGGCCACAACGGCGGAGATTATGCGTCTTCCTTTGCGGTGCGCCGTATGACGGAGATTTTGGAACAGGAAGAACCGGAATATTCGTCCCCGTCCCTTTTGTTGAAATACGCGATGAACCAGGTTAATACTGAGCTTTTTCGGGAAGCATCTATTTATAAAGAGTATTCCGGTATGGGAACGACGATGGTGGCCTGCACCATTGACCGCGACAGGATCACTGTGGCAAATGTGGGAGACAGCAGACTGTATGTCTGCGGGCATGTCTTACACCAGATTACCAGAGACCATTCTCTGGTGGAAGAAATGGTACAGAAAGGAACCCTGGAAAAAGGAAGTACCAGTTATCTGAAAAATAAAAATATCATCACCCGGGCAGTGGGCGTGGAAGACGGAGTGGAAGTGGATATCTTCCATGCCAGGCTGGATCAGGGGCAGTGGATTCTGATGTGCTCCGACGGGCTGACCAACATGGTGGAGGACAGCCAGATTGAACGGATATTGAGAAAAGATAATGACATACGCATGGCGGCGGAACATCTGGTAAGCCAGGCGAATGCAAACGGCGGCCAGGATAATATCGCAGTCATTCTGATCGATCCGGAATATATGCCCATGAGCTGATAAAAAAGTATGCTCTTGCGCATAACAGAGAGTAGGGGTACATAGACGTACTTTGGTTCTCACCCAAGTATCATGGGAAAGTCTTTAGTGCTTTCATACGGTACAAGAAAGGACGTGTGTATCATATGTTGAGATCAGGAATGTTCCTGGGGGGACGGTATGAGATTCTTGCGTGGATCGGCAGCGGCGGAATGTCCGATGTCTACCGGGCGAAATGCCATAAATTAAACCGTTATGTAGCCATAAAGGTTCTAAAAAGAGAATATAACAACGATACCACTTTTGTGTCAAAATTTCAGGCGGAGGCGGAAGCCGCCGCGGGCCTTGTCCATCCCAATATCGTAAATGTATACGATGTGGGACGGGAGGGGGATATTTATTATATTGTGATGGAGCTGGCGGAGGGCGTCACCTTAAAGCAGTACATTCAGAATAAGGGAAAGCTGGAGATTGCCGAATCCATCAGCATTGCCATGCAGATTGCCCAGGGGATTGAGACTGCCCACAGGCATAACATTGTCCATCGGGATATCAAGCCTCAGAATATTATTATTTCCGCGGACGGCAGGGTGAAGGTGACGGACTTCGGCATCGCCAAGGCGGCCTCCACCCAGACCATCAGTTCCAATACGATGGGTTCCGTCCACTATATTTCCCCGGAGCAGGCCAGGGGCGGCTACTGCGACGAGCGCAGCGATATCTACTCCCTCGGCATTACCATGTATGAGATGCTGACCGGCCGGGTGCCCTTTGAAGGGGATTCCACGGTGGCCGTTGCGCTGCAGCATATCCAGGGGGAGATGATTCCGCCCAGAATGTTAGAGCCGGTGATCCCGGTCAGTATCGAAAAAATTATATTAAAATGTACGCAGAAAAAGCCGGAACAGCGTTATACTTCCGCCACGGAGCTGATCGTGGATCTGAAACGGGCGCTGATGACGCCGGACGAGGATTTTGTGAAAGCGGTGCAGTTGAACACCGACGGTCCCACGATTATTTTTTCCGACGAGGATGCCCAGCGGATCAAGGCAGAGGCCAAGCGGGCGGCTGCGGTCAGGAATAACAATGAGGCCATGGCCGAACAGGCTTATCAGCTTGGCATCGAGGACGAAGAAGAAGACAGTGAGCCGGAGGAGTCAGATTCCTTTGAGGATGAGGAGGATGAGGACGTAGATCACCGGTTTGAGCGGATTGTGACGGTGATCGGCGTGGTAGTGGCCGTGATTATCGCTCTGCTGGCTCTGTATGTGGCGGGCCGGGCATTCGGTGTGTTTTCCAGCAGCAGAGGCAGCAAAAAGCCTACGGAAACCTACAGTCAGGAAGAAGAAGACGGCACGATGACCACCATGCCCAGCGTGATCGGCGACACAAAGGAAAAAGCGGAGGAAAAGCTGAAAGAAGCTTCTCTGGGGCGCCGTTTTGCCTACGATTATTCGGATAAATATCCGGAAGGATATGTAATCGCTCAGGAATATGAGGCCGGCAGCAAAATCAGCAAAAATACCCAGGTGCTTCTCACTTTAAGCAGCGGCAGCAGCACCGTAACCATACCGGAGTCCATACTGGGCATGTCCGAGACGGCGGCCAGACGGGCGCTGAAAAACCTGGGGTTAGAAGTAGAGGTACGGACCGGGTATGACGATAACAGCGAACCGGGCGAAGTTTATGACTGTGAGCCTGCCATCGGCGGTTTGGCGCCCATCGGCTCTACCGTAACGATTTATATCAGCCAGGGTCCGGAAGTGACCACCACGGTAGTGCCGGATCTGTACAACCGGCCGGAGGCGGACGGTCTTGCCCTTTTGCAGCAGAGCGGCCTGAAAGCAGGGCTGCGTACCGAGCAGCCGGATGAGGTCGTAGCCGCGGGAAATATTGTGGGGCAGAGTGTGATCGCAGGTACGACGGTGGAGGCGGGAACGGAGGTCGCCTATATTGTCAGCACAGGAAGCAGTACCAGCACCACGGTTGTTCCGAATCTTCTTGGAGAAGAGGAAGAAAGGGCTGCCTCCTTGCTGGCCGTCAATAAACTGAACCTTGGCACCGTAACCCAGGAATTTGACAATTCAGCGCCGGTGGGCACCGTAATCTGGCAGAGCGAGGCTTCCGGTTCCACGGTGGCCGAGGGAACGGTGGTAAATGTGATTGTCAGCAAGGGAAAAGATGCGGTGACGGTTCCGAATATTATGAACCATTCCCAGTCGGAGGCCCAGAGAAGTCTGGCGGAATCAGGACTGGTGGGCAATCATGATATTACAAAGGACAGCTATCACGATTCTGTCCCGGCAAACGCGGTGATCGGCATGGATCACACGGCAGGCGATCAGGTGGGCAGAGGCACGACGGTCAATTACTGGCTGAGTCTGGGGCCTGCGCCTGTGGAACAGCCTGACGACGGCGGCGGCGTGCCGGTGGAAGGACAGGGCGATTATTCAGGCCGCGAGGATCTTCCGGTTCAGTAGGAAGGTCTTTGCGGCAGAAAGCCTGCGGTTTTACGCAGGGTGAATGGCGGATGAATGGCAGAACATGAAACTGTGATGAATGGGAAAATTATAAAAGGAATCGGCGGATTTTATTATGTTCATGACGGGATCGGACAGATCTATGAATGTCGTGCGAAAGGGATTTTCAGAAACCGTAAGATGAAACCGCTGGTGGGAGATCGGGTGCGGATTCAGGTGCTTGATGAGAAAGAAAAGGTGGGGAGTCTGACAGAAATTTATCCCCGGACCAACCAGCTGATTCGTCCGGCCACGGCGAATATCGACCAGGCGCTGATCCTTTTTGCCGTGGCGTCTCCCAAACCGAATCTGGATCTTCTGGACCGTCTGCTGATCTCTATGGGTCTGCAGCAGATTCCCTGTCTGATCTGTTTCGGGAAAATGGATCTGGCGGAGGATGAAACAGAAAACCGACTGCGGGAAATCTACGGAAACACCGGATTCCCGTTGCTGTTTATCAGCAATTATGAAAACAGGGGGCTTGACCGGGTGGAACGGCTTCTGGAGGGAAAAACCACCGCGCTGGCCGGGCCCTCCGGCGTGGGAAAGTCCTCCCTGCTGAACAGACTGATTCCGGACGCAAAGATGGAAACGGGGGCGGTCAGCGAAAAGATTCAGCGGGGCCGTCATACCACCAGGCATTCGGAGCTTTTTTATATGAAACCCCATACCTTTGTTATGGATACGCCCGGATTCAGCTCCATGGATATCGGCGGGATACCCTGTGAAGAACTGAAAAACCACTATCCTGAATTTCAGAAATATGAGGGGCAGTGCCGTTTTACAGGCTGCGTTCATGTCAGCGAACCGGACTGCCGCGTGAAACGGGCAGCGGAAGCAGGGGAGATTGCCGGACACAGATATGATTCCTATCGGTTTCTGTACGAAGAATTAAAGGCTGTCCGGAAGAAATGGTAGGATCTGCGGCAAAGCATGGCCGATTGTCCGGAAGCGGAGCCGGCAGAAGATGCCAGTGAGGAGTAGGATGATGTTAAAATTAGCGCCGTCGCTTTTGGCGGCGGATTTTTCCAGGCTACATGAGGATATCAAAGTGATCGAAGAAAGCGGGGCGCATTACCTCCATCTGGATGTGATGGACGGGATGTTTGTGCCCAGTATTTCGTTTGGCACGCCTGTGATCAGCAGGCTGCGTTCCTGTACGGATCTGAAATTTGACGTGCATATGATGGTAGAGGAACCGGGACGGTTTGTACAGGATTATGCGGAGGCGGGCGCCGACCTGATCACGGTTCATGCCGAGGCCTGCCGCCATCTGGACCGAACCGTAAGGCAGATTCGCAGACTGGGCATAAAAGTGGGCGTGGCGCTGAACCCGGCCACTTCTCTGTCTGCGCTGGACTATATTCTGAATGAGGTGGATATGATCCTGCTGATGTCGGTGAATCCCGGCTTTGGCGGTCAGAAATATATTCCCTATGTGACGGAAAAAATTAAAATTCTGCGAAGCTGTCTGAATGAGCGGGGGCTTTCTGCGGATATCCAGGTGGACGGCGGTGTCAGTCTGGAAAATGCGGAAGAGATCGTAAGGGCCGGGGCCACTGTGCTGGTAGCCGGTTCCGCCGTATTTAAGGGGGATATCCGAGAAAATACAAGGGCGTTTATAAAATTGTTAGAGGAATGTGAACCGTGGAAATGATGGCGGAAGAAATAGAAAATCTGGAAAAGAAGAATGGCGGGAGCATGCTGCTGGTCAGCGGCGGAATGGCAGACCGGGCCTTTGTAACGGATTTTATGACAAATCGCCGGTATGACCTGATTCTGGCGGTGGACGGCGGCCTGCGCCTCTGTCATGACGCCGGTATTCTGCCCACCCATCTGGTGGGCGATTTTGATACGGTGGAAGCGCCATTGTTAGAACAGTATGCCAGCCTTCCGGGGATATGTGTGATCCGGCATAAACCGGAGAAAGATGCCACGGATACGGAACTGGCCATGGAGCTGGCGATTGAGCTGCATGCCGCACAGATTCATATCCTGGGAGGCACCGGCAGCCGGATCGACCATTCTCTGGCAAATATATATACGCTGCTTCATGCCCACAGAAAGCAGATTCCCTGTACGATGTATGATGCCTGTAATAAGCTTTCCCTGCTGGAAGGGGAACGGATAATCTCCAGAGATGAGCAGTACGGAGACTATGTATCCCTGCTGCCGGTGACGGAAACCGTGAAAGGGATTACACTGGAAGGGTTTAAATACCCTCTGCAGGAAGCAGTGCTGTCTATCGGAAGCAGTCTGGGGATCAGCAACGAGATTGCCGCTCCCCGGGCCACAATCCGATGCCGGCAGGGGATTCTGCTGGTGGTGGAATCAAGAGACTGATTCCGTTCTTTACAATTTATAAATCAGTATGGTCAGGATGCCCTGATCTGCAAATGCCTGAATCTGGATGGGTTCGGGAAAGATATTGGTAAATTTCAGATCCAGGGCATTGCCGGCAATCGTAGCGTCAAATCCTGCCGGAATATAGTCGACCTGCAGGGAATGGGGATGCCGCTCGGTGGCGGGAAGGCCGGCGCTTAACATGGCTGCGTACAGAGTAGAGGAAACCTGGCAGATTCCTCCGCCCATTCCGGGAACAAACTGGTTATTCAGAATGATGTAGCCGTCTACATAGCCGTTGGCGGCAGTCCTCGGCAGAATCGTCTGGTTGAAGGAAAAGCTTTCTCCGGGCCGGATCACAACGCCGTTGATTCTGGATGCGGCCACATACACATTGACCGCCCGCGACGCATTCGGATCGTAGGCCGTGGCGTAGCCGCCGATCAGCGTACCGGCAGGCGCCGCCGCGGGAACGGAGGGCTCCGCAGCAGCAGGAGCGACAGGCGCAGCGTTGTAGGCTATGGCATTGCGGCCCTCGGCCTTTCCGTATTGTTCGTAATGAACGCAGTAAGTATAATAATCATTTCCAAAGACAGCCTGTAAGTCAGGATAATTATTCCGGTAGATCTGACAGTTAAATTCGGCGCTGCCAGACCGGCCTTCCGCCAGCCCGAACGTTATATAATGGCGGTATAAATGATTGTAATCATACCCCAAAGCGGACTGGAGATCCGGGTTGTTATAGTAATAATAATCGGCGTCAAAAGTCAGATTCGTAAGCTGTGCCGGCGCTGCCGCAGCAGAGATTCCGCTCCCGCACAGGATGCAGAAGCATAAGAATATGGAAATAAAAAGGCTTATTTTCTGTTTCATAAAGTTTCCTCCGGGTGATTGATAAAATTAAGACATATAAAAAATTGTATCATACAATGGAGGATAATGGAAGCAGTTTCATAAATTAATATTTTTAATAATATCATTGACTTTATTAATGAATAAAAGTATAATTGAGAAAACAATAACATTTGATACGGGACAGATGGATATCCGGACCGGCAGAGAATGGCAGATGGAAAGAGAAGGAGGCAAGGGATGGATTTTAAACAATTGCAGTCATATATTACGGCGGTAAAATATAAAAGTTTTACCACAGCGGCGGAAAAGCTGGGGATTTCTCAGCCTACGATCAGCACGCATATCCGGATTCTGGAGGCAGAGCTGGATGCCAGGCTGCTCAGCCGGAATGCCAAAAGTTTTGAGGTTACCCAGAAGGGCTGGGAGGTTTACGAATCCGCCCAGGATATCCTGCGGGTCTGGGAGGATATGTTAAACCGCTGGGGCGATGAGGAGTCAAGAGTGATCCGGCTGGGCGTCTCCACGATTCCTTCTTCCTATATTCTGCCGGAGGTACTGCCGGACTTTAAGAAGCGGTACGAAACGGTTTGTTTTGAGATCAGTCAGGAGGACAGCCGGGCAATTATTGACGCGGTTCACAGCGGCAGCTATGATATCGGACTGGTGGGAATGAAGACAGAGGATGACACGCTGGAGTTTCAGCCTTTTTACCATGATCGTATGGTGTTGATTACGCCGGTTACGGAGCGCTATCTCGCCATGCAGAAGCAGGAAGAGGTTCCGTTAAAAGAATTGTTTGCGGAGCCGATGATTCTTCGGGAGCGGGGCAGCGGCAGCAGAAGAAGCGCGGAACGGTTTATGCAGGAGATGGGAATTTCCGAGGAGCAGCTTTCCGTTACCGCAAGGATGAACGACCAGGAATCCATTAAAAATCTGGTGGCAGGGGGACTTGGCCTTTCAATTATTTCGGAAAAGGCGGTGGAGGACAGTCTGAACGCCAACCGGCTGCTGAAATTTGATCTGCCCGGAGAGCCGGCTGACCGGCAGTTTTATGTGATTCACCAGAAAGGACGGCTGTTAAAGGAGTATGCAAAAGAGTTCAGGGATTATCTGCTGAATTATTACGTTAAGAAGTAGCATAAAACACAGGATCGTAACCGGTCTGATACAATTTTGATGCATCTGCGCCGTAAACTGAAGGAAAAAGGCAGGTAAGGAAGACGATGGTCAGGATTTTGGTTGTGGAGGATGAAAAAGCCATCTCAGGGCTGATTGAGATGAATCTGAAAAAAGCGGGGTATCAGACCGACTGTGTTTATGACGGCGCGGCGGCGGCGGAGGCCCTTGACAGGGCCGTTTATGACCTGATTCTTCTGGATGTGATGCTGCCGAAAGTGGACGGCTTTGAGCTGATGGAATATATTGCGCCGCTGGGAATTCCGGTGATTTTTCTGACGGCCAGATCTTCTGTTGCGGACCGGGTCAGAGGACTGAGGCTGGGAGCCGACGATTATCTGACAAAACCTTTCGAGGTGATCGAGCTGCTGGCACGGGTGGAGACGGTGCTGCGCCGTTATCATAAGACGGAGACGGTGCTGACCATGGGCGATCTGGTGATCGACACGGTCTCCCGCACGGTAAAGCGGAGCGGGTGCCAGATCAGTCTGACGAAGAAAGAGTACGATCTGCTGCTGCTGTTTGTGCGCAATAAAAATATCGCCCTGTACAGGGAAACAATCTACGAACGGGTATGGGGCGGCGACTATATGGGCGACAGCCGGACCGTGGATCTGCACGTACAGCGGATGCGGAAGAAAGTGGGGCTGGAGCAGAATATTGTGACAATTTATAAAGTTGGATATCGTCTGGAGGACAGGCAGCCATGAAATTTTCCTGGAAAATCTTTTTTTCCACTGTTTTGATTACGCTGGGTTTATTCAGCGTGGGCGGCTACCTGTTGATCCGGGCTTTTTTTCAGTTCTCCTATGGCCGGGAAGTCATCAATGCCGGGGAAGAAAACCAGATGCTGCAATATTCCTTTGCCGCCGCCTGGAATACCACGGTGCAGAGCGCGGATTCGCTGGAAGTACAGGCGGAACAGGCGGCCAGGGCCATGTCAGAGCAGATGTCCGGGAACCGGGTGCGCATACGGCTGTCCGACAGCGAAAAACGGGTGCTTTATGACAGTACCCAGGCGGGGCCGGACACCGGTCTTCTCAGCCAGGTGGAGCCGGGGAAACAGGGGCATATGCTGCGCCGGAACGGGGAAGGCTACGAGCTGCAGACTGCCAGCGTAATCGAGCTGGACGAGGGATTTTTGTATCTGGAAAGCATCCGTGATATTTCCGGGCTGTTTTCTGAGCGGGATGCCCAGTATCATATTTATATGCGGTGGCTGTTCTGGGTTTTGCTGGCCCAGAGTATTTGCTGTTATGTGCTGGCCATATGGCTGATGGGGCCGCTGCGCCGGCTTTCCCGGACCACAAGACGAATCGCCCAGGGAAATCTGGCGGTGCGGGTGAAAGTGAGCAGCCGGGACGAGCTGGGGGCTCTGGCTGCGGATTTTAACGATATGGCGGACCATCTGGAGCAGCAGTTTCAGGAGCTGAACGATATGACCGCGCGGCAGGAAGAATTTATCGGCAGCTTTGCCCATGAACTGAAAACGCCGCTGACTGCCATGATCGGCTATGCGGATATGCTGCGGGCCCAGGAGATGAGCCAGGAGGAACGGTTTCAGGCCGCCAATTATATTTTTAAGGAAGGGAAGCGGCTGGAAGCGCTGTCTTTTAAGCTGCTGGATCTTCTGGTGGTCAGGCAGCAGGAGCTGAAACGGCATCCCGTGGATGCCTGCTGGCTGGCGAAGGAAGTTCAGGGCACATTGCAGCCGGCTTTAAAAGGGCAGGGGCTTCTTCTGAAAGTGAATGTGGAGGAGGTAATGCTGTCCCTGGAGCCGGATTTGATGAAAACCGTTCTGATGAACCTGATTGACAACGGACGCAAAGCCATGGACGGCAGTCCCGGCGTTTTATATCTGCTGGGCCGCCGGGAGGAGAAAGGGTTTTCCTATTATGTCAGGGATATGGGAAAAGGGATTCCCGAACCGGAGTTAAAACACATCACCGACGCTTTTTATATGGTGGATAAATCCCGGTCCAGACAGCAGGGCGGAGCGGGGCTTGGACTGTCCATCTGCGCCGAGATCGTGTCCCGCCACGGAGGCCTGATGACTCTTAAGAGTACGGTGGGAAAGGGGACGGTTGTGCGGGTGTTTATTCCCGTAAACGATGAAAGGGCCGTCGGAGGTTTGGAATGAAAAAATTGGAATCACCGGTCCGTTATATGCTTTCTGTTTTTGTTCTTTTGCTGGCGGCGGCGCTGTGCCGGCTGCTGCCTTCCAGGCTGCTGGAATGGCAGGATGAGAAGCAGATCGGAAAAAGCTATGTACAGCCGGCCCGGCCTGTGACGGCCAGGGCGCCGGAAGGCATGACGATTCTGGAAAAGGTGAGCCTGTTTCATAACGGGCCCACTACCATATTAAAAGTATCCGACGGAAAAGGATATACGTCGGATGAGGAGGCGGCCGCCCAGGCGGAGAAGGAGCTGCGGAAGCTGGCAAAGATGGGGGTTCTGACAGATTTCGGGCCGGATCCGATTAGCCTTTATTCGGCGGAAACCATGTTTCTGATAGACCGGGGGGACAGCGGACGTTCCATGCTTGTCTGGTATGGTACCTTTACGGCGGGAGACGATCTGCTGACCTGGTATATGGACGACGAAACAGGGTCTGTGCTCGGCGTCATCCAGTTGTCCATGACGCAGGCGGAACAATGGGGAGATATCGGGGCCTATTCCTTTCCGGACGGACTGTACGGCCATTTCGATCAGAACACAGCCGTTACCGACAGCGGAGAACGGCAGATCGAACGGCTGTGGGAGAATGAAGACGAGGTAAAAAAATGCGGAGAAAAATGGGCGGAATATCTTGGGTGCGAGGTGCGGGAGGCAGGCTATGCCCGTGGGTATCGGGCTATGGACCAGGAGTGGTCCGGCCTTGTCCGGTCGCTGATGGAAGACAGCGGCCTGAACGCGGAGGAGGCCTATTTTGAAGCGGGAATAATGATGGGATATTCATGGGAATTTATGGAATCCCTCTGGTATGTGGCTTTTGAAGACGGAGGAAACAGGGCGGTCTGTTTTTGTAATATTCTGCCTTATGGACGCTGTATCTGGCGGTTTGGGGACGGAACCGAAATAATATGGTAACTGACCCGTAAATGACGCATTTTTGATGCAAGCCTTTTTTATGCTGAGAGTGTATTCGGACAGAATCATAATCAGTGAGGCAGAGGTGAGATTAATGTATCGGAAACGCGTGTCAGGAAGAAGAAACAGGACCGGTCATACCAGAATGGGCAGGCGGCGTCAGCGCCGGAGGCTGGCCGTAATCTGTTGTCTGATGGCTTTTATGCTTGGATTTTTATCCGGGAAAACCGTGACGCTTGCAATTATGGACCATGAGGGAAGAAATGCCGGAGTGCGGGCGGCCGCCGGCACGGACAGCGGGAATATGGATCCGGCCGGAGATAACCGGATCTGGGAAATTGATGAAAACGGAAACGGCTGGAATCTGGTTCTGGTAAACCGGGATCACCCCCTTCCATCAGATTTCACGACTTCTCTTGCGTCTTTGGGCGAGGGGCATCAGGTGGATCGACGCATTGCTTCCGACCTTCGGAAAATGCTGGAGGACGGAAAGCGGGCGGGATGCGATATCCTGATTGTCTCCTCCTTCCGGACCATGGAACAACAGACCCGGCTTTATGAGCGGAAAGTGGAACAGATGAGAAGCCAGGGTTATTCTCAGGAGAGGGCCGTGGAGGAGGCGGGAAAGATCGTGGCGCCTCCCGGAACCAGCGAGCATCAGCTTGGCCTGGCCGTGGATCTGGCGGATGCCGGCTACACGACACTGGATGAGCGCCAGGAGCAGACCGCCGGTTATCAGTGGCTGGTGCGCCACTGTGCCGAGTACGGGTTTATTCTCCGCTATCCTGGCGATAAGACGGAGATCACCGGGATTATCTATGAGCCGTGGCATTTCCGCTATGTGGGAAAGGAAGCGGCGGCGGAAATTATGGAACGGGAAATCTGCCTGGAGGAGTATCTTTCCCAGTAAGCCTTTCCCGGTGAGGAGCAGGATTGCTTGACAGAAAAAACCGGCATATATATAATAGGGTATAACTTTTGCCGCCGGAATCATACTATAGATATAGAAAAACGGACTGTAATGATATGAAAAAGGCTGCTTTCAGGCAGCCTTTTTCATATCGGCGATGCATGCCGCGTGTCTTTATAACGGGGCGACAGGCCGGAAGAAAGGAAAAGAGAAATGATTAAGCAACGGGAATCTGTGAATATTGAGGATACATGGGCGCTGGAGGACATCTTCGCCACTGACGATTTATGGCGGTCAGCCGTGGAATGGGTTGGCGGAAAGCTGCCGGAATACGAGAGATTTAAGGGGAAATTGTCGGATTCCGCCGAAATGCTGTACCGCTGCCTGGAGCTGGATGACGAGGTGGGGCAGGTTCTGGAGAAGATCGGCTGCTATGCAAGACAGAAGTCAGATCAGGACACCACAGTGACGGAATATCAGGATCTGGCCGGCAGGGCGGAGGATCTGTATATCCAGGCGGCCCAGGCATCCTCTTTTATCCGGGCGGAGATTACGCATATGGGCGAGGAAACGGTAAACCGGATGACAGAAGCGTACGGACCGCTGCAGAAATACCGGCGGCTGTTCACGGTCATGTTCCGGGAAAAGGAGCATACGCTGTCAGATCAGGAGGAGGCTCTCCTGGCGGCGGCAGGACTGATGTCCGACGGTGCGTCCAATGCTTTCCGCATGTTTAACAACGCAGATTTGAAATTCGCTCCGGTAACGGATCGGAACGGGGAGGAGCTTCCGCTGACTCACGGCACATACATTGCCTATATGCAGAACAGCGACAGAGATGTGCGCAGACAGGCCTATGACCATATGTATGATGCCTACCGGGCCTATGAGAACACACTGGCGGCGCTGTTTGCGGCCAATGTGAAGCAGCATGTATTTTACAGCCGGGCACGAAAGTATCCCTCCTCTATGGCCTATGCGCTGTCCGGCAGCGCGGTTCCCGTACAGGTGTATGACACGCTGATTGATACCACCCATGCCTTTCTCCCGGCTATGTACCGGTATGTAAAGCTCCGGAAAAAGCGTTTGGGCGTGGAGCGGCTCCATATGTATGACGTGTATGTGCCCCTGTGCGAAGCTTCTTCCCGGCAGTATTCTTTTGAGGAGGCGAAAGAGATCGTAGCCCAGGCGCTGGCGCCTATGGGGGAGGAATATCTCTCCGTTTTGCGGCAGGGGTTTGAGAATCGGTGGATCGACGTCTACGAAAACCGGGGAAAGCGCAGCGGCGCTTACAGCAGCGGTCCTTACGGCGTCCATCCTTATGTGCTGCTGAATTACAACGGCACGCTGGATCATGTGTTTACGCTGGCTCACGAGATGGGGCATGCCATCCATTCCTATTATTCTGACCGTGCGCAGCCCTGCTGCTATGCCGGATATCATATTTTTGTGGCAGAGGTGGCCTCCACCTGCAATGAGGCGCTGCTGACCCATTATATGCTGGAACATGCGAAGGATCAGAAAGAAAAAGCCTATATTATCAATCACTATCTGGACAGCTTTAAGGGAACCATGTTCCGCCAGACCATGTTTGCCGAATTTGAGAAGATTGCTCACGGCCTGACGGAAGCGGGGGAGACGCTGACGGCAGAGCGGCTCTGTTCCGTTTATCATGATCTGAACGGGCTCTATTTTGGGAAAGAGATGGAACTGGACGATCGGATCGATATGGAATGGGCCAGAATTCCCCATTTTTACACTCCCTTTTATGTGTATCAGTACTCCACGGGATTTGCGGCGGCCACGGCCATCAGCAGGAAGATTCTGAACGGAGCGGAAGGTATTGTGGAGAGATATAAACAGTTTTTAAGCGGCGGCAGCTCCATGGACTGCATTGACCTGCTGAAACTGTGCGGCGTGGATATGACAGGGCCAAAGCCGGTGCGGGATGCACTGACGGTATTCGAGGAGTATTTGGAGAAGCTGGAACAATTGTTGTAGCATATGAAAAATTATGAAGCATTCGATTCGCGTTAAATTTACGTTGATTTTTACCGGTATTATCGCCGCCACAATTGCCGCCTGTCTGTTTATCAATGAATTTTTTTTGGAGGATTATTATCTTTCCAATAAACAGAAGGTGCTGATGTCCGCCTATGAGGATATGAATCAGTTTCTCACCGGCGCCAGCAAAGAGGAAGAAGCGGACAATATGGAACAACTGCTCCAGAATCTGAGGGAGAGCAGCAGTATTTCCGTGCTGATTATCGACAGAAAGTGGGAGACCCTCTATTACAGCACTCCGGATGTGGTGGGGATGCTGAACAAGCTGCGCCGTTATATTTTTACCGGGGGAAAGAACAGCCTGGCGGGTGCCTGGATTCAGGAGAAAAAGTTTGAGTCGGACAACTACAGCATTATGCTGACCATCGATCAGGCCGTCAACACTTCCTATATGGAAAGCTGGGGCTTTTTTGACAACGGCAGCCTGTTTTTGATGTCTCTGCCTGTGGAGAGCATTCGGGAGAGCGTGTCGATTTCCAATAAATTTTATACGCTGGTGGGTCTGACGGCGATTCTGTTAAGCGGCGGCCTGATGTTTTATATGACCCGGAAAATGACCCGGCCGATTCTGGAGCTGTCAGCTATCTCGGAGCAGATGGCGGATCTGAATTTTCAGGTGCGGTATCAGTCGGGATCTCAGGATGAGGTGGGAATACTGGGCAACAGCATGAACCATCTGTCGGATGCGCTTCAGACAGCCATCGGAGAATTGCAGGAAGCCAATGAGACATTGAAAAAGGATATTGAAGAGAAGATTAAGATCGACGATATGCGCAAAGAGTTTCTCTCGAACGTATCCCATGAATTAAAGACGCCTATCGCCATTATACAGGGCTATGCGGAAGGGCTTAAGGACTGTATCAATGAGGATGAGGAAAGCCGCGACTATTACTGTGACGTGATTATGGATGAAGCCCGCAAGATGAACCAGATGGTGCAGAAGCTGCTGAATCTGACTCAGTTGGAATTTGGCGACACCCAGACGGAGATGGAGACATTCAATATTATGTCGCTGATTGAAGGGGTGGTTCATGCGTCGGAGATTCTGGTGAAGCAGAAAGGGGGAAAGATCCTGCTGCCGGAGGCAGAGACGGTTTATGTGCGGGCCGATGAGTTTATGATCGAGGAAGTGCTGAAAAACTATCTGAGCAATGCCATCCATCATTTGGAGGGTGAGAAGCGGATTGAGATTTCTCTGGAACGGATGGAGGAGTGTCTGAAGGTCAGTGTGTTCAATACCGGCATGCAGATTCCGGCAGAGGCGCTTAAGATGGTGTGGATCAAATTTTTTAAGGTGGACAGAGCCAGAACCAGAGAGTATGGCGGCAGTGGTATCGGGCTGTCGATTGTGAAAGCGATTATGGACAATCATCAGCAAAGCTGCGGCGTGGAAAACAGGGAAGACGGCGTGGAGTTCTGGTTTACGGCAGAGCTGGCTGAGGATTGATTTTTGCGGCGATGTGGCTTATAATGATGGGGTGAAAAAGACACAGCAGGAACTTTTAATGATAAAGGCGCCGGCGGCATCATCAGGGGCCGGATAAATGAAATGCATGAAAAGGAGCGTGGTCCGGATGGCGAAATGGTATAAGGTGCTGACAAAACCGGTCAGCAGGCTGCGGGCCTGGCGTTATGAGAAACAGTGGGCGGAGTGCAGGGCAGGACGGGGCGGGAACAATCCGGACAGAACATTTTATGTGATCCGTTCAAGAATTGATACCTGGGGCCTGATCGCCTGCTATAACCATGTGCTGGGCCATATTAAGCTGGCTTTGGAGCAGGGGTATATTCCGGTGGTGGATATGAAAAATTATCCGAATACGTATCTGGACCCCGGAAAGCTTCACAGAGAAAATTCCTGGGAATATTATTTTCATCAGCCGACGGATTATACGCTGGAGGAGGCATATCGGAGCCGCAATGTGATTCTGATGGACGGGATGCCGCCGAAAGAGGCTCATCCAAGAGGGCAGGGAAAGCTGTATCTGGATTATTTTAACGGCAGAAACGAGACAGGCGGGGATGCTTCCGGCTCAGAGGAAGACGCCGGGAAAGAACGTAAGAAAGAAATTGAGGAAGAAATTCGGTATAATACCCGGATAATCCGGGAACATATGCGGATTCGCGGGGAAGTGGGGGTCCATATCGAGGAGCAGTATGAGAGACTGTTTCCCGGAGGGGAAAAAGTGCTGGGTGTTTTATGCCGGGGCACGGATATCAGTCTGCGCAGGCCCTCCGGCCACAGTGTAATGCCACGGACAGAGGAGATGATCGCCCGCACAGGGGAGCTGATGAAGCGGTGGGGCTGCACCGGGATATTTCTTACCACGGAGGAAGCAGACGCGGTGAGGCAGTTTCGGGAGGCTTTTAAAGACCGGGTGTTTTTTACGGAGTGTGCCCGTTATGGGGACACCGGGGACAGGCTGCTGGCAGATATTTCGTTTGACAGGAAGAATGACAGGTATCTGAGAGGATTGGAATACCTGACGAATATTGTGCTGCTGTCGAAATGTGACTGTCTGTTGGGCGTGTACGTGGGCGGAACCGTCGGGGCGCTGGAGATGAACGGCGGCGCCTATGAGCATGTGGAGATTATGGATTTGGGTGTTTATGAATGAGAGGATCGGGAGTGTATCACCGTCTGGGGACCTTGAGCGGCCGGATAGACAGCGGAGAGCGGCATGTATGGGGAAAAAAGAAATGCGCCCTTGCCGCCGTTCTGGTGACTGTTCTTTATGGGGCTGCGGTCACGGCGGTTTTTTCATGGGTGTACCAGATGAACGACGACCGTTTTATGAAAGAGGTACTGTCCGGCGTTTATAACGGGACGCCGGACGCCCATGTGATCTTTATCAAATATCCCTTTGCGCTTCTGATCCGGGAGCTGTATATGCTGCTGCCCGGCTGGGACTGGTATGGTATCGTGATGGCCGGGATTAATCTGCTCTGCCTTGCGCTGATCCTTTACCGCTGTCTTCGGATATGGGAAACCTGGAAAGGGAAATGTTTTTTTCTGGCTATGGTGATGGCCGGGTATACGGCGGCCTGGCTGCTTCGGATGCTGGCTTTTACCTATACGACCGTGGCAGCGATGGCCGGGGCCGCGGCGCTGTTCTGGTATGGGTCCGGCAGCAGGCAGGAGAAAGGGGAGAGTGCCGGCAGCGCCGCCGTGACGGTGGTGCTGGCATGGCTGTCTTATCTTTTGCGGGATTCGGTTTTTTATATGCTGATGCCTTTTGCGGCGGTGCTGTTTTTGAACAGAATGGCACTGCTTGGGGAGCAGGACAGAAAGCAGACCGTTAAACAGTTGGTGCTGCCTGTCGTTTTGTTTCTTCTGGTGGGCCTGTCCCGGATGCTGGACCGGGCGGCTTACGGCAGTCAGGAATGGGAACGGATTCTCGCGGATGCGGATGCCAGGTCCGTGATTTATAATTACTGCGGACCGGCGGATTATGAGGAACACAGGGAATTTTATGAATCCATCGGGGTCAGTCAGGATACCTGGCAGGCGCTGGTGCGGTACAATCTGGTGGTGGATGAAGATCTGGACACGGAACATTTATATCAAATTGCGGAATACGGCGATCAGGTGAACCGGGCTGCGCAGTCTTTAAAAGAACGGATCGGCGCTGGACTCAGGCTGGCCTGGGAAGGGGCGGTGCAGAACGGATGCAAGCCGCTGGATCAGGTGGCGGCATTGATGTTTGGCTGGGTGCTGTTCTGGTCGGCGGTAAAGAAAGACCGCCGCACATTTTTTACCGTGTTCGCGCTGGCAGCGGCGGAAGCGGTGCTGTGGGTTGCCCTGGGGATGGGCGGGCGGCTGCCCAAACGGGTGGCGGAGTCGCTGCATCTGTGCGGTCTTTTGTCGGTGACAGGGGTGTATCTCCAGTCCGGATTGTCGGCCGCCGGACAGTTCGGTGTCAGACGGCAGTCTGATGGCGCGGCCCGGTGGAACGGAATCCCCAGAGGCGGAAAGAACAAAATGCTCTTCTGTCTGACGGCAGTTCCGGCAGCGCTGTCTCTGCTTGTCAGTGCATACAAATGGATCGGACATACGGTTCGTCCGGCGCTGGCGGCGGTGGAAAATTATCAGATTATGCTGGATTACTGTAACCGGCACCCGGATCAGTTTTTTCTGGCGGATGTCTATACCATTGTCGGCTACACCGATGTGTTTACTCTTTGCGACGAGACGGAGGAGCTGAATTATCTGCCGCTGGGGGACTGGCTGGCATTCAGTCCCATGTATGAGAAAAAGCTGGCGGCGGAGGGGATTGAAAATCTGCCGGAGGATATTCTGACAAAAGGGAATATACGGATTCTCTGCCGGGATTATTATGATATGAATTATCTGCTGGAATATTATGTCCGCCATGGGTATGACGCGGAGATGACCGTGGAAGACAGGATTTTACAGAACAATGAGGCGATGGATGTGTACCGGTTTGCGCTGCGCAGGCCGTGACAGGGGAAGGCCGGTAAGCCGGTAAAACCGCGGCGGCGAGCCGAAGGGTAGAAAATAAGAATGGAACTGTATCGCGACGAGTCGTTTTGGGATGACTATTATGAAAAAAACAGGCAGTATGTGGGCAATAACCGGAAGCTGGGCCGCTGGACCGTGCTGAAAGACCGGCGGATGTACGAGGACAACGGTTATGCCATGGAACGTCTGGCTTCCGGCGCATATGACCGGATTCTGCCGGAGATGTTCCGGAAAAAATGGGGAAGCCGGGTGTGCCTGTCCTGGCCCGGACCGGGGGAGAAGACGGTATTTCATTCCTACTGGTGCGGGGAGATCGGAGAGAAACAGGCATTTTCCATCAAATCCTGTCTCTGCACCCAGCCGCCGGCATCCGCGGAAATCTGGCTGTGGCTGGACGGGGAAAAAGGCTATGAGGGGTACGAGGACAACGAATATTTAAAACCGCTGCTCCCGTTTATTAAAGTACTGCCCTTCGATGCGGACCAGGAGATTCAGGGAACGCCTTATGAAAAGGCCGGCTGGATGTTCCATGGTCCGGAGATGACTTTCCGGGCGGACGGATTCCGGCTTTTGGAGCTGTATAAAAGAGGCGGCGTCTATTTTGACCTGGACGTACTGTTTTTAAAAAGCCTGCTGCCGGTGCTGGCGGCCGGAGAATTCTGCTACACCTGGGAGCGGCAGCCCTATGCGAATAATGCGCTGCTGTATCTGAAACAGGGCAGTCTGCTGAATGAGAGGATTACCAGTAAGGCGCTGGAACTGGAAACCTTCCGGCCATGGCGGCTGTTCGCCTATCAGGACAGAGGGCTTTCCTCTTACATCGTCTATCCGTCGGCTTTTTTTGACCCGCTGTGGCAGAAAAAAAAGGAGGAGCCGGGCTGGATTCACAGTTTTGACGAGTTTTTCACCAGTCCGGTACTGAAAGAAGAAGATCCGCCCTTTACGCTGGAAGAGCAGCGCTTTTTTCCGGGCGCTTACGCCCATCACTGGCATAACCAGTGGAAGACGGAACCGGTAAACGGGTCTGTTTATCGGTGGTTTGAGCGGCAGTTTGACGAAAGGGTCGAGAAGATGGGAAACGGACGAAAGAAATGAGATTGAAAAAGGGTTGCGGAAAAGCGTATATTTGCGGAATCGGTCTGGCATTCCTGATTACGGCGGTTTATTTTCTGGCGGTGTGGAAACAGATCGGGTTTTCCTATGCCATCAATGATGATATCAATATGAGAGACATTGCCTCAGGCGCTTATACGGGGACGCCGGACGGCCATCTGATTTTTGTGCTGTATCCGTTGGGATTTGCACTGAAAAGCCTGTATCGGATATGGCCGGGAATCGAGTGGTACGGGATTGCGCTGACAGGCTGCCATGTGCTGTCCATGTGGGTGATGCTTTCGGGGATTTTCCTCTATAACGGTGCAGCAGGCGGTTCGGCGGGGAGCCAGGCCGGCGGCAGGCGATGTTTTCTGGGGAATGGTTTTCCGGCGGCAGCGGCATACCTGCTTCTGTATACGATTCTGTGGCTTCCTCAGGCGGTGCGTGTTCAGTTCAGTACCTGTGCGGCTTCTCTGGGCGCCGCCGCGCTGTTCTGGTATGGCATGGGACCCAAAGGGGCGGAAGGGAGAACCGTCCGGGAAGACCTGGTGACAGCGGCGCTGGCGGCGCTCTGTCTCTGTGTACGGATTGAGGTATTTTGTATCACGGGCGCTTTTGCGCTGCCGTTGTTTTTTTATAAGGAGAAAAAAGAAGGGGTGTTCAAAGGCCTTCGCCTGGTTTTTTTGACCGGAGTGCTCTGTCTGGCAGTTTTTACGGCGGACCGTCTGGCCTACGGCTCTCAGGAGTGGAAGGATTATCTCTCTTATAATCAGAGCCGGAGCAATGTGTATGATTTTTATGAGGTGCCGGTCTATGAAGAAAGCCGGGAGCTTTATGAAACGCTGGGTCTGTCCGCCGACACGGTTCAGGCTATCAGCGAAGCGAATATGCTGGCCGACGATTCTGTCAGTCAGGAGACTTTCCGGCAGATGGACAGGCTGGCAGGTCAGCGCTACCGCCGGCAGTTTTCCGCGGCGGCCCGGCTCCGCAAAGGTATCCGGTTGGCCGGGGAAAATTTTTCTCCGTCAATCTACGGATATTTAAGCGGTACGGCGGTGTTTTTGTGGCTGGTACTTTTATGGCTGCTGATCTGCCGGAAAAAAAGAGCGGGTCTGCTGTTCTGGCTGGGCGCGGTCTGTCTGCAGGGCGCGCTGTGGCTGGCTCTTGGATATGGCGGCCGTCTGCCGGAGCGGGTAGGGTACTGTCTGCATCTGTGCAGCTTTGTGACGGCGTTTCTTCTCTGCAAAATGGCCTGGGGCAGAAACTGGGAGCGATATGGGTACCTGTGGGACCGGGTACTGTTTTTCGGCATTGCCGCCCTGCTTTCCTGGAGCAGCTTTGACCGGGCGGCGGCGGAGGCGAAAGGGGGACAGGATGCCAGAGATATGGCGGATCTGATCGAGGCATACTGCCTGGACCATCCCGACAACTTTTATTTTGCGGACGTATACAGCCTGTCCGCTCATACGGGGCAGGTGCATTTTACCAACCGCCGGCCTGTGGGACGGGATGTCAATTATATGCGTATGGGAGACTGGATGGCGTTTTCTCCGCTGTCAGAGGAAAAGCTGGCCCGGCATGGGATCGATTCCGTTACGGAAAGTCTGGCGACGGATGACCATGTGTTTCTCCTGACGAGAGACGACAATCCCATGGAGTATCTGAAACGGATCTGCGCCGACCGTTTCGGCGCGGCGGCCTGGCATGTGGAGGATGTGTTAAACTGCGGAGAATTTCATATTTATGTCTATCGGATTGCCGGAAAAGAGGAGCGGGTGCTGGATTATCAGTCCTTTGAGAAGGTACAGGCCAATGTGAATCCGGCGGAAGGTGCGCTGGCGGCGGACGGGGATTCCTCTACCCGCTGGAACAGCGGAGAACCCCAGCAGGCGGGTATGGCCTTTGATATTGTGCTGGATCAGGTTTACCCGGTAACCGGCTTCCGGCTGGATCTGTTTTTTTACGAGGATCACCCCAGGCATTTGAAAATTTATACCTCCGAGGACGGAGAAACCTTTACCGAACGGCAGGCTGCGTCCGCAGGGCAGGTGGAATTTACCTTTGCCGAGCCCGTATCCTGTAAAAATATCCGCCTGATCCTGGAGGAACCGGAGGATGAGGAAGGGTGGAACTGGTCGGTCTATGAAATCCTCGTGTTTGCGCAGGAATAAGCTGCCGGGAAACATATGACCGGTCAATACGATAATGGGAGAAGAACAGCTATGACAGGAATGAGAAGAAAGGAAACCAGAGGAATAACATTCGGAAAAAGAAGACCGGGGGCCGGAAACTGTTTGCCATGGCTCTGGCAGATCGGCATCATCGGCGGAGTGATTCTTTTGGGGATGCTGATCGGAAAAATCCCTTATGCTCTGTTTTCCATGGAACAATTTTTTCCGCTGTCCGGCGGTCTGCTGACTGCCGGAGGGGTGTGTGCCGCCCTTGCGGTTTTTACCTGGGATGTCCTTGTGATAACCGGGCTGTGGGACTGCCTGCTGGCGTTAGAGCGCCGGGAGGTGCTCAGAATCGTCGCTTTTGTGCTACTGACCAACCTCTTTCTGGTTCTTTTCGTCTGCTCCGAAAATTATATCCGGTTCTGGGACCAGTCGGCTTACTGGAAACGCACGATCAATTTTATGAACGCTCTGTATGCCGACCCGCTGGACGCGGTCCACTGGACCTGGTATACGGTGAATCATGCGGATTACAATCTGCTGATCTCTCTCTTTCTGTCATTTCCCATGAAGCTGACAGGGATTTCGTTCCTGAGTTTTATTCTGTGGGTGTGGAATCTGTTTTCCGTACCTTCCATTCTGGTTCTGGAACTGATTCTGAAAAAGATTCGTCCGGGTTATTTTCTTGGCTGTCTGGAAGTGGTGCTGACGCCGATGTTTCTGATTATTATCGTGGAAGGCTTCGGCGATTCTCTGGCTCTTTTGTTTTCCGTGCTGGCGATTGCTCTGATGGCAGACGGGAAATACTATGAGGAGTTTGACGCAGGCCTCTGCTTTTTCGTTTTTGCCGCGGTGATGGGCGCCATGGTGTCCAGAAGATATTTCGGACCCTTCGGGGTGGGATATGTGGCGGCGGTGCTGCTTTCTTATTTCGGGGCACGGGAAAGGGAGCCGGTGGAATTTTTCAAAAATCTGGCGTGTACGGGCCTGTTTACGGCTGCCGGGATGCTTTTATGCCATGGATTTGTGGAGATGAGCCTGCTGATCGACCACAGCCTGCAATACAGCGCCTACCGCACAGGCGGTGTGGCGGAAAATTTCGTGATGGCGATGGAGTCGTTTGGCGGTGTGGTTCTGGTGCTGGCGGCGCTGGGGCTGTGGCAGCTCCTTTCAAAGCCGGCGCTGAAACGGTTTGGGCTGTTTCTGACCGTGCAGATCGTCGTGACGTCGGTGGCGGTATTCTATATCCTGGATCTGTATATTCAGCAATACTATGTGATTATCCCCGCGGTTACGATGCTGGCGCTGACCGGCTTTCAGTACCTGGCGGAACGCAGGAGCCGGCCGGGCGTGATTGTGGCTGCCGCTTTGCTGGCGTTTCAGTTTTTAAACTGCTTTCTGGATTTTCGCCTTCCGGCGCCGGTGTCTTATCTCTGTTCTTCCCAGATCAGAAAGCCTCAGGTGCGCCACGACCTGGAGCAGATCCGGCAGATGACGGCGGATCTGAACGGATTGCTGGGCAATGAGGAGGGGCAGGTTAGCTGGAGCCAAAGCACATCGGGAAACGGAAAGACAGTCTACTGTATTGCCAGCTCCGATACGTTGAATTTCGAGGTGCTGCGCCACTGTGAGCTGCCGGAAAAGCTGGAGAGTGTTCCGGGGCTTCTGGGCACCTATGACGTGGATCTGCGGGACGGATTTCCCCAGTCCTTTTTAAGCGCCGATTACCTGATTGTTACCGATCCGTCCCAGTATCATCTGTTAAAGGATGGTCAGCGGACCGTGGTGATGCTGAATGAGGAGATTTTATACGGAGGACCGCTGGCGGAGCATTTCCGGCAGATCGGTTCCTATGCCCTGGACAACGGCGTGACGGCTTATCTCTATGAGCGGATTACGGCCTTTGAAGAGGAGGATATTATATATATACGGCAGATGTTCGATCAATATTACGGAGATTTTCCAGAGATTTTCCACGACAGGATTGTGATGCCGGAAAGCAGCCCGGACGAAAACTGACCCTTTAATAATATTGAAAATTGGATATTTTTAAAGGGGCAGATTAATGCTATGATACCTTCAATAAAAAATAGATCTGTTTTTGAGAAACTGCGGTTCAGGATGAGCCGGAATGATATTCGGAGAGCATAAGAACAGGAGGCATCATAGTATGAAATCAGATGTGAAATCAAAAGAAATCAGTGTGGAAAAAATTGCGCTTACGGGTCTGTTTGCGGCATTGTCCTATGTGGTATTTACATTTTTACAGATAAAGATCAGTCTGCCGGGAGGGGACGCCACTTCGATTCATCTGGGCAATGCGGTCTGTGTGCTGGGCGCTTTGATGCTGGGCGGCGTATACGGCGGTCTGGGCGGCGCGATCGGTATGACCATCGGCGATCTGCTGGATCCCATTTACATCGTCTACGCGCCGAAAACCTTTATTTTAAAATTCTGCATCGGTCTGATTACCGGTCTGGTCGCGCATAAGATCGGGCGGATCAATGAGACGGCGGATGAGAAAAGAGTGGTTTTCTATTCTACGCTGGCCGCGGCCTGCGGATTGCTGTTTAATGTGATTTTTGATCCCCTTCTCGGATATTACTATAAGCTGCTGATTATCGGCAGGCCTGCGGCGGAGCTTACTCTGACCTGGAACGTTCTTTCCACCAGCATCAATGCCATTACTTCTCTGGTGGTTTCTGTTCTGGTCTATGTGGCTTTGAGAAAAATCATGCTGCGGAGCGGATTATTCCGGCAATTGGCAAAATAAAATCCTTTTTAGAGGAATCGGGATGAGCAGACAGAAAAAAATTGCGGTAATTCAGGATTTATCAGGATACGGGCGCTGTTCGATGACAGTCGCCCTTCCTGTGATCTCTGCCATGCGGGTACAGTGCTGTCCGGTTCTCACTTCGGTTTTTTCCAATCATACCGGATATCCCCAATATTTTTTTGACGATTACACGGACAGGATGCCTGCCTATATCGAAAAGTGGAAGCGGCTGGGACTGGATTTTGACGGAATTTACACAGGCTTTCTGGGCTCGACGGAGCAGATCCGAATCGTAGGGGACTTTATCCGGGATTTTGGAGGGCCAGAGACAACGGTAATCATTGATCCGGTGATGGGGGATAACGGGAAAGCGTATATTACCTATACGCCGGCGCTCTGCGACCGGATGAAAGAGCTGGCCGCGCAGGCGGATCTTTTGACGCCGAATGTAACCGAACTGTGTATTCTGACAGACACGCCTTACGGAACAGGCCGTTTTACCGGGAAACAGTATGAGGAGATGGCCGGAAACCTGGCGGCTATGGGGCCGGAGAAAATCGTTATTACGGGAATCCGCCAGGGAGACTTTATCGCCAACGGCATTTATCAGAAAGGCCGTCCGTTCCGTCTGTGCCGGACCCGGAGCGCAGGACAGTGCCGCTGCGGTACCGGAGATCTGTTTGCTTCCATAATCGCCGCAGATGCGGTGAATGGCGTGGACTTTGCCGTATCTGTAAAAAAAGCCGCAAAATTTGTGAAAAAATGTATCATACGTTCTCAGGAGATGGAGATTCCGCTTACGGACGGGGTCTGTTTTGAAGAATTTTTAGGGCAGTTAAAATAGCGGACCGACCGGGTTTCTGACAGTATCTGGCGCATCCTTATATAAATCATGGGGATGCGCTGTTTTGACGGGATTTTTATATTTATTTTCAGTCTTTACGAAACCTTTGGAAACCTTTATAATATAAAAAGCGCGAAGATAGATTGGAGTGTTTTATGGAATGGAACGATCACAGCCGGCTGATTCTGGCTTCGGCGTCTCCCAGGCGGAAGGAATTGCTGCGGCTTTTGGAGATTCCCTACCGGATTGTTCCGGCGTTGGGAGAGGAACAGGCAGTTTCCGCTCTGCCATGGGAAACGGTGGAGCAGCTTTCCGCTCAGAAAGCCTGTGAAGTGGCCGGGTGTTATCCGGACTGCTGGGTTCTGGGAGCGGATACGGTTGTGGCTTTTGGCGAAGAAATATTTGGAAAACCGGCGGATGAGCAGGAGGCTTACCGGATGCTCCGCCGGCTGCAGGGAAATACGCATCAGGTGTATACCGGTGTGACGCTTTTGAAAAGAAACCGGGACGGCGGCAGGGAGGCTCACACATTCCATGAAAAAACAGATGTGGAAGTTTATCCCATGAGCGATCAGGAACTATGGGCCTATATCCGGACCGGAGAGCCGATGGATAAGGCCGGCGCTTACGGAATTCAGGGAAAATTCTGCCTGTATGTGAAAGGAATCCGGGGCGATTATCAGAATGTGGTGGGTCTGCCGGTTTCCCGGCTGTATGACGAGATGAAGAAGCTTGGATTAATAGAAATGCAGAAGAGGGAATCATGAAAAAAATAAAACTGATCTGTTCTGACGTGGACGGCACGCTGGTTCCGGACGGAACCAGCCGGCTGAACACGGAGTTATACGATATTATATTGCGGCTGAAAGAAAAAGGAATCCATTTTGCGGCGGCTTCCGGGCGGCAGGTCATCAGTCTGGAAAAGCTGTTTGCACCGGTTCGGGATCAGATTTTTTATCTGGCGGAAAACGGCGCTTATATCGGCTGCTATGGCAGGGAACTGTTTACCCGCCCCATGGATTGTCAGGACATAAGGGGAATGATCCGGGATATTCACGCGCATATGCCGGAGTGCGATATCATGTTAAGCGGTCCCAGAAAAGCCTATACGGATTCCAAAAACCCGGTATTTCTGAAATTCCTTCTGGAAGGTTACCGGTACACTCTGGATGAAGTGGAAACGCTGGAGACACTGGAGGGCAGTTTTATCAAGCTGGCCGTCTACCGGGAGAATATCCCCTCGGAGTATCTGGAATTTTTAAGAGAACGGTGGGGGACAAGATATAAGGTTGTGACCTCCGGTGATATGTGGATTGATATTCTGGATATCCATGCCAATAAAGGGCTGGCGGTGAAGGAGCTGCAGGAAAGTCTGTCGGTTACGCCGGAGGAGACGATGGCATTCGGCGATCAGCAGAATGATATTGAGATGTTAAAGCAGGCTTACCACAGCTATGCCGTGGCGAACGCATTGCCGGAAACCCAGGCTGCCGCCAGATTTATGACGGACAGCAGTACGGACGACGGCGTGCTGAAGGTGTTGAAGGAGCTGTTGAAAACCTTGGCTGAAGAAACGGATGCATAACCGATGAAAAAAGAGAACTGTTTGAAAAATCAGAGAGAACGAGGCGCCGTATACCGGCTGAACGGTCTGTTTGCCTGCCTGTTTGCCTGTCTGCTTTTGCTGTCCGGCTGTTCGAAGGTGACGCAGACGGATATTCAGTTTACCACGGGGCTTTCGGAGCATGAACTGTTTAAGATCGGCCAGGAGGTGTGTACGTCGCAGCAGGCGGCGGTTTTGCTGGCATCGCAGCGCAATTCCTATGAGGCGGTATACGGAGACGGAATCTGGAAGATTCCCATAGGCGAAAGTGATTTTGAGGGCGTGGTACTGGATTCGATGAAAGCGCTGCTGGCCCAGATGAAATGTATGGTGCTGATGGCACGGGAGTATGGCGTCACGCTGCCGGAAGCCGAGAAACGGCGAATCCGGGAGGCCGCCGTCGAATTTTGCCGGTCTGCCGACACAGGAGAGCTGGCCGCTGCCGGCGTAACGGAGGATGATGTCTATCAGGTGTTTTATGAATATCGGCTCAGCAATCAGTTAATCGACGAACTGACCCGGAACGTGGATGTGGAGATCAGCGATAATGACGCCCGAATCGTGCAGATTCAGCAGATTTTTTTCAGCGCAGTCGACGCGGAAGGAAATTCCGTATCACCGGAAGAAAGGCAGAACCGGCTTGACCGTATGGCTTCCATTAAACAGCGGATTGACAGCGGCGAGGATTTCGGCAAGCTGGCGGAAATCTATGATGCCAGCCAGCAGACCTGTTTTTCCATCGGGCGGGGGGAGATGCCCCAGGTTTATGAGGATGTCGTGTTCGCCCTGGAGGATGGCCAGGTCAGCGATATTATCGAGACGGACAAGGGCCTTTATCTGGTAAAATGTCTGGAGGATTACGATATGGAGGCGACACAGGTACACAAGGAGCAGATGGGGGTGGTTAAGAAAAAGGATGCCTTTTCCCAGCTTTACGACACTTTTACGGCCGGTCTTACCTCTGAGTTTAATCAGTCCGCATGGGAGCAGCTTTCCATGTCGGGAGAGGGAAAGATTGCAGGGGCGGATTTTTTTGGAATTTACCGGACTTATTTTGAAGAGCAATAGATTTGAAACGTGCGGGGGGAGGCACTTATGATCGGATTACGGCTGCCGGATTTAAAAACGGCCACGGCTCATATTTTCACTCGTCCTTCTTTGGACTATTTTCTGCTGAAGGAGGCGGTGGTGGTTACGTCCAATGTGTTTACCATAGACGGGGCCGTGAAAAAGGATTATTTTTCTCAGGAGGAACTGGAAGGGCTGCGGGATCCGGAATGGATGGAGTGGAAGCTGTTAAGGCCGGTTTGTTTTTCTCTGATTAAAGGAAAAAAACTGCCTCTCTCATTTCAGATTGCCCTGGCGCTGTCAAGGGATAATGTAGACCGTCTGATCCGGCAGAACCAGGTTTCTTTCCGGCCGGAGGAGATCGGCGGCCTGTACTTAAATTTTCGCTATGAGAAAAAAACGCTGACAGCCATTTCCGCCACATCTTTGAAAACCTTTTCCATGGATAAAAGTCTGGAGCAACTGTGGGACGACACGGTAAAAACCCTGCTCCGCCAACTGGAGATTCCGTTTGAAGAATAAGTGGGGCGGCAGGAAAAAGGCAGGAAGAACGAAGGAGCGTATTGATTTTGGAGATAAGACAGTCTGCGGAAGGGGATATTGACAGAATAATGGAAATCTATCAATATGCCAGAACATTTATGGCGGAACACGGGAACCCCGGCCAGTGGGGTCCCACGAACTGGCCGCCGAGACAATTGATTTACAATGATATTTTACGGAAGCAGAGCTACGTATGCCTTCATGAAGAAAAGATCGTCGGGACATTTTTCTTCGCGCAGGGCAAAGAGATAGAACCGACCTACCGGCATATCGAAGACGGGGCATGGCTGGATGACAGTGCCTACGGCGTGATACACCGGATTGCCGGAGACGGTTCTCTGAAAGGCATCGGCACATTCTGTCTGGAATGGGGATATCGAAAGTGCGGGCATCTGCGTATTGATACACACAGAGATAACCGGGTTATGCAGAACCTACTGGCGAAAATGGGTTTTACATACTGCGGGATCATTTATGTGGAAGAAGATCATAATCCGAGACTTGCGTATGAGAAGCTTTAAAGATCCGGGTCTGACATAAAAGGAGAGCACATAAGAGAAAGCAGGAGGAAAAAATGTCAATCGAAAGAGTAAAAGCATATTTCACAGAACTGGGAATCGGGGAAAGAGTCAGGGAGTTTGACGTATCCAGCGCCACGGTGGAGCTGGCTGCTGCTGCCCTGCACTGCGAGCCCCAAAGAATCGCGAAAACCCTTTCTTTTATGGTGGAGGGTCATGCAATCCTGATCGTAGCCGCCGGAGATGCCAAAATTGACAATGCCAAATATAAGGCAAAATTCGTGAAAAAAGCGAAAATGCTTTCACCGGAAGAAGCGGAAACGCTGGTGGGCCATGCGGTGGGCGGCGTATGTCCTTTTGCGGTCAACGAAGGGGTGGAGGTTTATCTGGACGAGTCGCTGAAACGGTTTGAAACCGTTTTCCCGGCCTGCGGCAGCGCAAACAGCGCCATTGAGCTGACGATTCCGGAGCTGGAGCAGTATTCCGGATATAAGGAATGGGTGGATGTGTGCAAGCTGCCGGTCTGATCTGACGGGAGGCGGGATGAAGCGGTATATTTTGATGCATGGGGATATCCGTGTGGCTTTGCTTGTGCTGGACCAGGTTTCCGGCGCCGTAACTGCGGTAGAACAGGTATATGAAACTGCCCATGTGCCGGTGGGGATTCCGGTTCGGAAGGGAGTGATTGACCGGGGAGTGCTGAACCAGTGGTGGAGCGGACGGGCGATTCCGGCGAGCCGGGACGGAATCCGCAGGGCTCTGGCGGAACTGAATGTGGACAGCCCGCAGCTTTTGCCGGAAAAATGTCTGGGACTGAGCCTGTCCGATCAGTACTGGATCTGCCCCGCCGATTCGGCGCTTTCCCGGAAGCGGATTCATTTTTTTGAAAATCCCTTTTCCGAGGATGTGGGTTATATTTTATTTGGAAAAAGTTCGGCCGGCCGCCGGATCAGCCTGATGTCCCCGGATAACACAACCGACGGATGGCTGAAAAAACGGTGGACGGTTGTGGACGGAAAACGGTGTCTGCTGAAAGGCGGAAGCGGTGCAGCCCGGCAGGAGCCTTATAATGAGGTGCTGGCCAGCCGGATCTGCGAACGTCTGGGGATTCCCCATGTTTCCTACTGGATGCAGACGGAAGACGGGTACCCTTACAGCGTATGTGAGGATTTTATCACGGCGGATACGGAGCTGATCTCTGCGTGGTATATTATGGGGACGGCAAAAAAACCGAATCATGTGTCGGTATACCAGCATTATCTGAACTGCTGTGAACGTCTGGGGATTCCCGGCATGGAAGCGGCTGTGAACCGGATGCTGGTGCTGGATTATCTGATTGTAAACGAAGACAGACATCTGAACAATTTCGGCGTAATCCGTAGGGCTGATACGCTGGAGTATCTGGGAGCCGCACCGATTTATGACAGCGGCACCAGTCTCTGGTTTGACAAGCCCGTCAGTCTGATCCGGGCGGCGGCGAAGATGTGCTGCAAACCGTTTAAGAACAGCCATGAAGAACAGATCAGACTGGTGACGGATTTTGATTGGATCCGTTTTTCCGCTCTGCACGGGATAGCCGGCGAGCTGCGCAGCATCGTTAAGGGCTCGCTGTTTATCGACGAGGCCAGATGTGAGGCTCTCTGCAAAGGGCTGGAACAAAGGTGCGGGATGCTGGAAGCTGCGGCGATATCGGCAAAGAAAACGGTCTATATGGATGACGCCGCATCCGATGTGAAAAAGGACAGCCCGTACAGCGGGTGAGCAGAGAACTATTTCGGGAGGAACAATGGTTTTTGAGATTAAGCAGACGGAAAAAGCCGCGCCGCTGTTTGAGGGCTGGCAGGAAACCCTGATCTGGTCCAGTCTGCAAAAGGTGATGGGGACAATTTACGGAGATTCCGCGGAAGAACCCACGGCGGCCATGTCCCTGGTGGGTGATTTCTCCTTTTACGCGGGAAAACCAAACCGGGAACTGGTACTCTTTAAGCCCAGGATGATTCCGATTATGGTGCCCCAAAACCAGGCGTGGGCGGAACTGATCGAGGACTGTTACGGTGAAAAAGTGAAAAAAGTGACCCGGTATGCCATAAAAAAGGAGCCGGATGTTTTTGACCGGGAGAAGCTGCGGGCCGCCGCGGCCTCTGTGCCGGAGGGGTACCGGCTGCAGATGATGGACGAGGCGCTGTTCCTGCGCTGCAAGGAAATCCAATGGTGCCGGGACTGGGTATCTCAGTATGAGAATTACGCCATGTATCGGAAATACGGGCTGGGAGCGGTAATTCTGAAAGAGGGGGAGCCGGTGTCCGGCGCGTCCTCCTATACCGGTTATATCGGCGGCATTGAGATCGAAATTGATACCAGAGAGGACTGCCGCAGAAAGGGCCTGGCCTATATATGCGCCGCCAGACTGATTTTGGAATGTCTGGACCGGGGCTGGTATCCAAGCTGGGACGCGCAAAATCTGTGGTCGGTGGCGCTGGCCGGGAAGCTGGGATATCATTTTGACCGGGAATATACGGCATATATGCGGGTCAGGTAGGGGAAAGGGAACGTAAAATCAAGTACCGCGAGATTTGAGAGAACATAAAAAATAACAGGAGGTTCCGATAGATGAAAGTTTTAATGCTGAACGGCAGCCCCCGTGCCAACGGGAATACATACAGGGCTTTGTGTGAAATGGAAAAAATTTTTGAACAGCAGGGGATTGAGACGGAGATTGTCAATGTGGGAAACCAGGCGGTCCGGGGCTGTGTGGCCTGCGGCGCATGCGTGAAAAAGGGAAAATGTGCCTTTGACGATCTGGTGAATGAGACGGCGCCCAAATTTGAAGCCTGTGACGGCCTGGTAATCGGAAGTCCGGTGTATTACGCGTCGGCCAACGGTACATTGGTGTCCTTTGTGGACCGTCTGTTTTACAGCACGCCTTTTGACAAAACCATGAAGGTGGGCGCCAGCGTGGTGGCCGCAAGGAGAGGCGGACTGTCCGCCACTTTTGACGAGCTGAATAAATATTTCACAATCTCCGGAATGCCCGTGGCTTCCAGCCAGTACTGGAACAGTATCCACGGAAGAACGCCCGGCGAGGCCGAGCGGGACGGAGAGGGCTTGCAGACGATGCGGACACTGGCCCGGAATATGGCGTTTTTGATGAAAAGTATTGCGCTGGGCAGGGAAAAATACGGGCTGCCGGAGAAAGAAGAGAAGATTGCGACGCATTTTGTGAGGGAGTGAAATTATTGTTGATGTAGTATGGCGGAAATTTTGTAAAATGGAGGTCGGTTCCGTACAGGAACCGGCTTTCCGTAATATGGCATTAGATCCAAAAGAACAGGAGTAAGTGTTTATAGTTGAAATGGTCGGGCATTGACGGAGGTGCTGTTTTTTGAAAACCACAAAATTAAAATTAGAGGATATCAAAATCGGAGATATCGTGTCGGAGACAAGTTTAAGCGATATTTATAATATTTATATAACCCTTGTGGATTCTAAGATTATAGGAGGAGATATTGTAGGCAAAGTGGCGTATATAGGGAAGGAACTGAATGCGGAAGCAGACAGAGTGGCAGAGGAAAACGATCATATCTGCGCCATATATAATGATTTTGATGAAATGGAAGGAGAGGTAACATATGATGAATAAGAGTTACCTGTCGGATACATTTAAAAGACCGGATCTTCATAAGAACCGGCCTTTCATTCACTGACATTTCATATGTAACTCAATTTGCGAATATAAATCCTAATTAATTATCCTTCTTCAGATAAATGAACCAGTACACACATCCTACAAACAGCGCGCCGCCTACGATATTGCCCAGCGTTACGGGCAGCAGGTTATTCGCGAAGAATGCGCCCCAGGTCAGCTTGGAGGTGTCGGCGGTAGCTTTTGCCAGATAGTCTGCGTTGCCCATGGCGAACAGGCCTGCGGGGCCGTAGAACATATTGGCGATGCTGTGCTCGAAGCCGCTTACCACGAATACCATGATCGGGTAGAACAGAGCGGCGATTTTGCCAGCGGCGCTCTTGGAAGAGAAGCCCAGCCAGACTGCCAGACAAACCAGCATATTACAGAAGATACCCTTTAAAAACGCGTCTCCGAAAGACATGGAAACTTTTGCCACCGCAGTGTTGATCGTAGCGCCGGCAAGGGCTGCGTCAAACAGGCTTAACTGATGGCAGGCCGTCATCCCCCATGCCACGAAAATACTTCCCACAAAGTTGCCCAGGTAAACGATCACCCAGTTGCGCAGCATTCCGGCGATTGTGGCTTCTTTCTCCAAAACGGAGATAATAATCAGACAGTTCCCGGTAAACAGCTCGCTGCCGGCCAGAATAACCAGAGTCAGGCCTGCAGGGAACACGCAGGCGCCTACCAGTTTGCCCACGGAGCCGCCGATGGAGCAGGATGCCGTGGAAGCGCCGACGCCGGCGATGGCGATAAAGATACCTGCCAGGATGCCCAGGACGAACAGCTTGCTTGCTTTCATCGTGGTTTTGCCTTTACCGATCGGTACATAGTTTTTTGCGATTTCCGCTGGTGAATTCATGAAATCTCCCCTTTCTTGATATAAAAATGATATAAATGTAACAGCTCTGCAAAGCGCTGCTATTTACATGAAACCATGTGTTCAGCCGTCCCCTGGGGGGCCGGCTGAACCTGCGTTTCATAGTAAAAAAGCTTTTTCCGGTCAGCCGTCAGGAGATAATTCTAGATTTTTCTCTAAAGGGAATCTTGTATTGCGCATTAGTCATTTTGAAGCTGCCGGAACATAAAAGCTGTCTTACTCGGAACCCTGTTTTTTCTATCAATGTTATGTATTTATAGAAGCATTATATAGGCAAAATGACATAAAAGCAATGGTTTTTCAGAAAATATTTATGCAAACGCTATATTTTAGAAAATATAACGGACGTAAATGTGTTGATTTTGCATAGATTTAATCCGTTTTTTTGCATGTTCTGTCTAAGAAAAACAGTGAAAAAAGACATGAAAAAAGAATGTCATTTTATCTGGCGGCAGGTAGTGTTGTGTGTTATAATCTCGTCATATGCATATGCCGCGTTTCACATCAGAAAGGACAAGAGTAAATTTTTAGAAAATGGAAAAAGAAAACATACCGGAAAAGAAACCGGTAAAAAATCAGATTCTGCGGACAGCCGTAATCATACTGATTGTGTCGGCAATCGCCACCGTTCAGTATATTGTCACAAAGGGCGTGCCGCTGTTTAACGCTCCAAAGCCTGACCGGATTGAAAAGGTGATTGTCACAAGCAGGGATTTTCCGGGCGAAACAAAAGAATACACCGAGGGCGAGCCGGTGGAGCTGGCGGTCAAGCTGGTAAATTTTCTGAACTACAGGCCATTTACCCTTGATGCCGGCGCTGACAGTGAACCGGTTATTTCCATCAGATATTTTTTATCCGACGGAAGCGAAACAGAAGTGGCGGCCAGTTCAAAGATCGTCTGGTACGACGGGAAATCTTATGAGCTGAAAATAAAAGGGAAATTTGTCACCCTGGCCAACGCGGTTTTCTTTATGGGAGAAAATGCCGGCGGCGAAGAAATCAGATAGGGTAAAACCAAAACAGGAGGATGAAATGGGAAAGATACTTGCAATCTGTATCAGCGAAAAAAAAGGAACACAGAAACGGGAAGTGGAGACGGCAGAGCTTAAAGTGGACTGGGGCATTGTGAATGATGCCCATGCGGCCAACTGGCACAGACAGGTGAGTCTGCTGTCCTATGAAAAAATCGAGGCATTCCGGGAACGGGGCGCACAGGTGGAATTCGGAGATTTCGGCGAAAATCTGGTTGTGGAAGGCTTTGATCTGCGTACGCTGCCGGTGGGAACCAGATTTCAGATCGGAGAAGCGGTGCTGGAGCTGACCCAGATCGGAAAAGAGTGTCACAGCCACTGCGCCATTTATAAAGCGGTGGGAGACTGCATTATGCCCAGGGAAGGTGTTTTCACAAAGGTGTTAAAGGGCGGCATCATCAAAAAGGGAGATGAGATTACCATGACGGAGCCATTGCCGGACCGGCCCTTTACGGCGGCGGTGGTTACGCTGAGTGATAAAGGCTATGCCGGGGAGCGGGAGGATAAAAGCGGTCCCGCCATAAAAGAAATGCTGGAGCCGGCCGGCTTTGACGTGGTGGAAATGCTGCTTTTGCCCGACGGGAAGGAAAAGCTTCAGCATGAACTGTGCCGTCTGGCGGACCAGCGGCAGGTAAACGTGGTGTTTACCACGGGCGGCACCGGATTTTCAGAGCGGGACGTGACACCGGAGGCCACCGTCTCTGTCTGTGACAGGATGGCCACAGGCATTGCCGAAGCCATCCGCCAGTATTCCATGACCATCACAAAGCGGGCCATGCTGAGCCGTGCCACATCGGGAATCCGCAAAAAAACGCTGATTATCAATCTGCCGGGAAGCCCGAAGGCAGTAAAGGAAAGTCTGGAATATATTCTGCCTTCTCTGGAACATGGACTGGGCATTTTGCGGGGAACGGACGGAGAGTGCGGAAACGGGTGAGGAACCGGAACGCAAATGAAAAAATCCGGCAAAATGTGTCAGAGAAGACTTGTTTTGCCGAATTTTATATTTGCCGGATTCCGATGCGGAGAGTTTGCTTTCCGCAGTTACTGAACGTCGTGAAAATAAACGTCAAAAATACGCTGCCCGGCCTGTTCCACTTCTTCGATCATGGAGGCGTATCGTTTGATAAACAGCCTTCCCTCGTCGGTGAGCGTGGAACTGCCGCCGGTTTTGCCGCCGTTGCTCCGGTTCAGGAAAGGAAAACCGGTCTCCCGCTCCGCCTTATTGATTAATTTGCAGCATTTGGAATAGGACATTTCCATTTTTGTCGCCGCTTTCTGAATGGAGCCGGTTTCGTCGATGCATTTCAGCAGATAGAAAATGCCCGGGCCGAAAAAATCATTTTCTCCGGATAAAATTACTTTGGTTTTGCAATGAATGTTTGCCATGCTGTCTCCTTCTGTCGTTGCGGCCATCTCTACGGCCTGTCCTGAGAGTCGTTCGGGCGGAGGAAATCCCCGCTTTTGCCGCCGCTTTTTCTGCACAGGTGAATCTCGCTCATTTCCATGGTTTTGTCCACGGCCTTGCACATATCATAAATGGTCAGAAGCGCTATGTTTACACCGGTAAGCGCTTCCATCTCCACCCCTGTTTTTCCCACCGTCCGCACCGTGCAGACGGCATTGAAAGCGCAGGCCGGTTCGTCAGGTTCAAAACGGATTTCTACGTTTGTCAGATTCAGAATATGGCAGAGGGGAATCAGTTCGGAGGTTTTTTTCGCACCCATAATGCCGGCGATTCTGGCCACGCCCAGAACGTCTCCTTTTTTCATCGTTCCTTCCAGTACCTTCTGAAAACATTCGCTGCTCATCGTGATCCGTCCTTCTGCGACGGCTTCCCTTGCAGTCTCTTTTTTGTCGCCCACGTCCACCATAACGGCTTCCCCGAATTGATTAAAATGTGTAAAATCTGCCATATTCCGCTCCTTGTTTCTCCTGTGATCTGTCACCGATTATACATGATAGGGAGAAAGAATGTCAATGGAGATTATGGGGCCATTCATGGGAAAAGCGGTCTGTGTTGGCAGAGATGCTTATGATTTCGGATATCCTGAGGCGATTTTTTATGAATGATGATGGAAAGGAATTTGTGCAATCTGCCAGTGTTTTCCGCTGTCTCAATCTTAGTGTTGTAAAAAACGTATATCTGTGTTAGAATCTAGTGGATATATTGAGGAACATAAAAAGAAATTGGTCCGGACGATACGAACGGAAGTTCGGGCGAGGATGGTCATGCTGGATATTCGCGAGCTGAGAAAACACCCTGAAAAGGTACAGAAAAATTTCGACAGACGTGGTACGGAGAGTTCCGTGGAGGAAGTTCTTGCGCTGGACAGGGAGAGGCTGCGTTTGCAGACGGCCCTCCAGGAGCTGCGGCAGGAGAAAAATCTCTTATCCAGGCAGGTGGCCGGCCGAATAAAACAGGGGCTGGATGCCGATGATCTGCTGGAGTCCGTCGGGGCTCTCGGTGAAAGGCTGAACAGTCTGACCGGTTCTCTGGAAAAGAAAAGGCAAGAGCTGGAGATGATTTTTCAGCGTCTGCCCAATCTGCTGGATGATGATGTGGGAGAGGCAGATGAGGTTCTGTATCAGTGGAAAGAGAAACCGGTTTTTGCCTTTCCTTTGGCCGGACATATGGAATTGTGCAAAAGCTGCGGACTGATTGACTATGAGACGGCGGGCAGCCTGATGGGCGGCGGTTACTGGATATACAGAGGGGCCGGCGCCAGGCTGGAATGGGCGCTGTTAAATTTTTGTCTGGAGGAAAACCGGCAGGCCGGCTATGAGATGCTGATGCTGCCGCCGGTGGCAAGAGAAGCCTGCGGTTTCGGAGCGGGACAGTTTCCGAAGTTTTCTCAGGAGGTTTTCCGGATTCAGGATTCAGGGCTTTTTCTGATTCCCACAGCGGAGACGATTCTGGTGAACCTGCACAGGGATCAGATGCTGAACGGGGCTGAGCTGCCGCTGAAATACACGGCCTACACGCCCTGTTTCCGAAAAGAGACCGGCAAAAGCCCGAAAGAACGGGGAATGATAAGAGGGCATCAGTTTAACAAGGTGGAACTGGTGCAGATTACGGCGGAGGAACAGTCAGACGCGGCGTTTGAACAGATTCTGTCTCAGGCGGAACATCTGATGCGGCGGCTGAACCTGCATTACAGGGTCGTAAAACTGGCGGCCGCCGAGTGCGGCTTCGGAATGGCCAGAACCTATGATATTCAGGTATGGCTTCCGGCGGAGCAGGTTTATATGGAGGTCAGTTCCGTGTCCAATGCCAGAGCGTACCAGGCCAGGCGGACCAATACCCGGTATAAGGACGATTTCGGCCGGATTCACCATGTCCATACGCTAAACGGTTCGGGGCTGGCTACCAGCCGTCTGTTTGCCGCGATCATAGAGCAGAACCAGAGAGCGGACGGCAGCATTGCCGTACCGGAAGCACTGCTTCCGTGGATGGGAACGAATATTCTGTAGCGGAGAAGGACAGAAAAAAGGCTGGCAGGACAGGTCTGCGGGCTTACGGCGTCAGAGGAGGCAGTATGTAATTTTCCTCCATCTTCCACAGTCCCCGGCAGCTGTCCCGGACAGACAGGATGGCTTCCAGCGTCCAGAAAAAGTCCGTGTAGCGGTCGAACCGCCCGCCTTTCGCGCACCAGTGAAACAGATTGCCTGTGTGCAGCATAAAAATTGCCTTGCTCAGATAGTGGGCATCGGAGCTGTTGAGGATGATCCTGGTCTTCTGGGCTTCACGGATCAGATCGATCAGCGTGTCCTCAAAACTGCCGTGAAGGTCGGTGAGATTGTTCCGGGAATCCTCGGTCAGTTGATAGGACAGATATTTTCCGATCAGCACCACATGGTCGGTATTGCAGGTATAGCGGATATACAGAATCTGCATACGTATGATGGCTGTCCAGGGATTTTCCATGGAAATAATCCACTGTTTCATTTTTTCGGAAAAAAAGTAGGCTGCGCTGTAATATTCCGCCACCAGATGTTCCTTTGACCGGAAATGCAGATAGAAGGTGGGACGTGAGATACTGGCTGCTTCGCAGATGTTTTTGATGGAAACTTTATCAAAGGCTTCGGAAAAAAGCAGCCGGATGCCGCAGTCGATAATCTTGGCGTGGGTTTTTGTGTATTTTGTATTCATAGATAAATCATATCATAAAGCTAAGAAAATGGGAAGGGAAAACCTGTCTTAATAATAAATAAAACGGAAAATCAGTTACCCGGTTAGAAAGGAAAAATTTATGGAATTATTACAGGTGGATCTGATGGATGAAGCGCAGAAAAAGCTGTACGGCTTTATCCGGCAGATTCCGGTCAGGACAAAAAAAGTTTCTTTGCGGGAAGGGGCGTATACCCGGCTGGCAGCGGACATTCCGGCTCCGGAGGATGTGCCTCTTTTTCATCGCTCTACGGTGGACGGGTATGCGGTGGTGGCCGCCGATACCTACGGCGCGTCCGAGAGTATCCCCACATTTTTGAAGGTGGCGGAGGAAGTCTCCATGGGCCGGGCGGCATCCGTGAAGCTGAAAAGCGGCCAGTGTGCCTATGTGCCCACCGGGGGAATGATTCCGGAGGGGGCGGACGCCATGGTTATGGTGGAATACTGTGAGGCTTTGGAGGACGGCATGGTCGCCGTCTGCCAGCCGGTGGCCGTGGGCCGGGATATCGTGTACCGGGGAGATGACATGAAAGAAGGAACCACGGTGCTGAAAGCCGGTACAGTGCTGCGGCCCCAGGAAATCGCGGCGCTGGCGGCGTTGGGCGTGGGAACGGTGGAGGTGGAGGAACCTTTCCGGACGGCGATTATTTCCACAGGGGACGAGCTGGTGCCGGTGGACCATAAGCCGGAAGCGGGACAGATCAGAGAGAGCAATTCCTATTCTATAAAAGCTCAGGCAGAGCGGGCCGGGATGGAGGTAGTCTCCACGGCTTTTTATCCAGATGACGAGGCCGCGCTGGAAGCGGGAATCCGGCAGGCCATGGAATGCTGCGACTTTGTGTTTTTGTCAGGGGGAAGCTCCCAGGGCAAAAAAGACATGACGGCCCGTCTGTTTGACAAGGTAAGCGGCGGCGGTGTCTGCACCCACGGCCTTGCGTTAAAACCGGGAAAACCGACCATACTGGGATGGGACAGGACAACCAGTACCGTTCTGGTGGGTCTTCCGGGACATCCTTCGGCGGCATCCATTGTATTTGAGCTACTGGTGGCCAGAACGCTCAGGATTCACAGAGGGCAGCGGTACCAGCCTTATGTGGAGGCGAAAACCATGTATAATATCGCTTCCGCGCCTGGGCGGGGTACCTGTATGCCGGTGATTCTGCGCCCCGGAGAGTCCGGACCGGAGGCGGAGCCGGTTTTGGGCCGTTCGGGAAACTGGTCCATTCTGGTAAAGGCCGACGGATATTTTCTGCTGGACCATAATCAGGAAGGCATCAAGGCTGGAGAAACGGTAAAGGTCTATCTGTTTGAGCGGTAAAGTGTCGGATAAGCTTCCGGAACGATAGACCATATGATAAAAAACAAGAGATGGGGGTTAGAAGATGGCAAAGCGAAATCTGTACCTGAAAAATACGCCGGTGGACGACGCGCTGGAACAATTTATGGAGGCGGTCCGGAAAAGGGTTTCGGTCCGGTATGAGACCATATCCGTGCTGGACGCGCTGGACCGGATCACCAGCCAGGCCGTATATGCCAGATGCTGTTCGCCGCTGTTCAATTCGGCGGCCATGGACGGAATCGCGGTGGTGGCGGAGAATACGGCAGGGGCTTCCGAAGCAAGTCCGAAGGTGCTGGAACCAGAGGATTACCTGGTAATTAACACGGGAAATCCTATCAGAGAGCCTTATAACGCGGTGATTATGGCGGAGGATGCCATGGAACTGGGAGAGGGAAGGCTGCAGATTACGGCTGCCGCCGCGCCCTGGCAGCATATCCGTCCCATCGGCGAAGACATTGTGACCGGGGAGATGATTCTGCCGGGCCGCCACAAGATCCGTCCCATTGATATCGGCGTGCTGACATCGGCGGGAATCCGGGAAATCGAGGTGGTGAAAAAGCCGGAGGTGGCAATCTATCCCACAGGCTCTGAGATTGTGGAGCTGACCGACGACAATGTAAAAGAGGGAAATATCATTGAGTCCAATTCCCGCATGTTTGAAAATATGGTAAAGGTGGAGGGCGGAAATCCGCACCGCTTTTCCATTCTGGCAGACGATCCTGACGTGATCCGGGAGGCCATGAAGGAAGCCTGCGAAAACTATGATATGGTGCTGATCAATGCGGGAACCAGCGCCGGGACAAAGGACTATACGGTTCATGTGTTAAGAGAACTGGGAGAGGTGCTGATTCATGGCGTGGCCGTCAAACCGGGAAAACCGGTGATTCTGGCCATTGTAAACGGAAAACCGGTGATCGGCCTGCCGGGGTATCCGGTGTCCGCCTATATCGGATTCGTGAATTTCGTGACGCCGGTGCTCCAGTATATGAGCAATGAGACGGCACAGCCGGAAGAATTTATTAAAGCCAGAATCTCCAGGCGTCTGGTATCCAGCCTGAAATACAGGGAGTATGTCCGCGTCAAGGTGGGACGGGTAGGAGATAAGATTATTGCCGCGCCATTAAGCCGGGGCGCCGGCGCCGCCATGTCGCTGGTGCGGGCGGACGGCCTGTGCGTCATCCCTCAGAACAGTGAGGGCGTGGAAGCCGGAGACGAGGTGGAAGTTGCTCTCTACCGGCCGTTGAAGGAAGTGGAGAATACCGCCGTTCTGATCGGAAGCCACGATCTGATTCTGGACATTATCGGCGATATGATGCCGAACCACTATGCGGGGAAATTTGTTTCCAGCACTCATGTGGGCAGTATGGCCGGGCTGATGAGCCTGAAACGGGGCGAGTGTCATATGGCTCCCACCCATCTGCTGAACGAAGAAGATGGCGTTTACAATCTCTCTTATCTGAAATCCATGTTCCGGGAGCCTATGGCGCTGATCAAAGGCGTAGAGCGGATTCAGGGACTTATGGTAAAAAAAGGGAACCCCTGCGGAATCACCGGCATAGAATCCCTGCCCGGCAAACGGTATGTGAACCGGCAGAGGGGAGCCGGAACCCGTGTCCTGCTGGACTACCGGCTGAAAAAGCTGGGAATCTCTCCGGAGGAAATCAACGGATATGAGAGAGAGGCCGGCACCCATATGGCAGTGGCCGCTGCGGTGGAGAGCGACAGCGCGGATGTGGGAATGGGCATCCTGTCAGCGGCCAGAGCCATGAATCTGGATTTTATAGAAATCGGCCCGGAGGAATATGATTTTGCGGTGCCGGTGAAATTCCTGGAACTGCCGGTGGTTCAGGCATTTATCGAAATCCTGAAAAGCGGGGAGTTTCATGAGAAACTGGAGGAACTGGGCGGCTACGGTTATAAACGCTGCGGTGAAGTGGTTATCATATAGTAAAAGACAGCAACGGACCGTACAAGCCCCGGGAGGATTTACAGACGCTTTGCGGCTGGAAATTCTCCCAGTTCATGGGGGCTTGGGAGGGGAGTTGCGGAACTGAATTTGGAGGAACTGTTATGGCAGCTCAATGTCTTACAAATCTTTCGCTGGAGGAGACGCAGAAACGCTATCTGAAACAGATTGAGGAAAATGGTTTCAGTCCCCACACGGAAGTGATTCCCGTGCCTGAGGCTTCAGGCCGGGTGACGGCCCATGCCGTCTATGCCCGTATCAGCGCCCCTCATTATCCTACCGCCATGGAAGGCATTGCCCTGGATTCCAGGATGACCGTACATGCATCCAGAGGCGCCCCGGTTACATTGCCTCCGGACCGATTCTCCATGGTGTATGCCGGCGATCCGCTGCCGGAGGGCTGCGACGCGGTAGTGATGCCGGAAGACGTTCGGTGGGAGAAGGACGGATCCATCTCGCTGAAAGCGCCGGCCATCCCCTGGCAGTATGTGCGTCAGGTAGGGGAGGATATCTGTGCCGGGGAAATGCTGCTGGCTTCTCATATGCGTATTCTGCCGGCGGCCATCGGCGCTATGCTGACGGGCGGAATCCGGGAGGTGGAGGTGCTGACCCATCCGGTGGTGGGGATTATCCCTACGGGAGACGAGATCGTATCTCCGGTGCAGCCGCCGGACTGCGGAGATATGCGGGAACTCAGCTCCTTTATCTTTTCTTCCATGCTCCAGTCCTGGGACGTGAAGCCGAAAACTTATCCCATTGTGCCGGATGAATTTTCCAGGATGGAAGAAATGGTGGAGCGGGCCCTTGCGGAATGTGATATCGTTCTGTTAAGCACAGGGTATTCGGCAGGCCGCAAAGATAATTCCACCAGAGTGATTGAAAAACTGGGAACGGTTCTTTACCACGGCATCGCTATGAAGCCGGGCCGTCCGGCCATTCTGGGCTGTCAGGCGGAGAAACCGATTTTAAGCGTACCGGGGTATCCGGTGTCCGGTATTCTGATTTTGGAGCAGTTGCTGAAACCGGTGATCGACGCCTGGTATCAGTATACGCCCATACCAGAGACGTATCAGAAAGGCGTTCTGACAAGGGCTATGGAGTCGGACCCCAGCGTTCGGGAATTTATCCGTGTACGCATGGGGAAAGTGGGGAAGAAAATGATGGTCTTCCCTCTGAGCAAGCGAAGCGGCGTGGTATCCTCCTTTATCAAGGCCGACGGCATTCTGGAGATTCCAAGAGGATGCAGCCGGTATGAGGCGGGAGACACGGTTCCGGTCAGGCTGCTGCGGTCGCCCCGGGAACTGAAACATATGCTGGTAGCCATCGGAAGCCATGATCCGCTGTTGGACGAACTGTCCGACCTGCTGCGGCTGACAGAGCCGAAACTGTTTATGCATTCTTCAAATACCGGTTCCATGGGAGGCATTATGGCGGTGCGCAGGGGAGAAGCCCATATGGCCGGCATCCATCTGCTGAATGAGAAAGACGGCGTATATAACCGTTCCTTTGTCAAAAAGTATTTTCCCAAAGGGGGCGTCCGGCTGGTGGAATGTGTGGGACGAATCCAGGGACTGATGGTGGCGAAAGGAAATCCGAAACAGATTTCCGGGCTGGCAAGTCTGACGGACCCGGACATCTGTTACATCAACCGTCAGAAGGGTGCGGGAACCCGGATCTTGACGGACTATCTGTGCAGAAAAGAAGGGATAAATACCGGCGCCATCCGGGGGTATGAACGGGAATCGTTCACCCATATTTCGGCGGCGGCTCAGATCGCTTCCGGGACGGCAGATGCCGGAATGGGGATCTACTCGGCGGCAAAGCTTTACGATCTGGAATTTTTGCCGGTCTGTCAGGAACAGTACGATCTGCTGATTTCTGACGAGGCCTGGGAGACTTCTCTGGTACAGAGCATGCTGGCCGTGCTGAAAGGAGAAGCTTTCAAAAGCCGGCTGGAGGCCATGGGAGGCTACGAACTGGATCGGCCGGGCAATGTACGGGAAAGATTTTAGGGAAAAATTTTTCCGAATCGAAAATCAAAAGAATTGATAGAAACATAAAAATCTGGTTTACAAACAGGCGTTATGTGTGCTAAAATATAACCAGAAATTCCTTTTCTGAGGTGAACATATATGTATTCTGAAAGTGGTGGACGAGCCTCTTTCCGAATCCTTTCACCCACAGTTTATACCGATGACAGTGTATTCAGTAACTGCCATTTGTGTCGATGCGGAGCTGAGTGAGACAGGTGATGCGGCAAGCATGACTGTTGACAGCGGCGAAGCAGGGCGCGAAAAGCGTATGTTTTGGATATGATTTTGCGTATCGTGTAAGCTGGGGCTGACAGGCTTTGGAGAGGGGATTTTTATTGCCAAAAAACAATTTTATGGAGGAAGCAAATGAAAAAGAAATCATTACTGGCATTGCTGCTGACAGTAGCTATGGTATCCGGCCTGCTGGCCGGCTGCGGCAGCGACGGAAAGAAGGATGCCACTACCGCGGCTGCGACGGAAGCGGCCAAGGAAACCGCCGGTGAAACTGCCGCGGCAGGGGATGTAACAACCGCCGCAGCCGAGGATGCAACGACCGCTGCGGCCGAGACAGAAGGACCGGCAGCTACAGGCGACGTAAACACCGTAATCCTGAAAGAAGCCGATGACAAGATGATCAATACCTACACGGTGATCGCGGTAAACCCCGAAGCGCCTTTTACGGATGCGGACGGCAACGCCGTTTCTGACGTGGCTGTCAACACTGCGGGCGCGGACGCGCTGATTCAGTTCCTGCTGTCAGAAGAAGGAAAGACCGCGGCTGCGGAATTCGGTCAGGCAGAGTTCGGCGACAGCCTGTTCTATCTGCTGGAGGATGCGCCGGCCTATGAAGGCGAGATCGCCGAAGCGACGGAAGAGACAAAAACCATCCGTCTGTCCACCACGACGTCCGTAAATGACTCCGGTCTGCTGGCAACCCTGCTGCCGATCTTCGAGGACAAATACGGATATACCGTGGAAGTGCAGTCCGCAGGCACCGGAAAAGCCATTGCCGCCGCTCAGTACGGCAATGCCGATCTGATTCTGGTACATGCAAAGTCCAGCGAGGAAGAATTTGTTGAGGCCGGTTTTGCCCGTACCCTGGAAGGCTTTGACAGCGAGCGTCTCTCCTTTATGTACAACTATTTCGTGCTGTGTGGTCCCAGCGAAGATCCTGCGGGCGTAAAGGATGCCGAAAGCGTGCTGGATGCTTTCGCGGCCATCGCCGACGGCAAATATCCTTTCATTTCCCGCGGCGACGGTTCCGGAACCCATACGAAGGAGCTGTCCTTATGGCCTGAAAGCTTAGGCATCACAAAAGAGGCCGACAGCTTTGTGGATTATACGGAATGGTATACTTCCGCCAACACAGGCATGGGCGCATGTCTGGTAATGGCTGAGGAGACGAACGCCTACATCCTGACCGATAAGGCCACTTTCCTGACCTTCGTTGCCAACGGCGGCGTGATGGAATAATCAAAGTCTGATAAATAGAAAAATGAAAAAAATCTGAATATATATATTGCGCAGCATCCGGCGGTGTCTGATTCGGCCGGATGCTGTGCTGATATGAAAGGGAACAAGGATATGCAGACAGCGATTCAAAAGGCCATTGCCCTGATCGTAAGCGGGGACCGGGAGCTGTGCAACATTCTGCTGGTTACTGCGAAAATGAGTTTAAGCAGTTCGTTTTTTGCACTGTGCATTGGCGTTCCCGTCGGCATATGGCTGGGCAGCGGCAGATTTCCCGGACGGGGAGTTCTGGTGGTGCTGAACCGGACGCTGATGGGAATGCCGCCGGTGGTATGCGGACTGCTGTTTTATATGCTCTTTTCCGGCGTGGGACCTTTTCGAAAGCTTCACCTTCTGTTTACCGTCACGATTATGATTCTGGCACAACTCTGTCTGATTACGCCTCTGGTAATCGGAAATATGGAGACTTATGTGTCCGGCATTGCCGGCTCTGTGCGGGAGACGGCCATGGGGCTGGGGCTTGGACCCGTAAAGACTTTTTTTCTTCTGGCAAATGAGTCGCTGTATCAGATTTTTTCCGTATACCTGCTTGCTTTTGCCCGTGCCATCGCCGAGGTGGGCGCGGTGTCTATGGTGGGCGGCGCCATCGCCTGGAAAACCAATGTGATGACTACCGCCATTATGCAGTATACAAATCGGGGGAATTTCTCTCTTGGCATCGCTCTTGGTATGATCCTGATGACGGTGTCCCTTTGCGTAAACATTGTGATCACGCTGCTGCAGAGGAGGTTTCGCTGATGGAGGTGCGGGCATTTTCCAAATCTTACGATCAAAATCCGGTTTTGCGCTTTCCGGCCTTTTCTTTCGAGAAAGGCGCTGTCTATGCCGTGATCGGCGCGAACGGCAGCGGAAAGTCCACGTTTGCCCGCGTTCTGGCAGGGGCCCTTTTCTGCGATCAAAAATCCTCTCCCCTTCCTGCCGGCTGCAAGGTAGGATACATGCCCCAGAAAAGCTACGGCTTCCGTATGAGTGTGGAGAAAAATATTCTTCTTGGCGGCAAAGATAGACAGCGGGCGCGGCAGATGATGGAAGGGCTTGCCATCACCCATCTGGCAGAGCGGCGGGCGGACCGGCTGTCAGGCGGGGAGACTGCCCGCATGGCCCTGGTCCGGACGCTGATGAAACCCTATGATCTGGTTTTGCTGGACGAGCCGACGGCGGCCATGGATATTGCTTCGGCGGCGCTGGCGGAGAACTGTATTCTGGACTACCGGAGAGAAACCGGGGGCGTGATGGTAATTGTCACCCACAGTCTGAAACAGGCGCGCCGTCTGGGCGATCAGGTGCTATTTTTCCATCAGGGGAATCTGCTGGAGTGGGGACCTTCGGCGCAGGTGCTGGAGCAGCCCGAACAGGAAGAAACAAGACGTTTTCTGGAATTTTACGGCGCATAAGAAAAGGACAATGAATCTATGAGAGATACCTATGGAAGAACCATTGATTATATGAGAATTTCCATAACGGACCGCTGCAATCTCCGGTGCAGGTACTGTATGCCCGACGGAGTGGAACTGGTGCCGATGTCGGACATTCTTACTTTTGAAGAAATTGTCCGGATCGCCGCCGCCGCTGCGGAAGCAGGAATCCGCAAGTTTAAAGTAACCGGCGGGGAGCCGCTGGTCCGTCTGGGCTGTCCGGATCTGGTGGGCGAGCTGAAACAGATTCCGGGGGTGGAACAGGTAACGCTGACCACCAACGGCGTGCTGCTCTCCGGATATCTGGACCGGCTGTATGAAGCCGGTCTTGACGGGGTAAATATCAGCCTGGATACGCTGAACCGGCAGACCTATGAGAAAATTACGGGCAGGGATGAACTGAACGAGGTGCTTAAAAGTATTGATCTGACGGCGGAAAAAGGAATTCTGGTGAAGCTGAACTGTGTGCTGCAAAAGGGGCTGAATGCCCATGAGTGGGGCGATTTGATCCGTTTTACCGGGGAGCGTCCCATAGACGTCCGGTTTATCGAGCTGATGCCCATCGGTTTCGGAAGGAAATTTGAGGCTGTTTACAATGAAGAACTGCTGGAGAAGCTGCATACGCTTTACCCGGATCTGGAACCGGATGAGCGGGTACACGGCAACGGTCCCGCCGTCTATTACAGACTGCCGGGGGCAAAAGGAAGCGTGGGCTTTATCAGTGCCATGCACGGCAAGTTCTGTGCCAACTGCAACCGGCTCAGACTGACCTCCCGGGGGCTGTTAAAGCCCTGCCTCTGTTATGAGGATTCGGTGGATGTGGGAGGAATCGTAAGACAGAAGGGCATAGACGGGGATGAGATGAAAAAGCAGATTCAGGAGGCAATCAGACAGGCAGTAACTCTGAAACCGGAGTGCCACAGCTTTGAGGCGCCGGATGGGGTAACGGAGCAGAAGCGGATGATTGAGATCGGCGGATGAAACGGGATATTTCCATGATCGTTCTGGCAGGGGGGCGCAGCAGCCGTATGGGGAGGGACAAGTCTGACCTGATCTATCGGAATCAGACGTTTCTGAACATACAATTGCAAAAAGGCAGGCGGCTGGGCATCCGGGATATTCTGGTTTCGGGCTACAGAGGGAATCACTGTGGCGAACGGGTGGTGATGGACCGGCTGGAAGGCCGGGGTCCATTAGGCGGACTGGAAGCCTGCCTGCGTCTGGCTTCCCATGATCGGTGTCTGGTGCTGAGCGTGGATACGCCGCTGGTATCCGTTTTGGAGCTGGAAAAGCTGATTGAGGCGGACGAAGGAAACGGGTATCCGATTACGATTTTGCAGCACGAAGAAAAACAGGAGCCGCTGGTAGGCATCTACGAAACAGGGCTGGCCGACGCTATGGCGGAAACGCTGACCCGGGGAAAGGGCTCCGTGTTTGCTTTTCTGAGAAAAACTGGTTACGGCGTATATGTCAGCCGGGGGGAAGAATCTCAGTTTGAAAATATCAATGAGCAGGCAGACTATCAGGAGCTGCTTTTGGGAGCGGCGGACAGTTTCATTTAATCCTGTGCCCGGAATGCCGTAAAAGCAGGGATGAAGAAACTTTGGGGGCATATAAAAAGCATGAGAGGAATGTGCGATGGGAAAGGTTTTGAAAGTGCAGTTAAATATCAAAAAAGGTGAACCTCCCGTTCCTGTGGAAAGTTGTGAGGCCGTGGCGGGCAGCGGCATCCGGGGGGACCGTCATGTAGGGAAGGGAGAACGAGATGTCTGTCTTTGCAGAAAAGAGCTTCTGGACTGGATGGGGGAACAGAAAGTAAAGGGGCTTTGCTTTGCCAGACACAAAGAGAACCTTTTGCTGGAAGGCTTTGGAGACGGGGAGCTGATTCCGGGCAGACAGTTGGCCGGAGCGGAAGCGGTGCTGGAAATCTCTGATTTTCCCAAACACTGTTTTCCGGAGGAATGTGAGCTGGCGAAAGCCGGGACTGTCTGTAAGCTTCGGGAGGAATACCAGATGGCCCGGATTCTAAAGTCAGGGGTGATCCGGACAGGGGAAGAAATGACCCTATTATAATAAGGAAGAAACAGCAACAAAAATAACAAAAGACAGGAGAAGAATATGAAAAGACAATTGTGTGCAGCCGTATCGCTGCTGTTATGCGGTGTGCTGTTTGCCGGGTGTGGTAAAGGTTCCGACAGTCCTTCTGAAAAGGCTTCGACAGAAGCCGTCACGACCCAGGAGCAGTCAGAAGCCGCCGCACCGGACCAAACGGAGGCTGTGTCGGCTCAGGGAGAGACGGAGGCGGGATCCGAAGCGGAGATAAAAGGGACACAGGGCGCTGAAGCAAGTCTGCCGCTTCCGGAAGCTTCACCTATCGAGACGGCGGTTACGGTTATGGTGGACGGAGCGGCGACGGCAGAAGGCGGCTACGATTACGAAGCCATTATGGGAGATGCCGGGGAGATGAAGCTGGGAGATGCCATTTTTTATGGCGTGCCCTTAGCGCAGCTAACCGGCGGGGATTTATCTGATGCGTCAGGGGCTTTTGTGGAAGCCACTGACGGGTATGTAATGTATTTCCCCGATGCGAAGGACCTGGCGCTGGCCGTATATCAGGCGAATGAAGAAACCTATGAAGTTGTAACCCAGGACGGGGCGGCGGCTTACGCTGTGGTTTCGGCAGACGGAGCTTCCAGCGTGGCAGGCGCGGAGAATATTTATTTTGTCACTGCTCCCTGCGAGTTTGAAGTGGATATCCAGGTGAACGGAGAAAGTGTGGGGAAGCTGACGCGGGCAGATTTTATGAAGAAAACCCATACCGGCGGTGACGAACGCATTCCCACTTCCATGTATGACGGCTCCTTTAAGTATAATCAGGGTTCGTCTACTTATACCGGACGTTTTCTGGGCATTGACTATGAGACGATGCTGACGAAACTGCAGGGGATTGAGGGGATTTCTTTTGATGCGGAGGCAATTAAAGAGGTGGAGTATTACGGCACGCCGGGTCTTGGAGAGGTGGGAAAGAACGGTGAGTATGCCCTCTATCCCGACGAGGATACCTATTATGCCAACGCAAAGTTTTTCTGCATGTATGACGGAATGACTTACAATCCGGATTTGAAGGACGTGCCAGTGGGTCTGACCGCTTTTATTGACGGCACGGGTATGCGCTGGGTAACTTTTAACCTGACAGCAATTAATATTGTCACGGAATAATTTCAGGCGTATCCATGGAGGACTGCCAAAGAGCGGTCCGGCTGTCCTGACATGACGGAGGAAATCAGATTGAAAGTATCGAAAAGGATTTTAACATTTGCGCTGTGTATCCTGCTGGCCGTGGAAAGCTGCGCCTGCCGCGCCGATACACCGGCAGCTTCGGAGACCGTTTCTCAGAGTCAGGAAGAACAATCCGATACCGGAGAAACCCAGGCGGAAGGGGCCGTGACCGTGACGGATATCATTGGCAGACAGGTGACGGTGACGGAGCCTCCGGCGCGTATCGCAGCTGTTTCCGGCCCCTCCTATGAGATGGCCTTTATGTTGGGGGCAAAAGACCGGGTCGTGATGGTAAAAAGCGGACACACCACCAATTATCCCATCGCCCTGCTTACGAATCCCGATCTGGCCGATTACTTAGGCATAGCGGCAAATCCCAGTTCTTCGGTTAACATCGAAGATTATCTCCAAAATGACATTGATCTGGTGATCTACTATGACAATGAGACGGAGCTGAAAAAGTTTGACAATGCAAAGATTCCTGCGGCGGTGCTGACAGTAAATACGGGGCTGCTGGATACGCTGGAGGAAGCACAGTCACAGACCATTGACAGCTATATCGAGACTACTACATATCCGGTCCGTACCTTTGCGGTGCTTTTACAGGATGAGAAAGCCGCCGAGAAAGCGGAGCGCTGGTATGCTTACTGTGATAAGACACTGCGGATGATCTATGAGAGGACCGGTTCCCTTACCGACGAACAGCGCAGCAGCGTATACTGGAGCAATACCTGGGGAGAAAATGTCCTTTCCACTTATGTGTTAAAAAACCGCTGGTATGAAATCTGGCTGGCGGGAGGGAAGCTGATCGGCCCCGACGGGGTCAGCGGCAATTTCCCGGAGATTACAAGAGAGCAGATGTTTACCTGGGATCCGGAGATAATCCTGGTGGACAATCATGGGGGCTATCCGGAGCTGGTGGAACAGGATCTGTATCAAAACGAGAGATGGGCTTCCTTGCAGGCTGTTCAGAACAAGCAGATTTACCGCATTCCCGCAGGCGTATTTTTCCTGGACAAAGGTTCCACCACCACGCTGATGGTGCTCTGGCTTTCTACCATCCTCCAGCCGGAGCTGTTTGCGGATATTGATATGGTGGAGGAAATTCAGTATTACTACAGGGAATTTTATGAATATGAGCTGACGGCCGAAGAAGCACAGCATGTGCTGGACGGCTGGTTCGATCAGGTGGAAGCGGAAGAATGACAGAGAAAAAACCTTCTAAGCTGTTCTGGGTTCTGATGGCGGCTTTGCCCGCTCTGCTGTTTATTGTGTCTTTGTTTCTGGGCAGGTATCTGGTGTCGCCGGCGGAGGTGCTGAAAATCCTGTGGAGCAGTTTTCTGCAGCTTTTTGGAATGGACGCCGGTATTCCGATAACCTGGACCGACTCTGCCCGGACAGTGGTGGTAACGGTCCGTCTGCCCAGAGCCATTATGGCGGCGCTGATCGGGGCCGGGCTGTCCATGGCCGGCGCTTCCTTTCAGGGGATGTTCCAGAATCCGCTGGTGGATCCCTTCGTACTGGGCGTATCTGCCGGAGCCAGTTTCGGAGCCGCTTTGGGCATTGTCTGGGGCTTTAACGCCCTGGGAATTCAGTTGGCCGCTTTTATATGCGGGCTGGCCGCCGTGGCGGTCACTTATTTTCTGGCTCATATTTATAAGTCTACGCCGATTCTGATGCTGGTGCTGTCCGGTATGGTGGTATCCGCTTTTTTCCAGGCCATGCTGTCGGTGGTAAAATATACGGCGGATGCGGAGGAGAAGCTGCCGGCTATCACTTTCTGGCTGATGGGCAGCCTGAGCAATGTGACCTTTGATGATCTGCTGATTGCGGTATGGCCTTATCTGGCTTCCATGGCCGGGCTGTATGTGATTCGCTGGAAGCTGAACATTCTTTCCATGGGCGACCGGGAGGCCAGAGCACTGGGGGTTAACAGTGAGCGGTATAAGCTGCTGATTATCCTGTGTACCACGGTGATTACCTCCATATCCGTGGCATTCTGCGGGATTATCGGCTGGGTAGGTCAGGTAATTCCTCATTTCTGCCGGATGATTGTGGGGCCGGACCATAAAGTGCTGATTCCGGCTACCATGCTGGCCGGAGCGGCCTATCTGATGGTGATTGACAACCTGTGCCGGCTGGTGTCCGCGAATGAGATTCCGCTGGGGATTTTGACTGCCGTCATCGGTGCGCCGGTATTTGCCTATCTGCTGAGGAAGACGAGAGGAGGCTGGCAGTGATGGAATCGGAAATGGGGAGGGGACCAAAGATATCTGTCAGAAACGCTGCTTTCAGTTATGATGGCGTCCGTTCGGTCTGGAAAGATGTGAATCTGGATATTCCGGAAGGGGAGTGTTTCTGTCTGCTGGGTCCTAACGGATGCGGAAAGACAACCCTGTTCAACTGTATCAGCGGCGCTTTTCCTTTGTCCCGGGGGCAGGTGGTGATCAACGGCCGTGACGTAAAGGAATATAGTGTCAGTCAACTGGCCCGGATTCTCGGCATTGTCTATCAGGAGCACAGCGCCCCTTTTCCCTATACCTCTCTGGAGGTGGTGCGGATGGGACGTACGCCTTATCTGGGGGTGATGGGAACACCATCGGAAAAAGATACGGCGCATGCATACGGCATTATGCGTGAGCTGGGCATTGGCCATCTGGCGGAAAAGAGTTATACCCAGATTTCGGGGGGAGAGCGCCAGTTGGTGCTGATTGCCCGGACCATGTGTCAGGAGCCGGAGATTATTTTGTTTGACGAGCCTACGTCCCATCTGGATTTTAAAAACCAGGCCATGGTGCTGCGGACGGTGAAGAAGCTTTCCGCCAGGGGCATTACGATTGTGATGACCAGTCATTTTCCAAATCATGTGTGGAATATCGGAACGTCTGTTGCGATGATGAACTATGAAGGAATGGTGGCGGCAGGTGCGGTGGATCAGGTAATGACCGAGGAAAACCTGACAAAGACTTATGGGGTGCCGGTGCGGATACACAGGGCGGTGTCCGGCGGCAGAGAGACCTGTTTCTGTGACCCGGACCTGGGATAAGGAACGGGCGGCAATGAACCGAAGGGGGAGAGGATTGATGAAAAAGAGATTGATATGGATGCTTGCGCTGACACTTGTGACGGCGCTGGCCGCAGGCTGCGGCAATGGTTTCGGGGAAAAAGACACGACGGCGGCGGCTGCCACGACAGCAAATGAGGAAACTGCCGCAGAGACAGAGACGGCCGGAGCCAACGGTTCCGCAGGGTCTGCCGCTTCGGAGGCAGAGGGTACGGCGGAGGCGGAGACGACGGCGGCACCTCATTACAGGGATATTATGGTTCCCTATGACGAGCTGCCTGTCCGGAAGCATCTGGTGATTTTGCAGAATACGCTGCGCAATCCCAGAGACGGTTTCTATACGGAAGCGACGGCTCCGGTTCCGGAAACCATTGCCTACAAAGACGGCCAGGTTCAGGCTTATGCCATGGACTATGTTCTGGCATTTCTCACCGAGAAGCCGGCGGGAGAGCTGACCGTCACCAATACGTCGGAAGAAGCCGTTATGGTTTCCGCGGAGGAATTTGCCGGGATGTATGTGATCATCGACGATTTCCAGTCGGGGAATCCGCCGGTACTGGTAAACCCGGACACCGGTCTGGAAATTCCGGATTTCTTCTATGCCGTCACCGCTGAGGGAGAAGGGATCGTTTCCGTAGTGACAGGAACCCAGTATGTTGTGGCAGATCTGCTGAATATGGTGGGGTGGGATGCGGAAGCCTCCTATACCGTCTGTGCCACGGACAAATTTCATATCCCGGTGGAGCCGGACTACATCGCAGTCGGTGAGATCAGGGGCACGCTGTCCGGCGCCGTCAGCGGGTCTTTCGGGGATATGACCATCGCCAGCGGCAAGATCGGAGACGTGGTGATTATTCAGCCGTTAGAGCAGTCTAACTAAGGCTGCAGCGGAACTTGAATCCCAACAGCGAAAGTCCGGATAAGCCCCGGAAGGATTTATGGACGAGTAATCGGCCGGAAATCCTTCCAGAACCAGGGGGCTTAGCAGGACTGTAGCGGAACTCAAAATCCAACAGCGGAAGTCCGGATAAGCCCCGGAAGGATTTATGGACGAGTAATCGGCCGGAAATCCTTCCAGAACCAGGGGGCTTAGCAGGACTGTAGCGGAACTGAAAATAGGAGGAACAAAATTATGGCTCTGATGGATCAGGTGCTGGCGGCGGCCGCACCCTGTCTTGCGGGGAAGACGGTGGAAGAACTGATGGTGGGGATTTCTCTGATCGGCTGCTGTCTCAGCGACGGGAGTGTGGGTGTATCCTATGTGATGCGGGAAGAATTACCAAACGGCTGTTCTGCATTCCCCTTTGCGCAGCAGGCGGAGGGAAAGCCGGCCGGCGAGATTGCCGGATGGGTGGTCAGCGGAGGGGACGACGTACAGCGGGCCATCGGAGCGGCGGTGCTGGATGCCGCTTCCCGGTCCGTGGCCGGCATAGCGGATGATGAGAAATCCGGACAGCCCTTCGGCGTGGAAATCGGCCGGGAGGATACGGTGGGAATGGTAGGTTATATCCGTCCCGTAGCCGCCAGGATAAAAACAATGGCGGGAAAACTGGCGGTATTTGACCATGGGGTATATCTGCGCGGCGGCGCACCGGATGTATTCCCCACGGAGCAGGAAAAAGACCTGTTGCCGGCCTGCGATGTGGTGATTCTTTCCGGGACCACCACCATAAACGGCACGATTGACTCTCTGCTGGAGCTCTGTCAGAATGCCAGGGAGATCGTGCTGGTGGGAACTTCCACACCCATGTTCCCGGAAGGGTTCCGGGATACGAAGGTCAGCCGTCTGGCAGGCGCCTGGTGGAAAAACGAACACAGGAGGGAGATTTTTAAACTGATTTCCCTGGCGGCGGGGATCAGCAGCCTGTCGCCATACATGATCCATAAAAACGCGGTTGTGACACATAAAATATAAAAGTCAGACACCATATCGTTTGTATATTTTATGAGATACCGTATTTTTATGGAGAAGGCCAGGCGGAACACCAGCATGAAACAAGGTCGTAAAGCAGAAGTTGTCTGATTTGTTTGTGAATACTTTCTGAGCATTTATAACAAAAACATTCTGTAAAAACCGTTCGTTTTTAGAAAAGTGTACGACAAAAAACGTAAAAAAGGGCAAGAAAAAGGCAAAATACACAAAATTCGGGTTGACAGGAACGTAACAGGGTTTTATAATTGAAGATGATTAAGAAACTAGACACTGTCTATTTTTTATGATTTTAACAAGGAGGAATGTACCATTATGATTCATGCAACGATTAACGGCATCGCCGTGAGGGTTGCGGAAGGTACGACGATACTTCAGGCTGCGCAGCAGTATGGAATTGAGATTCCTACGCTCTGTTATATGAAGCATCTGACTCCCGAAGGTTCCTGCCGTATGTGTATGGTGGAAATTGAGGGCAGTCCCAAGCTGGTAACGGCTTGTACCTTCCCCATTGCCGAAGGCAATGTGATTCATACGGAAAGCGAACGGGTGGTAAAAGCCCGCCGCGGCGTTCTCGACCTTCTGATGAGCCATCATGATACCCAGTGTTTTTCCTGCCAGGCCAACGGCGATTGCAAGCTGCAGGATTACTGTCATCAGTATGGTGTGAAAGAGTCGAGCTTCCCGAAAGATGAATTTACACTGCCCATCGACAGAAGCAACAAATTCTTTACATATAATCCGAATTTGTGCATACTCTGTCACAGATGCGTTAATACCTGCCAGAAGCTGGTAGGCCGTGGCGCCATCGATACGACCCAGCGCGGGTTCCGGTCGGTGATTTCCCCTGCCTTTGGCATGGACTGGTCAGAATCTAACTGCGAGTCATGCGGTAGCTGTGTTTCTGCCTGTCCTACGGGAGCGCTGTCTACAAAGGCACAGAATCCCTTCCGTGTGTTTGAGACAGAAAAAGTGCGTACCACCTGCACCTACTGCGGCGTGGGCTGCCAGATCGACCTTCTGGTAAAGGACGGCAAGGTAGTGGACGCAAGACCGGCGGACGGCCCGGTGAACAAAGGGTTGCTCTGCGTAAAGGGCCGTTTTGCTTTCGACTTTGTAAACAACGAGCAGAGGCTGAAAACGCCGCTGGTCCGCAAGGACGGCGAGCTTGTGGAGGCTACCTGGGATGAAGCACTGGATCTGATCGCCGATAAGATTCAGGAGACCAAGCGTGATTTCGGTCCGGACGCCGTTGCCGGATTCTCATCCGCCAGAACCATCAATGAGGACAATTATCTGTTCCAGAAATTCCTGCGGGCTGCCGTAGGTACGAACAATGTGGATCATTGTGCCCGTCTCTGACATAGCTCTACTGTTGCAGGTCTTGCAACCACGTTAGGCTCAGGAGCCATGACAAACACCATCGAGGATGTGAAGAGTGCGGATGTCATTTTTGTGACAGGTTCCAACACCACCGAAGCACATCCCGTAATGGGAATGATGATCCGGCAGGCTGTCGCGGAAGGGAAGAAGCTGATCGTAGCCGACCCGAAGCGGATTGACCTTGCCAACATTGCGGATGTTTATCTGCAGATTAAACCAGGCACCAGCGTTGCGCTGTCCAATACCATGCTGAATATCATCTTCTCCGAAGGGCTGGAAGATAAGGAATATATCGCCGCTCATACGGAAGGTATTGAAGAACTGCGCGAGTGCGTGAAACCGTACACGCCTGAAAAGGGTGCGGAAATTTGCGGCGTAGATAAGGATCTGATTATCAAGGCCGCCAGGCTGTATGCTTCAACGCATAAGTCTTACATCGCCTATGCTATGGGTATTACCCAGCATTTGAACGGCACCAACAATGTTATGAGTCTGAGCAATCTTGCTCTTGTTACCGGAAATCTGGGCCACGAAGGCTGCGGCATCAACCCGCTGCGTGGTCAGAACAACGTACAGGGCGCCTGCGATATGGGTGCGCTGCCTACGGACTACCCCGCATACCAGAAAGTATTTGACCCGGCCGCTCAGGAGAAATTTGAGAAAGCTTGGGGCGTTCCGCTGAGTCCCAACAAGGGTCTGACCGTTACGCAGACGATACCGGCCATTCTGGAAGACAAGGTAAAGGTCCTTTACATTATGGGCGAGAATCCCATGGTTTCCGACCCTGACACCCATCATGTGGAACATGCGCTGGAAAAGGCTTTCGTCGTGGTACAGGATCTGTTCCTGACAGAAACGGCGGAAAAAGCCGATGTCGTGCTTCCGGTTACTTGTTTCGCCGAGAAAGACGGTACGTTCAGCAATACGGAGCGCCGTGTGCAGATGGTACGTCAGGCCGTGCCCCGTAAAGGCCAGTCCAAGAATGACTGGGAGGTTCTGATGGAACTGATGAACCGCCTGGGCTATTCCTGCCACTACGACAAAGCAGAGGACATCTTTAACGAGATGCGGACGGTAACGCCGTCTTACGCCGGTATTACATACGAAAAGATTGCAAAGGACGGCCAGGGCGTTCAGTGGCCCTGCCCTGCGGAAGACCATCCCGGCACGCCACGGCTGCATGTCAATGGTCCCAGCAGAAAGGGCGGTATCGGCCTGCTGAAAGCAATGGACTGGGCGGCTTCTCCGGAGACAGAGAACGAAGAATACCCCATCACATTGATGACCTGCCGTATTCTGTACCACTATCATACCAGAACCATGACCGACAGAACCATCGCCATTCACTATACGGCTCCCAGAAACTATATTGAGCTGAATGCGGATGACGCCCTTGCGAACAAGGTGAAAGAGGGCGACTGGGTAAGCGTTACTTCGCCCAGAGGCACCGTTTACTGTGAGGTTCGTATCGAAGATACGCTGGAGCCCGGCGTGGCGTGGATGCCTTTCCATTACGGCGGAGGCGCGAACGTTCTTACCGACGCTCATAACCTGGATCCGATCTGTTCCATCCCCGGCTACAAGCAGGTAGGCGTGCGGATCGAAAAGGTCAGCGAGGAAGTTGCCCTGAAAGAAACCGAGAGGGTACGAAGCGACGAGCGCAGCTATTTCGAGAACGAGGTTCAGAACATTCTGTGGTATCAGGAACCAAGCGATGCTATCGCGCTGAAAGAGAGAAGCGGATGCTATCAGCCTGAGGAAAATCGGCAAAGATAAACCCGTGATTTGCAAGGATGATTTCCATGATTGCGTGGAAAGCAGATTATTTGGCAGATAACAGGTTAAAAATCATAAAAATCGAGTTTCAGTTTAGGCAATGTTTTAGTTGTACGTGAATATGAATGAAAAACAGTAACTGTCCGTACAGTGCCCGGAGGATTTACGGACGTGTAAACGGCCGGAAATTCTCTGCCGGTGATGGTGCTGGGCGGACAAATACGGAACTAAAAACAGTATTTGTCCGTACAGTGCCCAGAGGATTTACGGACGTGTAAACGGCTGGAAATTCTCTGCCGGTGATGGTGCTGGGCGGACAAATACGGAACTAATATAGGAGGTATTTTAAAATGAGTGACGAGAGAATCAACATTCCTTATAAAGGGACCCCGGAGCAGGAGAGTCAGCTTGCTGAACTGCTTGACGATTACAAGGGAACAAAAAGCCCCCTGATTCCTGTACTGGAGCAGGCACAGGAAATTTTCGGATATCTTCCGGAAAAGGTGCTGAAAACAATCTCTGAGGAATTGCGGATTTCTTTGGCTAAAATTTACGGCGTAGTAACATTCTATTCATTTTTCTCCCTGTATCCCAAGGGAAAATACAATATCTCGGTATGTCTTGGTACCGCTTGCTACGTAAAGGGCTCCGGCCAGGTTTATGAGAAGCTGCAGGAGGTTCTGGGAATCGCCGGCGGACAGTGTACCGCCGACGGCAAATTTTCTCTGGAAGCCTGCCGCTGCGTAGGCGCCTGTGGTCTGGCTCCGGTTATGACAGTGAACGGCGAGGTTCACGGACGTCTGACCGCAAACATGGTCGAGGATATTCTTGCACAGTATGAATAGAGAAATCCAACTGATAAATGCCAGGAATAAATGGAAAAACGCGGATGCGGAACTAAGATAGGAGGATGGGCATAGTGATTACAGTTGATCAGTTAAAGAAAATAAAAGAAAAAAACCAGGACATCGTTAATTTCAGAAAAGAAGGCGCAGACAAGGGAAAAGGAAAATATCGTTCTCACGTGCTGGTATGCGCCGGTACCGGATGTACCTCTTCAGGCAGCCAGAAGATCGCCGATAAGCTGGAGCAGGAGATCAAGGCGGCAGGGCTGGAAAATGAAGTGTGCGTTATCCGCACAGGCTGCCACGGCCTCTGCGCCCTGGGTCCGGTTATGATTATTTATCCGGAAGCTGCTTTCTATTCCAATATGGAGCTGGAGCATGTTCCTGAGATCGTTTCGGAACATCTGGTAAAAGGCAATGTAGTGACCAAGTATCTGTATCAGGAAACCGTTACCGAGAACGGCATCATTTCCATGAATCAGACCAATTTCTACAAGCCTCAGCACCGTGTTGCCCTGAGAAACTGCGGTGTGATCAATCCTGAGAACATCGACGAGTATATCGGAACCGGCGGTTACGAAGCTCTTGCCAAGGTGCTTACCACCATGTCAAGAGAGGATGTTGTGAAATGCCTGATTGATTCCGGCCTGCGCGGACGCGGGGGCGGCGGATTCCCTACCGGAAAGAAATGGCAGTTCGCTATGGGCGGCGCTCCCGGCGTACAGAAATATGTTTGCTGTAATGCCGACGAAGGCGATCCGGGCGCATTCATGGACCGTTCCGTATTAGAGGGCGATCCCCACGTTGTATTTGAGGCAATGGCCATTGCCGGTTATGTAATCGGCGCAAACCAGGGTTATATCTATGTGCGTGCGGAGTATCCCATCGCCGTTGACCGTCTGAACATCGCTTTAAAGCAGGCCAGAGATTACGGTCTGTTAGGCAAAGGCATTTTCGGTACGGACTTTGATTTCGATATCGACTTACGTCTTGGCGCAGGCGCATTCGTATGCGGCGAGGAAACCGCTCTGATGACCTCTATTGAGGGCAACCGCGGCGAGCCTAAGCCTCGTCCTCCGTTCCCGGCCGTAAAGGGTCTGTTCGGACAGCCTACGATTCTGAATAACGTTGAGACCTGGGCAAACATTCCTCAGATTATCTTACAGGGTGCGAACTGGTTTGCTTCCATGGGTACCGAAAAGTCCAGAGGAACCAAAGTATTCGCTCTCGGCGGCAAGATCAACAACGTAGGTCTGGTGGAGATTCCCATGGGAACCACGCTGCGGGAAGTTGTTGAGAATATCGGCGGCGGAATCCCCGGAGGCAAGAAGTTCAAGGCTGCGCAGACCGGCGGTCCTTCCGGCGGATGTATCTCTGCGGAAAATTACGACGTGCCGATTGATTATGACAACCTGATTGCCATCGGCTCCATGATGGGTTCCGGCGGACTGATCGTTATGGACGAAGATGACTGTATGGTGGATATCGCCAAGTTTTTCCTGGAGTTCACCGTGGATGAGTCTTGCGGTAAGTGTACACCTTGCCGTATCGGTACGAAGCGTCTGCTTGAACTGCTGAACAAGATCACGGACGGCAAAGCTGAGATGGAAGATCTGGACCGCATGGTTGAGCTTTGCAACCTGATTAAAGAGAACTCTCTGTGTGCGCTGGGCCAGACAGCTCCCAACCCGGTTCTGTCTACATACAAGTATTTCAAGGATGAGTACATTGCCCACGTAAAAGACAAGAAATGTCCTGCCGGCAAATGTAAGAATCTGTTCTCATACCAGATTGATCCGGATAAATGTATCGGCTGCGGTCTTTGTGCGAAGAACTGTCCTGTTGAAGCGATCAGCGGCGAAAAGAAACAGCCCTATACAATTGATGCCAGCAAGTGCGTGAAGTGCGGCGTTTGTATTTCTAAGTGTAAGAAGGAAGCTGTTTATAAAGCGTGATCATTTTCATAAATATAAATAATTAAGCGGATGTGTCTGCTGACGCGGACATTACCAAAACGTGAAAGCCGATTGCCGTGCAATCGCCCGCAGTATTTACAATCCGGGCTGCCGCCCTGTCTATTGATACTGCGGGTGCGCCAAAGGTTCATAGGTGTTTTCATGCAGGCATGACACACCTGTGTCCGCTTGGCCTGCTTTCACCGTAAATTCGTACAGGAGGAGGTACTACATTGAGTCAGGTTAATAAAATCCGTGTAATGTTCGATGGTAAAAAGTATCAGGTAAATGCCGGTACTACCATCTTAGAAGCAGCAAAGAGCGTGGGAGTGAAGATTCCTACCCTGTGTTATCTGAAATTTATGACACCGGAAGCATCTTGCAGAATGTGTATGGTTGAGATTGTCGGTATGCCCAAGCTGGTAACGGCATGCTCATTCCCCATTGCGGAAGGGTATGAGATCCTCACAAAGAGCGAGAGAGTCATCAAGGCCAGAAGAGGCGTTCTGGACCTGCTGCTGTCCAACCATCCCAACAACTGTTTCGCATGTCCCGGCAACGGCGACTGTGAATTCCAGAATCTCTGCTATGAGTATGGCGTAAAGGAAACATCCTATCCCAACGAGTTTGTTGAGAAGCCGATTGATGAGTCCAACCCTTACTTTACGTACAATCCGAACCTGTGTATCCTTTGCCACAGATGTGTGAACACCTGTGAGCATCTGGTGGGACGCAGCGCGATTGCTCTGTCCAAGAGAGGATTCAATTCCAAGGTTTCCGCCGCTCCGTTCCAGGATCTGTGGATCAACAACATGGAATGCGAGTTCTGCGGCAACTGTATCCAGGCCTGCCCTGTCGGCGCGCTGAGACCGAAGAACCGCTGCGAATACCGTCCTTGGGAAGTACAGAGAATTGAGTCTACCTGCTACAACTGTAAGAAGGGCTGCAAGCGTGTACTGCTGATGAAGGACAACAAGATCGTGGACGTTGTGGCTGATCCCGAATCCGAGAACAAGGGACGTCTGTGCAACAAGGGCCGTTTCGAGTTCTACGATGTACAGAAGCCCGGCCAGATTGCTATTCTGGAAGCGAAGGATATTGAGCGTGCAAGAGAGGCTCTGATGGAGCAGTTGGACGCAGAATAAGCGAGGCAACGGCTGACAGAATATGGAATGCATATTTCTGAGAAAATGTTTTGAATAAGTAAAAGAAAGCGGAGGAGAGAAATCTCCTCCCTTTTTGTGTGCGCATCTGGATTCGGAAGCCCCCTTTTGTATTGACGTGACTGAGGACATATGGTATTATGACACAGACTTTTCTGATTTCCGCGGCGATGCTGCGGAAACAAGGCGGAATCGCATCGACATTCCGCAGCCGGGCATTTTGGTAAGGAATTTTTTCCATGCCGGAATATGCCGCGGCACTACGGCCGGAAAGTGATGTAAATGGAGGGCAGTTTTATGGATTATTCAGGAGGACTTTTGGAACGGGGCGGCGAAGAAATTCCGTTGACCGGGGCGCCTGAGCAGCACAGCGGTATGCGGAGCGTTCAGAATCTGGAGGTCATCATCAACGAGGGACTTCGGGTCGCCCTGTTGGAAGAAACGCCGGATCAGTCGCTGGAGGTGCTGCTGGAGCACCTGGGAAAAGCGCTGAACGGGGATCGGACTTACATATTTGAACAGAACGAGTCCGGCGGTGATGACAATACCTACGAGTGGACGGCCGTCGGAGTGGAACCGGAAAAGGAAAATCTTCAAAATGTTCCCCCGGAGGTCTGTGCCAGTTGGTACCGGAAATTCCGCATCGGCAAACATATCGTTATCGGAAGTCTGGAAGAAATTCGGGAAACGGAACCCCTCCAATATGAAAATTTGAAACGGCAGGGCATCCGTTCTCTTGTGGTGGTTCCCCTTTATGACGGCAAAAAGATTATCGGTTTCTACGGCGTGGACAACCCTCCGGTAAAATCGCTGGAATATGCGTCAAATATGCTTCAGACTGCGGCATATTTTATCGTTTCCTCCCTGAAACGGCGCAACCTGTTCCGGGTGTTGAAAAAGCGGAGTTATAACGTTCTCCATGCGCTCAGTGTGGATTATCTGGGCATTTATCAGGTGAATTTCGACACGGGAGAATGCGAGACTTACCGGAACAGCGAACGGATCGGGATGGATTGGGCCCTTCATTTTCAGGAGGGATACCAGGCGGCAATGGAACGGTATATTTCCGGGTACGTGATCCCACGGGATCAGGAACGCCTCCGTATCCTGACGAAAAAAGACTATGTGCTGGCACAGCTTAAAACAAAGAAGAAGTTTTCTGTTAGATACCAGGTGAAAGACAGCTCCTTCGGGCTGAAATACATGGAGATTCATTTTTCCGCCACGGAGCAGACGGAGGAGAAGCACTGCGCTATTTTTGCCCAGCGGGATGTCAATGCCGTGGTGGAGCAGGAGGAGAAATACAAGCTGGAGGCAAGGCAGAGCCTGGAGGATATTCTGGAGGGAGCAAGGACCGGTATCTGGACCATCGAGCTGGAGGAAGGCTGCCGGCCCAGGATGTATACGGATCGGACCATGCGGATTCTTTTGGGGGTAGGGGAAGAGATTGAGCCCGAGGAATGCTACCGGCACTGGTTTGAAAACATCGAGCCGGACTATGTGGAGATGGTGCAGGAAGCAGTGCGGGAGATATTGGAAACCGGGCGCAGCGAGGTGATTTATCCCTGGAATCATCCCAGCCTGGGAAAGATCTATATCCGGTGCGGAGGCGTGCCGGACAAATCATTCAGGAAGCCGGGCTCTGGACTGAACGGATACCATCAGGACATCACGGAAACCATGATGACGAGAAAAAAACAGGAACAGGCCATTATGGAGCTGCTGGAAAAGGTGAGACGTGCAAATTCGGCAAAAAGCGAATTCCTTTCCCATATGTCCCACGATCTGCGCACGCCCATTAACGGAATTCTGGGAATGCTTGCCATTATGGAGAAAAGGCAGGACGATCCCCGGCGGCAGAAAGAGTGCCGGGATAAAATCCGCGTCTCAACACAGCATCTGCTTTCGCTGGTGAACGATGTCCTTCAGGTGAGCAGGCTGGTGAGCGGAAGACAGGCAGAGGTGGAAGAACCCTTTGACCTTCATGACACATTGGAAGACTGTATTGCGGTTCTGTACGCCCAGGCCCAGGAGAAAGAAATCCGGCTGGAGCTGGATAAGGCCGGACTGCAGCATAGCAGACTGATTGGAAATCCGCTGCACCTGAAGCAAATCCTGATGAATGTTATCGATAATGCCCTCAAATATAACCGTCCCCACGGCTCCGTATTTGTCCGGGTAAAGGAGACTGCCTGCCGGGAGGGAATTGCAGAGTACCGGTTTGTGATCGAAGATACCGGAATCGGTATCGGGGAGGAATTTAAAAAGCATATTTTTGAGCCCTTCACCCAGGAGCATCAGGGCGCGAGAACCCACTATATCGGCGCCGGGCTTGGAATGCCCATCGTGAAGAAGCTGGTAGACCAGATGAAGGGAACGATTGAGGTGGAGAGCCGGACCGGCGAAGGAAGCGTGGTTCGGATCACCCTGCCGGTTCGGATCGACGATGCGCAGGAGGCGCAGCCTGCGGACGTGGAGCGGGAGGCGCAGGGCAATATTGCAGGGATGCGGGTCCTTCTGGTGGAGGATAACGAGATCAACTGTGAAATCATGGAATTTATGCTGAAAGAGGCAGGGGCGGAAGTGTTGACTGCAAACGACGGAAAAGCCGCTGTGGATGCGTTCACAAAATCCCGTCAGGGAGCCTTTGACTGTGTGCTCATGGATTTGATGATGCCGGTTATGAGCGGATACGAGGCGGCCCGCGTAATCCGGAGCCTGGACCGGACGGATGCAAAATCCGTGCCCATTATAGCGCTGTCGGCCAATGCGTTTGAAGAGGACGTTGCAATGGCAAAGGATGCCGGAATGAATGAGCATTTGGCCAAGCCGGTGGATATGGGCAAAATGTTCATGGTTATGGACCGGTTAAGGAGCCGGGAGGAGGATGAAAAATAATGCCCGGCCCCGGCCTTTCGTCCGGCTTTCGAATCAGAACAGCTCCGTGTCGATCATCGTTGTAAAGTCAATGGTATCATCCCACAAAAAATTCAGGTACTGCTTTGCAATCTCGGCTCTCTCGGTAGTAGAGACAATTCCGAATACGGGCTGCAGAGAGGTGTGATAGGAGCCGGTTTGGGCGATAAAGGGGGAGTCGGTTAAGAAAACCCCAATAGGCATGGGCTCCTGCATATCCTCCGGATGCCTATGAAGAAGGGTGTCCGCCTCCACGTCGATTTCAGCCATTTCCGTCAGGGTGTCCGGATCCACTTCTTCCTCGGAGGCCCTGACGACCTCGGCGTAATCTATATAGTATAACCGGTCTTTGTATTTTTCCAGTTCCTCCTGGGTCATAACGGTACGCAGATCCAGAAACATCCCGTTGAGGGAATAGTTGTTGAAAATCTCGGAATTAAATACCAGTACATCCAGATCACGGCTCTGCATCTGCGCCATAATCTTCTGGACAGCGGCCATGTTATACTGATCGTAGGTGGTCAGGGACAGGGTGGTGGAGGTATCGATAAAGCAGTCGTACTTATCCAGATCAAGCCCCGCATATTCTGCAAAGGAATTTTCCACTGCCTCTGCGTTAAGCTGGAAGCTGTTTACCATGACGCAGTTAAAAATGAAATCCTTGGCGGTGACCATATCATGAATCAGGGTGATCGCCATAATCAGGATAAAGATCCCTGCAATGGTGTGTACCTTGTAATAATACCAGAAATATTCCAGCTTCCCTTTATTGGTCATATCCCGGGTTTTGTGCTGCTGCTCTCTGATTTCGTCAATGACGCCGCGGTACTCCCGGGGCTTTTTTTCTCTTTTGGCCATAGTTGATTCCCTGACAGCTGCCTGATTTTTGGCAGTTATATTCCTTTCTTGGTAATTGAACACTGTATTTACAATCATAACCAGTTTGCAAAACAGTGTCAATGAACATCCCATAGTCAATTCATAAAAAAAGGATAAAATTTTCGCTGTCGGGTTAGAGATCACAGGAAAGCTGCGGGACATTATAGCAGAGCTGATGAACGAA
>CAOKOL010000006.1 GCA_948470335.1 uncultured Lachnospiraceae bacterium | reverse complement strand
CTGGCCAAAGCCATCACCGAGTACACTTCCGGAGGGCAGCTATTTGAGCCTTCCAGCATTACCGTATCCGACTACCTAGATCAGTGGTATGACCTATATTGCAAACCCAACCTGAAATACACCACACAAGTAGGCTACCTGCGAATTATGGAAGGACATTTAAAACCACAGTTTGGTAAATACCGCTTAAAGGCCATCACCGCCGCTGCTTTGCAGGAGTACGCCAACGCCCTGAAAATGAACGGTCTGTCCAAATCCCATATAGACGGCATCCTGTCAGTTTTCAGCGCTGCGCTGGATTACGCCGTCGAACCCCTTCATTACCTATCGGCCAACCCCATGCGGTATGTTAAGCACCCCAAAGTAGAGAAAAAGCCCCGGGAGAGGATCATCCTGGCTCTGGATGACTGGCAGCGGATCATTAGCCGTTTCCCTGCAGGTTCCCGCTATCATATCCCTTTAGTGATCGGATTCTATACTGGCCTGCGGATCAGCGAAGCCTTCGCCCTGACATGGGACGATATAGACCTTGACAACAAAACTTTAACTGTAAACAAACAGATCGTAAAACGGAACTTCGGGGCTGACGTCCGCAAGGCGGCTGAAAAATCCGATAAAAAAGGAATGCGTTCTTCCTGGTACTTCACCAGCACAAAGACACCATCTTCCGTCCGTACTATAAAATTCGGTGACGCCCTCTGCCGGGCATTGAAACAGGAACGCACGGCCCAGATTAAGAATGAACTGAAATATGGGGAATACTACACGATTCATGTTATGAAGAAAGAAATTGATGAGAAGGGAAACGACATGTGGTGCATCGTCCCTGTCCAGAAATGCCTGGAATCGTCACTTCCCCGCATCCGGATGGTCTGCATAGCCGAACTCGGAGAATATACTTCCACCGATTCATTTAAATACTGTTCCAGAGTGATCCACAAAGAACTGCTGCTTGCTTTCGATTATCATTCCCTCCGGAATACCCACGCCACGATCCTGATCGAATCCGGCGCCAACATAAAGGATGTACAGATCCGGCTAGGACATTCCGATATCCAAACCACATTGCAGACTTATGTGCATGATACGGAGGTTATGGCGACACGGTCCGTTGACCTTTTTGAACAGGCAGTCGGACAGGGATGAGAAATCACCTCATTATGAAACCAGAAATAAAAAGGACTGTCACGACAACATTGATTCCGTGTTCAGTCCTTTTTCAGTTTCGTATTATATTTTCCGCTGAACAGGTGGCAAATCGGTGGCAAATCACCCGTTTTACACCTTATATATCCTAAGAATCCTTATTTTATGCGGGTTAAAAGCATCACTGTCTCCACATTCCCCGTCCCCGGAAACATATCCACCATCCTCCACTTCTCCACCCGGTACCCCGCAGCCATCAGCACATCCAGATCTCTCGCCAATGACGTCGGCTTACAGGATATATAAATCATCCGCTCCACGCCGTAATCCACGATCTTCCCCAGCGCCTTCGGATGAACTCCTTCCCTTGGCGGATCCAGCACGATAAAATCCGGTTTCTGCGGTATCTCATCCAGCGCTTTCAGCACGTCCGCCGCGATAAACTTGCAGTTTTCCAGCCCATTCAGCGCCGCATTCTCTCTGGCGGCCCGGACCGCTTCTTCTACGATTTCCACACCGATCACCTGGCCTGCGGCCGGCGCAATCAACTGAGCGATGGTTCCGGTACCGCTGTACAAGTCAAACACCACCGGCGCCCCATTCTCGACATACCCGGCTCCCGTATCTGCCCCATCTCTTTTCTGCCCGGAGAACATCCCCACATACTCTCTGACCGTGCCGTATAACACCTCCGCTCCCAGAGAATTCGTCTGAAAAAAAGAAAACGGCGTAATCTTAAACCTTAACCCCAGCAGTTCCTCATAAAAATAATCCTGTCCGTACAAAATATCCGTCCGGTCACTCTGTACCACATCGGCCAGACTGTCATTCACAATATGAAGCACACCGGCAACCGTTCCCTGACAGCCTGCCGCAAGAAGCACTTTTACGAAATCCGACAGCATCTGTTTTTCCGTCCGTGCCCCTTTTCCCACATCCACACCAGTTTCCGTTTCCAAAACAGGGGTTGCTTCACCGGCATTTTCTATTTTTTGAATATCTTCTGAAAGACAAACCTCCCCTACTCCCTGAACATCTTCTGCCTTTCGAACATCTTCCGATGCCCGGTCACCTGCCTCCCCTTTGTCATCCCACACATACTGACTGCTGGTCACAAGGCAAATCAAAATCTGTCCTGTCTTCACCGCTTTCCTCACCAACAGATGCCGCAGATATCCCGTATGCTGCATTTTCCGGTAAAAAGGAAGCCCTTCCCGGACAAAGAAATCCAGCGTCACCTGCAAAACTTTTCGGAAATCCTCATGAACAATCTTGCAGTCCGTTACCGTAACAATATCATAAAAGCTGCCCCTTCTGTGCATACCCAAAGCAAGAGGGCCGTCCTTCATCATATCCCCAAAAGAAAATTCCATCTTATTCCGATACGCCCGAAACAGAGGGCTGGGCGCAATCCCTTCAAAAACAGCGGCATCCTCAAAAGAGGTTTCTCCATATTTTTCCATTGCAGGACGAAGCAGGCTGCGAACCTGCTCCTCCTTTATACGCAACTGCTCCTCATAAGGCAGCGTCTGATACAGACAGCCGCCGCAGATTCCGGCATGAGGACAGGCTTCCGCCCTGTTTTCCAGCGCCGACGGCTCCAGAACCTCCAACAGTGTGGCCTCTGCTTTCCCCTTTTTCATTTTCCCGATACGGAACCGCACCTTTTGTCCGGGCAGCGCATATTTTACCGTCACCTTCCGATCTTCCATGTACAGCCAGCCTTTATCCGGAAAATCCATTCCCTCGATTATACCTTCAAAAATATCCCGTTTCTTCATAATTGTCTCCTGATATAAATAAGATTTCTGCTCCGCAGGATTTCCACGCCGCACACGTATCACACTCAGCGAGGTTTTGCGAACTTCGTGTAACAGCGTACAAGGCAGTGCGATCCTGCCCGGAGGGCTTTTTTGTACCATAGGGAAGTTTGTAGAACTTTCCTATGGTACAAGAAAGGCGCCCTTTTCCGGGCGCCCTCCGTCATAATCCGCATGTTTCAAATAAAGATGCTGTTGCCGCTGCGGCTTCTTTAATCCTCGTCCGCATCCGTCTCGTCGTCATCTTCGAAAATGTCGTCGTCATCTTCAAACATATCATCGTCGAAATCGTCATCATCGAAATCATCCTCAAAATCGTCGTCAGGCGTGAGGAAACGGTATACGGCATATGCGATTCCGGCCACCGCGATCACGGCGCCGATAATTGCCAGCACCCACAGTATGGTCTTTTTGGTCTTTTCTTCTTCCTCATATTTTTTTACGATTTCATTTAATTTGCTTGTGGCAAGCCACTCATTGATCTGATTCATCATAAACTGCCATCCTTTCGCATGTTCTGTATCGGCGGCATGGGAAGTACACAAGCCACGCCGTCCTGAATTGCCGCGCTTTTCATGCGCTGCTTTTTGTTATTATAACATCCTTTTCTATATTTTACTACCGGAAAAAATTATTTTTCACTTTTTTTCAGATACGCCCGACGGTTTAAAATCCTTACCGCCCGATTTTCTTCCCGCACCAGGCCGTTTTTTTGCGGAGGTCCCCGTTCTGCCGATATTCCGCCCCCTGCGGAAAGCATCTCCCGCTTTTATATTTTTTCCAGTTTGGCAAAAGACGCAAACATCTTCTTCTGCCCCACCCGGTCAAAATTCACAGTCACCTCATAATCCTTCTTCCCGTCCACAACGGCAGTTACCGTGCCGTCGCCGTATTTCACATGACTCACCCGGTCGCCTGCCTGATAATCCAGGCTGACCGCCTTCGTAACGGTAAACTGCTTCCCGATATTCCGGGTATAGGCGTCCTCCCCAAACACAGCCTTGGGGGCGGAATAAGGACTGCGCTTCCCGCCGTTTGCCGGCTGCTGCTGTACCGTGTCGCCGCCCTCCTGCCGGGACGGCCAGGCGGAAGTCTGAAAATGTTCCTGAAGCTTTACAGGAATTTCTTCCAGAAAACGGGAGGGCTTGCACCAGCGGGATTCGCCGTTGACCATCCTCCGTCTGGACCAGGTAAGCACCAGGGCCTTCTTTGCCCTGGTCACACCCACATAAGCCAGCCGGCGTTCTTCCTCTAACAGAGAATCATCCTCAGCATTGACCGACTTGCCGCTGGGAAACAGTCCGTCCTCCATGCCGGCAATGTACACCCTGGAGAACTCCAGCCCCTTTGCGCTGTGGAGCGTCATCAGAAGCACGCGGTCCTCCTCCTCGCTGGTACGGTCGATATCGGCCACCAGCGCCACTTCCTCCAGAAACCGGCCCAGCAGGTCCTCCTTCTCTTTCGCGCGAATGGAAAAATCCGCCGCTTTATTAATCAGTTCCTGTATATTTTCCATCCGCGCCTGAACGGACACCGCATCGTCATTTTTCAGCTCATCCTCATATCCGGTATCCCGGATTACCGCCTCGATCAGATCCGGCAGATCCAGAGCAGACGCCTGGGCACGCAGATTTTCAATCACATCCACGAATCCCTTGATTTTGCCATGCACTTTCCCCAGCGTATCAATCAGGTCACTCTCTTTTAAGGCCTCATAGAACCGCAGATTATGGGCACCGGCAAAATTCATCACCTTCCCGATCGAAGTAGCGCCGATTCCGCGGCGGGGCACATTGATAATCCGCTGTACCGCCAGATCATCCATTCCGCTGTCAATGGTTTTCAGATAAGCCAGAATATCCTTGATCTCTTTTCTCTGGTAAAAATTCACGCCGCCCACTACCTGGTAGGGGATGTTTTTATGTACAAAACGTTCCTCCAGAAGACGGGACTGGGCGTTTGTGCGGTAAAGAACGGCGATGTCCCGGTAAGGAATATGCAGCGAAGCTACCTCCCCGGCAATCGCCTCCGCCTCATCCGCCCCCGTCTCAAAGGCGCAGATCCGCAGCTTCTCCCCTTCTTCATTCTCTGTCCAGAGCCGCTTTTCCTTTCTGCCCTCATTGTTGCTGATAATCTGATTCGCCGCCTCCAGAATCGTTTTCGTAGAACGGTAATTCTGTTCCAGCCTGATTACCTGAGCACCGGGATATTCCGCCTCAAATTCCAGAATATTCCTGATATCCGCCCCCCGGAACCGGTAAATCGACTGATCGTCGTCGCCTACGACACACAGATTTCCATGTTTCCCTGCCAGCAGTTCGATCAGCTTAAACTGAGCGTGATTCGTATCCTGATACTCGTCTACCATAATATACTGAAAACGGTTCTGATAGTACTCCCGCACATCCCGGTCACTCTGCAGAAGCTCCACGGTCTTTACGAGCAGATCGTCAAAATCCAGCGCATTGTTCTTTTTCAGTTCCTCCTGATAGGCCGTGTAAATTTCCGCCACCTGGCTGTCCCGAAAATTCCCTGCTGCCCGCGCGGAATATTCTTCGAAGGAAACCAATTCATTTTTCAGCGACGAAACCTGGGACAGCACCGCCTTTTCCCGATAAGTTTTGGGGTCCATGTCCAGCCGCTTTAAGATCTGACGCATCAGCGTCTTCTGGTCATCCCCGTCATAAATCGTAAAATTTGTGGTATAGCCCAGCCCCTCAATATGTCTGCGCAGAATGCGGACACAGGCGGAATGAAAGGTGGAAACCCATACACTCTCAGCGCCGAAGCTGACCAGGCGGTCCACCCGGTCCCGCATTTCTCCTGCCGCTTTATTCGTAAATGTAATTGCCAGAATGTTCCACGGATTGACCCCTTTTTCTTCGATCAGGTACGCAATCCTGTGGGTCAGCGCCCTTGTCTTTCCCGACCCGGCGCCTGCCAGTATCAAAAGCGGCCCCTCCGTGGTTTCCACGGCCTTGCGTTGCATCGGATTTAACTGCTCAAACGTATTTTCCCATTCCATCTTTTACCGTCCTGTTCCCTGCCATTTGCTGTCTAATTTAATTTCTGTCCGCATTTGGTACAGAAGTTTGCACCTGCCGCCGCCGGCGAACCGCAATTCGGGCAGAAGCCGCAGGCTCCCTGCGCCTGATTCGCGGGATTTGCCTGATTCATGCCATTCATCTGGCCCATGCCGCCCGCCTGGTTCATCTGATTCATATTGTTCATCATCTGCTGGCCCATCATCATGCCCATCTGCATACCCACCATATCCTGGGCGATTCCGGAACCGCTCTTTCCCTGCGCCATGGCATCCGTCATGGCTACGTTCTGATAGACGCCCATTTGATTGCCGATCATGCTCTGGGCCGCCACCTTCTGCACCATCTTCTGGATCTCCTCCGGATAGGTGACGCTCTGAATTGCAAATCCGGTCACGCCGATACCGATCTCCATCAGATCCTCGTTCAGATCCTGGCAAATTCCTTTTGAAATGTCGTAGGCGTTGGCCTGGAGATTAAACATATCCTTGCCTTCCTTCGCAATCCACTTCATCAGCAGCTGATCCAGACGGCCGATCACCCGGTCACGCACCTCGTCCACGGTAAACTGCTGTTTCACCCCGGCCACATTTTCAATCAGCTTCATGTAATCCTCAGCCTTAAACTGGAAGTTGCCGAAAGCCCGTACCGGCATGCCGCCGGGAAGATTAGGCGCCGGAAGGTTAATGGCATTCTTCGTGCCCCACTTCACGTTAAACTCTTTCGTATTCACAAAGAGAACTTCCGCCCGCAAACCGCTGTTAAAGCCGAATTTAAAACCTGCCAGCGTAGACAGAAACGGAATAATATCAGACTCAATATCATAGTTCCCCTCGTCCTTAAAAATTCCTTCCACCACTCCGTTGTACATAAAAACGGCATCCTGTCCCTGGCGGATAATCAGGCGGCTGCCCTTTTTGATCTCTTTATTCGCAAATTTCCAAAAAATGATATCGTCTCTGTATTCTTCCCACTCCACTACGCTGGAAAACTGTCCGCTGAAAAGTCCCATATCCGATTCCCCTTTCTCCGAAATGTTTTTCCGTACCATTATAACAATGATTGGCCGCTCTGTCACGCATAATTTACGCGTCTTTCTTCTGTCTTTTGTCCCGGTCATTTTCCTGTTTCCAAAATCCAGGATTTATGTTAAAATAAATACCAGAAAACAGAAGGAATGTTTCGGAGGCAGCCATGAAAGAAGACCCGAATACCGCCCTCCCCACCGATGAGGAGGTTTACTATCTGGCAGAGCTTTTTAAAGTGTTCGCGGACAGTACCAGAATTAAAATATTATACGCCATATCCGAACAGGAATTGTGCGTGATGGATATCTGTCAGGCGCTGAACATGAGCCAGAGTTCCATCTCCCACCAGCTTCGGGTGCTGAAACAGAGCCGTCTGGTAAAGTTCCGCAGAGACGGGCGGACGATTTATTACAGTCTGGCTGACCATCATGTTCAGACCATGCTCAGCCAGGGCATGGAGCATGTGACGGAATAGACCGAACCATATAGAAACAGAATAGGAAGGTGATTGGATGAACCCTATAGCATTTTTATCAAACAATATTTTTTATTCCGCTGCCCGAACCCCGGCAGACATGCGGAACACTGTTTCCTCGCCGGCAGAAAGCGGATTTGCAGACACGGCAAAAGAACAGACCGTCAACGGCCAAAAAGTTTCCCGGCAGCCGGACTACGATACATTCGAATGCCAGACCTGCAAAAACCGCACCTATAAAGACGGGTCCAATGACCCCGGCGTCTCCTTCAAAAACGCCACCCATCTGGATCCGGAAACCGCCTCTTATGCCATCCGTTCTCATGAGGGAGAGCATGTAGCCCACAACAGAGCGCAGGCCGAACGGGAGAACCGGGAGATCGTTTCCCAGACCGTCACCTACCACACTGACGTCTGCCCGGAATGCGGAAAGGTGTATATGTCAGGAGGCACTACAAAGACTGTCTCAAAAGCATCCAACGAACAGGATTTTTCCGGCAGGGCCCCCGTGAAAAAAGGCGTTTATTTAGACCTGGTCGCATAATAAGCTGTTAAAAATATCCAAAAGGCTGCCGCAAAAAAACGGGGATCGTTCTGTCCCCGGACCTTCTTTTGCGGCAGCCTCTGCTTTGTTATTCAAAACGGCGTCAGAATTCTTACATTTTAACTTTTTCACATTTCCCCCTTGCCATCTGGTTATCAAAACTATATAATAAAGACCAGAGGTGAATATATGGATTATAATAAATCTCAGATCGACCGGATTTTAGAAAAGCTGTCCCGGATCGACTATATCAAACCCGGCGAAATTCCCAATATTGAACTGTATATGGATCAGGTAACTACATTTATGGATTCTCACCTGGCCCATTCCAAACGCCGTGAAGACGACAAAATCCTGACCAAGACGATGATCAACAATTATGCCAAGAACAGGCTGCTGCCTCCGCCCTTCAAAAAGAAGTATACGAAGGACCACATGTTCCTTCTGATTTTTATCTATTACCTGAAAAGCTTTCTCAGCATCAATGATATCCAGTCTCTGATGGCGCCTGTCAATGACAAATATTTCGGCAGCAAAAACGGCGTCAGCCTGGAAGACGTCTATGAAGAAGTATTTTCTATGGAAGACCGGCAGTTGGACGCGCTGATTCAGGACGTGAAACAGAAATTTGAGGCGGCCGGCGGCACGTTTGACTCTCTGCCCGAAGAAGAACAGGGGCCGATGCGGATATTTTCCTTTATCTGCGCACTGGCTTTTGATGTGTATGTCAAAAAACAGATCATCGAGTCACTGATCGACGATCTGACGGCTGAAAAGACGATGCAGGAAAAATAAGAAAGACACCGCTTTCTTATTTTTCCTTTTCTTCTTTCGCTTCATTCAGTCTTGCAAAAATCATATCGTAACCGTCGCTTCCATAATTCAGGGAACGGTTTACACGGCTGATCGTAGCGGTAGACGCGCCTGTTTTTTCCGCGATCTCCAGATAAGTCTTTTTTTCCCGCAGCATTTTAGCCACCTCATATCGCTGAGAGAAGGATAAGAGTTCGTTGACCGTGCAGACATCCTCAAAAAAACTATAACATTCTTCTACGGATTCCAGAGCCAGGATTGCCTCAAATAAATGGTCCACAGCTTCTGTCCTGATCTTTTTATTCATGGCATAGACACCCCTTCACAACAACCAGATATTATGCTATCATTTTAACACCTTAGCACTGTAAAGTCCATAGAAAATACAATTTTCGAATAAGAATCCTGCTTTGCAGGAATCTGCACCGCAAACGCGTCGCTTTCAAGCGACAATTTCCTCTGCGTTTGCGTACCCTCGCTTCGCTGGGGCAGACCCTGTGCATCCTTGCGGAGCATTTTTGTATCATAAGGAAGTTCATAGGACTTTCCTATGATACAAGAAAACTGTCAAATAACAACAAATAGGAGGCATTTCACTATGAATGATTATGGCACCGAATTTCCATATACAAACCATTTAATCAACGAAAAATCCCCTTATCTGCTGTCCCATGCCCACAATCCCGTGGACTGGTATCCCTGGGGCGCGGAGGCTTTTGAAAAGGCAAAGAAAGAAAATAAACCCGTTTTTCTGAGCATTGGCTACTCCACCTGCCACTGGTGCCATGTGATGGAGCGGGAGTCCTTTGAACATGAGGATGCGGCCCGGCTGTTAAACCAGTATTTCGTCAGCATCAAGGTGGACCGGGAGGAACGGCCTGACATTGATTCCGTTTATATGGCGGTCTGCCAGGCGGTCAACCAGTCCGGCGGCTGGCCTCTGACCATCATTATGACGCCGGAACAGCAGCCCTTTTTCGCTGCCACCTATCTGCCGCGGGTAAGCCGAGGGCAGATGACGGGGCTTATCCAGGTGCTGGGACAGATTGCCCATATGTGGAAAACAGAGGAACAAAAACTGCGGCAGACAGGCGCGGCAATCTGTGATTTTCTCGCCCAAAACAGCCGCGGCAGACAGAAGGAATCACAGAACAACGGCGTTAAAAACACCGATGACGGCAGCAGCGTTCTCCTGAAAGGAACCGGTATGATGACGGCTTCCCCCGACGGTCCATGGCCCGACAAGGCTCTGTTCCGCCGGGCGGCATCCGTTTTCCGCCAGTCTTTTGACCAGGAATACGGCGGTTTTGGCCAGGCTCCCAAATTTCCCATGCCTCATAACCTGATGTTTCTGCTTCGGTACGGGAAGCTGGAGAAAGATAAAATGACAGAATATATCGCCGCCCAGACCCTGTTTACAATGCTGCGGGGCGGAATCTTCGACCAGATCGGCGGAGGATTCTCCCGCTACTCCACCGACCGCCAGTGGCTGGCCCCCCATTTCGAAAAAATGCTGTACGACAACGCACTGCTGGCCATGGCCTACTTGGAATGCTGGGAACAGACCGGAGCAAACTGGTGTCTCTGGGCAGCCAGACGGATTTTTACCTATGTATTCCGGGAATTAACCGGGGAAGAAGGGGGATTTTTCTGCGGACAGGATGCGGACAGCCAGGGTGTGGAAGGAAAATATTATACGTTTTCCCCCGCCGAAATCAAACAGGTTTTAGGTGAGAAACGGGGCGGCGCGTTCTGCCGCAGATATGATATCACGGAGCATGGAAATTTTGAAGGAAAAAGCATTCCCAATCTTATCCGGGAAGACCGGCCGTGGCTTCCTGACCCGGAGACGGCAAAGGACTGTGAAACCGTCTTTCAATACCGGCTGCACCGGTATCCGCTGCACAAGGACGACAAAGTGCTCACTTCCTGGAGCAGCCTGATGGCCGCCGCCTGTGCCAAAGGCGCCAGGGCCGCATTCCGTCTGCAAAGAGAAGACATGCGGCCTGACGACGACATCCTGACCCAGTGCCTTGCGAGAGCGGAAAACAGCCTCCGCTTTATCCGCAGCCGCCTTGTCGGACCGGACGGACGGCTGATGGTCCGTTACAGGGACGGAGAAGCAGCCCACAGCGGCCATTTGGACGACTATGCTTTTTATGCCCTGGCGCTGCTCTCCATGTACAGAACCGTGTTTGACATCTCCTATCTGGAGGAAGCGGTCCGCGCGGCAAAGTTAATGACCGAATATTTCTCTGACCGGAAACAGGGTGGCTTCTATCTGTATGCCTCCGATGCGGAAGCGCTGATCAGCAGGCCTGTGGACACCTGGGACGGCGCCATGCCCTCCGGCAATTCCGCCGCCGCTCATGTACTGTGCGGACTGGCAGGACTGACGGCCCTGCCGGAATGGATGGAGCTGCGGGACCGTCATCTGTCTTTTCTGGCAGACGAAGTAAAAGAGTACCCATCCGGCTACAGCTATTCCCTGCTGGCTATGACGGAGGTCCTTTACCCCTCCAAAGAACTGATCTGCGTCCTGCCCGGCCCTTGCGAAGATTCCCTGAAAGCCCGGCTGGCCGTGGTGCCGGATTACGGCCTTCACATTCTGGTCAAAACGCCGGACAACGCAGAAAAGCTGGCACAGCTTGCTCCGTTCACCGCAGATTATCCCATCGGCGAAACGCCCCGGTACTATCTGTGTGAAAACGGAAGCTGCCGCCAGCCCTCCGAAAATTTAAACGCCGTGCTGGAACTGCTTTAAAGCAAGCTTATGAGCAGGCCAGTGCCTTTACTCGTTCCATCGCTTTTTTCACGGCCGGAACGGAAAGAACGATCACCGTAATCACCGCTTCCAGCCCTATATAGGAATAATTATATACAATCGGATAGACCGCCGTGAACGCTTTGGGAAAATTGTCAGGCATATAGGCCATCCAGAACAGATAACCGCCGACGGTATGGAACAGCCCCCTGGCAAACGCCCCTGCCAGATAACCGATAACCAGCCCGTTTTTCTGATTTCGGAAAAAGCCGGACAACCCCAGAGCCGCAAAAGCAAAGAAATAATCCAGGCATACCTGCAGTGGGGTCAGAATATATGGCTCCTGCAAAAACTGCAGAATGCTGTACGCCAAACCCGTCAGAAGACCCGCTTTCGGCCCATACCAGTAACCGATCAGGCAGATAAACAGCATACTGAACAGCGTCACCGAACCGCCGTAGGGCAGCTGCATCACCTTTATGTAAGATGTGACAAAAGCCAGCGCCATGGCCATGGCGGAAAAAGTCAGTGTTTTAACGGAAAACGTATTTCCGGCGTTTTCCTTTTTCCCCATGACCAGCGCCGCCAGAATCAGCGCCGCTGCCGCCAGCGCCGCCATCAGGGCGGTCCCTGCCCCGGTGAGATAATAATATCCGTCCTCAAAGTAGAAAAAATAAGACATAAAAAAACCTCCTTCAAATGATTTTGCAGGAGGGGTTTGAGAAAAATGTAATCTGTAAAATGCTGTCAGCTTTCCGGTCTTCACCGGTATCAATGATCCGCCGGACACCGCCCATAGAACGGACTGTCTGACATGTCCTGACGCTCTCAGATTACGTCGCTTCGCTTCCTTACGCCGGTATTATCCGGTTCAAGTAGTGAGGGTAAAAATTCTCAGCCTTTCAGCACCCCTAGCTGCTAACGGAATCAGTATAGCAGATGCGGTGCCGAAACGCAAGAAAAAATAACTTCCATATTTAGGAGGAACATACGCATGAATGATATCCGCAGCCGGCTTTTCGCCCTTTCCGAAGAATCTTACCGGAATTTCAATAAAAAACTGTGCCCGGACGCAGGCCGGGAACTGCTGGGAATCCGCATCCCCAAACTGCGAACCCTTGCCGGAGAAATTTTAAAGGAAGACTGGAAAGCCTTCCTGAACGACGGCGGGGAACAGTACCACGAAGAAATTATTTTAAAAGGGTTTGTTATCGGCGGCGCAAAGCTTCCCCTGGAAGAAAAACTCCCGCTGATCCGGGATTTTATTCCGAAAATCGACAGTTGGTCCATCAGCGACACCTTCTGTCCTTCTCTGAAAATTAAGCCGAAAGACCTGGCGCCGGTATGGGAATTTATCCTGCCCTACGCCGGTTCCGACAGGGAATTCGATGTCCGCTTCGCAGTGATTATGATGCTGGACTACTACATAACGGACGAATATGCCCCAAAAGTACTGCATCAACTGGACGCCATCCGCCACGACGGCTACTACGTCAAAATGGCCGTCGCCTGGGCCATCGCCGAGCTCGGTGTCAAATACAATGATATGACCCTGGAATACCTGAAAGGCGAAAACCATCTGGACAAATTCACCTATAACAAAGCCCTGCAGAAAATGCGGGAATCTTTCCGGATCGACCAGGAGCAGAAGGAGGAACTGAAGCGGATGAAGCGGATCTGATAACCTTCCTTAATCCTGCTCCAGACTTTTCTGGGTCAGATCAATAGAAACGCAGGTTCCCTTTCCCGGCTCCGACTCAATGCGGATCCCATGGCCTAAAAGTTCCAGCGTCTGGCGGCACAGGGACAGGCCGATACCGGTGGAATAATGATTTTCCCTGCCGTTATAGCCGGTGTAACCCCAATCAAAAATCCGGGGCAGATCCTCTTTTCTGATCCCAATTCCCGTGTCACGGATCAGCAGCACCGACGCCTCCTGTCCGGGTTCCAGCCCCAGGAAAACTTTTCCGTTTCTCGTATATTTCACCGCATTCGCCACCAACTGCTCGATGACAAATGCCAGACATTTTTCATCCGTTACCAGCCTGTAATCCAGATCGCCCAGTTCCAGGGCGATCTCTTTATGATGAAACAATACCGCCGTCTTTTTCAGCGCCTGTTTTATGATCTTTTCCAAATTGTATTCCCGCAATACCAGATCGTCGGATTTTCCCTCCAGACGCTGATACTGCAGTACCATCTCCACATACTGCTGAATTCTGTACAGTTCCCGGTTCAACTCACTGCGGTTCAGTTCTTCCTCCTGCAGCAGAAGACGAATCCCGGCAATGGGCGTTTTAATCTGATGAGACCAGCGGGTATAATACTGCCTGGCCTCCCAGACGGAAGCGGCATAAAACTCTGCCTCTTCTTTCCGCTTCTCATAAAGCCCGTCCAAAATCTGCCGGTATGTGGTTTCGGCAGCCCCCTCCGGCTTTGGCAGACAGGCCGGAGAATATTCCCCCTGATTTTTTACATCAGACAACGCCTGCAGCTTTCTGCGATACCTTCCATACCCCATGGCCAGCGTGGTCAAAAGAATAGCGCCGTCCAAAACCAGGACATAACAGGCAGGCCCCCAGGGCAGCCCGTACAGGCTGTAAACCAGAACCACCAGAAGCATCAATACGCCGGACAGAACAATCTCACTCCTCCGGTCTTTCAGATAAGTTTTCCAGTGTCCCTCCCCCTTCTGTCTTCCGGAAATATCGCCGGTTTCCTCAGAATGCTCCATCTCCTACCGCTCCTCCTCCACAAGATAGCCCAGGCCTTTTCTGGTCTTAATAAAACCGGAAAGACCAACTTCCGCAAGCTTCCGTCTCAGCCGGTTTATATTGACCGTCAATGTATTGTCGTCAATAAAGCTTTCCGTCTCCCACAGCCTTTCGATCAGCACGTCTCTGGATACCGGACTGTCAGGATGCTCCATCAGCACCTGCAGAATTTTAAATTCATTTTTGGACAGTTCCGTTCGTTTTCCGCCGAACGTAAGCGCCGCCTCTGTCAGATTCAGCACTGCGCCGCCTGCCCGCAGCACATTTTTATCGCCGCCAAAGGCATAGGCCCTGCGGAGCACCGCCTGAATCTTTGCGGTAATCACTTCCATACTGAAAGGCTTGGCGATAAAATCATCCGCCCCCATATGAAGGGCCATAACCTGATTCATATCCTCTCCCGCCGAGGAAATAAAAATAATCGGCGTCAGACTGATCCTGCGGATCTCCTCACACCAGTGATACCCGTCATAATAAGGCAGGGAAATATCCATCAGCACCAGATCCGGCTTCTCTTTCAGAAATTCCCGGTCAATCTGCGAAAAATCTCCGGGAACACAGACCGTATATCCCCACCGTTCCAACTGGCGGCCAAGCACTTCCGTAATCGTCTGGTCATCCTCCACAATCATGATTTTATATCCCAGAGCCACCTGTTATTACCCCCTGCTTTCTCTGCAATGTCCGGCCGGAATCCGGTTTGCCGGCCGGCTGCGGCCGTTTCCTCCCGTCATTGCCAGAATCGGACACACACCTTGAAACACAACCTGATAATCTGTTACGCCTGCTGCTCAGACCACATATCGACTGTCAGACCCCCGTCCACGACATCCAGACGGCAGATCCCTCCGGATTGCAGCGCTCCGAACAGCAAAGCATCCGCCATCAGCGGCTTGATCTGACTGTCGATCACCCTCTGAATTTCCCTGGCGCCGTATTCCCGGCTAATGCCTTCTGTCTTTACAAAAGCCGCCGCCGCATCCGTATACCGGAATTCCACCTGCCGGGACTCCAGCCTTACGGCCAGCTCATTCAGCTTTTTTCCGACAATCTGATCCGCCATTTTTTCATCCATCCCATGAAATATCACGATCCTGTTCAGCCTGTTGCGAAACTCCGGCCGGAAAATCCGTTTTACTTCATCCATCATCCCATCCTGCTCCATACCGCCGCGGCCAAATCCGATCTGTTCTTTCAGCAGACGGTCCGCGCCGGCATTGGAAGTCATAATCAGAATCACATGACGAAAATCCGCTTTCCGGCCCTGATTATCTGTCAGTGTCGCGTAATCCATTACCTGCAGCAGCAGATTGTAAATATCTTCATGGGCCTTCTCGATTTCGTCCAGCAGCAAAACACAATACGGATTTTTCCGGATGGCCTCCGTCAGCAGACCGCCCTCCTCATAGCCCACGTATCCTGCCGGAGCGCCGATCAGTTTGGCTGCCGCATGCTTTTCCCCATACTCACTCATATCGAAACGAACCAGAGATACCCCCAGCTCTTCTGCCAGCGTCCGGGCCACCTCCGTTTTCCCCACCCCTGTGGGACCGACAAATAACAGACTGGCCTCCGGCTTTCCCTCCTCCAGCAGACCGGCCCTGGAAAATTTCACGGCGTTTACTGCCTGAGACACCGCCTCCTGCTGTCCGAAGATCCGGGCGTTCATCCGTTCCTCCAGTGTAGCCAGCTTTTCTGTCTCGTCCCCCGTGGAATCCTCCTGCGGCACATGACAGATCGACGTTAAGATCCGGTCGATCAGCGCCCGGTCTACCGTCTGCGCCGGCTGATCCAGCGGATGCAACTGCCGGTATGCCCCTGCCTCGTCCATCAGGTCGATCGCCTTGTCGGGCAGAAACCGCTCATTAATATGGCGAATGCTCGCTTGAACCGCATAGGCAAGCACATCATCCTCATAGACTACGCCATGATAGTTCTCATAACTTTCCTTTAACCCTTCCAGAATCCGGATCGTATCCTCCTCACCCGGCTCCTCGATTACCACATTCTGGAACCGCCGCACCAGACTGCGGCTTTTTTCAAAATGTTTTTTATATTCCGTATACGTGGTGGCGCCGATAAACCGGATATGTCCCTGAGACAGATAAGGTTTCAGCAGATTGGACACGTCCAGACTGCCGCCATTCACCGCCCCGGCTCCCACGATATTGTGAATCTCATCAATATAAATAATGGGTTTTTCTTCCTTCACGATACCGTCCATAATCTCCCGGAACCGTTTTTCAAAATCGCCGCGATACTGGGTACCGGCCAGCATACCCGACAAGTCAAGGGAAAAAATGCGTCCGCCTTTCAATGCCTCCGGAACGTCTCCTTCCTTTAGCCGTCTGGCCAACCCACAGGTAACCGCCGTTTTTCCCACGCCCGGCTCTCCGATATGAAGAGGATTGTTCTTCTCTTTTCGGCACAGAATCTGTATCGTGCGCTCCAGCTCCTCCTCCCTGCCGATCAGCGGATTCATCGTCTCTGCCATGTCGTTGAGACAGGGGGCATACTGCTGCCATGTCGGCTGACCTTTTCCCGATCCGATTTTTTGAGGGCAGTTCCCGTCCTGAACGTCACCTTCCCCGGCCTCCGGTTCATGCCAATCGTTCTCCGCCGGATCCTCCGGTTCTTTTTCAGGATTCGTTTCCCCGACTTTCGTGCCCTTCTCCTCTTCCCCATAAAGCGCTGCCATCTGCGCAATCAGATCCACGCATTCCACACCCTGGACTCTCATATAATAAACGCCGAAGCTTTCCTCCTGCCTGAAAAACGCATAAACCAAATGGATCACATCCACCTCCTGCCGGCCGCCGGTTCTCGCTTTTTCCCTGGCAATGGCCAGCAAAGTTTTCATGCCTTCGGTAAACTGAGGCTCCTCTTTTTCTTCCGGCATTTGCGCAGACTGCGTCAGAAAATCCCCAAGCTGATCCCGCAGCAGCTCCGGATCTCCGCCGCAGTATCCAAAGGCTTTCCGGAACAAAAAATGATAAGTCAGCAAATATAAAAGATGTTCCGGCATCACATATTCATAGCGCCCATACATCGCCATCTGCAACGTCTCCTGAAGCAGTTCCTCCGCCTCCTGTGTCATCTGCATACATTCCTCTTTCCGATGCGCCTGACGCATCAACTATGATAAGTAATTGCCCGGACGGCTGCCCGCGGATCCCTTATCCCACTTCTTCCACCGTCAGACGAAAAGGGAAGCCCTGTGCCCTGGCCGCAGACATGGCCGCCTGCGCTTTTGTGATTGCAATATCATAAGAATACGTTCCCACCGCCGCTTTTCCGCTTCGATGAACCGTATACATCAAACGTACCGCCTCAGGCTCTTCCTTATGAAAAATCTGCTGCAGCAGCAATACCACAAAATCCATGGGCGTAAAATCATCATTGTGCATAATCACATGATAAAGCTTCGGCTCTCTCACCTTCTGCCTTGTTTTCTCCTGTACTTCTCCCTGTAATGACATATTCTTTTCCCTCACATATGAATACCGGCGACCGGCAATTGTATGTTAGTATAGCACAGTCCGCATTCCCTGTAAATGAGCGGCAGCTTTTCAGGTTTCCTGGATTTTCACTCCGGGATTTCTTTCGAAAATTTCTTCGGGAATTCCTTTCATTCTTGTCAGCAACCCCCGGACATGCTATAATACATGCATGCGGCACAAATACCGCTGACAACAGGGTCGGCCGGACAGGACGCAAAAAAGGCATAGCGTATCTGATGACAAACGCACATGCGGACACAGAGGAACCATACCGCTGAAAGCGGTACATTCACTGTATGCGGTGCGGAACCTGCTTTGCAGGATTTTAATTGATCAGGCCGGCGGCGAGTCGCTGTCGGGGAAACAATCTTAAGGCGCCGCAGACACAGCCTGCGGACTGGAGTCTGCTCCGGTGTACCGCCGCACACAGCGTGTGCCTTATGCCTTCGGCATCGTACACCTGCGCAGCCTGCAGCATCGCTATTTTGTATGCTTTTTTGTCCCGGTCCGGCCGACCTGCATATCAGACAAGGAGATCTGTCATGGCATATTCTGACCTTTGGAAATACTGTACGGCAAAGCACTGCAATAACCTGCTGATCTCCCTGGACCTGTTTGCGCCCATGGACATGGCTGCCGACCGGCAGATTGCCTGTCTGTATGAGCTGAGCAATCACCCGGAACGGCATTACCGGACAGCCCGGCTTCCCAAACATGACGGCTCCTTCCGCCGCATCGACATCCCCGACTTTCTGATGAAAACAGTTCAGTCCAATCTGCTCTCCCATTTTCTGGAGCAGCAGCCGATTTCCCCTTATGCGGCGGCTTATCACAAAGGCGCGGCTCCGGCGGTCCATGCCCGGCTCCATACCGGAGCAAAACAATTGCTGAAACTGGACATCAAAGACTTTTTTCCGAACATCACTTTTTCCATGGTTTTTCAGACTGCTTTTCCCCACAGGCTGCTGCCTCCGGCTGCGGGGGTTTTGCTGACCAATCTCTGCTGTCTGAGAGAATCTCTCCCTCAGGGTTCTCCCGCCTCTCCTTATATTTCCAATCTGGTTATGCGTTCCTTTGACGATTATATAGGTGGATGGTGCGCAGAACAGAACATCCGTTACAGCAGATACTGTGACGACCTAACATTTTCCGGGGATTTTGACCATGAAATGGTGTTCCATAAAGCGAGAGGCTTTCTTACTGCCATGGGATTTGCACTAAATAACAGAAAGACCTGCCGCCTCTCTTCGGGACAGCGGCAGACGGTGACCGGTCTGGTTGTGAACGAGAAGGTCCAGGTCAGCAAAGCCTATCGCCGCAGCATCCGCCAGGAAATCTACTATTGCCGAAAATTCGGCGTACGGCCCCATCTGACTCACTGTCATAAGGAGATCGACCCGATCTTTTACCTGAACAGTCTGGCAGGAAAAATCAACTGGGTACTGTCCGTAAACCCGGAGGACGCCGAGTTTTCCGCATACCGCAGCCAGGTACGGGAGTGGCTGAATATGTAACTCCCGCACGCTCCGTTTCTACCGTTTCTGCCAACGGCTTTGATGACTGTGATAAATCGTATATACCACACAGAAAAACAGCAGCGCCGCTATAATCCCGGTCACGGCCCCCGCGGAATCGATCATCACATCCAGCGCTCTGGGGCTCCGCCCTTCCACAAGAAACTGATGAAACTCATCGCTGCATGCGTAGACAACACAGAAGATCAGACTGGCTAACATCCGGAACACCATCCCCAGCGGAAATGTAAACAGTACCAGCATCGTACTGAAGCTGAGCATACAGTAGATTCCCATATGAGCCATCTTCCGGAAGCACAGCTCCAGAACCGCATACTGATGCGCCGTCAGGGACATCACCAGATCCCGGCCTGTAAATCTATGTACCACCTTGCAGAACAGCAGCGTCACCTGATCGCTGATCTCATGAGACTCTATTCCGGTTTCCGCCGAGAAACGGAAAATCAGCACCATCCAGAAAACCGTAAATCCAATTGCAATTACTCTTAACACTTTCATAGCTACTACCTTATCTTATTTTTTCCCGCGAATCAACTACATCATTATTAATTATTTTTTACAATTATAAAATATTCTTTCGTTTTCCTCATCATAACGTTATAATATCTTTAAAATTTTATTTACACTGTCAGATTGGAGTATACGATGTCCTCAAAAAAAACACACGGAAAAAAATACAAAAAAAATGTGCGGAACAATGTCGCCGCTTCACAAATCTCCCTGACCCTGCCCGAATGCATCGTGCAGGTGCTGCTGGCCGCAATGCTGGGCATATTTCCGCTATATTATCAAAATAAATATTATAATATGGGCGATGCCAAATATCTGTTTTTCAGAACTATCACTTTTACTTTGCTGACCGTACTGGCCGTTGTTCTTGTCTTTGACAAACTTATTACCCGGCCAAAAGAACGGCGGCATCCAAAATTTTCTTTTTTAGACGGCGCCATGCTTGCCTATACGGCGGCAACGGTTCTGTCCTGGATTCTCTCCCCCTTCAAATCGGAAGCCTGGATCGGCTCTCATGAATGGTATATGGGGCTGCTGTCTCAGTTGTTATTCGCCGGCATTTATTTTGCCGTATCCCGGTTTTGTACCCGGCAGAAATGGGCATTATGGATTATGGGAGCAAGTGCCGCCGCCGCCTTTCTGATCGCCTACCTGCACCGGTTTAAAATCGACCCCCTGGGGCTGTATGAAAATATCTCCGACTTTTATCAGATCCTGTTTCTGGGAACCATCGGACAGGCCACCTGGTATTCCAGCTATGTCGCCGTGGTGCTGCCTGTAATGATGGGGCTTTATCTGGTGGGACAGCGGCAAAATCCCAAAAATCCGGCCCATATCCTGACCGGCTGCCTTCTGTTTCTCGGATTCTGCACCGCAGTCACCCAGAACAGCGACAGCATTTATGTGGGACTGGGACTGGCTTTTATCTTTTTCCTCTGGTTCGCCATGGTAGATCCTGATATATGGAAACGATATATGGAACTGTGTCTGATTGCTCTGTCCGCCGCGAAATTTACCGGTCTTTTACAGACATTTTTTCCGGAACGAGTTCCGGAGCTGGATCCCCTTTCTCTGGCAGTCACCAAAGGATGGGGCGGCTGGCTGATCTTTGGGGCGGCGGCAGTTGTTTATACGCTGACTCTGCAGCTGTTTCACAGGAAAAAACAGGAAACCGTATCAGGAAATTCCACTCCGTTTTTCCGCCGGTTCCGAACCGTGCTGTTCGCCATATTGGGCGGCGGCCTGCTTCTCATCCTCATTATCATGTGGATGGTTTCCACCGGCAGAATCTCCGGCGCATCCGGCCTCCTTGGTTCCACCGGTTATCTGAATTTCGACGGCAAAAGCTGGGGCAGCGGCAGAGGGCAGACCTGGAGTTACTGTATCCGTATTTTTTCCGAATATCCGCTCCTGATGAAACTGTTTGGCTGCGGCCCCGATTCCCTGACATTCTACTCGGAAGCTTACCACGCCGCGGAAATTCAGGCCATGTGGAACGGTCTGAAACTGACCAATGCCCATAATGAATGGCTGACCGCCCTGATCAATTACGGCTTAATCGGCGGCGGCGCCTACCTGTCCGTCTTTGTCCTTGCGATAGTCCGGATGCTTCAAAACCGGAAGGAATCGCCGATCCTGCTGGCCGCCGCTGCCGCCGTCCTGTCCTATGCCGGACACAATTTTTTCTGCTATCAGCAGGCGGTCTGCACACCGCTGATTTTTATCGTCATCGGCGCCGCCGAATATTTATCCAGGAATCAGAAATATGCAAAGCCGTGAATAACGATCAAAATAACCAAATTTTCCAGTTAAATTACGGCGCTTAAAAACAATAGCCAATTTTGAAACCATATGATATACTTTATTTATCTCTCATCAAAGGCTGACAAATCATAACCGTTTGCCGCGAATAACAAATCTGATTTCAAAGCCTTTGCAGTTTCACAACAAACTTTTTCGGAGGAAATCATCACTATGGAAAATAACAATAAAGAAATGTCAGCAGAAAAGCTTTTAACCCGTGCGGAAGAACTGGTTCAGAATACCCATAATTTCGAATGTCAGCTTATGGTATCCGTCACACTGACCGGCAAGGACCAGAGCATTATCGAAAACCAGTTGAGCAACCATTCCACCGTTTTCCAGGACAAGGCCATGATCGACATTGCCACCCGTTTTTACGGCATGGATCTGGAACAGAAATCTTACTGGATTACGGAGGGCGAGCACTATTACGAATACTCGGACAGCCCTCAGGGATGGAGCCGAAACGAATACCGGCAGGGAAATTTCCTGAGCTACCTGGAATCCTTCTATATGCTTTTAAACTTCCCTGCTTTTTTCAGAGACAAAAAGTCTTTTGAGATCATCGACACGGAAGAAATCGACGGTCATAACATCATTACCCTCCGGGGCATCATTCCCGGCGAATTCACCCGCCCCGTTCTCGGCATGGTGACCAGTCTGACTCTTCTGAGCATCCTGACCGACGACGAGTCCTTCTACCAGGATATGCCGGATATTCCGGTTAACGTATATCTGGACGCAGACACCGGCCTTATGACGAAAATCGTATTCAGCCTGAAAGAGATCAATGAAAAAATTCTGGACAACGCCTACGGCGGCGACCAGCCCCGCCCGATGGCCGGCATCTGGGGCGCCGTCAGCACGCTGGTATATTCCAATTATGGAAGCGCGCCGGATTTTGAAGTACCGAAGGAAGTAAAAGAGAACTGTAAGATCGTAGAGCTGAAAGAGACGGAGAACGAAAAGAAATAAGAAGACTGACTGCCCCGGTTTCGCACGATGCGGCGGACCGGGGCGGTGTTTGTATTATCTCACACGTTTACTCAGTTCATCGATCTCCGCCCGAAAGGCTCTCTTTCTTGAGTGCATTTGCTTGTAATGGTCGACCAGCTTTCTCATGGCGCCTGGCTCCCCATTTTCCTCCAGAATTTCCCCCAGTGCCACAATCAATTCGGCCGCTTTATGATAACTGTTCCGATATCCGCCTCCCACGACAGCCGCTGTTCTCTTATCAATTTCCCGCTGCAGCCAGTTCAGACAATCCTCTTTTTGTTTTTCCGAAAGCAGATAACCGTTTCTCCAGGCTAAAAGTGCGGTTTCAAAAGAACACCCGCAGCAGTCATCAAAGCGCAGCCGATATTGCAGCGTGCCCAAAATCTTCTCATCCGCTCTCGCCATATTTCCATCCGGCTTTTTCAGCAATACCAGTGCCAGCATGACAAAAAGCTCTTTAAAGCTGCCGCTCCAGCCCAAATATTTATCATCCGTCCTGCTGATTTCCCACCCGTACTCAAAATCTCCCAGCATAAAACGATACACTGCTTTTTGTTTCTGATCAGGAATATTTGTTTCCCTCTGCTCTCTGTTGAAATAACCTCTGTTTGCCATAAATGGCTCTGCCGTAATTTCTTCCAGTCGCTTTCCGGCGTCTTCTATCAGCTTTATATCTCCCAGACGATACAGACGAAGAAGACCGGCGCAATCCGGCTTTGAGAAAAAGATTGCTTTTCCAAATAGTTTCATCCTGTCATAATCGTTCAGATGTTCCGCCGCCTGAAATGCAATTTCCGCAATCTTTCCCCGGATTTCCTTGTTGACATGGATCGTTTCTACGGCTGTCTGCCCAACTGACACACAGTCCATCCAGTCTTCCGCTTCCATCCGCCTTTGACAGTAAATGATATATAAGCAAGGATGCATATCCACCGTTTCCGCAGCCGTTATCCGTAATTTTTCTTCTCCTCCCAGATAAATGCATGCATCCGCCAGAAGCTCTGCCGCACGATCCCCAGGGGTATGTGAAAGATAAGCATGCCAGTTCTCCATAAATTCCGCCGTTCCCGGCAAAGGTTCGGGACCAAAGGCAAACACATCTGTCATTTTCACTCCGCCGCACATTTTCCAGATCAGATATTCATACAGTTTCCGGAGCCGTTCCTCTCCGTTTGTACTCTGATAGCAGGCATACAAAAGATTTTGTGACAGCTTCGCAAAATCAATTGTCAGCATACCTTCCTCCGCCAGCTTTTCCAAAGTCAATGGTTCTTCATCTCCAAGCCAGTCTTCTTCCTCAAAATCCGTATAAAATTCTATCCTGCACAATCGGTCAAGCAAAGCATATGCCGTTTCATATTCGCCCACGAGGACAAGCTTTTGACAAGTTTCAAAGGCTTTTGTTAAATATGGAATAATATCAAATGCATCATAATAAATCGTCCTCCAATCCGAATCCCAGTCGCCTTCCTCGTAATACTCCTCCTGTTCCGTTTCAAAATAAAGAGTCCCACTCTCCACCTGCTCACACCACGCATGGATTTCTCCGGCGTTTAAAGAAAGTATTTCCGGCTTTTTCCCTGACAAATTGTTCAGAAAATCCTGCCTCTGACCCTCGTCTACAATCCGAGCCTGGGTTAAAATCCAGCTTTTCATCTGCTGCCCGGTCATGGAGTCCAGTTGTTTTTCGACTGCCGTCATATATTGTTTAAAATCCATAGAGTTCTCCTTTTTCTTTTGTGAGCCTACCTGGCTTAAGTTACTTAACTTACCATACCATCTGCCACATCCAACATGTCCTCTCAGAACCTGGCTTGCCAGCGTTCCAAACAAAATCACCGGGGCGGCAGCCGAATGAATTATTTTATTATATCCTCATTTTCCTGCCTGTCATTTCTCCTTACGCAGCCGATATGTCCGCATTTTATTCTTTCCCAACGCCTCCACATCATCCATCACAGAAAGCATCTCTCTCGTTCTTGCCGTACTCAAACCCAGTACTTGCGCAATATCTTTGGTTTTTGCTGTTTTGTGTTCTTGTAAATACACTCTGATTTTTTCCATATTTTTATTTGTTTTTATCGCTTGTTTTTATCGCTCGTTTTTTGATGAATTTCAATATCAGCACTGTTCTTAAATGGCACTTTAATATCCTTCACAATCTTACCATATACCCGAAAATAAAAATCAAACAGGTTTCCCGACCACTCCCCAGATGAAGATTGAAGTCTGTCTGTCCATCTAATTATGGTATCCGGATTTTCCCTATAATCCAAAAAATATTCCGGAAAATACCTTACAATATCATACTCATTTCCAAACATAAGCATTCCGGCGGCAGTCGGATGAAGCCTTTTATCGTCTTTTGAAAAACCGGCCGCTCCAATTACCCTGAGATACTCAGGATCGTCTAACCTCTCAAAAGGATGCCCTGGTTTAAAAGATTTGTGGCTGTTACGATAACCGCGGATGGAGTCCTGATTCAAATCTTCCATTTCAGCCTCATCAAGCACTTCCATATCCATGGTTTCCTCTGCCTGATCCCTCAGCATTGTCTTAACCTGTAATCTGGTACAGTGGTAATCTCCCTCCCAGTTTCTGCGAAAAGTCCCTCCAAACAAATCATCATTGACATATACCGGTTTTTGTTCCCGCTTTGCACTCGGCACCCAAATTACCATAATCACATCGTCAGAGCAAGGCACTGAAAAAGTTTCCACATCGTCATCTTTCAAAAGGTTGACACTTACCTTCTTACGATTGTTAAGCGTATCCCAGAAAATTTTTTTCAACTTTGCTGCATTTTTCAACCCAGTTGTATGCCAATTACCGTTCTTGTCCTCTTTTACCCCAAGGATAATAACTCCGCCATAACAGTTTGCAAAGGCAGAATAAGTATCCCATAAACTATTAGGCAGCCCGCCTTCTGCTTTTTTTACTTCCCTTCTGTTATCTTCTTTATAAGAATCAAAATCTGCCGGATTAAATAATTCTTCCATATCCACTCCCCATTCAAAAGCAGCCTATATCATCTGTTAATCAATGCATCCAGATATTAACATTATAATCGAAAAAACTCAAAAGCACAACGCTGGAAAACATTTCTACATACAATCTCACACTCTTTAATTCCCACCTAAAAAACAGAGCCACAAGACATCCGTTCAGTCCCATCGCTCTGTTCCGTCTTCCCAATAAAATTTTTCACTCCCTCACACCATCTGCCACACCCAATACACCACCCCCAGCACCCAACTGGCCAGCGTCCCGAACAAAATCACCGGCCCGGCAATCGTAAAAATCTTACACCCAACCCCGAACACCTGCCCCTCCTTCTGATACTCAATCGCCGGGGAAACCACAGAATTTGCAAACCCTGTAATCGGCACCAGCGCTCCTGCCCCGCCGAATTTTACAAGTCCGGGGTACACATTAAATCCTGTCAGAAGTATTGATGCCAGAATCAGCGTAAGCAGCGTCCAGGCGGAGGCTGTCTCTTTGTCCATTCCCTGAACGACCGCAAAGAACTGATTCACACCCTGGCCGATCAGGCAGATAACTCCTCCGGTCAGAAAAGCTTTCAACACGTTTAAAAAAGTATTATGGGTGGGCGTCACCTGTTTCACATATTCCTGATACTGTTCTTTATCCATATCGCGGCATCCTCACTTTCGTATTTTTATAGGTTCTTTTCGCAGCTTTTTATAAATCATTCCGTAAAACTTATTCAAATTATTCCCGCGGTTCTTTCTTCCCAAAACGGCAGAATCCCACTGTCTCATTTACACAACCGCTTCATCTGAGCGGAAGCACCGCCCGGACCATACCGCCATCATGAAAACCGACATGCCCCCTGACACTTCTCGAACTTTTCTTTATACACCAATCCCCGTCAATACCGACATCAGCGCCCCGGCACATTTTCCCACTGCCAGGCTGAGGATAATAAACTGAAATCCCACTGACAATCTCATCCGGCGATTCATTACGGGAACCGCGTCCAGCGTCTCCGCAAGGGACATAATCAGGCAGCCCACGAATACGCCTGCGCTGAGGCCGAAAACCGCCATAAGAGGATTTCCGCCAAAAAGTTTCCACCCAAATAACTGCGCTCCGTTTCCCAGGCCCGCCCCCAGCACGATACAGTCTTCATAAAGTCTGGACGCATAGGCCGTATGGGTTTTCCCTGCCAGCCTGGGAATCACGCCGATGGTAGTAATAAAGGCAAACAGTCCGGCAGCGATCACGCCTCCGGCGCTGAGTCCGCAAACGGTTAAAAACAGATATTTAAGAAACATCCACACCCGATTCCTTTCTGCCTGCGTTCTTAATCAGTGTCGTGTCCACGTCATCCTCATAAGTACGCATCTGTACTTCCAGGGGCGTGGGATCAGAAGAAAAGGCCACTTTGGAAAAATGATTAAAAAAGACGATAATCCCCAGGGGCAGACCAATAGAATAAGAGATATTCAGCACATTCACCTGCCCCGGCTCTCGTCCCATCACCTGCATATAAAGATCCGTAAAAATTTTCGGCACATCTCCGTCGTTGTTAAACGTCATAATGGCAAAAGCCGCTCCCACAAAGACAATGACACATACCGCCAGTGTCTTTGTCCAGGCCCATGCCCGCTTTCTGCTGCCTGCCGGCTGGTAATCCACGATAAAATCTGTCTCTCCCAGATTGCTGACTGTCAACTGGCTGTCCATCTCCTGAATGATCTGTGTAACCTGAAGTACGGAAAATACCTGACGATGGTTTTCATTCTCATGGATATTTGCCAGTTTCAGGGCTCTGCATTTTGCCTGGACCGACGGATTGGCACAGTAAATCTGTCCCGCCAGTCCCAGATTCACTTCCCGGCTGTGTACCTCCACATTTTTTTCAAATTTCAGATAAACGGTATCAGCCATGGCAGTTCTTCCCTTCCTGTTCGTATTTCATTTCAGACATGGCCAGTTCCCGGAAGCCGGATTCCGTGCCATTCTTCTTTTCAGATTTCTCTGCATATCCTGCCCGGTGTTCCGGTACATATTCTAAAACATTCTCGATTCCGCATCCGTCTCGCCGAACCAGATATCCCAGATCCTCACTTTGCCTGCCGGTATAGGTCAGGTATCCCCAGACCGCCGCAAAAAGCAAGGCCAGAACCACAACAACGATTACCATTCGTTTTCTTCCCTGTGTCATAACCACACATCCTTTACCACGTTCCTGTTATCGCCGGACTGCGGCGATACACATTTCCACATGTTCCGCCGCAAAAAATTCCGTTCACAGAATCCCCTGCAAACGCTTCATTCAAAATATCCTGACAGAATCCGATCAGAAATACTTTGTCAGAGTCTGATCCGGCTGAATCAGTGTTATTATGTGTGGTTTTATCACTTTTATACACAGGCAGTCTTTTCACAATTAAAAAAATGAAAAGAACAGATGCCGCAAGACCGTCACAGCTTCTCACGCATGGATTTTAAAATTTTTTTCTCCATCCGGGATACCTGCACCTGGGAAATACCCAGCTCCTTTGCGATCTGGGTCTGGGTCTGCTCCAGATAATAGCGCCGGATGATAATTTTCCGCTCCTGAGGCGACAGCTCCTTTAACAGCCTGCCGAGCAGCATTTTATTCAGCACATCTTCCGCCGGGTTGGATTTTTCTTCCAGCTTGTCCATCAGATGAATGCTGCTTCCGTCACCCTGATAAATGGTTTTCTGCAGTGACTCAATCTCCGCCCCGGATTCCATGGCCGCCGCCAGTTCTTCCACACAGATCCCAAGCTCCTCCGCGATCTCATTTAACGTCGGTTCCCGGCCAAGTTTTAAATTCAGCGCCTCCCTGACCCCTTTTGCTTTCACGGCAGTCTCTTTCAGCACGCGGCTTACCTTAATCATGCCGTCGTCTCTGAGAAACCGCTTGATCTCACCGGCAATCATCGGCACGGCATAAGTGGAAAATTTCACGTCATAGTTTAAATCAAACTTATCGATTGCCTTAATCAAACCGATGCTGCCAATCTGAAACAAATCCTCCGGATCGTATCCTCTCCCGCCAAAGCGCCGGACAATGCTCCAGACCAGCCCCATATTTTCGGCAACCAGCCTGTCCCTGGCGGACTTATCTCCTTCGTGTGCAGACTGAATCAGTTTTGCCGTTTCGTCCATACACACTCCTTACGCTCCGATTTTCTTTTTCATCACTACCAGTGTGCCGCTGCCCGGCGCAGAGCGCACCTCCACCTGGTCCATAAACGTTTCCATAAACGTAAATCCCATTCCGGACCGCTCTCCTTCCGTACTGGTCGTATACAGCGGCTGTCTGGCCTGCTCCACATCCGGAATTCCTACGCCGTGGTCCTCCACTTCTACCTGAAGCTCGCCCCCAACGGAACTGACTCTGAGAATCAAAGTTTCCCCGCTCTCTTGATAACCATGAATAATCGCATTGGTCACGGCTTCCGAAACGGCTGTCTTGACATCCTCCGTTTCGTCCACGGTAGGATTCAGCCTGGTCATATAGGCCGCCACCACCACCCTGGCCAGTTGTTCATTATGAGAATAGCTCTCCAACTCCACCCGCATCGTTTCCCGCCGTTCCAAAGGCTCCTGCTTTCTTTCCTGCGTATCCATAAAATTTTTTCTTCCCCTTTCTAAATATAGTACCGCTCCAGTCCTGCTCGTACACCCGGATCAAGCTCAATTTCCGCCCATGTCCCATGTCCGTAAATTGCGCTGTGCACGCTCCGGACTTCCGCTGTTTTATAGTACCGCTCCAGTCCTGCTCGTACACCCGGATCAAGCTCAATTTCCGCCCATGTCCCATGTCCGTAAATTGCGCTGTGCACGCTCCGGACTTCCGCTGTTTTATAGTACCGCTCCAGTCCTACTGCTCTTTCATATCCCACTCCAGATTCGGTATAATCCGGTATATGCCGGCTATTTTCAGAATTCTCTGGATCCGGCCGCTGACGTTTGCCAGCGCAATGGTGCCCCCTAATGCCCGCATAAATTTGTACCGGCCCAGCAGGATGCCGATTCCGGTGCTGTCCATAAATTCGGTCCGGGCAAAATCAAAAATAATACACCGGACCTGTCCCATCACCGCATAGGATTCCGTCACCTCTTTCAGTCCCTGGCTGAAATGATGGTCCACCTCTTTGGGAAGCCTGACAATCAAAGCATCCCTGTCCTTCTCATATGAAATCTCATACATACTTTCTGTCATGTTCGCCTCCGATTTGCCGTTTCATGGCGTAGTATCACAATAAAAGGATGCAAAACCTCAAGTTTTTGCATCCTTTGTACAGTGTATTACTCATTTTTCAGTTCCGCCGCCCGCTGGGCATAGGACAGTTCGGGAAATTCCGCAATCAGCCTGTCATAGTACTGGAACGCTTTCTCACGATCACCCAGATTATGGTAACTGAGACCCAGCCAGAACATGGCGTCCGGATAATCAGGATCAATGACCAGACACTGGGTCAGATAATCTCTCGCCGCTTCAAAGTCTCTGGCCTGATAAGCATCATATCCCTTTTTGTACAGCTCGCTCATTCCTTCCGTATTCACGCTGTCCTTTAACTTTCTGTAAACCGCCTGATAATTGGTTCCGCTGACCGTCTCATCCAGTTGATCCAGCGCTTCGAGAGCTGCGCCGTACTCTCCGGAATAGTAGTCATCCGCCGCTTTTAACAGCTTTTCATAGGACGCCACTACACCGTCGGTGCCGGTGTAGCCCTCCAGTTGTTCATTGGCACTGTTTTTCTCCGCCTCCAGTCCCTCCAACTGCGCCTTCAATTCCGAAAGCTCCAGATCCTTGGCCGAAAGCATATCGCCGTAACTCATCACTTTCTCGTTGCTCTCTCTCTGCAGCCGCTGACGGATACCGGGAACCAGATGAAAATAGCAGACCAGCAGGCCGAGAATCACGCCGCCGAACACATAGAGCACCGTCTGGAATATGCCACTGCCCTCCCGGTATGTAGGAACCACCACACCTTTGCTCTCATTCGCCTTTTCCAGCAGCACCTTTTCCCGTTTCTCTCTGCCGCTTTCCCGGCGGCTGACCTTATCCTCGATCTCCTGCAGATAACGCAGGCAGACTGCGTCGGAATGATTAATATTCAGCGCCGTCCGCAATGCCTTTTCCGCCTTTGCGTACTCCTCGTCATGAATATAGAGCAGCGCCATCAACTGATAGGCTCTGATAAATTTAGGATTGATTCGAACCACCTTCTGCAACTGTAAAAGAGCCAGATCATAGCTGTGATCAATGCCGCTTGCCAGCGACAGACTGTGGTTGTACTTTCTCACCGCCATATTGCACTGTTCAATCTGATCCGAGTCGATCACCTTTTTTATCAGAGTTGTGGCAGGATTATCTTCCGGCTGAAAGCTCTCGCTGATGGCCCACTCCGCCATCGCCTCCGCATCCTCTCCGATTTCATGGTAGATCAGCCCCAGAAGGTTTCTGGCGTCTATATTGCGTTTGTCATACACCAGACATTGCTGCAGGTCCTCTATTGCGCCGGTCAGATCTCTGACCCAGGCTTTTTCAAGGCCGCTGTTGTACAGGCTGTTCGCCCGACGGACGATCAGGCGGTAGGTATCCAGCGGAGCGCCGCACTTCAGACATATATTCTGACGTCCCAGTTTACTGCCGCAGCGATAACATTTCATTAGCATCCCTCTCTATTCTTCTTTTTCCTTCATCATCTGCATCATAATATCCACCAGATCAGTCTTATTCCGCTTATTGGCTGTTTCTCCGGTTTGGTCGATTTCTTTACTGGGCTTAAAATTCTTCAGTTCTTCCTCAAAATCCAACATTTATCTTCCTCCTAACCTAGTACCGCTCCTGCCCTCCCAAGTACTTTAACCCGCAGAGCAAATCCTGTCTGCTCCGCAGCCAGTATTTCCTCTGAGCACTTGTTCGGGCATCCGCTGTTTCGAGTACCGCTCCTGCCCTCCCAAGTACTTTAACCCGCAGAGCAAATCCTGTCTGCTCCGCAGCCAGTATTTCCTCTGAGCACTTGTTCGGGCATCCGCTGTTTCGAGTACCGCTCCTGCCCTATAAACACGCTTCCATTACGCTGCCCACCAGATACAGAGAACCCGCTATAAACAGAATATCTTCTTCTTTTTTTATCTTCATGGCCTGCTCCCATGCTTCCCTGATATGGGGGCAGATATAAACCGGGCCGTCGTAAAACCGGCGGAACTTTTCAGCCAGGCCTTCTGCGCTGACCGCTCTGTCGTTGTGCTCCAGCTCCGTCACGAAAATGCCGGAAAAATCCGTGCGGGAAGCCAGGAATTCTGTCATATGGTCCAGATCCTTCTCTTTCACCGCCGTAAACAGCAGATATTTCTTCCCTCTGCAGGGCATGGCAGCAACAGTTTCCACAAAATTCAGAATCCCGTCGCTGTTATGGGCGCCGTCCAGATAAACGCCGGGACACACCTGCTGCATCCTTCCCGGCCAGACCGTATGGGTTATGGCCGTAAGTGCCTGCTCCACTTCTTTTTCCGTCTCCAGCCGGTTCAGACAGTTCAGTGCCGTCAGGGCCACCATAGCATTCGCCGCCTGATATCCGGCGATGAAAGGAACCTGAATCGTATGTCCTTTCAAAAATCCTTCATTCACCCGGAAGGATACTCCCTGCCCGGTGCGTTCAAGAAGCGTCCAGCTTCCATGATCTACTCCGTAAGCCGGCGCATGGAGCTTCGCCGCTTCCTTTTCAAACACCGCCGACGCATCCGGCTGACAGCCGTCGTAGACCACCGGACAGCCCTCTTTGATAATTCCCGCTTTTTCACTGGCAATCTGCGCAATGGTATCGCCCAGTACCTCCGTGTGATCCAGGCTGATAGAGGCAATGACGCTGACCGCAGGCTGCTTAATCACATTGGTGGCGTCCTTGCGCCCTCCAAGCCCTACCTCCAGTACGGCGTAATCAATTTCCGCATCCCGGTAGATCAGCATGGCCATGGCAAACAGATATTCAAAATAATTGGTATCCCCCAGCTTCTCGCTGGCTTCTTTCACCCGCAGAAAAGCGTCGAGAAATACCCGATCCTCTACCGGAACATTATTCACCTTAATCCGCTCATTCATGCGGACCAGATGCGGGGAGGTAAAAGTTCCCACCCGGAGTCCCTGTTCCACCAGCATTTCCGTGATATAGGCACAGATCGAACCCTTGCCGTTGGTTCCCGCCACATGGATTACTTTTAAGTGATCCTGGGGATTCCCCAGCAGTTCCATCAGAGAAAATGTATGGGCCGGCACCGGTGAATCGGCATACTTGGGTATCTGATCGATATAATCGACCGCATCCTGATAGTTCATCATCACATCTGTCCTCTCTTGTATCTTTTATCGTTCAAACAGTAAAATTTCTTTTTCAAAAGCAGCAAACCATACCTGTTCTTCTGCCGAAACGGATGCCTTTGCGCCGGTAGCCTGCGTCAGCATCTCCGTCACCTGATCCACTTCCCGTTCAGGCACCAGGATCAGTGTTTCCACATCCTCCGTATACCGGCTGTCAAGGGTCAGAATCCCGGCCTGGGCGATCTGATACTGTACTTTGCCGATCATATTGTAATCACAGCCGATCCGCACCTTACGTCCCAGCTTTTTTTCGATCAGCCTGCTGCCGCCAAGTCCTTCCTGAACCGCTTTCGAATAAGCTCTGACCAGTCCTCCGGTCCCCAGCAGCGTGCCGCCGAAATACCTGGTCACTACCACACAGATATTGAACAGCTTTTCTCCCAGCAGCACATCCAGCATCGGCCTTCCCGCCGTTCCCTGGGGCTCGCCGTCGTCGCTGCAGCGCATCACCCCATTGTCCGGACCCGTAATATAGGCCCAGCAGTTATGGGTGGCGTTCCAATATTTTTTTTTCATGGATTCAATAAAGCAAAGCGCCTCCTCCTCCGATTCGGCCAGAGCCGTTGTGGCGATAAAACGGGATTTCTTCTCCACCAGCTCTCCCTCTCCCGGAAGATATAACGTCCTGTAGCTCTCTGTCATTCGTATGTTCCCTTCTGTCAGCCCATCAGATCATCTATAATCTCTATCATGCAGATCGGAGTCACCGCGCCGGCCATCAGTTTTCCTGCCAGTTGTTCCACCATCTGTCGGGACGCTGACAGCGCCGGTGTCTGCTCTGTTTCTTCCTGCTCTCCCTGCACCGTTTTCTCAATCCGTATTCCATACAGGGCGTCATAAGCCGTCCGCCCCGTCTTTTTTGTCAGATAGTAATTCAGATGAATGCCCAATCCTCTGTCGCTGACGAACTCGCGTTCACCTACCAGAAAGCTCTGCTCATATTCCATATACTATCTCTTTTCCTGCAGGCGCAAATACTTTGGGGCTGCAGGTTTCCTTTCCGCTCTATTACTATACTATATCACAATTCACAATTCAACCTCTTTATCGCGTACAATCCCCGTCCCACCGCAGTGTGATACAAGACAGGAAAAGAGAATACGGCGGCCATTCCGCTGCATTCTCCCTCCGAAGCCAAATGTGTTTTTATATAGTAATGATTTCTACTGTTCCACGCATTCCAGTTTGCTTACGGACACCTCATAGGCGACCCTTCTCTCGCTCTCCTCCTCCCCGATCCGCTTTGTGTACTCTCTGCTCTGAACCCGGCCCCAGATACGGATGCGGCCGCCCACCTCAAAACCGGTGGCATATCGGGCATTCCGCCCCCAGGCGATACAGGGTATGTAATCGGACTTTCCATAGGGCCGGTTCACCGCCACAAGAAGATCGGCGATTTCTCTTCCCAGCGGCGTCTTGCGGTAAACCGGCGCTTTGCAGACAAAACCATCCAAAAAAATCTGATTGGTTTTGGTATAGTCGGTAAATTCCTCTATAAATTCCACTTCTCTGACAAATACGGAGAGAATCAGGCGGTTTTTCGTACCTTCGTGGCGATTATAGGAACGGAACTGGCCATTTACCTGTATCGTCTGCCCTCTGTAGTCCCCTGATACGTCGATCAGCCGTTCTGAAATCAGCAGAGGGATCACATCCACCTGATCGCTGAGGCGTCTGACTGAAAGCTCTGTCAGATAAAACCCTTCCCCAAATACCTCATGGCTGAACTCAAATGTTCCCGCAATTTCGCCGATTACACATACCTTGTTGTTTTCTATTACTTTCTCTGACACTGGTATTTTCCTCCTCGCCCATTGTGTATTCTGTTTACTCATTAACATATTTATGCTCCAATCTCCCGATTTAGAACAATTTTCTTATCATTTTTAAAAATAATGGCATTTACATTTTTCTTTCGCTGTACTAGAATAAGAAGTGATTGCAAAAAAAGAAAAGAGGAGCCATATGACATCCGTAGATATTATCGTCCCATGTTATAATGAAGAAGATGGTCTGACTCTGTTCTACCAGGAAACACAGAAGGTCCTGGCCGGGATAGACACATATGACTTTACCTATATTTTAGTGGATGACGGAAGTTCTGACAAGACCCTGACCGTAATGAAACGGCTGGCCGCCGCCGACCTGCATGTGAAATATCTGTCATTTTCCCGAAACTTCGGCAAAGAAGCCGCCATGTACGCGGGGCTGGCCGCTTCCCTCGGCGATCTGGTTATTGTTATGGATGCGGATCTGCAGCATCCTCCGGCCATGATCCCCGACATGATAAAAGGAATTGAGGAAGGCTATGACTGCTGTGCCGCCAGCAGAAGCACCCGAAAGGGCGAAGCGCCTGTCCGCAGCTTTTTCTCCCGGATGTTCTATCATCTGAGCAATCGTATGACCAATGTAAAGATGGCCTACGGCGCCGTGGATTTCCGGATTATGACCCGGCAGATGGTTGACGCGATCCTTAAGCTGTCGGAAGTGGAACGGTTTTCCAAAGGTATTTTTGCCTGGGTCGGGTTTGAAACCAAATGGTATCCTTATGAGAATGTGGAGCGCACCGTCGGTACCAGCAAGTGGAGCTTCTGGGGACTGTTCCGCTACGCGCTGGACGGAATCACCTCTTTTTCCATCGTGCCGCTGCGGCTGGTGTCCATTATGGGCGTTGTGATCTCCCTGGGCGCTTTCATCTATATCCTGATTACGCTGACCCAGACGCTGATTTTCGGCATCGACGTCCCCGGATACGTGACTACCCTGTGCGCCGTTTTGTTTCTGGGCGGGATTATCGAGCTGTCTCTGGGAATCGTGGGAGAATACATCGCCCATATGTATATGGAGTCAAAGAGCCGTCCGATCTATATTCTGAAACAGTCAAACCTGAACGATCACTGATGCGGCAGACGGCCCATGTATACCCGTAAAGCGCCCGGCATAACCGTCCGAGCCGCCGCCCGCAGGGATAAAAGAACATTGCAAGAGGTGTGAAACAATATGCTAGAATCACTGATGAAAAAACTATTAAACCGTGAAACCGTCACTTATCTGGTGGCCGGCGTTCTGACCACGATCCTGAACATCGTCGTCTTCAAAGGCTGCAACCTGATCGGCATCCAGTATCTGATCTCCAACGTCATCGCCTGGGTAGTGGCCGTGATTTTTGCCTTTGTGGTAAACAAGCTGTATGTATTTCAGTCAAAAAGCTGGGAAGGCGCCGTCGTCCAAAAGGAATTTGCGGCATTTATCTCCTGCCGTCTGCTGTCTCTGGCCTTCGATATGGCCTTTATGGTCATCACCGTAAGCTACCTGCAGATGAACGAGGACCTGGCGAAAATCCTGTCCAACTTCTTCGTGGTGGTGATGAATTACGTAGCCAGCAAGCTGTTTATCTTTAAGAATCAGTAAAATATCTCCCTCCCGTGAGTCTTTGACATCACGGGACATTCATTATCCGGAAAATGAAAAAGAAAGGAATATAACATTACAGCGATGATGAAAAAGAATTTTTTCAGCCGTCAGCAGATCCGGGAAAATATGCCCCTGATCCTGGCTTTCGTCCTGCCGGTTCTGGTGCTGATCATGGTATTCGCCGGCAATGCCATCTTCCCCTTCGGGGATAACAGTTTTCTGCGGGTAGACCTGTACCATCAGTATGCACCGTTTCTTTCCTTAATGAAGCAAAAGCTTTCCGACGGCGGCAGTTTATCCTATACCTGGGACGTGGGCCTGGGAACAAATTTTCTGTCCCTGTACGGATATTATCTGGCCAGTCCCTTTAACTGGCTGATTTTTCTGTGTCCGCTGAACGCCGTCATTGAATTTCTCTCTTATATGGTGGTATTCAAAACCGGCCTGACCGGCCTGTTTTTTGCCTTGTACTTAAGCCGCAAATCCGGCAAAAAAGACTATTTTACCACTTTTTTCGCCCTGTTTTTTGCCTTGTCCGGCTACTTTGCCGCCTACAACTGGAACATCATGTGGACGGACTGTATCATGGTGACGCCCCTGATTCTTCTGGGACTGGAACTTCTGGTAAAAGAGCATCGCTGCTGGCTGTACTGTCTCAGCCTGGGACTGTGCATTTTAAGCAACTACTATATCGCCATCATGGTATGTATGTTCTGCGTCCTGTATTTCATCGTGCTGACCGTTTCCCTCCCTTCCTCCCAGATTCATTATCACAGAGAGGAAAACGGGGAAACGACGGCCCTGTATGCCCGGCCGCCCTATCTTCGGATCTTTGTGGATTTCTGCCTGTATTCTCTGCTGGCAGGCGGGCTGGCCGCCTGTCTGGTTGTCCCTGAGATGATGGCCCTCAGTCTGACTGCCTCCGGCGATTTCAGCTTCCCGAAAGAATGGAAATCCTACTTTTCCATTTTCGATATGCTGGCCCGCCATATGGCGCTGGTGGACACGGAAATCGGTCTGGATCACTGGCCCAATATTTACTGCGGAACGGCTGCAATCATCGCATTTCCCGTGTATCTGATGAACAGCCGGATTCCCTGGAAGGAAAAAGCGGCAAAGACGGCGCTGATTCTGTTTATGCTGTTTTCCTTTTCCACCAATATCCCCAACTATATCTGGCATGGCTTCCACTATCCCAACAGTCTGCCCTGCCGGCAGTCTTTCCTGTATATCGCCGTAGTGCTTTCTATGTGTTACGAGGGTATCCGGGAGCCAAAAGACTGTAAACCCACATGGCTGACCGGTGCCTTTGCGGGCGCCGCCATATTTATCCTGCTGGCGCAAAAGCTGATCGACGGCGAGGAAATCCCTTTTTATATATTTTACATAGCCCTGGTTCTGTGCGGTCTGTATATGATCATCGTCTGGCTGTACCAGGACCGGAAAATCACTGGGCTTTCGGCAGTGGTGTTTATGCTCTGCCTTGCCGTGGTGGAGACGACGGCCAATACGGCCTGTACCAGCATCACCACTACTACCCGCAGCGCCTATCTGAAACATACGCCGGAATTCCGGCAGCTTGTGGCACAGGCACAGACGGAGGATGTGGGCTTTTACCGGTTTGAAAAGGACGAGAGACGTTCCAAAAATGACGGGGCCTGGGTGGGATACCCCTCCGCCTCCATCTTTTCTTCCACGGCCAATGCGGCTTTAACTGATTTTTATGAAACGCTGGGAATGGAAGGCTCCATGAATGCCTATGCTGTCACAGGAATGACGCCTTTTATCCGATCAATCTTCGATATTAAATACATTCTGTCCTCCGAACCTCTGAACGAACAGGAAGGACTGCTTCTGTATGGTGAAAATAATGGCGCATATCTTTACCAGAACCAGTCCGTCCTGCCCGTGGGCTTTATGGTTCCGGCAGACATGAATGAACAGTGGCAGCCGGAATATACCAATCCGGCAATCGCTCAGAATGCGTTCTCCATCCACAGCGCCGGAACAGGTAATCTGCTGGACCCCATTGCCGATACCAACACCAATGGCGGCACCTTTGAAATTCACCTGGAGGAAGCCGGCCATGTATTTGTACAGGTGGATAACAGCCAGGTGGAGGACGTGGATGCCGTAATCGGAGAACGCACCGAAAGCTGGAGCCATGTGGACCGGGGATTCTTTCTGGATCTGGGCTGGTGTACCCCGGAAGAAACCATCCGTCTGACCACGGAACAGGATGCCTCTCTGATGGCGTCCGCCTACATTTTCCGCTATGACAACTTAAATGCCATGACGCAGATTTTAAACCAGCAGCCATTACAGGTAACGTCCTATTCGGACACCGTTTTAAACGGTGTTGTAAATGTCCAGGAGAAGGGGCTTCTGTTTACCTCCATCCCCTATGACAACGGATGGATTCTGACAGTGGACGGTCAGGAACAGGAGATACAGGTCTTTGCCAATGCGCTGATCAGCGTCCCCCTTGAGGAAGGCCGCCATGAAATTCATCTGGAATATCATGCGCCGGGACGGAATCTGGGTCTGATGCTGTCGTCTTCGACAGTCATTGTCATCTGCCTGATTCTCCTTGGCGAGCGGCTGCTGCTGACCGACGAGGGCAGGAAAAAATGGAAGCAGTATTTTGAAAAAAAGAATGAGAATGAAGCCTCCCGGGAGCAGGAAGATGAGGCTTAAAGACAAATTTTTATTCGGAACTGATTTAGAATAAGCAGGAGGAACGATATGAAATTATGGGGAGGACGCTTCACCAAAGAAACCAATCAGCTTGTGGACGCATTTAACGCTTCTATTTCCTTTGACAGACGGCTGTACCGTCAGGATATCCGGGGCAGCGTCGCTCATGTGACCATGCTGGCCGCACAGAATATTCTAACCGCCGGCGAGCGGGATGCCATCGTGACCGGACTGGAAGGAATTTTATCCGATCTGGAGACCGGCAGCCTGACCATTAATGAAAGCTGCGAGGATATCCACAGCTTTGTGGAGGCTACCCTGATCGGGCGCATCGGTGATGTGGGGAAAAAGCTTCATACCGGCAGAAGCCGCAACGACCAGGTCGCACTGGATATGAAACTGTATGTCAGGGATGAGATAACGGAGCTGTCCGGACTGGTAAAACAGTTGCTGGAAACGCTGCTGTCCATGATGAAAGAACACACGGAAACCTATATGCCCGGCTTTACGCATCTGCAAAAAGCCCAGCCTCTGACCCTGGCCCATCATCTGGGAGCATATTTTGAGATGTTTGCCAGAGATCAGAGCAGGCTTGGCGACATTTTCCGGCGGATGAACTACTGCCCTCTGGGAGCCGGCGCTCTGGCAGGCACCACCTATCCGCTGGACCGGGCATATACGGCCGGCCTGCTGGATTTTGACGGCCCCACCTTAAACAGCATGGACTCGGTATCCGACCGGGATTACCTGATTGAACTGCTTGGAGCCATGGCCACGATTATGATGCATCTGAGCCGGTTTTCCGAGGAAATCATTATCTGGAACAGCAATGAGTATCAGTTTGTGGAGCTGGACGACGCATACAGCACCGGCAGCAGCATTATGCCTCAGAAGAAAAATCCGGATATCGCCGAACTGGTACGAGGGAAAACGGGCCGGGTATACGGCGCGCTGATGTCTCTGCTGACTACTATGAAGGGACTGCCGCTGGCCTATAACAAGGATATGCAGGAAGATAAGGAGATGACCTTCGACGCCATTGACACCACCAAAAGCTGTGTCCTTCTGTTTACCGGTATGCTGTCTACCATGAAGTTCCGGAAAGACCGGATGAAAAAAAGTGCCGCCAACGGCTTTACCAATGCCACGGATGCCGCCGATTATCTGGTGAACCACGGCGTACCGTTCCGGGATGCCCATGGCATCGTGGGACAACTGGTGCTGTACTGTATCGAAAAAAACATGGCGCTGGAGGATATGACCTTAGAAGAATTCAGAGCCATCAGCCCTGTGTTTGAGCAGGATATTTATGAAGCCATCAGCCTGAAAACCTGTGTGGAAAAACGGATCACCACAGGGGCACCGGGAAAAGAGGCTATGGAACAGGTAATCCGCCAATATGAAGGATATCTTGAACGGCTGTAACCGCCGGATTCCGTCTCATAAATACGGTGCTGTCAGCATCATATAACAGATTTTTACAAACCATAGGATGCCTTAGATTTTAAAATGAAATAAAAGAAAAAGATACTCGGAGGCAATTTACTTTTACAAATAAAAACCCTCTGAGTATCTTTTTTTCATACATTCGTCTCCCGAAGCAATGTTCCGCTGTCTGCTTTTATCCTTACTGCGTCCGGATCGCTTCCAGCGCGCTCAGCTTCATGGCCCGAAGAGCAGGCATCAGTCCCGCCAGAACGCCGATCAGCACCGCGAATCCCAGCGCCGCACCGGAAAGCCACAGCGGAATATAAGAAATATATTCCTGTCCGTTTCCGCTCTGCGACACCACATAGTTAATCAGCCCGGAGATACTGTAACTCAATCCCAGGCCCAGCAGGCCGCCGAACAGGCCGATAAAAGCGGCCTCCAGCAGAAACAGAGAACGGATATTGGACAGACTGCATCCCAGCACTTTCATAATGCCGATTTCTTTGGTCCGCTCGTAGATGGACATCATCATCGTATTGGCAATGCCGATCGCCGCCACGAACAGAGATACGGCGCCGATGCCGCCCAGCACCGCCTGAATCTGGGCGAACTGCTGCTGCATGGATTTTAAGTATTCCGAGTTGCTGTAGCTCTGAAAACCCATATCCCCGATGATTTTCTGAACTTCTTCCACATTATCCATCTCGTCTACCTTTACAAATCCGCGGTCATAAATCAGATATTTATAAGGCTTTCCGTTGGCCATGGTAGGCTGGCCGGGAATCGGCTTGTTTTTATATACTTTTTTCAGCACATTGGCCAGCGTATCGATGTCCACGTAGGTATTCCAACTGTGTTCATTGTACTCATCCATATTGCCTGCCACCATGCCGCAGACATTGACCATATACTTTTTCGGCGGCGGCCCTTCTCCGTTTTGGGAATCCCAGTAGGCGTTCATATCCAGAATCGCAAACAAAGGCGCTCCCATCAGGTCGATATCCGGCAGCTCTCCGGTTTCATAGTAACTCTGGCTGCGCCCGGAGGTTTTACGGAAATCGGCGATCACCATATTGCCCATCAAAAGCTCCAGCTCCGTTCCGTTAGATGCGGGCAGTTTCCCTTCCTTTAACGGAATCTGCATGGCTTCCAGCGCTTCCGCTTTCATTCCCTGCACATACAGATCGGCCTCATATCCCCCGGTTTTCACCAATATGGAAGTGGACATAATGCCCGATGATATGGTGACATGCGGAATCTGTTTGATCTCCTCCATCACCTCATCGGTCAGCTGCTTCGGCTCTTTGTCTTCCGAAGATGAGGACGTGATGGTCCCGTCGCTGCTGTAGGAGACAAATCCGGAATTGCCTCCGTATACGTCGATGGTGGTCAGCCCTCCCGAACTTTCGATCTGCTCCATGGTACTTTTATTCAGGCCGATGCCCAGAGACATCATAACCACGATGGAAGCGGTGCCGATGATTACGCCCAGAACCGTCAGGATCGTCCGCAACTTTCTGCGCCACAGGCTGGACAGACTCATCTTCAGCAGATCACTAAACTTCATCGATATCCTCACTCTCCAGCAATTCCAGAGCCTTCGCTTTCTTTTTCTTTATGATAACAAACGCCGCCGCGCCTGCCGCCGCCAAAACGGCCGCGATACCGCCGATGATAAGAGGCAGGTTGTTCTTTTTGGGTTCTTCCATCTCTCCCATACCCATATCACCTTCTATAAACATATCGTCCCCCGGTATAAATTCATTCACATACAGGGTATATTCCTTTTCCACGCTCAGACTCTCGCCGGACTGATTTTCATAGGTGATCTCGGCAATCAGCGTGCCGTCGTCCACAGTGGCCGCGATACCGGTAAGCATCGTATCCACGCTGCCGGTGGCTCCTGCCGCCACATTGCCCACGAAGCACTCTGTTTCTTCAATCGAATCACCTTTGAACCGCACCATAACATTGTAGAGCTGCGTCTTGCCGGTGTTGTAGATGCTGAACATAATATTGGCCTGTCCGCCCACGTCGATGGATTCCGGCATAATCTCCGGACTGCTGATCTCCATCTTGTCCTTCTGCTTTACCGGAACGGAAACGCTGGCCGTGGATTCGTAAGTATTCTTTTTCCCGTCCTCATAGTCCATCTTTACATTCAGCACATAGGGCCGGGGGGAAAGGTCGGTGCGGGCCGTCATCTCAATGCTGATCTCTTTTGTCTCCTCAGGGCCGATCCGGTCCACGAAAATGGAACTGGAACCGGAAACCGGAAGGAAAGCCGCCGCCGTGGCATTGGAAGTCGTGTCGATGGTAAAATTCTCTGACTGAATATCAAATACCATGTTGCTGACCGCCGTCTGCTTGGAGGTGTTGGTCATACGCAGCGTAATCTCAAAGCTGTCCCCGGCCAGAATATCTTTCGGCTTCGTCGTATATCCCGAAACAATCACACGGGGAATGGAGGTCTTTGCCTCGCCGTCTTCCCCTGTCTCGGCCTCCGCATCCATCTCCGGATTTCCTTTTACCATCACGTAGATATCCTTGGTGATGGTTTTATCAATCAGGGCATCGGTATAATAATCAATCTGAAACGACACCTTTTTATAACCGCTGGTGACTTTCTGACGGGTCACAAAAGCATACTTGACTGTCTTTGTTCTTGACGCGGCGTCCTGCTGCACACCGGTTCCGATCAGCGTCTCCAGATCCCTGGAATAATTCATCTGCTGAATTTCAAAAGGAAACACGTCGCTGTCCGCATCCACCACCGGCGTGATTACAACGCCGTTAGCCGTATTCCCGCCGTTGTTTAACAGCGTCAGCGTGATTTCCACAGGCTGTCCGTAGACACAGACCGGCGTGCTCTGATTTACACCCATAAAAATCTTGATATCGTTTTTCTCGGAAGGGTCGGAGGTGGTGGGCTCGCTGCTGCTGTCTCCGTTGTTCAGGTCAGGGTTGCCGTTGATGTTTACGTGAAATTCATCCTGATAGTAATACTGCTTTCCCGCATATTTAAAGTAGATCTGATAACCGATTGTCCGGTAACCGCTGAGCACGTCGTTTCGTGCCTTAAAGGAAATATCTTTTGATACAAAATCCTGATTTGCCGGAATATTCTGAATGGATATATCCTGATTCTCAATCTCGAACGGATATGTAACGGAATCATTTGCCGTAATCGGGTGGAACTTTACGTCCGTAATGCCCTCAGACGACATTCCGTTGCGGAATTTAATCTTAAAATTAATGTTCTTCCGCTGTCCATAATCAAATCTTGGTTCATTTTCAACCTGAACCTCCAGAGCGATATCCATCTCCAGATTGCTGCCGCTGACCGAATCGTCCACCCACACGATGGAGCCGGCCTGCGCCTGCAGTCCCCACAGCAGCGCCAGCATCAGTATCACCATGATCCCTGTCTTAATTTTTCTCATCGCTTAATCCCCCTGTGTTTTCATTTGCCGGGACAGGGGCGTCGCCTCTGCCTTCCTCTATCTTAATGATCTTACCGTCCCTGATATGAAAAATCCTGTCTGCGAAACCTGCCAGATAATTATCATGCGTTACCATAACCAGCGTCTGATTTTTCTCCCTGACAATCTTCTTAATCAGGTTCATCACCTCCTCCGAGGTGGCGGAGTCCAGATTGCCGGTGGGCTCATCGGCAAAAATAATCTCCGGATCCACAATCAGCGCACGGGCGATGCCCACCCGCTGCTGCTGGCCGCCGGACATCTGAAACGGACGGTGTTTTCCGTATTTTCCCAATCCAACCTGTTTCAGCACCGCGTCCGCCTTTTTCAGACGGATTTTCGCGGCAATTCCACGAAAAGACAGCGGCAGCGCCACATTCTCTCTGGCGTTCATCGTAGTCAGCAGATGAAAGGACTGAAAGATAAATCCGATTCGTTCCCGTCTGAATTTTACCAACTGCTTTTCGTTCATTTTCTCAATATGCTGGCCTGCAATTACGACCTCGCCTTTTGTGGGCTTTTCCAGTCCGGCCAGCATATTCAGCAATGTGGACTTGCCGGAACCGGACGTGCCGATGATCGCGCAGAATTCTCCCCGATAAATGGAAAAATCTACTCCGTGCAGAGCATATACCTTGTTGTTCCCCAACCGGTATACTTTATACAGATTTTTCACCTGAATCACAGGTTTTCTTTTTTCTTCCAAAATGTTTTCCTTCACTTTCCCGCGGTGCTTATGCCTGCCGCACCTTACGCGGCACAGGCCTGGCTTTGCTGTACTTCCACAGGCCTGCATTCTTTCCATTTCAACACCACACACTGCGTCCACGAGAATAGTATACCAGATTTCCCGCAGATATGCCGGACAAAGTATTTACAATTTTCTTAAAAATTTCATTATTATAGAATCCGTTTCAGTCTTCCCCAGGACAGCGCTTTTTTTCTGCTGTCCTTTTCCGACAGAATCGGATCGCCGATCCCCCAAGGGATATTCAGGGCAGGATCCGCATAGTACAGGCTTTTGGCCGCCTTGGGAATATAGGGCATGTCCAGACGCCACTGTACTTCGGTGTGATCTGCCTTCGTCAGATACCCGTGCGCAAAACCTCTGGGAATATATAAAAGACGTCCGTTCACAGCGGACAGTTCTTCCAGAATCCACTGACCAAAGGTGTCGCTGTCCGGCCGGATATCCACCGCCGCATGAACGCTCTTTCCGGAAGTACACCGGACCAGCTTCGTCTGGGCGCAGGGGGGCATCTGGAAATGCAGCCCCCTTATGGTTCCGGCCAGCCTGGTATACGCATGATTTTCCTGGATAAAATTTTCATTGACACCAAAAAAACAGAGGTCGTCCGCATGATAGCACTCCATCATCCAGCCCCGCTCATCAAAAAAACGTTTAGGCTCAAACAATTTTATATCCGGAATTCGGCATTCGATGCACTTCATGGTTCCCTCCCTGGTCAGATTCACCGATCTGTTTTCTCTTTCGTAATTGTTCTTCCGGCTCTCCCGGCAGACTTCCAACCCTTTTTACAGCCTCTAAAACCTGAACGTATCGCGGAATCCTTTCCACTTCTGGTCCTTTTCACTGATAATCAGTTCCATACCTTCCGGAATCGGCCACCGGATTCCGATCTCCGGGTCGTTCCAGATCATGCCGCCCTCATCTCCCGGCTGATAAAAGTCTGTGCATTTATAACAAAATTCGGCCAGGTCGGACAGCACCAGAAAACCATGGGCAAAGCCCTCCGGAATATAAAACTGCTTTCTATTCTCCTCGGACAGCTCCACGCCGTACCATTTACCGTAAGTGTCCGAGCCGGCCCGCAGATCCACGGCCACGTCAAAGACAGTTCCTTTTACCACCCGCACCAACTTGCCCTGGGGATACTGCTTCTGATAGTGCAGGCCCCGCAGAACGCCTTTTACGGACATGGACTGGTTGTCCTGGACAAATACCATGGAAAGGCCTGCTTCTCTCATATCGTTCTGATTATAAGTCTCCATAAAATAGCCCCGCTCGTCGCCGAACACAGAGGGCTCAATCACATACAGCCCTTGAATCGGGCAGGGCGTCACTTTAATCTTTCCCATTTCTTCTCTCTCTATCTGTCTGTTGTTCCGCTGCCAGTATGATATCCCTATCTCTACAGCCGCTTCCCGTACATCTTGTCAAAGTAATTTTTATATTCACCGCTGATAATATTCTGCCACCACTCTTTATGCTCCAGATACCACTGAATGGTCTGCTGAATGCCGGTGTCAAAGGTATACTTCGGCTTCCAGCCCAGCTCTCCTTCCAGCTTTGCGGGATCAATGGCATAGCGCATGTCGTGTCCGGGTCGGTCGGTGACAAAGCGGATCAGCGACTCCGGCTTATTCAGCGCCTTCAGAATCGTCTTTACCACTTCCAGATTGGTGCGTTCATTGTGGCCGCCTACATTGTAGATCTCTCCCGGCCGGCCTTTGTGAATAATCAGGTCGATGGCCTCGCAGTGGTCCGCCACGTGAAGCCAGTCCCGTACATTCTCCCCTTTTCCGTATACCGGCAGCTCCTCGTCCGCCAGCGCCCGGCTGATCATCAGCGGGATCAGTTTTTCCGGAAAATGGTAAGGACCGTAATTATTGCTGCACCGGGATATGGTCACAGGCAGCCCGTAGGTGCGGTGATAGGCCAGTACAAACAGATCTGCAGAAGCTTTAGAACTGCTGTAGGGACTGGATGTATGCAGCGGCGTTTCTTCCGTAAAAAACAGATCCGGACGGTCCAGCGGCAGATCGCCGTACACCTCGTCGGTAGATACCTGATGGTAACGCTTTACGCCGTAAGTTCTGGAAGCGTCCAGCAGCACCTGAGTACCCATCACATTGGTCTGCACGAAAATGCCGGGGTCCGTAATGGAACGGTCCACATGGGACTCCGCGGCGAAGTTTACCACGATATCAAACTGTTCTTTCTCAAACAGATTCATGATAAACGGGCGGTCCGCAATATCCCCTTTTACAAAATGATAGTTAGGGCGGTCTGCCACAGGCTCCAGTGTTTCCAGATTGCCCGCATAGGTCAGAAGATCCAGATTCACAATCTGATATTCAGGATATTGATTCACCATATGGTGAACAAAATTGCCGCCAATAAAACCGGCGCCTCCGGTAACCAGAATTTTCATAATGTTCTCCTTTTCTGATTTATCGTTCCACTGCTTCAACTGTGCAGTTTATCAATATATTTCCCGTCCAGCACATCTTTCAGATATCGGCCGTACTGGTTCTTCTTTAACACCTCATAAGCTTCCAGTACATCCTGCCTTGTGATCCAGCCGTTCAGGTAAGCGATTTCTTCCAGACAGGCGATTTTCCGGTGCTGGTGGGTTTCGATGGTTTTCACAAAGTTGCCCGCTTCCATCAGAGAATCATGGGTTCCCGTATCAAGCCAGGTATAGCCCTGTCCTAACAGCGTCACATCCAGTTCCCCTTTTTCCAGATAAATCCGGTTCAGGTCGGTGATCTCCAGCTCCCCTCTGGCCGAGGGTTTCAGATTTCCGGCATACTCCACCACCCGGTTATCATAAAAATACAGTCCGGTGACACAATAATTGGACTTGGGATGCTCCGGCTTTTCCTCAATGGAAACCGCTTTGCCGTTCCGGTCAAATTCCACGATGCCAAACCGCTCCGGATCATCCACATAATACCCGAAGACCGTCGCGCCCTGCTCCTTTGCCGCAGCTCTGCGCAACTGCTTTTTCAGACCGTTTCCATGGAAAATATTGTCTCCCAGCACCATGGCCACCGAATCACTGCCGATAAAATCGGCACCGATGATAAATGCCTGAGCCAAGCCGTCAGGACTTGGCTGCACCTGATAACTTAAACGGATGCCAAAGGAAGCACCGTCCCCCAGAAGCTCCTCAAAACGGGGCGTGTCCTCCGGTGTGGAGATAATCAGAATCTCCCGGATGCCCGCGTTCATCAGCACCGACAGCGGATAGTAAATCATCGGTTTGTCATATACCGGAAGCAGTTGCTTGGAAGTCACCTTCGTCAGCGGATACAGCCTTGTACCTGAACCCCCGGCTAAAATAATTCCTTTCATAAATCACTCATTTCCTTTCCGAACTTCCATTCATTGATGAATATGGATGCTGCTCTGCTGTTGATTATAAGAGAAAATACCTGTTCTGTGCAAGTCTTTTCGTTCTTTTCATCTCTTTTCCCCATTATTTGACACATTTTTGCCCCGTTTCGCACCGGAAACAGAGGCAGGCGTTTGTCCCAGCCGCATATCCTCCATATAAACCGCTGTTTCCTCGTCCAGATCCTGAAACAGATAATTGCGCCCGGACTGGGACTGTCTTCTGGCCTGATATGCTTCCCTGATCTGCTGCCGTACCGCCTCAACCTCCTCTCCGAATTCCCTGGAAGAAATACGGCGCGCCCCCGCTCCCAGAATAATCACCTGCTCCAGATGGTCCGACGTGGCCACCGTTACCTGATGATTGCGGCCGATTTTATGAACGGTTTTTTCAATATACTGGTCCGCCGTCTCCGCCTCTTTTGTATAAACCACATAAATATTGTGATATTTGTCCACTTCCCCCTGAAAACCGGACACCTTATAAGCGTCAAACACAAGAATCAGCGTACATTTTTTATATCCCTGATAATTACATAAGATATCCATCAGCTTTGTCCGGGCCCCGTCAATATTGATCTTTGCCAGTTCTCTCAGATCTTCCCAGTCAAAAATCACATTGTAGCCGTCCACCAGCAGATATTCCTCCTGCCGGCGAGTGCTCTGACGGACACTCTGCCGCGTATTCTGACCGGGCCTGGAAGTGCGGGTCTGTCCGGTTTCCCCGCCGGCCTCTCCGCAGTGCTCGTCCGAAGCCGTAACCCTTTTTTTCACCGGCCCGTAAGTTCGCTCGAAAATGGCTTTCAGCTCATTTTCCTCCGCCTGATACCGCTCATAACTGTCCGGTCCTGATTTCATTGCTTTCCGGTCCTTTTTCTTCTCTTCTTCCGACTCCGTATCCAGAGTACTTTCCAGGTGCATGTATTCCTCCACCTGCTCCCAGCTTACGGCAACGCCGGCCCCATGGACGCAGAACACAGAACCGGCGGGATTGTCCGGGTCCCGCTCCGAATCATAGCCTGCCGCCTTGATGATTTCATCCTCATTATGGCAGGGCGCATAGCCTTTCGGCGTACAGAACAGCCGGCCGGTTCCCTTCGTGTAGGAAGCTACTTCTGTCTGATACTCTCCCATACAGGCCACCGGAGCCGAACCGGTGAGAATCACCGTCTCCCCTTCTGTCTCCGGCGGCTGAAAGGTTCCGTTCATCCGCCGGATATCCGTCATGGCCCGTCCGGCTGCTTCCTGCGGAACTTCCAGTGTAAATTCATAATAAGGTTCCAGCAGAACGCTTTTCGCTTTTTTAAGTCCATGGCGAACCGCCCGGTAGGTGGCCTGGCGGAAATCGCCTCCTTCCGTATGTTTCAGATGAGCACGGCCGGCCGTCAGCGTCAGCTTCATATCGGTAACAGGCGCACCGGTCAGTACGCCCACATGTTCCTTCTCCATCAGATGAGTCAGAATCAGCCGCTGCCAGTGCCCGTCCAGCACATCCTCACTGCACGCCGTAAAAAACCGAAGGCCGCTTCCCGCCTCCCCCGGCTCCAGCAGCAGATGTACTTCCGCATAATGACGCAGCGGTTCATAATGGCCCACCCCTTCCACCGGAGCTTCAATCGTCTCTTTATACACAATGCCGCCCGCATCCAGCTTCGCCTGCACGCCAAACCGTTCCTGAATCTGACTTTTCAGAATCTCCTCCTGCACCTTTCCCATCAACTGTACATGAATCTCCCCCAGTTTTTCATTCCAGAGAATCCGCAGCATCGGTTCTTCTTCTTCCAGCCGCCGCAGCTTTAACAGCATATCATGAAGATTGCAGCCCTCCGGAAACCGGATCCGATAATTCAGGACAGGTTCCAGTGCAGGAGATACCGTATCCGGCTCCGCTCCCAGTCCCTGCCCCGGAAACGTGTGGGTCAGCCCCGTAACCGCACAGACGGTTCCCGCTTCCGCCTCCTGCACCGTCTCATATTTCGCCCCGGAATAGATGCGGATCTGATCCGCCTTTTCCTCCCATTCCTGTGCTCCGTCTCTGCTCTTTCCCTTCCCCTTTAGTATATCTTTTACTTTCAGTTTCCCCCCGGTAATTTTCAGATACGTAAGCCGGTTCTCCTGTGCGTCCCTGGCGATTTTAAATACTTTTGCGGCAAACTGTTCCGGGTATTCCGGACTTTTCGCATAGCGGTCCAGACCGCAGAGCAGTTCCTCCACACCATCCTGTTTCAGAGCCGATCCGAAATAACAGGGAAACATCTTTCTTTTTTTAATCATATCGATGATCTCCTGCTCCGGCACAACGCCCTCTTCCAGATATCGCTCCAGCAGCGTCTCGTCGCACATGGCCAGATTTTCCTGAAACACCTCTTCTTCCTGCCCCGGCATAAAATCAACACAGTTCTCATCCAGCCGCTTTTTCAGTTCTCTGAGAATCTGTTCCTGCTCCGCTCCGGGCTGATCCATTTTATTCACAAACAAAAACACCGGTATCTGATACCGGTTCAAAAGTCTCCATAAAGTCTGCGTATGCCCCTGAACGCCGTCCGCCGCACCGATCACCAGAATGGCATAGTCCAGCACCTGCATCGTCCGCTCCATCTCCGGCGAAAAATCCACATGGCCCGGCGTATCCAGAAGCGTATATTCCCGCTCCCCTCTCCTAAACACCGCCTGCTTGGAAAAAATCGTGATTCCCCTGGCCCGTTCCAGAGCGTTAGTATCCAGATACGCATTCTGACTATCCACCCGACCTTTTTCCCTGATCTTGCCGCCGCTGAACAAAAGCCCTTCTGACAGCGTGGTTTTTCCCGCATCCACATGGGCCAACAGACCCGCGCAAATATGCTCTTTTATTTCCATAGCATCCTGTTCGCCCGTAACAATGCCTCCTTCCATGGTTACATACCGTTTCAGTATAACACAACAGAAAGCGTTCGTCGAGATGCCAGGCCCAATTCCTTCAATTCAGCTTTTCTTTCAGACATAAAAAAATGCAGCTTTTCACCTGCATTTTTCCATAGATTATTCAATATCTTCATTTGTCTGATCCGGTATGAATTCTGCGATATCATCAAGGGTAAATCCCTCACCCAGAATATTTAACAGCGTGTCCAGCGTATGGGTAGTGACAGACTGGTTATTCTTCAAACGATGAATCTGCGATCTGCTGATTCCGTAATGATGATACAGCCGGTATTGACTGATACCGTTTTCCTTTAGTGTTTTAAAAAGTTTCTCAAATTTAATCATTACCTTCTCCTTTGTTTCTGTAATCTCCGAATTAATTATGCCCCAATATCAGAGAACATTTGTAGTCTCTATAAATAGAGATTAAGTAAAAATACTTGATTATATTCCGTTATACTCTTATAATAGAGATTACAGCAGTTGTTATCACCGGAGATTTTTTATGAAAAGACTGTGGAACCGGGTAAAAAAAATATGGCATAATATATTTGCCGTACGCGCTGACGATACCCCCGTATTCCTGCCAAACCGACAGAGCGGAAGGGAAATCCTGTGCGGAAGAGGTATGATCTGTTTTTGTGCCATATTACTGCTTCTTCTCATAGAACGGATGCATAACCGCCGGCTCATAAACACAATGGCAGCCTACATTGCTTCCGCCACAGACGACGAATATGACGAAATCTCATGGCAAATCCGCCACGACCTGATATACAGCGACTTCGGGCAGAATACGGACAACTTTGTTCGTTATATTCCCAACACTTCCGATCTCTGTCCTACCTGCAACGCCAATGACTGGGCCCAGGCTTTCCTGGTCTGTACCAATACCGGGGAATTTTATGAGATGGATGTATATGTGGACGGCTTTCAGCCGGATATCCACTACGGCGCCATCCATATGGCCAACGGCTATGACGAAATCAGTCAAACCGAACTGTCTACCACCAGAATCCCTGACCGAAAAAGAACCACCATCGAATTAAGACGTAAACGCGGCATTGTCAGCATACACAAAATGAAAGCGCTGTTCTGTGACAATTGTATCAGTAATATTTTAACCGTGACAGAACATGCGCCGATCGGAGAATTTGTCATTTTTGATTCGGGGGAAAAGAAATTTTATTCCGTAGATGATGAAATCCCGGTGCAAATAGGAGATTATCGGATCGTAACCGCGGAGATCAGAGGCGATTATAATATAACAGTCACATATATTAACTGAAAACCGGCGCTTTTCAGCAAAATAAAAACAGAGCAAAGGTTCAGTTTTCCGTAAATCTGACTACGTCATTCGGCGTGCATTTTAAAATCTTACATAATTTTTCTAATGTAAGCAGCGTAATATTATTATTCTTTTTCAGTGCATCCAGTGTTTTATTATCAATTCCTGCCTGTAATAATCTGTACTGTGATATCTTTTTATCTTTCATCGTTTCCCACAGCGGACTAAAATCTATCATATAATCATGTCCCTTCATTTTCATTATGCAATAAAAATTCAGCGGCACATATTGTGTGTATATCCACAATATGTACCGCTGAACTTTTTATATACCGGACAGTTATAAAGAAGGGTATAAAGGCAGCTTTTTTATATTTCTATTTCAGATGGTAAACAATCGCAAAATAAAACTGTTTGAATTTCAAACAGCAATCAATCGCAAAAAAATATTATTTATTCATCTATAAATCTCACTATATCATTGGGCGTACAATTTAAAATCCTGCATATTTTTTCTAACGTAAGAATCGTTATATTATTATTTTTCTTTAACGTATCCAACGTCCTGTTGTCAATTCCGTTCTGTAATAATTTATATTGTGTCATATTTTTATTTTTCATTGTTTCCCATAACGGACTGTAATCGATCAAGTGACCACACCCTTTCCAGTCGTTACTGTTCACTTCGCGGAATAGTGGCACCAAAACAGTAACTTCCAGTCTCATTATGTGTTAAAAAACAAAAAAACCATATTGTGCATATATTCACAATATGGTATAGTAGAACCACACAGAAGGAGCGTGAAGAAAACATATGGAAAATGATATATTAGAAATGCTTATGCCGTGCCTGACAGAACGTTTAGGGGAGATACTTCATCGGGATCAGACATACCGCGAAGCAATAAAAACAGAAGGGTTGTTATTCGATCAGTTAAATAACATGCTGTCCGAAGAACCCGCTAAAGATATGACCCAGGACTGGATTAAAAGTCAATTACAAAAACAGAAAGATCTGTTTATGCGGTATTTCTCCGCCGCACAAATCAGTGTGGCCATTATTGAAAAAAAAGCGTATCGCCAGGGAATGAAAGATCTGCTTGAACTTTTAACAGTTTTATCAAAAAAGGAAGAGTACTCCTCACCTTTCGAAAAGGGACAGAAAACAACTCCCTGATTATCATTCTGCAAAAAAGCTGCCTACTCTTTTCAGAATAAACAGCTTTTTTGTTATAACAAAATCATTTTTCCATCGTTTATTTACATACGCAATTACAAGGAACGTTTCGCCTGCATTCATCCAGCAGCTCCATCAGCTTTCGGATATCCCCTTCCCGCGTCGCCCAGCTTGTGGCGAACCGGACAACGGTATGTGTATCATCCTTTTTCTCCCAGATACTGAAAACCACCTTTTCCCTCAGCCATTCCAGCTCCCGGTTATCCAGCACGATAAACTGCTGATTCGTCGGAGAATCCAGGAAAAATTCATATCCTCTGACCCCGAACCCTTCTTTCAGCAGACCGGCCATCTCAATAGCATGACGGCTGATCTCAAAATAGAGACGGTCGGTAAACAGCGTGTCAAACTGAATGCCCAGCACACGTCCCTTCGCCATCAGCGCGCCGTGCTGTTTGATCCGGGCCAGAAAATGGGACGGCGTATTGTTTTTCGTAAAGACTACGGCCTCGCCGCATAACGCCCCCACCTTCGTGCCCCCGATATAAAACACATCGCACAATTCGGCAATCTCAGGAAGGGTCAGGTCAGCCCCAGTACTCATCAGGCCGTATCCCATGCGGGCGCCGTCCATATACAGAGGAATCCGGAACCGGCGGCAGACGCCGGCAATGGCCTCCAGTTCCTTTTTGCCGTACAAGGTCCCGTATTCCGTGGGATAGGAAATATATACCATCCCCGGAAATACCATATGTTCACGGGTATCATTCCGCCAGAATTCTTCCAGATACGCTTCCAGCTCGCCCGCATCGATTTTTCCGTTATGTTCCGGCAGCTCCAGCACCTTATGACCCGTATATTCGATGGCCCCCGACTCATGGACATTCACATGCCCCGTTTTCGCCGACACCACGCCCTCAAACCGGTCCAGCATGGCGTCGACAATCAGAGCGTTGGTCTGGGTTCCCCCTGTCACAAACCAGACATCGGCCCCGGGGCAGCCGCAGGCTTCCCGGATTTTTTCTTTTGCCGACTGACAGTAATGATCTTCCCCATAGCCCGGCAACTGTTCCATATTCGTCTCCAGAAGACGCTTTAAGATCTGCTCATGAGCGCCCTCCGCATAATCGCATTCAAATGAAAACAAAGCCATTCTCCTTATACTCCGCTTTTTTGACTATTTGTCGTGTATCTCGCTGTGGACGGACTGCAGGGACCGCACATCTCCCATTCCATGGGCCTTGATATACCTGATTCCCCTTGCCGTCACTCTTGCGGCCGCAATCGTGGTGAAATAGGGAATTCTCGCCTTGATAGCCGCCTTTCTCAGATAGCTGTCATCATGAACGCTTTCCTTCCCGGACGGGGAATTGATAATCAGTTGAATCTTGCCGTTGGTAATCATATCCATAATGTTCGGCCGGCCTTCGTACAGCTTTTTCACCTTCTCCGCCGGGATTCCGGCCCCATGAATCAGTTCATAGGTCGTTCCGGTGGCCAGGATATGGAAACCGTCTTCCGCAAAGCTTCTCGCGATCTCAACCACCTCCGGCTTATCTTTCCTGTTCACGGAGATCAGCACCGTTCCCTCTAACGGAAGCTTGGACTGCGTAGCCTCCTGGGCCTTATAAAACGCCTCGCCGTAGTCATAGGACAGACCCAGCACCTCCCCGGTAGAACGCATCTCCGGTCCCAGAACAGGGTCAACCTCCTGGAACATATTGAAGGGGAAGACCGCTTCTTTCACGCCGTAACAGGGAATTTCCTGCTCCTTTAAAGAGGGCACCGGCGACGGACGGTTCGTCAGTTCGGAGGTAATGATTTCCGTAGCCAGAGGCACCATGCGGATATTGCATACCTTGGATACCAGCGGCACGGTTCTGGACGCTCTCGGGTTGGCCTCAAGCACATATACCTTGCCGTTCTCAATGGCATACTGCATGTTCATCAGACCTTTTACATGCATTTCCTCCGCGATTCTTCTTGTATATTCCTTAATCGTTTCCACATTCTCCGGTGAGATATGAACCGAAGGAATAATGCAGGCGGAGTCGCCGGAATGAATGCCCGCCAGCTCGATATGCTCCATCACAGCCGGCACAAAAGCATGGGTTCCGTCGCTGATGGCATCCGCCTCGCATTCCATGGCGTGGTTCAAAAATCTGTCGATCAGGATCGGACGGGCCGGCGTTACGCCCACGGCCGCCGCCATATAATCGGCCATACTCTGATCGTCATACACCACTTCCATACCGCGGCCTCCCAGTACATAGGAAGGACGAACCATAACCGGATAACCGATACTGTTCGCGATGCGCAGCGCATCTTCCACCGTGGTAGCCATACCTGATTCCGGCATGGGGATTTCCAGCTTTTCCATCATCTCCCGGAACAGGTCTCTGTCCTCCGCCAGATCGATCACAGCCGGGGACGTACCCAGAATCTTCACGCCGTTTTTCTCCAGGTCAGCAGCCAGATTCAAGGGCGTCTGTCCGCCAAACTGAGCGATCACGCCCAGAGGCTTCTCTTTTTTATAGATGCTTAACACATCCTCCAGAGTCAGCGGCTCAAAATACAGTTTATCGGAGGTATCGTAATCCGTAGACACCGTCTCCGGATTACAGTTTACGATAATCGTCTCAAATCCAAGCTTTTTCAACGCCAGCGACGCATGTACACAGCAGTAATCGAACTCAATACCCTGCCCGATCCGGTTGGGGCCGCCGCCCAGAATCATAATCTTGGGTTTCCCCTCCGATACCGGGTTTTTATCCGGCGCATTGTAAGTAGAGTAATAGTAGGCATTGTCTTTGGTGCCGCTTACGTGAACCCCTTCCCAGGCCTCTTCCACGCCCAGGCTGATTCTCCGGTTCCGGATATCCTCTTCCGGAATCTCCAGAAGCTGGCTTAAATACTTATCGGAAAAACCGTCCTTTTTAGCGGCCGTCAGCCGTTCATCCGAAGGCAGCGCGCCTTTCTCTGCCAGAAGGGCTTCTTCTTCCTCCACCAGCTCTTTCATCTGCTGAATAAAATAATGCTTTACTTTGGTAATCCGGAAAATTTCTTCTATCGAAGCTCCCCTGCGCAGCGCCTCATACATCACAAAATACCGCTCGCTGGAAGGGGTAATCAGCATTTTCAAAAGCTGCTCTTTCGTCTTTCCGTCAAAATCTTTCGCATGTCCCAGACCATACCGGCCGGTTTCCAGGCTTCGGATCGCTTTCTGGAACGCTTCCTTGAAGTTCTTTCCGATGCTCATCACTTCGCCGACCGCCCGCATCTGGGTACCCAGCCTGTCTTCCACGCCCTTAAACTTTTCAAAAGCCCAGCGGGCAAACTTAATCACCACATAGTCGCCGTCCGGTACATATTGATCCAGCGTTCCGTACTTTCCGCAGGGAATATCCTTTAACGTAAGTCCTGTGGCCAGCATGGCGGATACCAGGGCGATGGGAAAACCGGTGGCTTTGGAGGCCAGGGCGGAGGAACGGGAGGTTCTGGGATTGATCTCAATGACCACAATCCGGTCCGATACGGGATCATGGGCAAACTGCACGTTGGTTCCGCCGATCACCTGCACGGATTCCACGATTTTGTATGCCTGTTCCTGCAGACGCTTCTGGCATTCCTCTGAAATCGTCAGCATGGGCGCGGAACAGAAGGAATCCCCGGTGTGAACACCCAGCGGATCGATATTCTCAATGAAGCAGACCGTAATCATATTATTGTCCGCGTCCCGCACCACTTCAAGTTCCAATTCTTCCCAGCCGAGAATCGACTCTTCTACCAGAACCTGACCTACAAGACTAGCCTGTAAACCTCTGGCGCATACGGTCTTTAACTCTTCCTTATTATATACAAGTCCGCCGCCGGCACCGCCCATGGTATAAGCCGGACGCAGAACTACGGGATAGCCCAGGGAATCGGCGATATTCAATGCTTCTTCCACGCTGTAAGCCACCTCGCTGCGGGCCATCTCAATGCCCAGCCGGTCCATGGCTTTTTTGAACTCAATCCGGTCCTCGCCCCGCTCGATGGCATCCACCTGCACGCCGATTACCTGTACATGATATTTGTCTAAAATACCCGCCTTATACAGCTCCGCGCACAGGTTCAGTCCGGACTGTCCGCCCAGATTCGGCAGCAGCGCGTCCGGCCGCTCCTTGGCAATGATCTGCTCCATCCGTTCCACATTCAGCGGTTCGATATAAGTAACGTCAGCCGTCTCAGGATCCGTCATGATGGTAGCCGGATTGGAATTGACCAGAACGATCTCATAGCCCAGTTTATGAAGCGCCTTGCAAGCCTGGGTTCCGGAATAATCAAACTCACAGGCCTGGCCGATCACAATGGGACCGGAACCTATAATCAGTACTTTATGAATATCAGTTCTCTGTGGCATGAAATGACCTCCTTGATTTTTGCTACATACTATTATAAATAAAAAAGAGAATCCTGCAAGAACTTTTTCGTCTCTTTTGCATCACAGGGATTCTCTCTTTAATGAAACGGCCCTACGCCGCCTGCTTTCAGCTCTCCTCCGTTCGTATGCCCAGCGGTGCAATCACGCCGTCATACATCTTTTTCAGATAAAATGAACTGAGCACAACGGAAACAATCTCCGAAATCGGGAAAGAAAACCAGACGGCCGCCAGCCCAAACAGCTTCGCGAACATATAAGCCACCGGCAGCAGTACCAGCAACTGGCGGACCACCGAGATAATCAGGCTGTACATACCGTTGCCCAGCGCCTGAAACACCGACCCCACTACGATACAGTAACCGGCAAAAATAAAGCTCAGGCTGATTGTCCGCAGGGCGGGAACACCGATCCTCAGCATTTCCTCCGACGCGTTAAACATCGCCAGCAACTGGGCCGGAAGAAACTGCAGAATGGCCAGTCCCACCAACATCAGTCCCACAGCGGTCCCAATGCTGAATTTCATCGTATCCATGATCCGTTTTTTATTTCTGGCGCCGTAATTATAGGCAATAATCGGAATCATACCATTATTCAGACCGAAAACCGGCATAAAGATAAAACTCTGCAGCTTAAAGTATACGCCGAACACGGAAACCGCCGTGGAGGTAAACTGCATCAGTATCGCATTAAAACCAAGCGTCATAACGGAACCGATGGACTGCATAATGATAGAGGGAACACCCACCTTGTAGATTCTGCCGATGGTCATTTTGCTGGGACGGAACCCTTTAAAAGAACAGTCAATCTCTTTATTCTTTATCTGGTTAATCACAACGCAGAAAATACCCGCGATAATCTGTCCCATCACCGTCGCTGCCGCCGCGCCGGCGATACCCATTTTGGGTGCGCCAAACAAACCGAAAATCAGAATCGGGTCCATAATCAGATTAATGACAGCACCCGTCATCTGGGTAATCATGGCATATATGGTTTTTCCGGTAGACTGAAGCAGCCTTTCATATGTAATCTGTGCAAAGATGCCGAAAGAAAAAATCAGGCAGATTGACAGATAGGATACACCATATTGGAAAATCTCAGGGTTTGTTGTCTGGGTCGCGAAAAAGGGTCTTACAAAAAACAGACCGAAAACAGCGAACACCGCATAGCCCACGACGGCGAGAAAAATACCGTTTGTTGCCGCCTCGTTGGCATCCTTGAATTTTTTCTCTCCCAGGCTTTTGGACAGCAGCGCATTGATACCCACGCCGGTACCTGTGCAGACGGAAATCGTCAGCATCTGAATGGGAAAAGCCAGAGAAACTGCCGTCAGGGCATTCTCACCAATCTGCGCCACAAAGATACTGTCAACGATATTATAAAGCGCCTGAATCAACATGGAGATCATCATGGGCAGTGACATGGACATCAGCAGCTTCCCCACCGGCATCACGCCCATCTTATTTTCCTGTCGTACTTCCGTAGTTTCCATTGATTATCAAATCCTTTCTAAATAGTAAAGTAAAATTCTGCCCGAAGGTTTCTGTTTAGGTAGAAATCCGTAAAACCTGCCTGTTCGAAATGAATACGCACACCGATCCGGATTTTCGAATCATGAAAACGAGCCGCACCTGTGTTTGTCCGGCCCGCCTGCGCAATTAAATACATTGCACGCTATATTCTAACAAGGATAAAAAATGTTGTCAATGGATTTACACCGATACGTTCTCCAAAAAAACAGGATAAAAATCCTGTTTTTCTGTGCTTTTCTTCCAAAAGCGCGGGGATAACCTGAGATTTTATGCATATCTCAGTCTTTTCTGTTCTGCCGCATATACTCGTGCTCCTGCCGCAGTTCGTCATGCAGCCGAATGGAATCCCAGGACCAGTTGTGTTCCGTGACCACCGCTTTCAGGGCGATCCGCTCCATCTTCTGCCGCCTGAACATGCCAAACAACAGATCCATCCGGTTGCTGCTAAAGCCGCTGAGAATCAGCATCTCATCGTCGAATCCTTCGCCTTCGAAACGCTCCTCTGACGGCTCCACCCCTTTAAGCCCGGCCAGATAACCGATGGGCTGGAGAAATTCCTCCTTCTCCACCGCCCGCACCCGGATGCCCATCTGCATACAGATTAATTTTAACAGCTTTCCTTTGGCCGTGTTTTGCATGTTGTAGACCAGAAGGGTTTCTTTGGTTGGTGATGACATATGTCTCTCCTCTCTACCTTTTCTCCCGCCAGTTCTCATTCTTCTCCTGACTGGAAGCCGTGGCTCTTGCAAGCTGCAATACAATCTCGCTGAAATACCTTGCCGGCACGTCTTTCAGCGGAATCGCCGTTTCCGGCTTCACTTCGTCATACATATAACTGCCCCGCTTGATGGCGCCCGCCTGATAAAACCTGGCGTCATACACGGTAATTTCCTCATTCTCATCCCCCACGAACAGGCCGGAAAAATGCAGTTCCACGCCCAGCCCCAGTTCCTGGTCTTCCCGGTAAAAGGTATAGTAACCGCCGGCATCCTGGACAGAACCCCGGTACCAGCCCTGGGACTGCAGCTTGCCTGACAGGGACAGTCCGTTCAGGATACAGCCGCCAAACCGCTCCAACTGCCGCAGGCTTTCTTCTCCCGGCTCCAGCGGATATACCGGCCGTTTAAGCTGTTCGACAGACTGAACCACCTCATAATCCTCCAACTGCTCCTCCCAGGTTTCCCTGGACTCCTGCGACAGCTCGATAGGGTGTACCAAGCCGATCAGGCAGACTTCCGGCAGGGTATATTCCTCCTCATCCTCCGTGTTAAACGTGCCGTCCTCCATATACCGGAAGGTCTGAACCAGTTTTCCTTCCTCATAAACACCCCAGATCAGGCTGATGGCAAACTGATGCATCACCGGGTTTTTCACAAACAGTTGATTCCATCCTTCCACAGACCATTTCCGCTCCACGGACAATGCCTGCTCCAGCCGCAGTTTCTGATTGGCCACTGTAGTTTTCATCTGTTTCTTCATATCCTTGAACGCCTGATTTTCCTTGGCCGCCTGCTCCGGGTCATCCTTTTTGCCGGGGGCGGGCAGGTTTTTCAGCTTCTTATCATTTTCATCGAAAATTTCCAGTTCCAGATTATGGGTCAGATATACCTTAAACTTCCTGGTTCCGTAATCGAAAATCCGCTCCATCCGCTCGTCAAAGCCCAGATCCGGCACAATTTTATCCGCCAGCTCCTCCCTGGTCATCCCCAACTGGGCCGCCGCGAAATCCAGGGCGGCCGCGGCCGCGGCTTTCACCTGCTTAAATTTAAACTTCCTGGCAATGCTGTCCACCGTAAGTAGTGCCCCCGGCTCGCTGTTCAGCGCCAGCGCTTTCACCGCCTCTGCCGCCATGGCGCCTCTGGCGTGCTGCGGCCATTCATTGATCTGATGTTTCAGCCGCTCCACGATCTCGCTGCCGCCGTGAATCGAAGCCGCATACAGCACCCATTTCTTTTTGGCCTCCGCGCCCGCTTCCATCCATTTGTCAAACAGTTCGTTGACATAGACGGCAAGCTCCTTCTCATTCAGTTTTCCCGCCAGCCAGACAGCATCCTTGCTGACGCCGGGCGTAGACATGGTCGCATAGCAGAGCAGAATAGCCTGCAGATAATCTTCCCCTGCCTCCGCCGGCGTATTCTCATTTGCCCCGCCGGACTGATCTGTGCCCGAAGTTCCTTCCCCGGCCTGATTCTTCATATGTACCGTACAGAAAGGTGTCTCATATGCCCAGGCCAGAGTCCGTTTCTTTCCGCCCTTATGCAATTCCTTCACTTTTTCTTCCGGCGTGGCCGAAACCTGCTGTACCTCATCGGCGGTCAGATTCAGCACATCCCTGAGAAGCGACGCCAGCTTGCTGCTTTTTTCCACATCAAGAGCGTCCTGTAACTGCTTCCTGTATTCCGGTTCTTTCCATCCCCGCATCACCTGGATGGCCAGCTCTCTCTGGGCCGCCTTTTTGGATTTCAGCAGACCGGCAATATCTTCCGCCCAGTCCTTCTGCTTCCGAAGCACCTCCGCCAGCGCTTCCTTGACCGCTTTGGAGCTGTCGCCGCTGTATGCCAGCAAATCCTCTTTATGCCGGTCCGGCAGCCTGCCCAGCGTCTTCACGCCCATGCTGCGCCCTGTGGCGCCCGCACTCCGGAATGCCTGTAAGGTCTTTTCCGGTTCTTCGGCCAGATAGCGGGAAAATGCTTTGACCGTAGCCTTTTCCACCATCTTTTTCTGGCTGTCAGAGTAAATATACTCATAAATCATTTCACCGCACTGTAACTGATAAGTCAGAGACAGCCCTGCCTCGGAAAGTCTGCTATATAAAGCCACCGCCCCTTCCTCATTGGGCTGGGTCCGCCTGCCTGACTCATTGACTGCCAGTTCCTCCATCATGGCGTAGGAAGCCCGTTTCATAATCAGAATGACCGTGCATCTGGTGTAAAACGCATCCTTACCATACATATCCCGGTACTGGTTCAGCAGATTCCGCTCCTGCCACGCGTAACGGGAGCCTGCCTCCAGATCCTGGGCATAAGGGTAAATATCATCCACCGGAATCTCGCCCCGAAGATAGGAGCAAAGCTGCCCGTAACCGTTGATGCCCGAAGGGATCATCACCTTGATCATTTTATCCCTCTGGCCGGAAGCCTTATCATCTTTCAATCCCCGATACAATTGTTTATCCTTGGCCTTGACCACCTCCATCATCGCCTGAAAGCCATTTCCCTCCGCCTGGTCCATACACCGGGCAAAAAAGGCGGGATCTCTGTCAAACTGGGTATATAATATATTTTTATACTGCTTCTGAGCCGCCCACAGCAGAAATTCCTTCTGGTCAATATCAAAAAGCAAGTCCAGATTTCCGCCCCTTGCGGTCAGCTTGTCGTCCAGATTAAACCACTCCATCACAAGCAGCAGGCCGCCTCTGTCGGCCGCGGCGCACAGCCGGAGAAAATTGCGCAGTTTGGGCGACAGCTCAAAGCAGGAAAAGGCGCAGCCCCCCAGCAGCCTGAGAAGATACTGCCCCACCGAATAGCCTCTGGCCAGATTGTTCAACTGTTTGGGCAGCGGCTCATCCTTTGGCTGGCGCACGTATTTTTCCATTGCCTCCGACGCATAGGCGGGAAGTTTTTTGTTAAACAGGTTCTCGATGCTGGAAGCGATACTGTCCACGCAGTTTTCCAGCATTTTCTGGTCCCCCGCGTCCGACAGATGCAGGCTCTCCCCTTCCGTCTCTCCTTTCAGCAGCTTTGCGATTCCTTTCAGCAGACCCTCCTGCTGCCCGTCTTTCTTCCCTTCATTTTTGTTATAGGCAAGATCCCATTTCCGCTTCTGCTCCCGGTACTTCACATGGAAATAAGCCGCGTACAGCACCATCAGGCCATTGTCAAATTTCCCCTTATGATAGTCGAAAGCCTTCTTCAGCACCTCCGCATTGTTTCCGCTCAGCTCGATCAGCCGGTCTATCCAGTAACGGGTCAGGTAATGCTGGTTTTCACAGGCCTGCTCCGCATACAGAGAACAGAGGCAGGCCGCATCCAACTGTTCCAGGCCGCCGCTTTTATACCGAAGCAGCTCGGAAGGGTAGAGCAGATAGCTGGTAGACCGGCCCAACTGAAAAATCAGCTGAAACAGACGGACATATTCCTGATTTCTCCCCCTGTCGCTGAACTCTTTAAACAGGCTTCGAAACCCCTTCTGCACTTCTTCCGACGTCTCCGACAAATCCCGGAAATCCAGACAGTCCAGATGCTGCCCTTCTCCCTCCTCCAGATAATACTCCGCATGATCCAGTTCCTCCTGGGTCAGCGGTAATTGAGACAACAGATTCATCATTTTCTGCAGACGCAGTTCATTTGGATTTTGCATATCGTGATCCTCCCGGTATATTGAAATACTTTTTCTCGTTCGCATTATTTTTTGGAAAACGCAGCGGCAAGCTATTATTTTCCGGCATAATGCCCCAAACAGAAAACCAATCCGCACTTTCTGCCTTGTCTACAGTTTAACATGAAAAAATAATCTGGTAAAGAATTTTCAGTTTACCTGGGTGGGGTAATCAATTAGTTATTCTTTATAATATTTTTCAACATCTTCTTTTAACTTTTCAAACAATGGGTAATATACATTTATGATATCCTGAAACTTTTCCGCCGCCAAATTTCCATCGTAATCATGAGCCAACTGATTTCTTGTCCTGAGCATCTGCATCCACTGATCATGACTAATGATTTGATTTGTAAAAGCCTGCTGCAAAGTCTCCCGGGGAGAACCAACCGCAAAATCAAGTATGCCAAGCTCCTTCGTCAGCAGATCTTTCATTATCTTCCAGGAAATATCAAATGTAAGACTAAAATTCAGCACGGTTCCTTCCAGTACAAAATCCGCTTTGGGATCAGCTCTCAGACTCTTTTTCAGATTTTCAAGACATTTACAAAATGAATGATAACGGTTAATATATCTGTTTTCCATATTTTCTGATATCCTCTAATAAAAACGGATTACGTATGCTGTCATAATCAAAAATATCAATTTTACGAAGCGTATCAATCTCAAGTACAGCCTGTTCCAGGCTTTCCATATCCTCACATCCATAAACAACAAAGTCAATATCACTCGTCGGCGCTGCCGTACCCGTAGCAAAAGAACCGAACAGTGCCAGCTTTTTTACACCGTTTGCTCTGCATATTTTTGTAACCTGCTCTATCACTTCCGATACAGGCATCATATCCGTCACAGGTCAGTCCTCCTCGTATAAAATTTCTTGCTTTGTTCCCGCCTTTTTCATTATTATCATAACAAAAAAGACAGTCTTATCAATCCGCAGTCAAGATTATTTTGGTTCTTTCCAAGGTCAGTTGAAAATATATGATTTTTCTGACGAAATGTGGGATACCGATAACAGATCACCTGGCCTCCATGTATCCTCAGACGTTACATCTGTCAACATTCGTTAATCCTGACATCCGCGCCGCCGCCTGATCGATTTCCAGACGCTTCCCGCACAGATACACATACTGATTTAATTTCCCGTACAGATCAAACAGCTCCCGATTCCGGACATTCATCTGATGCCGCTGCCGTTTCAGCCCGTCTCCAAGCTCTGCCAGCATGGCGGACAGCATTTCCATCCCATACTGTCCGGCCCTGGAAACGGCGGCGTCCAGTTCTTCCAGCGTGCTGTCATGAACCGTCAGAAAGCCGCTCTGGAACAGGTCTGAGAGCACGCCGGTAATCCGGTCTGAAAATGCCCGGACCGCCTCAATCGCTTCCGGCGATGATATGCTTTCCGCCGCTTCTGTCTCTGTCCATTCTCCTGCCGCCGCAGATTCCGCCGCCCTAGCCGTTCCCACAGCCTCCGCCCCGGACAGTCCATCCTCTATAATCTCTTTCGGCTCCAGAAACGTAATCGGATACAGCTTCATTTTCCCGTCTTCCAGATAAACATCCCCCACAAAACAGGGAATGCTTCTGTTATCACGGTGAATCCGCCGAAGAATACGCTCCAGATAACGGATGGTAAAATCTTCTTCCTTAGAATAGGCCACCTCTATGGACAGAGGCACGCCTCTCCCGTCCGCCAGCTCCATCCGGAAGGTCTGGGTAATCTCGTCGAACACCCCTTCGCCGCACTCGGCGGCCTGCACCATCACCGGATGGCGTGACTCGTCAAAACCATATTCCTTTTCTTCCTCAGGCGCCCAGGAAACCGCCTCCGTCCCAATATGCTCCCGAAACAGCTTTTGGAAATCCGTATAATAACACCCCGCGATCTCACTCCGGGTCACATTCCTTGCTCCCAGTATCTCCCCCTGGGTTTCCCCGCTGGAGGACAGGCGGTTTTTCTCATTCGCCCTGGCATTTTTCAGCCGAATCCGCAATTGGGTCAGTTCCTGAAGGGTCGCTTTCAGCTCCCAGGGCGTTTTTCCGTAAACGGCCGGCCGCCTCCTGGTATGCTGCTCATAAAAAACAGGCCGGGCGTTGGTATAGGTGTACCATTTCCCGGTGGAGGCTTCCAGAAAATAACAGGTTTCTCCCTCATAGCCGGTTTTACTCAGGAAACGGCGGGAACCGATCCCGATCAGCACAAGTTCTCCCGCCTGCCGGTATTCCGACCGGAACCGGCCGGCCAGCCCAAGCACCTGTTCTCCCTTTTCCGTCTCCCGCAGCGCCTGGGCTTTCCGGTAAACCATCATCATCCGGGACATCAGATCTTCCGCGCGGAAAGAAGCCATACGGTTAAAATAACTTTGCCAGCTATCCCGCAGAGAGCGGGAATACCGCTCAAAATCCGCCAGCTCCTGATTGTGGCAGAGAATCGCCATCCGCTCCAGGGAATCCAGGATATCCGGCGAGGTACGGGCAAGCCCCGTGCGCAGCGCCGTCTCCAAAAGCTGTAAAACAGCGTCCGCCAGGCCATGGACGGCATCCAAATCCGCAAACAGATCCGAATCCCCCTCCGCAGCGTCCAGCAGCAGCTCCGGTTTCAAAATCCCCCGTTCCATCTGATACCAGAGAATCGCCTCCGCCTTATGGCTGCACAGCTCCTTCTTATGACAACTGCACGAAGCATGCTCCAAAGGCTCCAAAAGCTTTACCTTCGTCCCCGTATCCGGAAATGTAACCGTGATCACCGAAGTCACTTCTATCTGGGGCCGCAGGTTCAGACTGACGCTGCTGACCAGTTTCTGATAACGCCGTTTTCCCATGGTCTTTTTGATTTTATCAAGAGGGAAGCTGCTGATCTCCGGAAAGACATGTCGATCCTGACCTGCGGACGCACTTTCTCCTGCCGTTCCTTCCTGACCTGCGGACACGCTTTCCCCTGCCGCTCCTCCTTCCTGACCTGCGGATTTGTTTTCTGTTGCGGATTTGTTTTCTGCTGCCGCTCCTTCCTGATCAGCCGCTCCGCCTTCTGCCGTTCCCGTATTCCCTGCCTGCTCCTCCACATACTCCCGCAGCTTCAATATGGCAATTATTATATGCTTGCAGATACTCCGTGAAACGCAGCTACACCGGCTGTCCCCCAAAGGCAGGCAGATCTGGCAGGTCTCCTCCCCTGTCCGCACTTCAAAACCGTCCTCCTGCTGGCGGATCTCCACCTGTACATCCGCCAGCTCCTTATAAGCCCGTTTCACCGTCCCTTTATTGCATAGCCCTGCCAGATAATCATCATCCGCATCCGCCAGCGCCTGTCTCCATTGATTGATATCCATCTTATCCCACATCCCATCCATGTTTCCCGTTCACAAAGAGACACACCGTCTTTTATCATACAGTGACATCCCCTTTATCACAGGGCTGCTTTTGCCATTATCCGAAAGGCAAACCATAATCATCCGGCAATACCCCTGTCATTTTCTCCGGTTTTGGTCATCGTCCGCCATCCCGGCGCACAGCATTTACCCCATAATCTTCCCGATCCAGTCTCCCAGTTGCTCCGGCGTCATCGCCGCCACATGGGCGCCCATGGAAGCCAGCTTCGCGCCGGCCGCCCGGTCATAGTTGGGATTGGCCTCCACATCCAGCGCCGTCAGGGCAATCAGCTTCGCGCCGCTTTCGATGATATTTCTGGAAGCGGCATAAAGGTTCTGGTATCCCCCTCCCTCATAGAGATCGGAAATCAGCACCACCATCGTCCGCCTGGGCGTCTCGATCAGCCGTTCACAGTACTGCAGCGCTCCGGCGATATTGGTTCCGCCGCCTAACTGGATACTCATCAGCGTTTCCACCGGGTCCTCCACATAGCCGCTCAGATCCACCACGCTGGTATCAAAAATCACCAGCTTCGTATCCAGCATGGGCAGGCGGGCAAATATTCCGGCCATCACGGCGCTGTGAATCACGGAATCCAGCATGGAGCCACTTTCATCCACACAGATAATAATCCGCCATTTGTTATACCGTTTGATTCTGGAATGAAAATACACCTGCTTTAATAAAAGCCTCCGGTTCTCCCTGTCATAATTTTTCAGGTTCCGGGCGATGGTTTTTTTGATATCCAGATTCCGGGCGCATTTCACCGGGCTGCTGCTCAGCTTATCGAGCCTCCCCAAAAGAGAACGGCGCATATCCTGTTCCAGCCTCTTCGTCAGCTCGTCGGCAATCTGCCTTACGATGCGCCTGGCCGTCTGCAGCACGTCGCCTTTCATCAGATGTTTCAGCTCCAGAATTGTTTTCAGCAGCGCCTGATTCGGCTCCAGCCGTTCCAGCACTTCTTTATCCGTCAGAAGCTCCGTCATCTGATAACGGTCAAGGGCATGCCGTTCCAATACCTCCCTGGTCTGTTTCGGAAAAAGCGTGCGGATTTTCTGCAGCCATGAAGTAACGGTAAGCTGGGACGCCTCCTGTCCTCCCCGGCGGTCCTTGCGGATTCCCTGCTCCTCCGACTGCTCCCTGGAATAAAGATAATCCAACACTTCCTCCATATCCATATAATTCAGTCCGGCGCCGTCCGGGGAAAACCCCATCTGGTTCTCTGCGTTTTTCCCCAGAATCAGCCGCCATTTATTTAATTGAGCGATATTCTCACCCATAACGATGTATCCCTTTCTTAAAATGATCCGCCGCGCAGCTTATGGCTTTTGCCAAACAGGGTTCCGCTGATTAAAATTCTGTCTTTCCCCTGACTCAGTTCAGTCCTGCCGCTCTTTGCACATAGGCATCCAGCTTCCTGCCGTATTCGCTGACCGCAGGGGGTACCTCCTCCAGCGCGAACAGCTCTTTTCTGCCTTTTCCGTAAAACCCGGCCACATGCTCTCCGATCTGATCGATCTCCCTGGGCGTAAAATAGCTGAAAGCCAGACGAAATTCCGGCAGCAATTCCATAAACTCCTGCGGCGAAAGCTTCTCAATCAATACATCCAGCGTACGAAGCAGGCCGTTACCAATAAAAATCAGATCTCTGGCCGTATAAAACAGGCCTCTGAAATACGAAGCCGATTTCAGCAATTGGTCGCGCGTTCCGGTCAGATAACCCTTGCCGGCAGCCTCCACGGCTCCCAGATCCGTCTGTCCGCAGCCATAAAGGATTCCCCTGGCACAGCCGTCCAGGCCCGGATGTATCTGCGCCTTTGCCAGAAGCTGTTCCAAAGCCTGACACATAAGCTCCCGATCTCCCTCATATTCCTCCTGACCGGTCAGCTGATACAGCGTCTTCATCGCTTTCATGCAGTCTAAAAGCTGCTCCTCCTTCACCTGCGCCATGGCGGGCAGCAGTGTAATCAGTTTCTTCTCACAGATTCGAATCAGCGGCGGAACATCCAGCTCCGACTGATACAGCCGCGCCAGCTCGCCAAGCATCATCAGATAGGACAATGCCTCCGCCACGGAGTAAAAATCCTCATCTTCCAGCAGCAACTGATGAAGACGGCCGTAGATCTGTTCCAGTTGTTCCTCCAGTCCCATCTCAAAGGCCTCGGTCAGCAAAACCGCCCCTTCCCTGGCCGTGCATTCCTTTTTCAGCCGGGAAAGCGTCAGGCTGATACAGGCCTCGGCCACGGTGGCGCCGTTTACGGAAATGTCAATCAGCGCCGCAATCACCTGGCTGCTCCATTTGTATTTCCAGCTTTCCCGGATCAGATTCCTGTCTTTCTTCTGCTGCAGATTGGGACCTTTCGTCTTGCGGCAGAATCCCGTGCCCAGAAAAGACATGCGGCTGAAAAACATGCTGGCTTCCCGATGTTTTGTTTTGGAAAATATTTCTAGAACCACATCCTGCTCCAGCGTGCTGGTAATCTTTAACCCGTACAGCTTACACTGCCGTTCAAAGTCCTCTACCACCGGCGGCATGGAAGCATCCTGACAGAGCTGTCCTATGCCGCTGCCGATCAGATGCTCTTTCAAAAGACGCATCGGCAGGTCGGTGGACAGATTGTACTCCCCTTTGACAAAAGAGGACAGTACGCTGTCCCACAGCTCATAGACCCCCGGCTCCTTTTTATTCCGCAGGCCCGACAGTCCCTGCGCCATGGAAAATGCGCAGATCTCATCATAAGATGACAGCAGTCCGTCCTTTTTACGGACCTTGCGCCCCACCGATACGATGCCTTCCAGCACCGTCTCCTCAAACGAACGCCCGCTGCCTTCTTCCAGCCCCTCCCATATACGCTGGTAAAAACCGGGAAATGGCATTCCGCTGGCATAACCGTTCAGGCTGGCCGCAGCCTCCATGGAATAAGGCATCAGATAGACCTCCTGATCCCCCGAAGGAATTTTTCCCGACGCAGGATTTTTTTTCATTTGGGAAGAATCCCCGCCCAGCAGCTCCATAAGACCGGGCGTATGGAAACCGCCTGTCACCACCAGAATCCGCTTATACTGCTTCGCGGCCTCCTGAATTTTCCAGGCCATATAAGCCTCCCGTTTCAGGCAGCCCTCCGCCGCCAGTTCTTCCTGGGGCGTACTTTCCCTGGACAGACGGCAGTAAGTCAGCATATGGCTGATAAAGGCATCCGTATCCTCATAAAGACCGTTCAGCTCAAAATATTTTTCCCACAGCTCGTCAAAGTTCCTCAGCCCGGCTTTTTCACACAGCAGTCTGATATACCGGCTGCGGGCCAACAGATAATCGTCATTATAATTATTTTTTTCCTCATTCCGGCGCAGCCCCCTGCCCTCGGCGGAAGCAATCAGAATCTCCCCGTAAGGAAGGTCGATAAAGCGGGCCGGAATGTCCTTCTCGGCGCCGGCCCGCAGCGCCGCCAGCTCCGGGGAATAGTCCAGAAAAGGATAATAACATTTATAATCCTCTTTTTCTTCTGACACATGCCCTTTCCGGTCCCGGTAAGAATAATAGACAGCAAAAGGCGGCCGGGTATCGGGATGCACCATAACGGGAATCAGGGCGTTGGCATTTTCCGGCCCTTCCACCAGAATGCAGTCCGGACGGCGTTCTTCCACCAGCCGTATCACATGCCGGGCACAGGCCGGACTGTGATGCCGGATCGGCATATAAATTATTTCAGCCATTTCCTGGCCTCGTAATAACTGGTCCATAAACCGCCTTCTTTACCGCTTTTATCTTTGATCACTGTGTTAAAATAATTTTTCACTTTCTCCAGACTGTCGCCGTCTTCCTTCACGATGGCTCCCAGCAGGTTCTGCACCAGACAGTCCACGCTGACCTCACCGCCGTCATAATAATAGGCGGTAATCATGGTCTGGTAAAATACGGATACCGCCTCCGCCGTGCTCATCACCGCTGACGGCTTGTCGATCCGATGGCCGTAGGAGGACATCCCCTCCCGCAGCTCATGATAGGTGGACGCCAGAAGCTCTGCCACATCCTCGTCCACTTCCATGGCGATCTGATTCTCTCTGGCCAGATTCTCCACCTCATTGATAATAATCTGTTTTTCCAGCGCCGCCTCCCGGATGGGCATCACCGTCTCAAAATTAAACCGCCGTTTCAGGGCGCTGCTCATCTCATTTACGCCCTTGTCTCTGGTATTGGCCGTGCCGATCACATTAAAGCCCTGTCTCGCGAACAGGAAGCCGTCGTCTCCAAGCTCCGGCACATTCAGCACCTTGTCGCTCATCACGCTGATCATACTGTCCTGAATCTCCGCCGGCGTACGGGTGATCTCCTCAAAACGGATGAGAATCCCCTTTTCCATCCCCACATACAGCGGCGCAGGCACCAGCGCCTCCCGTACCGGACCCTTGTCCAGCAAAAGGGCATAATTCCAGGAATATTTAATCATATCCTCCGTGGTTCCCGCCGTCCCCTGAATCGTATTGGTGCTGACGCCGCTGATAGCCGCGGACAAAAGCTCCGACAACATGGTCTTGGCCGTTCCCGGCTCTCCCACCAGCATCAGCCCCCGGTTTCCCGCCAGCGTGACGATGCACCGCTCCACCAGCGCGTCATTGCCCAGGTATTTCTTTTTGATTGTAATTTCTTCTCCCTGAAAAGAGACAGGCTCCCGGCTGCCCAGAATAAACTTCCTCACCGCCTGGGGAGAAAGCTGCCAGTTCACCGGCTTCACCGCCTGGTCATTTGCTTTCAGCGCTTCGAGTTCCTTTGCGTAGCGCACCTCTACGGGCGGTCTGATTTGTTGTTTTGTGTTCATGTATGTTCCCCTTTATAAATAAATATTTGATTCGGATTATCTTTTTCAGCTTATTTTTTTATTGATTTGTTGTCTCACCTTTAGGTATAGTATACCGCTCGGAAGGGAAAATGCAACTGTTTTCAGCCGCATTGCACCATGTTTTTAAACATGATATTAAACAAAACAGAAGCAAATCTGCATAAGGTTATTACGATACAAATTTGCTCCTGTTTTATGATAATATCAGTTATTCATTTTCTTTAGAGAAACCACCATACCGGCAGCCAGACAGCCGGAAATCAGCAGCGCCAGCAGCCAGACAGTCAGATTCCCCTCATCACCTGTTACTGCTGATGCCGCATATGCCGCCGCAGCTTGCGCCGCATCTCCTGTCATGGAAAAGAGCAACGTGCCGTTCGCCACTCTGATGGCAATAGGAGCCGTAACGCCTTTTGGTACGGTCAACACAAAACCATCCAATGCCATAGTATCTCCCTCCCGCAATTCAAATTTTCGGGAAGCCATTATATTTCCGGCCTGATCTTTGACAAACAATTCATGCTGGCCATACTCCACACCCGCGAACTGGAAAAAGCCATTCTCATCCGTTACAGTGGAACGAGGCGTAGAATGAAGTTCTACTGTGACACCTGCCAGATGGTTGCTGTCCATATCCAGAATGCATCCTGCGATGGTAACACCGCTGCCGGAATCCGCATTGTCTTTACTGTCTCCTCCGCTGCCGGAACCGTCGTCCCGACGTTTGGAACCGCTGTTCTGATGCTCGGAACTGCTGTCCTGGGCAGTCTGATCCAAATGGAAATTCTGGGCAGTACGTCTCAATGTTTTATTGATATTGCCGCCCTCACGGAATTCGGCCGCTATCGTGTTATTCCCGCTTTTCAGCGTTTTGTTTTTCAATGTCTGTGCACTGATTGTAATTCGTGTGCTGCCGGATTCGGCAAAATAGTCCACGCCTTTCACCAGTTTTTCACCGTTTAACCAAAAATCAATGAATTCCTCAAATTTTCCTTCAGATATAAACAGGTTGCTTTTGAAATCATCAAGATGAAAATCATAATACAAATTTTCTGCTTTTACCCAGGCCTCAGTGCTGCCCGTTGCTCCCAGCGCACCCCAATCCGGAGGCGTATCCGAAGTTCTCACACCTACGGGTGTCAGAAGTTTATAACCTTCATCAGATGCATGATAAACATTACTATTGCTATTGTCATTAACCCAGAATGTAAAAGTTCTTTCATTGTTCTTCATTCTGCTTATACTATTTGTAAGCACAATCGTGAATTCAAATTTTCCGGTTTCTTTTGGAACACCATAAATCTCCCCGTTCGGTTTCAGCACCATCCCGTCTGGCAGCTTTCCGTTTCTGATATAATAAGTAATCCGGTTTCTGCTATATTTGTTATTATTCTGGACCATACTTCCAAAAGGCACATATTTCACTGCTGAAGGAATAAACATTGTAGTAATACAGGGATCACCCACAGTACCGGTCAAATTCAAAACCAACAATTCCTTACCCTCTGATTTAAACGTTAATGTACCGGAAATATTGCTCCCAGCTTCTATAAAATCCCTTGCCCGCAGCCGTACCTTCGCCAGATTTGGCAGCTCCCCATGGGAAGCATTCTGCCAGTCTTTTTTTGTCGTACCAAATCCGGACAGATTAAATTCTTCAGATAATGTCCAGTATTCGTCCAGCTGTAATCCATAAGAATCCAATTCCACGGTAAGATTTGGAATATCCGTATCTCCGATATTGGATACCCAGATATCATGGACATAATCATGATATCCATCCAGCATGACTTCACGGGTAGAATAAATAACACCGTCTTTTTCATACGTATGGGCATCCGGATCCGCAAGGCTGTTAATATATAGCTGTCCCTTACCAGCCACTGCTTTTTTCACCTGCAGCCAATAATTTTTTCCGTTTTTGCCGTCTTCCGCAGACGCGGTAAACTGTATCGGACCACTGGCAAAGTTATAATATCTGCCTCCGCTCTGCTCCGGACTGCTGCTGCCGGGTGCATATAAATGTACGCCGTCAGCAGTCTCAAATAACGGTGCCAGGTTTGTCAGATCAACGTCATTGGCAACTAAAATCGTACGGTAATTATTTTCACCATAAGAATCGGCATCATACGGAACAAAATACAGCTTCTCACGGGCATCTATTTCATTTCCGCTTCCATCCAGAAATCCCGTAAATTTCACTGCCGTCCCCGAATTCAATATCTGATCATAACGACTGTTCGTTCCTGTTTCTGTCTTTATCTTATATTTATGAACCCTCTGCTCCGCCAAACCATCCGCGCCTATAAAAACCGTAAAATATACGCCTTGACTGTAGTCCGCAGGCCATCCGGCAGACAGCGTATTTCTGATATCTTTCGCCCCTGCTGCCCGCGCGGCCGCAATGGAATCATATTTTCCCACAAAAGCTGCTGTGATATCTGAATTGCTTTCGACTCCATCCTTTCGATAGTTTATCTCCCAGTAATAGATATCATTTGCAGGATATTCTTTGTATAAAGTATAATTCAATTCAAGACAATCATTGGTTGTCCCCACATGGCGGGAATCATCAGTTATATACTCTTTATTGTTAGTTTCATTCAAAGTATACAAGTCAAACGACATTGAATTACTGCCATCAAACACTTTCAATGAAAAAGGGAGAATTCCTGTCACATTATTGCCAGCATCAAAGGCCACCATTGTAATATCCTGATCATACCTGCTGATAAGATATCCGGCATTCAACTGTGCCATATCCAAAGCCATAAGCTGAGCTGTAATATCTTTTCCGCCCAATGCGGCAGCAGCAGTCGTGTATTTACCTTCATAAATTCTGATATGATCATATTTATGTTTTATGGAAGGCTCTATCGCCAGGCTTAGATAGACACTGCTTTTATTATCATTAGAACTGTTACCGTACTCTATTCTCAGGCTGCGCTCATCTTCGGTATAGTCATAATAATTTGTTTCGAAAATTTCCGCTTTACTGCGTACGCCTGCATGATCCTGTATGTATACAATCGGAACAATCCAGTCTCGTGAAGATGCTGTTTTAATCTGAACGATATTGCGGACATTATCTTTATTCAGCTGATTTCCATCACCCACAATCAACTGCAGTTCATTTTGATCGTTCTCAGTACGGCAGCTTAAATCAATTATGCCTCCGCTGGCACTGCATATTTTAAAATTATCATTATTTCCGCCATACGCCCATGCAATTTTATCGGCATTAACCGGATCCGGAACACTGCCGGCACGTCCAATGACAGTATCTACTGATACCATAGACAAATCTACCGGCGTATAATCAGACAGATCAACTGTTCCCAGCATTTTCTCAGTCAAAGGCAAATACGAAGCAGGTTCTGCTCCATGCCCGTCATCCGTAAATTCTTTCACATCCGGAAAAACCGGAATCGTATCCCCTGCCACATTTAGCGTCAGCTGCGTAATTGCGGTATCGTCAAAATAAGCATCCACATAAAATTGATGTCCGCCCACTTCTACCATATCTTCCGGAGACATAAACCATTCGCTCCATGTCTTTCCCTGATATGTAAACTGCACCTCGTAAGGAAAAAACGGGCTGTCCTCCGGAATACGGATGATGGTTCCGCTGTCATCAAAAGGAACCAAAAACTGAGGATTCACTCCTGGAAGGGCAGTTTCCATAAAGCTGTTAAACGCTCCTTCATCTTTAAGTGTATCCATATATGCAAAAGTTTCTTTGTTTACCACGCTTACTACGCAGTTTCCGGTATTGTACTGCACCAGTTCTACTTCCGGCTTTATCGCATCGGCAGATATGCTGCTACCATTTTTTCCGGCAGTTTTATCTGCATCCGCAGACAATTCCGTTTTTATTTCTTCCGGCGCTTTCTCTATCGGCACCGCATCACCGGAAACGGTTTCCTCATTTGCAGCCTCTCCTTCCGGCTCTGTTAACTGTTTCTGCTTTGTTGCTTCACTGGCGACAGCCGACTCCGCCTCATCCGCCAGCGCACCAACGGAAGGCAAAATCAGCATCACTGCCAGCGTAATCGCCAACGCTTTTTTTACCAATTTCATTTGCTGTGTTCTCCTTGTTGTAATGTTGTCATATTGCATCCTTTATCTGATCTGACGTTTTCTTTCTTTCCAAAAGAATGCCGTCAGCAGTAATCCGCAGGAAACGAACAGCACAAACCATATGCCAGGATCGTCAGAATCACCTGTAGATGCCGCCCGCACCATATAAGCCTCTTTCTGCTGCACATCTGCCGTCTCCTGTACGCCTGCGCCCGTATCCCCATTTACATTTATAAATGACAGATTATCACCATCCATCCGTACATTCATCGTAAACACAGAACCGGCCTTTACCATGATCAGATCTCCATTCATTTTTTCCTCATCACCAAACAGAAGCTCAAAACCTTTGGAAGCAAGAAGCTTACCATCTCTGGTCTTTACATAAAGCGTATGCCAGCCTTCTTCCACATTGTTAAAGACGGCCGCTCCATTTGCATCAGTGGCTGCCTCCATGGGTGTGGAGTGAAGCTCCAGCAAAAGACCCGCAAAAGGTGAACCGGAAGAAGCGGACAGGCGGATGATGGCTGTGGCATGAGCGGCGGGAGCAGCGGATGTATGATCCGAATCGCCGCCAGAACCGGTATTATGACTGCCAGATCCATCGTCTCCTTTATTGTCATCAGAACCGTTGCCTTCATTGGAACCGTTATTTTCACTTGCCCGCTCATCTATTCTGAAATTCTGCGCGGTACGCTTTAGCGCATTGCCGGTATCGCCGCCCACGCGGAACTCGGCGGCAATGGTGTTGACACCGTTGCGGTCTGCTTTTTCTTTAAAGGTCTGTGACCGGATTGTGATTCGGGTGCTGCCTTCTTCTTTTGTGTAATCCTTTCCTTCCACCAGCTTTTCACCGTTCAGCCAGAAATCAATAAATTCACCGTAGGAACCGGCTGAGACGAACAGCTGGTCTGTCAGTTCTGTCAGGATCGAATAGGAACCGGATACCAGTGTTCCTATATATTGTTCTACCTCATAGCCCGGGTCGGATGCGTTTAATACATTGCTGTCCGTATTATCCAGGACGGTCAGAGTCAGGTCTTTGTAGGAAGGAAGATATCTGGGATTGCTGAATGTAGCTTTAACCGTAATCGGGAAGGTCCCTGCTTCCAAAGGCATCCCGTAGATTTCTCCGGTAGCCGGGTACATTTGAAGGCCCCGGGCCAGGGTGCCTTTTTCTATGGAATAGGTGACTATGTTATCGGGGTCCCAGTTATTGGTTTCGACCGTGTAGGAGTAAGGGACGTATTTTACACGGATAACGTCGGACATGTTCAGGTCCTGGGTTTCGGTGATGACCTGAGGGGTGCGGTAGCGGGTGATGATAATGCTGTCGCTTTGGTTTTGGGGCAGTTCTGTGATATCAGTATTATCGGGAAGATACCAGATATCCGTACCGTCCGCAGACGGCAGCCCAATCACTTCTTTTAAATTTCGAGGTGTATGGATTATCATTAAGCTGTCACATCCGTCAAACATAGAACTCATGTCTGTCACATTTGTCATATCAAATCCGCTTAAATCCAAACTCGTTAAACTGCTGCACATGAAAAACATATACGCCATATCCGTCACATTCGCAGTATCAAATCCGCCTAAATCCAAACTCGTTAAACTGCTGCACATGCCGAACATATCTCTCATGTTCGTCACATTCGACGTATCAAATCCGCTGACGTCCACACTCGCTAAACTTTTGCAGTTGAAAAACATAAGACCCATGTCTGTCACATTCGTTGTATCAAATCCACTGACATCCACACTCGCTAAACTGCTGCAGACGAAAAACATCTCCAACATGCTTGTCACATTCGCAGTATCAAATCCACTGACATCCACACTTGTTAAACTGCTGCAGTTGCCAAACATATACGCCATGTTCGTCACATTCGTTGTATCAAATCCGCTTAAATCCACGCTCGTTAAGCTTCGGCAACCGTCAAACATGGCCCCCATGTCTGTCACATTCGCCGTGTCAAATCCGCTTAAATCCAAACTTGTTAAACTGTGACAGTTGCTAAACATATTACCCATATTTGTCACATTCGCAGTATCAAATCCGCTTAAATCCAAACTTGTTAAATTTTCACATCCATAAAACAAACCAGACGCATCTGACATTCCCGTTACATCCAGTTTTGCCGAAGTAATCTGATCTGCAAAACTGTGCCAGGGTGCTCTGTTACTAAAATCGTCTCCGCTGAAATCCCCACTCCCCGTCACTGTCAGCTTCCCATCCGCATCAATCACCCACGCAATATTCCCATCTGTCCCGCTGGCAATATCCCCTGCCGCATAAGGCCGCATTCCTTCCATCTCATTCGCGGCTGTTTCTGCAACATCCTTCTTCGCCGCCGTCAAATCCGCCTGCTCATCTTCTTCTCCATTCGGTAAAGATACCGTATTCCCGGACACCGAACCCTGAATTTCCTCTGCCGGATTTTCACCGGCGTCCGCCATCTCTCCTTCTTTCGCAAAATTCTCTGCCTTTACCGGCATGGCAGCAAACACAATGGCAAATGCCAAAAGCAATGCAAAACTTTTGATATGCTTCATATCATTCATTCCCTCCCCGACGTTATGTATACCTTTTGTCAACTTGTATCTTTAATTTCCTGCTTCTTATTTTCCGCCGCTTATTTTTCTCTTTCTTTCGCTCCAAAAGAACGCTCCCATCAGCGCTCCCGCCGAAACAAACAGCGTGCTCCACAGCCCAAACCTCGCCGAATCACCCGTATTCGCCGACCGTACCCAAAGGGATTCCTTTTCCTGCACATTTGCCGTTTCCTGCGCGCTTGCCGCCTCCTGCACACTTGCCGTCTCCTGCACTCCCGGATTTCCCGCCACGCTTAAAAACGTCAGATCATCACCGTCCATCTGCACATTCATGGTAAAGGCGGAACCGGATTTTACCGTGATCTGATCCTGGCTGATCATTTCTTTTTCGCCGAACAGAAGCGTAAAGCTTTTGGAAGCCAGAAGATTTCCCGTACCGTCTTTTATATAAAGGGTATGCCAGCCTTCTTCCACATTGCGAAAGACGGCTGCTCCGTTTGCATCGGTCGTCGCTTCCATGGGCGTAGAGTGAAGTTCAATCAAAAGTCCCGAAAAATGCGCACCGGATGGTGAGAACAGACGAATAACCGCCATGGGACTGGTGGCAGGGCTTTGAGGGGCATCCGGTGAGCTGTCAGAGTGATCCCCTGAACCGCCGCCGCCGTTTAATTCTATTCTGAAATTCTGGGCCGTACGTTTTAACGCATTTCTCGGATCGCCGCCCACACGGAACTCGGCGGCAATGGTGTTGACGCCGTTATGGTCTGCCTTATCTCTGAACGTCTGCGCTCTGATTGTGATTCGGGTGCTTCCTTCTTCTTTCGTATAATCCGTTCCCTCTATCAGCTTCTGACCATTCAGCCAGAGATCTATAAATTCACTGTAGGCACCTGCCGAGACAAACAGCTGATCCGACAGCTCTGTCAGTACCGAATAAGATCCGGATACCAGCGTTCCGATATATTGTTCCACCTCGTATCCCGGGTCAGACGAACTGAATACATTGCCGTCAGTATTGTCCAGGACAGTCAGCGTCAGTTCCTTATAAGCAGGCTGATAGATCGGATTACTGAACGCAGCCTTGACCGTAATCGGGAAAACGCCCGCTTCCAGAGGCACGCCGTAGATTTCTCCGGTAGCCGGATAGATCTGAAGTCCTCTGGCCAGGGTGCCTTCTTCTATGGAATAGGTGACAGTGTTGTCTGAATCCTGATTATCTGTCCTGATTGTGTAAGAGTAGGGAACATATTTCACCCTGACCACATCCGCCATATCCAGATCCGGTGTCGTCGTAATAATCTGCGGCTGCTCATTGGGCGATGATGCTATATTGCCGGGTACTGATGTCCCGCTTCCTCCTTCCGACATCCCAGGGCTGGAAAACGAACTCCCTCTGTTTCCCGAAACATTCTGCGCATTCACCGGCAGAGCCGCAAACGCAATGAGCACCGTCATTAACAGCGCCAGCCTTTGTCTCATGTACTTCATTTTACAACATCCTCCTTAATATAAGTTCCGCAGCTCCCCTCTGGGGAACTGCAATGAGCACGCAGGGTCTGTCTGGCAGACACTCACTCACTCCCTTTTCTGCCATCTCCCGCAATTCCTCCAGCTCAAAAATTTTCGTCTCCCGCAAATCTCCCGTAGGATAATCGAAAATCAGCCGTTCTCCAATTACATCGCACAGATATGGCAGCTCCGCCAGCACCTCGCATTTTTCATTCAGCAGCTGCCCAAAACAATACCCCTCCGCCGTCACATACTGCACAACAACATATTCCCCAGCCTGAGTCACATAAGTCAGATAGGCATCCTGCTCCAGTTCCCGCACCAGCCTGCCGCTATCCTTGTCATAAGCCGCCGGCGTCCCGTGAAGAGAAGATTCGATGCGCAGGCTGTCCGTATAAAATGTCTCCTGAAGCTCCGGGTCCGGCATTTCACCGGATTTTTCATATAAAAGCGCACCGTCCCGCGCATCATAAGCCAGAATCTGTCCGTCATAATAAATCATTTCCAGCCGGGAACCATCCGCATCCCGGATATACTGCTGATCATAGACCTGCCCCGGTTCCGGTACGGACACTTCTCCTAAATACGTCCCGTCTTTCCCGTACAGGCAGAACCGCTCATAAGAAAACAGCATCACGGTTTCGCCATCCCCGCTGACCCTGGCCTCATCATGATCATAAGCCGCATCATAAGAAAGCAATTCTGTCTCCGGGTGGTTTTCATATTTCATTATCCGGATCACCGGTGTGTCCATACTGCCGATCAGCGCCGTCCCTGCTGCGATCTGAACAAAATCACTGTCATATTCTTTTTTATGTCCCGAAGTTTCCATGGCATTGTTATCAAAAAACCAGAATTCATTTTCTGTCGTAATCAGCGTATGGGTGTCGCTTCTGGCATACCGCAGGATATTTTCAGCGGTCGTGACAAGCGGCGTCTGCTCTCCCGTAACCGGATGCAGCTTCACCAGAAGATTTTCCGTCTGCACATAGATCCCGGTTTCGTCGGTCTGTACGCTGAATCCGCTTTCCGACTGAAAACCGCCGGTCTGTTCCCCGCTTTCCATATCAATTACCGCAAAGACAGACTGCAGTGAATCCGATGCCGTAAAGGCAAAGTACTGTTGATAAAAGCCGCCTTCGAAATGGATATAGCCTGACGACCGGTCAAAAATCTGCATGTTATTTTCGGAATTGTTCAAATCAAAGATTTCCAGCGACCCATCCGCAAAGCTGACGCCCAGCAATGACCCGTCCGCATTCAGCGCCAGCAGATTATCCCTGGGATTCGCAAAACGGTCATTTACCGTTATCTGCTGACGTCTGCCCTGGAAATCTACGACAGCTTTTATCTGTCCGTCCATCGTGTCGTATATGGTAGCAAAGGATTCTTCTTTATAAACAGCGGCCACGCTTTTTCCGTCTCCCGAAACGGAGATGGAAGTGGCCGGCTTGCCTGTCCATAAAATGGCTTTATTTCCGATATCATAGGCTGTGATACCGTTTTTGCCTGCAAACACTATGATATCCGGATTCAGATAAACCGCTTCCGCCAGCGCGGATTCCTCTGCCGGAAGTGTCGCGATAAGATCGGCAGTATCCGTATCAACAACCGCCATGGAATACGCATATACACAGGCGGCAGTGCTGCCGTCCGGCGCAATGGCCATACAGAAGGGAGCCGCAGGCAGCTCCACCGTCTTATGGGTTTTAAAGCCGTCGGACAGGTCGTATACGCCCAGCGCGTCTGTCAGCGCCTTTTGGGCCTGGGCCGTATAATCCGGAAACAGAATTCCGGTCTGTTCCGGCAGGGCTTGGAGGGCATAGCGAAGGGCCGAATCCGAGTCCCCTTTCGCCAGAGCGTTTTGGGAGTATTCCGCAAGTTTCAGCCACTGTTCCGTGGTCTGCATTCGTTTCAGGCCTGTGAAAGATATAAGAACCCCTGTCAAAAACATAAAGGTAAAAGCCGAACAGGCAGCGATACGGATTCGCTTACGCCTGCGCACCCGCTCATCATTTTCCCGCAGATGAAGAAAATCATACAGCATTTCCTCTGCCGTCTGATAGCGCAGGTCCGGGTTAATGTCCATGGCTCTGGAGATGATTTTTACGATCTGCGGACTGAATTCCTGCTCCGAGAGAGGCACCACTTCCGTGACATATTTTGACGGACGCTTTCCGCTTAACAGATGGTATAATGTTGCTCCCAGGCTGTAGATGTCGGAACGGACGTCGGGAACCACATACCGCAGATTAGATGTCTCCGACTGTTTACTCTCCATAAGAGAAGAAAGCGATCCGCTGTCTTCTTTTTCCAGCAGTGTATGATCGGTCAGCGTCACGTCCGAATCCGGAAAAGTCTGTTCCTTTTCCGTCACATCTGAATCCGGAAAAGTCTGTTCCCTTTCCGTCGCATCCGAATCCGGAAAAGTCTGCTCTCTTTCCGTCACATCCGAATCCGAAAAAGTCTGTTCCCTTTCCGTCACATCTGAATCCGGAAAAGTCTGCTCTCTTTCCGTCACATCCGAATCCGAAAAAGTCTGCTCTCTTTCCGTCACATCCGAGTCCGGACTGGTCTGTTCCCTCTCCGTTATATCCGAATCCGGACTGGTATACTCTTTCTCTGTCACGTCCGGATCTGCCATCTTTTCTCTGCTTTTCTGTTCCTGACTGATCATCTGGCTGATGGCCTGCCTGGCTGTCTCTGCGCCTTCCTCGGTCGTAAAGTCCATCCCATAATGTTCCGGAGATGCATATCCGTGGCTGCGCCCGATCACGTTTTTTTCTCCCAGCGCCAGCGCAATGTTAAAGTCAATCAGACAGACATTATCATCTGATCCCAGCATAATATTGGCAGGTTTGATATCACTGTGGACAAATCCTCTGGGCGGATCCCCATGGGTCGGACTATGCAGATAACACAAAGCTTCCAAAAGCTGTCCGGCCCACCGGATTACCTGGGCCTGAGAAAATTTTTTTCCGTTCCGCAACGGTTTATCAAGACTTTCTCCTTCCACATAATCAATCACCGTATAAACGGTATCGCCTTCAATAAAGAAATCATACACCTGCGGTATATAAGTATGGCTCAGCTCTTTCAGCACATCCACTTCACGGCGCAGCAGTTCCTCTTTTGTGGTGATCTTTCTTTTGTCTGCCTTCAAAACCACCTTTTTTCCCAGACGGAGATGCCGGGCCAGAAAAACAGTACCTCCGCCGCCGGCGCCTATTTTCCGAATAATTTCATAACATGATGCGATTATTTCTGACATTCCCGGCTCCTTTTACCTGTTGTTTTTGTCCGTTTTTCCCGAGGTCCGTATTCCTGGTCCAGCCGCACGTCCAGCCGCACCGTTCCTATTTTAAATATCAGAAGGTAAATTACCAGCGCAAAAAATGAAAAGGCCGCCAGCACAATTCCCCCATAAAACAATACTTCATCCGTTATCCCGCCCATAACCATTTACTCATCTCCATACAGATTCCGTTTTAACATATCTTCTGCAAATATGACCGGCTCCGGCCGGTTCTGTGCTTGCCTTATGATTCATCTTCCTGTATAATTAAGAACATCCGTCACAAAAAATCCTGATTTCGGAGGGTATTTCCATGTATAAACCTGATATCACAGCATTGCTCCCATTCGTCGGTATCTTTGCCGCAATTATCGGCGCATACTGCACTACCATCGACTACCGCATCCGGATGAAACTTCCTCTGGTTACAAAAGACTGTTACTGTCCTTCCTGCGGCCGCAGACTGTCACTTTTCCATCAGATTCCCGTTCTGAGCTGGATCCTCCTCCGGGGAAAATGCCGATACTGCAAAAATCCGATTCCTCTGCGTTATCCTTTGATCGAAGCAGGTTTTATTTTATATTACTGCGTCTTTTTCCTGATTTTCCGTAACCATTTTGTCATCTGTGCTGCAGCCTGGCTTATCTTTCTCACCCTTTTCCTGTCCGCCCGCTCTCAAAGACACTGGGCCGGGCTGGTCAGAGGACTGGCCATTATGTACGGCTACCATTTTCTGTTCGGACCGATCATATGGGCTGTCTGCGAAGCTTCGAAAATCCCTCCGGCACTCCCATAAATCCCCTGTGTTTCTCACTTTTTCATTTTCACGATCCCGCAGGAAATATTGTCCCGCTCCCCTCTGTCTTCCACGGTGCGAATCATTTCCAGACACAGCCTGCGCACCTGCCTTTCCGTGGAAAGCCTGCCGATTTTTTCACAGATTTCCCTTTCCTCCAGCATCCGGAACAATCCGTCCGAACCCAGAAGAAAAGCTTCTCCTCCTGACAGAACGCCGCTTAGCCGGTTGATCCAAAGCGATTCCCCTTTCCCCATATAATTTGCCAACCTGGGTTTAATAACTCCGTATGCCTCGGACATCACCACCTCATCGCGGGTAATCTGTCTGACCGTCTCTCCCACCAGATAAATACGGCTGTCGCCCACATGAAAAATATAATAATTTCTGTTAATCATCATCAGCGCCGACATCGTACATCCCAGATCAATCCGCTCCCGCTTCCGCCGCTCACAGACCAGCTGGTTCAGTTCCTGAAGCGTGGCGTCAAAGTCCTCCACCAACTCCTCCCTGCTCAATGCCTGCAGACGATTATCCTGAGCACTCTGAAACCAGAGAGAGACACCTTCCGTAATCATCTGAGCGGCAATCTCACTGTATACAAAGCTCCCGATCCCGTCGCACACACAGGCTACCGTCAGTTTCCCCTGCGCAATTTTTGCGGTATGACAGACGATACAATCCTGATTTTTTACCCGAACCATCCCTTTGTCCGTAGCGCATCCGGAAATAATTCTTTCCAAAACGTTGCCGCTCCCTTCTTCTGCACAACACATGCTTCTGCCAGAAATATTCTGCATTTTTACAGTACATGATAAGTCAGACGTGTTTTTCTGGAAATAACAATCACATCTTTGCTGTGCAGTTCATATGGCATATTTGGAATCAGTTCCTGATCATTCAGTATCGTTCCGTTCCCGGAGTTCAGATCAATAATCTGATACTTATCCCCATGTAATTCCACACGGAAATGATTTCTGCTCACAAATGTAAGACTATAATCAAAATTAAAATCCGCACAGGGCGAACCATGTTTGTCATAGCGTCCCACTGTGGCATGACCATGTTCCAGATGAAGCTCTATCAGCTCCGGTACATCATAATCTCTGGCATTTTCCAGTTTTAACAGCAATATGGAAGGATCATTTTCCCCTTGAAACTCCCCTTCCACCTCTGTTGTATCGATATCCATAAATCGGTTATCCGTCTGCTCTCCCACATCATTATAATACGCCGGCCGGGCCTGATCTTCTGTTCTTCCCGCTTCCTTCGCAGGCTGCTCTGGTTCCTTCTCATCCTGCCTGCCCGGCGCCTTTTCCTTCTTTCCGCCAAACAGGTCAAGCAGGCCCTTCCCGCCTGCTTTCTCTTTTGCCGGCTTTTCTTTCTTCTCTTTTTTTCTTTCTCCTTTTTCTCTTTTTCCTTTTCCCTTTTTCTCTTTTTCCTTTTCAGAATCCGTGTCACGATACAGACTGTCCAGCAGTTTATTCTCTATGTTATCTTTTCCGAATTCATCCCCTGATTTTCTTTCTTCCTGCTCGCTTCCCTCTCTATTTACAGCCCGTTCCCAGCTCATTCCTATTTCTCCGGACTTATATATTTTTCTTGCTGCCTGCTGCCCCGCTTCTTCTTTTTCAGCCGCCCGCTCCGGGTTTGCCGGCTGTCCTTTAAAGGTATCCATATGCATATTTTTTTCTTTTTGCAGATGCTCCAGCACCGCCAGCAGATTTGAGCGTCCGTTCTGCATGATCCGCAGCAGCTGTAATATATAATCTTTATCATCTAAAAGCTCAACGTTTACCATAAACTGGCTGAAAAAACGCATGATTTCTTCATCAGATAATGCATATTCCGGAACAGGAATATAAGTATAACGGACAGATCCGTTTTTATTGCTTACAAAAATATATTTAGGATCCAGCAGAATCGAATGGTAATCCAGCAGCCAGTCACCGCAGTCTTTATAAGGCAGAAGCATATTTATCATCTGCTGGACAAATTCCCTCTTATACATTCTCTGCGACTGATAACTGAGGCGAATTCCATCCCCCATCTCATAACGAAGTTCTAATGCGCCGTCAATCGATATGGTTTTAAAGGCAAGCAGGAAATCCGGACAATCCTGCTTCATCACCTCAATGGCAATCTGATCCAGTTTCTGTCCCGGCGCAATATTCAGTACCCCATAGCTTCTGTTGGCGATGACCGTATCCTTCAACATCATTTTCTCTCCTTCACTGACCCATATAAATATCAAAATATTTCAGAGTTAAAACCCCGCAGTTTCCCTTCTGATCCATAACTACCGCGGTATCTCCCGCAAAAGGCCATGCCGCTTTGTAATCATTTCCGACCACCATAGTATTGTACCGGTTGATATAGCCCCATTTTCCGGCATACCTTACCGCTCCCAGTCTGCTTGAAAAAGACAGGCCGTCTTCATATTGAAAATCCACGATTACCGCACCGGTTTCGTCACAGAATCCCCATCTTCCTTCTTCGTCCGCTACCGCTACCAGACCGCTTTCAATGCCCTTCGCCGCCGCGAACCTGGCGTCAAACCAGGCTTCCCCGTCGGGCCTGACCAGATAATAGCCCGACTGATCTGCCACCACGCCGTAATCTTTATAAAATACCTCCTGGCGGCTGTTGGGAACCACATCCTCAAATACAAAATCTGTTACCTGTTCCATGGATTCATCTAACAACGCCCATTTACCGCCTTTTTTCACAAATGCATATCCATTTCCGCTCAGATACGCCCCTTCATAGCTTTCCTGTGAAACCGGCTGAAATGTATTGGTATAAATACCATACTTCCCATCCTTCACGCCCACAATCCGTTTTCCGCATATGGAAGCCACCTGATCCAGACCATTTTTATCCACAGCATTCCAGTAGCCGTTTTTGTCAATCAGCGTATAAACGCCGTCCAGCTTCACCACTGCATATTCGCCGGAAAATCTGGTCGCCTCCTCATATTGAAATGCTATGGCTGTCCGTCCGTTTTTCAGGATATAACCCCACTTTTCCCCATCGAAGGCCGGAATCATATCATCCTCCGTATAAATTCCCAGCATCTGAAAAGCGGTGTCTGCAGCCACATATTCATAGCGGAGGCTCTCATCCATGGAGATCAGTTCCTCGTTATCAGGAAACAGTCGTCTTCCCTGTTCCAGATATACAACCCCGTTTCCGGGATTTTCTTCTTCCACAAAATGCTCCGCCAGGATCATATATTCTTCAGCCCCGGCCCTTTCCCCGGACACCCGGCTTTCCAGCAGATCATAATAGTCCTCCCACATCCCGCCGGTCTTGTAGATATCCAGAAGTCCCTTTTCGATTTCCCCGTTTCGTTCCGTCTGATAACCGGTCAGCGCTTCTTTGTATTTTGACACCGCACGGATGTACAGCTTATCTTCCAGAAATTCTTCGGCGGACTGAATCAAAGCTGTCTGCGCCTGTAAATCCTTATCCACTGCCAGAGAATACACCGTCAGCAGCCATCCCGATGTCAGAAGCAGTACAACGGCCAGTATCAGTATCCCTTTTGTCTTTCTTACGACATTTCCCTGTTTTTTCATCGCCTGTTCCTATCCCATCCAATATCTGATCACAGTTCCCATATACAAAAAAGGTACAAATGGTATGGCATCATTTTTGGAAAGTTTTTTCCGCATCAACTGCAGGATTGCATAAGCCGCACCGGCCAGACAGCCGTACAGCACAGCACCCACCACGTATTCTCCTGTCAGATACAATCCCATGACCAGTGCCAGCTTTACATCTCCTGCTCCCATGTTTTTCCGGCTCAGCAAATACCCCAGACCAAAACAGATCGCCGTAAACAGCATCCCTGAAACAATTGCCGGAAGCTTTTCCGCCACAGCATTCATATTAGTCAGGCTATATAGGCCCAGAATCAAAACAAACAGCAGTAACAGCACCAGCAGAACCTTATTGGGAACCACCCGCTCCCGTAAATCTGTCACACAGAAAACGGTCAGCCCCGCCAGCATTACATACAACAGTGTAAACTGCAGATCATGAAACCCCTCCATGCCTCCCGTATACCAGACACGAAGCACCGCCGCTTCACTGACCGCCACCACCGCAATCTCCGTAAGGGAACACAAAGGTTTTCCGGACTGGTTCTGCGGATTTTTGAAATCCATACGGCACCACAGCAAAAACGTCGTATAAATAAACGGCAATAAAATGATTCCTATTATTACCATACAGACCTCCCTTATCTTTCATCCTTGATCCCTGAATCATATGGGCGGTTTCCAGCCATATCATCACAGACATTCTTTTATTATTGCCATAAACTTTTACTCTTTCGTGCAGGTCACTCCGTCTCCGTCCAGCCAGGCCGGAATCACCGCCCGCTGGGACACATGGATCGTCGGATCTTTTAGAAAAAGTTTCAAAATATAAACCTCCACATCATACTCCACTACCAGATCAATCATCCGGTTCTGACTGTCCTGAAACAGCTGGCTTCTGCTGTAATCCAGACCTGACAGGCCGCCTTTCACACCATACTTTTTCAGGTAGGTATCCGCGTCCATGGCACCTGAGGCAAGAAAGCCGGCATCCAGATAATTTTCCATCATACCGGCTCCCATCCAGCTGATCAGCAGCTGTTTCCCTTTGTTTTCGCCCGCTTCTATTCCCAGATATATAATTCCCCGCAGCAAAGATTTTGGATCCTGCGCAAAACTTTCGATATCCGCTCCCACCGCCTGGCCTCCCTGAATCACCTCCTGCCCCTGCTGATAAACAGAGCCCACATTCTCCACACCGGCGCCGTTATTTCCGATATTGCTGACCGTCGTGGAAAGAGAATCCAGCTGTTCCAGAAAATTGCTGATATCTGAAATGGCTTTATCTACCGGTTCTGTCTGGGTGTCAATATCATTCTTTAACGCCAGATCCCCGGTACGCAGCCCCAGCGCCTGATAAAAATATGTATAACCCGACAGCTCACTGCCAAGCTGGTACATGGCATACTGAATTTTATTATGGACTTCATAGATATTGATAAAAGAAATAATTCCCAGAATGACCATGATAAACGGTACCAGGCTGAGCACAGCCTCGACCGTCATCATGCCGGCTTCCTTTTTACGTATTTTCTTATCTTTAATCTTATTTTCCTGTTTTTCCTGACAGAATTTTTCGTCCATTTAATATCCTCTTATGATCGAATATCCCAGATAGCGGTCTTCCAGCACTTCAATCATGGATTCCGTCGAAGTACCGGACAAATACAGCTCTATAAAATGATCAGGGACTACCACAAAATCCATCTTTACTTTACATGTACTTTTAACAGCCGTTACCGTATCCGCCATTTTGAATTTCAGTAAAGACAGCGTATCACCGGTATTCTGCGCCTGATTCACATTCAGTGTAATCAAATTTGCCGTTCGTGACATTAATGTATTGGTATCCAGCATCAGACAGATCAGAACATACAGATAATCTTCATAGTCCAGCTGCAGCCCTTTGTCCGAAGCGCTCTGATTCCTGCTTACTTTTCCTTCCAGCAGACCTGCAATTTGATCAAAGCTTTCCATCTGATCGACTTTTGATTTCAAAAATGTTACCTTTTCTCTATTTTTCAGTGCCGTCCAGTCCGCATAAGTCTCTATCGTAGCGATAGCCGCCCGCAATGCTCCGCTGACGGCCACCCGCACCAAAGGCGCCACAGCCGCTCCGACGCCACTGGCCGCAACCGCACTTGCCGCTGTGTTTGCAATTGCATTTATCACATCATTAATCTCTTTGATCGAATATGTAGAAACAAAATTCATCGTCATCCGCACACCGCAGATAATATTCCTCGTCTCGTTCAGATTCTCTTTGGAACTGCTTCGTCCGCCTAACAGATATTCCAGTTCAGCGCCGTATAAATAATTGATATTTTTTGACATTTTATAACCGGTCAGACTCACATCATAGTAAGCGCTGTTATCCGCATCCACATCTTTCAGCTCGCTGATCTCATTCTCATCTTCCGGCTCCTTGCCGGAAACCCGGCTGGAAAACATGCCGAAATCATAGCTTGTCACCAGAAACTTATCAATCAGATGAGAACCCACATTGCCGATTGCATGGAAAGACAGCCCTCCGGAAAAGTAGCTGAGCAGATCGGGAACCGCGCCGCCGGAACCGCCCGAAACTTGAAGCTGCGCCGCTATGGAAGCCGGTATATCTCTGGCATCTGTCGTTTCGTCCTCCTGTTTCAAAGCGTTTTCTGCATCTTCTCTCGCTTGATCCGCTTCCTTCTGCTTTTTCTTCCCCGCATCTTTATCGCCGCCGGTTCCTTCCGAACCGCAGATTCTTTCCAGTTCTTTATAGAATTGATCTTTATCCTCCCGGAAACTATACCAGTCAAATGATATCGTCGCCGCCCAGTAGGAGGCGCCCGGTTCAATATTTCCGGTTTTCAGATTTTCCAACACCGTATCCAGACTGTCAAGCTTCTCATCCATCTTTTTTTTGTTGTTTCGTGACTGTTCGGAATCTTTGTGAATCGGCTCGATCAGACTGTATGTCTCCAGGAAATCGTCTTTCAGCGCCAAAATGTCCTCCAGCCCTGCTATTTCTTCATTAATTCCTTCCCGTACTTTTTCTGAACAGCCGCCTAACTCCCCTTTCAGCTGGTTTACCTGATGATCCAGCGTCCTGATAGACTGATCGATCTTATTTGCGCTTTTTTCAAGATCGGAAATCTGATCAGGAACAGCCTCATAATCCGTTTTCTTTCCGGTTCCGGTATAGTTTCTCGCTTTCTCTTTCAGCGGATTCACCATATCTGCGATCTGCCTGTCATAGTCAGATACTCTGTTCGCAATATCGATCAGATGTTCTTCCCATTCACTCAGTTTTTCCTGTTCTTCCGGTTTTTTACCCACATTTTCCTTATCAATACGGGCTTTTTTTTCGATGGCCTCCTCGCACTCCTGCTTATGCTCCAGATAAAAAACATAATCCTCATAATCTGAACCAGTGGAAATCTCAGTCAGTTTCTCACTGTATGCTTTGTATCGTTTTTCTTCTTCTTTAATAAAACCGGGATAGTCATTTATTTTTTCTAAAATCTCGAAATAATTGCTGATTTCTTCCAAAACCTTCTGACTGCTGTCCGTGAGATCTTTCCGGTCTTTCATTACCGTCATATCCGCATCCATTTTGTCAAATTGATCTAAAGTACCCAGCACACTGTCACCGTCCAGCACTTCTTCCACGATACGGTATTTCATAAAATCGCTGATCTGTGTCATCAGCACGTTGGGATTATTCAGCGTGGCGCCGTTGATCGGCTCATAGATAACATCTACATCAGCACTTTTATAGGGCATAAAACCGCTCAGGCCCTTACCGTCCCCATTCGGATGAAACGAATACTCCGTATATTTTTTCATGGTTTCAAGCGCTGCCATCCCTTCCTCATTCTGGGTGACAGAAAACAGGCCGTAAAGTTCTTTCAGCAGATTGTCATATTCACTTAATATGGCCTCGCCGTAAGAATCCGCCGCCATAACAGCCTGTGAACTATATAATTTCAAACGGGACACATCGACCATCAGACCGGTGATCACTACCACCGGCACCATCATCAATGTGACAAAAACCGTAATCATTCCTCTTTGTCTGTGATGCTTTTTCATATCTTCCTCTCTGGCGCAGAGCCCTCTGAGATATGCCGTCTTTCCATCTGGTCAAATTTGGGAACTGACTCCCAGACTCATCGCGCCCATGTTTACGCGCCAAGAATTCTTTTCATTTCTTTATATGCCTCTGTCACCTTTGCAGCAATCTGACGGGCATATTCTCCGATTTTCGTATCTTTCACCAGGTCGATGCCATAATCCACATCCCGAATCAGGGCATCGTGATCCACCACGGCCACACGGGCCGTCGCCGAAATCTCATATTCTCTTCCCACGCCGATCATGCTCAGATCCATAGGAAAAATCACTTTTTGAATCGCCGTCACCGAAAACTCATCGGCGATCAGACGGTTATCGTAAGAGATGGTCAGGGTCAGATGATGATTAAACAGCATATTTCCCGCTACGGAATGAAAATACTTTTCAAAATCCGCCTGGGAACCCAGATTCTTTCCGTCTCCAAACATCCCTCTGTAGGGATTTAAAGGCATCGACGCCTCATAGGAATTGCCTGCGCCGATCTGATTGCCTTCCGCCACACTGTAAACGACCTCGCTGTTTCTGGTTATGTAGGTATCTGTGACCTCATTCTTATAATAGACAATACTGGTTTCCAGCACAGCCTGCAAATTTGCCCGCTGGAACAGAAAGAGGGACAGATACAGAAGAAATACCACGCTGAGAACTGCCAAAGGCAGAATGATAACCGCCTCGACCGCTACAAAACCCTGTTCGTTTTGTCGATTGTATTTTTTCATATATCTGTTCCTCCAATTATTGGTTAACGCATCTGGTCAATGACAATTATTATTCCCCACCATTTAACGGATTCATGTCCATATCTTCCCCTGTGCTAAAAATTCTACCTAGAAGATCTTCCATCCACTCTCTTAACTGTTTCCAAAACGCTGCAATCAGCAATACCGTAATCAACATTACAATAATCGTCGCCACCACATTCGACACACCATCCTGATTGGTGAAAAATTCTTTCATATCCTCTTTCACCCTGTCTGCCCTTACTGCCAGCCAGATATAGCTTCTGTCTAATACGTTCATGCCATCATTCCTCCTCTTAAAATAAAATCATTCATTTATCGTCATCCGCCAACCGCTACAAATGAAACCCTGCCATTGCCGGAACAACAATCACTACCAGAATCCCCACAAACATCAGCATCGTAGGAATAAACAATTTATTCTGAATATTCTCAGTCATCCGCCTGGAATGATGCTTTTTATTCAGCCAGCATTCCTCATTAATTTCCCTGAGATCTTCCGCCAGATTCGCGTTTCCTGACGAATAGCTTTTAATCGCCACTGACACCAGACGATCCAGAAACCGATTGTCACAGCGACACTGCATACGGGCAAAGGCCCCTGACATGGCGTTTCCCTGATTCATCTCTTTCACCACAAGCCGCAATTCCTGATACATCAGAGTATTTCCGCTCTTTGAGGTTTCCTCCACCGCATTGGTCAGGTTCATGCCTGCAGTAATTAAAAGTGCCATTTTTGAGAGAACATTGGGAAAGTCCAGATCAACAGCCTCCTGACGGGCATCTGCCTTTGCCTGCAGCGCATCGTAAGGCAGATAACCCATCAGCGCAGGCACTGTCAGTGCGGTAAGCCCGATCATCACCATCTGCACCGTTTCCAACTCCAGCGCCATAGTCAGCGCCGTACACACACAGGCCAGCATAATACCGGCCAGAATATAGGAAAACAGAGAAGCAATCAGATACTTCGCGTAAATCTGGGCATTGGCCTTTCCGTTGGTCTCCTGCTTCTTTTCCAGCTCGATATATCCTGAGCGCTCGCATTTTTTGGTCAGATCACGAAGCAGGTCCAGATTCGCGTCCAGCTTTAAATCAGACATCAGTTGATACCCCAGCAGCGGAATACTGTCTAAAAGACTCATCTTTTTTCCCGACAGATATTTTTCTTCTTCTTTTTGATAGCCTGCGATCTCTTTGTTCCAGTTTAAGACTTTCTTTACTGCTTTTTTCTGTCTTACCGTGTGATATCTGTCATAGTCAAATAAAAAATTTTCTTTCTTTTCTTCTATGGTCTGTTTTTTAAAACGATTTGACCAGCCTTTACAGAGCACAATCTCCACCACCGCCACACGGTCAGCTTTTCCCACTTCAAAGATCAGCAGAACGCCCAGCCCTGTGGCAAGCGCCATCAAAATCAATATCAGCACGTTTCCTCCTCCAAACTATGCTTTTCTGCAATTTCCTTTCCGGTCTCCGGCCCATCGCGTTTTCATGAACACCTGGCACTGCCGTTTTCACCGAGTCCGTTTTATACTTCAATTTCCGTCGCCCTGACCGCTATCACATAGGATACAAAAGTACAAATTACCCCCACCGTAGCCGCCGCTCTGCCAATGGCTGTGGTAAACAGTGCGCCAAGGAAATCACTTCCCATGGAAGACATGACGACGATCAGCACCAGCGGCAGAACCAGCATCATATATGCCTCCGATTTCGCCGATGCGATCCCGGTTTCGATTTCCATTGTAATCTCTACTTTCTCTTTGATAATGTCATGGGTCTGAGAAATAATATATCCGTAATCGCTGGTTTTTCCTTCAATCGTAGAGTAAATAGCCGCAAAGCTGATAATGTCATCCACCTCACTGCGTTCCCCCAGCTCCCGGAAGCCCTGGCTCATTGGAATCCCGGCGCTCTGATAGTCACTGACAATCAGGCCAATCTCCCGCACGATATCAGAGCGCTCATTATAGATCATCTCCAGATCATGGACCGCGTCAATCACCGCATTCTCCATGGACCGCCCGCTTCCGCCGCTGATGGAAATAGTTATAATCTCCAGAAATTCCTTAAATTGCAGCCGCAGCTGTCTCATCCGCTTCCGCTGTACGGATTTCGCGTAATTTTTTTCCTGAAACACAGCGATCACCAGCCCTCCCAGAACCGATACGATCACCTGATGATAATAAATATAGAGAATCAGCCCGATTGCCACAGCAAAGACCAGATACACCGCCAAATGACGGGCTCGACCCATATTGTCTTCATAATATCTGATTCTTATTTTTTCTTTTGTATTATGCTCCTGTTTCATCTCCATCCTCCAGATAGTCATAAATGCCCGACAGCTCAAATTTATCCGTATTGATTATCTTATTCTCCGTACGAACCAGCTGCCCCACTACCCGGGTTCGGGAACCCGCTTTTTTGTCTTCCACAAATTTAAAGATCGGATTCAGAAGAATCTTTCCCGCATCATGGTCATACCCTACCACCTCGGCAATCTGCATACACTTTCTGGAAAAGTCCCGCAGACGGGACAGATGAACGATATAATCTACCGCCGTGCCGATCTGCTGCCTGATGGCAGGAAGGGGCAAATCCGCGGAACCTGTAAGAACCATCGTTTCCAGACGGCTCAGCATCCCTTCCGGAGAATTGGCATGGCCAGTGGAAAGACTGCCGTCATGGCCCGTGTTACCATCTTCTCGACATTATAAAGCAATCATATTTTAGCTAAATGGGATATTTTTTAAATCGGATCAATTAAAAATATATATTGTAGAAATTTGTCATATATGGTATAATTAGGAAAATTAATCATGAAAAGAGGATTGTCAAATTGAATACTATTACAGAAAAAGCAATTGAAGAAGCCAACAAAAAAGGAATTAATAAGGCTATTGATTTATTGGTGGATAAATTTATTGTAGACAAATTGGATAAAATAATAAATAAACCTCAAGATATAGAAATAATAAACGATTTGCTAAGAGAATATTTAAATAAAAAATATGAATTCAACAAATATATGAATACTATTGTATTTCAAAAAGAAACTAAAACTATAGATGAATTATATATTCCATTGACAATTGTTCAAAATGGGAAAAAAAATAATAATAGAGTAATTATAGACGAAAATTTAAAAAATATATTTTATGACCCAATTAAAATTTTAATCATTGATTCCGCTGGCATGGGAAAATCCACACTAGTAAAATTTTTGTCAAACTTTTGCATAAAAAAAAGATGGAGTATACCCTTTTTAATCGAATTAAGGAAACTGGAAAGAGGGCAATCTATAGAATCATTTATAGTCAAAGAAATTCAATTGGACAACGAAAAAATTACAGGAATTGATATTAAAGAGTTACTAAAAAGAGGTGATTTTATTTTTTTCTTTGATGGGTATGATGAAATATTAGAGGAAGATAAATCATATATTACTAAAGAAATAAGACTTTTTTTAACATATGCCAGTCAAAATAGTTTTGTTCTAACCTCAAGAGAGGATGATTATTTGAGCGAGTTTGGAGATTTTAAAAAATATCACATCAAAGACTTAACTAGTCCAGAAGCATTTGAATTAATTAGAAAATACGATAATTATGGAGAAAAGTCAAAAGAACTAATAAATGAAATAAAAAATAACGAAAATTATAATGCCCTCCATGAATTTTTAGGTAACCCATTAATGGTTTCTCTACTTTATCTCACGTTTCAATATAAGAATGTTTTACATTATAAAAAACATATATTTTATCGTCAAGTTTATGATGCTTTATTTGATCGACATGATACTACAAAAGGGCTTGGTGCAGTTCATAAAAAAAAGTCAAAATTAGACATTGAAGAGTTCCGAAAAATACTATGTGCAATAGGATTTATTTCCTTGAAAACAGGAAAAATTGAATATGAAAGAGATGAAATTCTCAAACTAATTAATGACTCAATGGACATATTCCCTGAAATAAAAACAAACGCGAATGATTACTTATATGATATCCTTCATACTGTGCCCTTATTCATAGAGGAAGGATTAAATTATAAATGGGCACATAAATCATTTGCCGAATATTTTGCAGCAGTATTTATATGTCAAGAATGCAAAAATCATGAGAATAAATTATTAAAAGATATTTGTAAAAGTGAAAATAATCAAAAGTATTATAATATGTTAGATTTTTGTTATGATATTGACTATAATTCAGTGCTAGATAACATTATAACTCCTGTGCTGCAAGGATATGTCAATTTATATAATACGACTACTAAAGGTAATTTTGACCTATGGGAAATAGATATGTTTTATAGATATATTGATAATATTTTTATCGTTAAATATGTGAATTCCAATACTAATCAAAAAGCATCGCCCATTGAAGATTATATACAAGCAGTTAAATTGCTAACGAAACAAAAAATTGAAAATTATAATTATTTGTCTAGTTTATCCAAAAATGATAATATTATTATTGCAATACAAAGAAAGCCATCGTATGAAATAATAAAATTATTATTTCATAAAAATATGGATATTTTCAAAGAAGTAAGAGTAAAAGAATATTCACTAAAGTTCCTTAAAAAAATCACAGAAGTCGGAATATATAAACTTTTTACACCTGATTTAGATATTTTATCCATTCCAGAATATTATAATTCTCTTATCAGTCGTGTTTATCATAATAATATTGATTTCAAAGGATTTATACTTGATGCAGAAAAATGTCAAAAAAAATTAATTGAGATCACAACAGACAAAGAAAAAATATCTAACGATTTTTTTAGTTTATTTTAATAAATATAATCTTGACGCAAAAGTTTTAAAATTGTATATTTTTAATTGTTTAATATATCTATGACAAATCTTTACAATCCACAGGGTTATAATATACAAACTATAGATTATTAGGACAATTAATGTTTTGATAATTTTTAACCCCAGCTTTTTTATACATATGTCAAAAGCATTAATTTGTGACATTTTTCCAATGGGAGAGGTTATCATCCTCTCCCTTACTCTCTAAAACAATTGATACTATATTACAAACCTCACAGTATTTGGTTACCTAATATACGCCCATAATACACCAATATATGTAAAAACATTACACTCCTTTCGCTTTGCTTTCTCGCAGTTATCATTTTGAAAATATGAGTATGAGAACAGCAGTAATTTGACTTCATTATTACGCTTTATCAATATCTCCTCTATCAAAGTCCGTATGCTTTCTTCATATTGCCCTCTGCCGTATTCATATTGTATGTCTTTTTCAGCATCAAAAAAGGAACCCTTTTCAGAGTTCCTTTCCTTTTTGCTGCTTTCAGGTAAACTATAATTTTGTATCTCGCCCGTATTTAGAATCACTTCTATATTGCCATTGGAATGAATCAATATTCTATTTATAAATATTTCCACCATTTTCCGGTTAATCATGTCCTTGTCAATGACTCGCCAGGAATCAATAGTCGCTTTTATTTTTATAAGCTGTTCTTTTATACCCTCCTTGTCCTTTAAACTTCCTTTTATATCTTCAATCTCTGCTTTTGCGTCTATTATCTGATTACTTATCTTTTCATAATCCTCGGCCAAAGCAGCTTTTAATGAACCAGGCGCTTCAATATATGCAGCCTTTGTCTTTTCGGCTTTCTTGCTCAGTTTTTTCAATTCAGCTTCTTTAGCCGCAAGATGCTTGTTATAGCTGTTTTCATCCATGAGGACTTCTTCCACCACTGACAAAAGCAAGTCAAAACATTCCGTATGATTCTGTACCAAACCATTAATAGCTGTCACAACGATTTCTTTCAGATCATCTTCATAAATCCGGTAGAAATCCTTATTCTCACATTTTTCCAATGCATTCTTGCGTCGCATAGAAAAAGAATCTTTGTAGATACCTATTGTTTGTTTTCTATCAGCGTAATTATGTACATAAGGATACCCACATTCAGCACAGAATACTTTTGCAGAAAACAAATGCGATCCCCGAAATCTTCCCTGCGAAACACCATTTTTATCCGCCTCATAATAATGCTGTCTGCTCTCACGAATTTTCTGCGCCAAGTCAAATATTTCTTTGTCAATGATGGCCAGATCGGGTCTTTCAACAGGAACCCACTCATCTTTAGGATTTCTAAAACGTTTCGTTTTCTGTCCTGAACCGACTCCAAGTTCGGAACCCATCTTATTAATATGGAATGTACCGATATAAGCGGATTCCATCAGCCATTTGTTAACTGTTTTGGCCGAATAGTGCAGATCATTAACAGCCAAGTATTTCCTTATTTCTTGTATCCCACTGTCCTGAAACACATACATGTCAAATAAAGTCCGGACAATCTCAACCTTATCATCATCTATTACGATATCCTTTTTTTCATCATCCCACCTGTATCCAAAGGTTACATTGTTTCTGTTAAGCCTGCGGTTTTCACATTTCTGATGATGGGCAATACGTCCATACTCTGATTGCCGGTATACCGTTTCTTCGGCGAGCAGGCTTTCAAATCCATACATAAGCCTTGTATCATTGGCATTGGGGTCATAGACACTACCCGTTGACAGCAAGATAAATTTAAAGCCATATTTTTTAGCCGTATTCTTTAATTGGGCAGAAACCTCCGATGATCTGGATATACGCCTTATATCCTTTACTATAATATAAGAAATATCTCCACGTTCCACACGTTTCATCATTTCCTGATACTTGGGTCTTTCATCAGATTTCCCGGAAATCTGCTCCGAATAACGATCTATAGGTTCCGCAAGCTGTATCTCCGGATGACGCTTTAAATACTTTTCGCACATGTCCCTCTGATTTTCCAAAGAGTTGGCTTGTTCTTCATGCGTCGTGCTGACCCTCTCATAATACAACGCTTTATCAATTCCCTGCTTCACTGATGCACACTCCTTCCTTTAAACTATAGACTGGTATATTTAATTTTTTCATTATTTTGGTAAATTTTATGGTTTCGCCGAATTTATCAAAGCTATCTAACAGGACAATATCATATTTCTCCGCATCGTGTATTAATCGTTGTAATTCTTCCTTTGTTCCCGACCTAATCCCATCAATATATATATTCCTGATTGTCCATCCGTTGGTCTTATATTTAACGAATGCCTGAAATTTCTCTATCTGCAACTTTTCCGTTTCCTCTTGGTATTCGGATTTATGATGGTCATACACAACGACCTTTAATGGCTGTTTCATCAGATCAACACATTCTTTATCGCTAATATTTAATTCCCCCTCATCCATGCTCACTAACCGAATACCTTTTTTATGGAGTTGCTTGACTACACCAATAAATGATGACGTGTGCCTTTTTACATGAAAAAAATTTTTGACCAGCACAATATCACATTTAGGCATTTCAAGCATATGGGCAAATTCTTCTCTGTTATTAGGACTTAGATCAAGAAAAAGAGAGTCCACCTCCCACCGTTTACGGTGGGAGGCATAGTCGTACAACGCATCAATGTCATTCAACAGAATACAAGTCCTTGCTCCGAACTGAACCGGGTAATGATATATCGTGGTCCTTACAGCTGCTGCGCTATCAGGAGGAAAAGAGTTTGCCACTTCGATGATCGTAACATCGCACTCAGTACACAGATGTTTCAATACTCGTTTCTGTTCCACTCCATCAAAAAGACGAGCTTGCGTGTCAACGAGAATGCAACCAATTTCACGATCAATCACGCCAAGCAACATATCCTCCCATGCCGCAAAGGTATGTAACCAATTCTTAGTATCTAATCCGATCCTTTTGGCCTTCCATCTGTCATCTGTATGCCGCCTTTTAGAATAGCCAATGTCACGAAAAATTCTTCCACATGAAATTGCATGCTCATTACAATACCTTCGGATGAGAGATTCCTGCACATCACAAATAGATTCCAATGATTGGAATGTCCTGATGTAACCGACAATCTCTCTATCGTCTTTCCTCACCATTATCCCTCTGCCATTACTCAAAAAATCGCCTCCTTTTCAAAATCCGTTATCAATTCGAGAGCTTCTTCCATCATCCCCTCTGAGATAAGGTATTCCACCCTCTGTTCTGCCCAAATCCTCAAATCAATTTCATCTTGAAGTTCTTTAACCTGTTTCATTTTCAGTTCAAAATCCCCACACACTGTCCTCCCCCTCACAATTAACATCTGACGAGCAATAAAATATCAATCTTTTTCTTATTTCTGACACGGATGTTTCTGATATAATCCCTCGCCGCATTAATTCAGTTAAAATCCATCTGGAGATTATCAATTCCGTTTCCTTCATCCATACATACCCTTCAAATAACACTCCATCAAAAACAATTACATAATAACAATCACTCGTAATTCTTTTTATAGAAGAAAAACCAGTTAGTCCGCAAATCATCGTTATCCGGTATTGTGTCCATTAAAGAATCTGTCCCCTGCAAATTAGAAAATCCTTTCTCCGCAAACCGTACTGCTTCTTCCTTCGTATTGAAACCTTGAATGTGTTCCCCGCGCATATACTCCTGATCTCGACGAAGCTTGGAACGGTTTGTGTAAACCCCTAATCCATTAAATGCATAAGCCCCAAAGTAATTTCCTCGTTTTGTAATCATTTGTTTTTCTCCTCCTTAAAATTTATCATAATCGCTAAAATCGAAATCTGGTTAATTGGAAATCATCCTAATCAAATCGACCTAATCGTGTAACGATTTTTACTCGATTCATCCTTGTCAATCACCAACTCCAAACCATAGGGTTCTATAATCTGTTTCAATTTCTCATCAGAGAAGGAACCGCTCTTAGTGACAATATCCGCAAAAAACTCCTTCCGAAACGTATCACATAAACCAATTTTGGCTTGAACAAATTCTTCTTTTGAGTTAGACTGAATAGCTAACAGGGCATTAACAAACTCATTTGTTCGCTGCTCCTTATATGTCGATTTCAGCACTTGTAATTCCTCCTTATTTTTACTTATCCATGACATCTGCTCAAAGATAACATTCATGGGGTCGCATATTGCCAGATCATTGAAATAGGTTAATGCCATAAACATGTTACCAACTTTTTCCTTTGTGAAATTATTTATAGAGAATATTGTATCTCCGAAGTAACACTGTACCCAACCTCTCGTTTCCATAAATAAGTTAAATCTTTTGGGGCAAAGGACAAAAATCTTTCGATAGATATCTGCTAGTTCTGAATCACTATCTTCCCAGACTGTATAGAAAATCGGGAAACGTTTTTTGTCTACGTTTACGTGTTCGGCCCATTCGATAACCTTTAAAATATTCTCATACCCAATCGCTCGCCGTTCATAATAGGCTGGCTCTTGAGGAATAAAATACAAGGATATCTGTCCCATTCCTTCCGAACGCACTCTCCCCAGCATTTGTAAAAAGCTGGTTTTTGATTCGGTCAGGATAAAAACATTTTCCACATCTGGATCATGGATAGATACACCGTTATCCAAAACCGAAGTGGTAATCAATATTTTTGAAGGCATCCGATGGCCAATGGCCAACTGTTTTAAATTCCCTGCATTTTTAGAATCATCAAGGTTCTCTGCGTTCAGAATAGTGATATCAGATGCCTGAATACTTTCATAACCGCTGAGAATTTGCCTTATTTTTTCCGCTCCTTCTTTATCGTCGAGAAACAAAATAGATTTTTTCTCCGAGTTTGCCATGACTCCACATAAGGTTTCAAAATCCGGTACGGTTTTGCAACACAAGTGGCTGTAATCGTTTTCCCAGCCACATCCGTATTCCCTAATACGAAAGAACTTATCGTAATTAAATTCGGGCATTTCTCTGTCAGCCCACTTTTGGCACCGTTTCAATGTATCTTCCAAAATGGGCCTGACACACGAAAGCGTAGCCGACATAAAGATCATCAGTTTTGGAAAGCCAGCCTGGATGATCGCCTGTAAAGTGACAAAAGTGCCAAAGCCATTGAAATCTGCGTCTTGGTAAAAGTAATGAACCTCATCCAGACAGATACAATCGAACGAACGGAGCTTTTCATCTATAGAATATTCTTTTTTCAAAGTTTCTGCCAATTCCTGGTAAGTGCAGACCTCAACAGACTCTTTCAATTCCGAATAACGATTAAATTCACGAAAAAGCTGGTGCCAATACTGCTCCCTGAGCAGTCTTCGATTGCACAAAATAAACATTCGCTTCTTTCTGAGTGTCAAATAATTGAGCAAAGTGCTAACAATGAATGTCGATTTGCCTGTGCCAGTAGGTGAATTAAGAAAAATTTTATCCGTTCTCCACCCCTCATAATCCCTACCGATTATTTCTGTCAGATATTTTCTTCCAGTACCCATATTTCGTCCTCCTTTTTATGGTCTTACTTGTTATTTCGACCACATTGTGCACTCTCAGGGTTCTGACACAAAAAAATCAAAGCCTCCCATTTATCCCACTTCTTCCCTTTTCGTTTTATCGTTTGTCCTCAGATTCATCAACAGACTTCCCATTATCAGATAAATTCCAGCTTTACACCGGCCAAAAGCATATGTCATTAAATACACATCAAAAAAGGAAGGGGCTATTGCTCCTTCCTCCTTTAATTATTTTTTTCTGTTTTCTCGGTAAACAAAGACTTACATGGTTGGCTATGTAGCATCATTCTCTGTTTATTATACCGTTTTTCCATTTTACTAATCCATTTTGCGTAATGTTCTAATATGTTATTTAAAACCCTATCTGGGAGCTCATGGCCAGGATACTGTTCTTTCCAATTCTGTTTTAATTTCATTTTCCATACTTCACCCACGCTTACCTCATCTTGACCCATTTTTTCCATAGCCTCTACTGCCAGTTTACAGAATAACCTATTATTATCTTTGGGGGGAATTATATATTTTCCTTCTTTTATATATTTTTTATGCCATTTTGGCGGAGAAAGAGGAATTTTTAGTTGCTTTGCTTTCTTCATAAAATAAAACCACTCATCAGTATACAGTTTATATACTCGCATAACCAATTCATCCACATCCAATTGATCTAGCTCGTCCAGAGAACAGATATTGTGTAAGTTTTTTATCGAATCAATTACATGACGCTGGAGAATCGCATACATCCAGTAGGGATTTTTATGGTTGCTTTCCTTCTGCACTGTCATTGTAAAATACCTCTGTTCCGTGGGCTGACTCATCCATACATTATCTAATCTTTTTTTCCTTTCTATCTCTATTTTTTCTATCTCTATTTTCTCTTTAGCTGCCATAATATATTTCTTTAAAATTAAAAAAGCATCTATCATTTCTTCCCATGACGCGTCATCTACCTCATTATCTCTCTCTATTAGCTTAAGATAATTTCTTATAATACCAAACGCTTTCTTAATTTTCATATGTTGTGTAACTTTTTGATCAATTTCTTCTTTGTCAATTTTTTCACCTAATAAGACAAAATATTTATTAAATATATCAAATGCTTTCCTAACTTTCTTCTGTATGTTAGCTTTAATATTAAATCTTTCATTTAATAATATAAAATATTTATTCAATATATGGAGTGCTTCTTTGGCATTTTCTCGTAATTTTACTTCCGATCTATTTTTTTTATCTGATAATGCAAGATAATCATTTAATATATTAAGTGCTTCCTCAGCCTTCTCCTGTAATATAGATTCACTGCAAAACGGTTCTTCATATTTTAGTATTAGATATATCATCCCTTTTGACAAACATTCCAAGCGAAAATTAATCCTATTAATGCTGCTGATCCACACTTCAAATAAGTACATCATTTTAGAATATAGCGTCTCCGTTTTATCATCTACATGCCCTTCTAGCTTTTCACTCCAACGACTGACAATAATAAATAAACATCCGATCAAATTCTGCCACGACAAAGACATACATGAACTTAAACATTCAGCTAAATATAGATAATCCTCTATATCATAATCGCCTCTATGAAGAACCATCGTATCTATCATATTCCGGCATAATACACCATTTATTGTTTTATAAAATAATATACGATCTGATAATGAAAAACTTGGTTCATTTTCCAATTCCAACACCTTTTTTCGGGACCACCGTTCATATCGTTTCCCAGTATAGAAAGTTAGAACTATTCGTTTTCTATAGCCTTTGAAGCCTAATAAATCACTTGCATCTTCTTCCCTTTTGGATTCATCTTCTCTTTTTTTTATCTTGTCATTTATCGGATGTCTTGTATATTCCGTATTAAAGATTTCAATACTTTTAGCCAACAGGGATTCTTCATAACCCTTAAACATACGTTGTTCCCTCTTTGAAAACTCGTAAAAAGGTACTTTAAACTCCCGGCTTTTATTTGTCACTATCCCATTACTTACTGAAACAGCTCCTTTTGAAAGTTCAGTGCCTTCTAATGACGCTTTTATTTTATTCTCCCATTCATAATATTGTATGGACAGAAAGGCATTCATCCACACATCAGGTTCATATACCGTATAACCCTCAATTACTCCAATCAACTCGTCAATCAGTTCTGATAAATGGTTTTCATCCTCCTTTATCAGTGCGGAAGTTTTCTCAACCGATCTTATTATTCTACTACCATGACCTACACAAACACGCATAAGTATTTCTAAAAATTTACAGTAATATTGATTTCCACTGTATCCTTTCCTATCCCCATATACATCAGAAAGAACCGCATTCCATCTACTTTCTATATTTTCGTAATTTTTATATTTTTCATCATCTAGGTCAACACCGAATAATAATTTAAAATCTGCTTTTATGTTCTCATCCCTGGATTCAAATATAAATTTCTCCATATACAAATCCCCTCCCTATGGCATACAGTATAACATATTTGTGGATTTTGAAAACCCTTATTTATAAATCTATATACTGCTTGCTGCTAATGGCCAAAAGATCATCTAAAAAACATTCTTTTCAATAATCAATAATAAGCTATATATACCAATACCACCTTATTTTAAACTGGAAAAACAAACGTTTTTCCAGTTTTTAATATTTTTTAAAAAACATTGCTATATGTCTATTTTGAAACTGACATACTTTCACTTGCTTCCAGCCATTCATACCATAACAGCTGCCAACTATACGAGACTAACACAGATTTCATATATTCATAGGTACTACAAAAAAAGTGGAAAACTGGCAAAATCTATATATACAAAAAATATACTTCTCCACTTTTCAACGTCTCCTTACTACTATGATTACACATATCCACCCTATAAGCATTCATTTTATATTCTAAAAAGATATGATTCTAATTTAGAATAAAAGAACCTTCAATATTTATAATAGAAAACAGCTGGGGAAATAACTAACTCTCCCCAGCTCACAAGTTAAGCGCAACTTCTCAATTCCCCAGTTTTCCCTTCATAAAAATAACAATGGTCAGACAGACGATCTTCTTCCAGCACCTCACTTTCATTCACCTCTCTAATCATACAATTCAAGTCTTTCCAATCCGCTCCTTCTACAGCAGGAACAAAAATCATTTCGTGGACTGAACTGGGAAGCATATAGTAATTCTTTTCTCCCAGCTTATCCTTTAATAATTCCCGGTCTAATATCCCCGCCGCCCCAAACATCCTTAAAGAATTAGTCAGAACATACATTTTTGTTTCTTCTGCCTCATCAACCGACCGACATTCAGAAGCAGGTTCTATCCTCTCTTTCGTTTCCTCCTGCTCATTTAAAATACCTGAAATCATCTCCTCCATTCTCCAGAGTTTATAACCATCCTTCTTTATATTTAACACCGCCTGGTTATGAAGCTCCATAACCGAAATACCGTAGGATTTCAACATCGGCTCTGTTATCTTGATCTGACAGCAGCAGCCTTCTCCCGTCACTAAACGGACAACATAAACAATTGACAGGTCCATCAGTTCCCTTTTGATTACTCCTTCCGGACTTTTCCGATTTAATTCTGTTGATAACAGTATGGGATAGATTTCAGTTTTAATACTGTCCCAATCCATCAGTTTATACTTCGTCTGAGATAATATACTTTTCTGCTCCATCTGTTTTTGCATATCAACAATCCTTTTCACACACTGTTTTAAACTTATGCCGCACTCCATATAATCCCGGTAACAATCCTCCGGGTATGCCAGCGGTATTTCCACGTCTTTTTCATCTTTCGGACGGATGCAGAATGCTTCCTGCTCCACATCGTTATCTTTACAAATTTTACGCACGACAACAGCCGCGTATCCAAATATTTCTCTCAGTACTTCCAATAAAATTTCCCTGAATTTTTCATATTCCAAATATACTTTCATCATTCCCTCCGCTAATCCAACTCTCCGTTTTCTTTAAAACTGTAATAACCGTCCCTTGCTATAATGATATGGTCCGCAAATACAATTCCCATAATCCTCCCCGCAGTCCGTATTTTTTCCGTAAGAAACCGATCTGCGATACTCGGTTCCCTGCTCCCGCCAAGATGATTATGAAAACACATAATATTTCCGGCGTTATTCAGCAAGGCATGTTTAAAGATATTCCTGATATCCACACAACACTCGTCCATCCCTCCAACGGCAGCTACCTCAATGGCCAAAGGCTCCATTCTCCGATTCAGGCTCATCACAACCATCATCTCTCTGTCGGCCATATGAAACAGAGGCCGGATAAAGTTGGCTGCTTTCAGCGGGGTATTCAAACGTTCCCCATTATATAAATGCTCTTTCTCCCTTACCATCTGCAATCTGATGATTCCGACATAACTATCTTTTTCGGGGAATTTCATCAGCGCTTCCACCTTTTCTCTTGCGTCATTCATCATTAATCCTCCATGCGGAAAAAGAGATGCCCATATCCGGGCACCTCTTTCCCATCATTTTTCGCTCACTATTTCAATGTCTTATATACCGGGCATATGTATCATCCGCGGCATCTGCGCAGTTCTTTTTTTACACCATCATAACAATAAGCATGATTTGTAAATCTGACGGCATCTTCATCGCAGGAGTTGTCAAACATTTGTACCACATCATTACAATACCGCTCCCTTATCATCCCGTCATCCTTTATTACGACTACGCTATGCACGTTCATTGGCAGTATATACAGGTTTCTTCCCCCGGACAGCATTTCCAGCAGCTTCATGTCCAATATTGCCGCCGCCCCATAATACATTGGGACATTTGTAAGAACGTACATCTTACCTGTCTCCAGTTCTCCCTTCGGCGCCGCATCTTCCGGGCTAATTTCGCATGTTCCATTCATCAGCTCCGTATAATCGGCTGCGGCAAAGCCTTCCCTTCTCAGATTTTCCATCGCCGTATCATGCAGTTCCTCTCTGCTGATACTCCACAGGCCGAACATGCTTTCCGTTATCTTTACGATTACCCAGGGGGTTTTCTGGTCCGGCTTAAACCGCACCATATAAGCCACAGCGAAATCCAATACACATTTATGTACCATAAAAAAAGGCTCCCCACATTCCTCCTGATATGTGAGGAAAGGATAAATAAGCTTTTTAACTTTCTCCCACACCACGCATTCTTCCGTAAATCCATGGGATTCCAACAATTCCTTATTTTCAGCGTACATTCTCACCAGTTTTTCAGCGCACCCATCCGGGTCAGTTAAATCCCATCCGTAATTATTCATGTCGATAATCCCGACAACCGTTGACACACTCGGCAAGCCTTTGGGCGGCATAATAAAAATGCCTGGCTGAATAATGCCGCAGCTTGACACTTCCATCGCTTTTACAAAGCAATCAACTCCTAACATCTCTCTTACTTTTTCCGCGATCCGAACTAAATATTCCTCCGCTCTGTCCCTGTTCTGTTCCATATCAATTTTCCTCTCTTATAATGGCTCAAATATCAATCGTTCAACTTTCTGACTTACCGTCGGATTCATTTTCGGTGAGACTTGTTTTCGGCACCTCAATTCCATAATAATGTTTTTCTGCCTTATATTGAACAATTGTTTCCTAATGGATGCTCTATGCGCCTTCGAAAATCAGATAAAAAATATCAAAGAATCATCACTGCAATTTATCAACCTTAAAAAATATTCCTGCATTCTCATATCCGGACACATATCAACAGCCACAATTTTGCAGCAATTATATATATGCAGCTTTATTGTCTGCTACAAATATTTAGCACGTCACAAAGGCTGCTACAGAAATGCAGCAACCTTTGTGATATACACCTGGGAAATTCCCCTTCGGTGTCGCTTTACATTATTTTTCCCAGTTATCAGCAATCGCTTTCGCCACAATAACTACCGCTTCAACAATCACTTCTATTATCCACTTTGGCATCCTTTCCCTCCTAAGCGGCATCCTTCGCCCTGGTCTTTTTCAGCCCTTTCATAGCATCCTGATAGTTCTCCGGCGTCATCTGACTGATATCCTGTAAATGGTAGCGTCCCAGCACTGTTTCCAGGCTCACTCCTGTCCGTTCCAGTTCCTTCATCATCAGGCCAATTTTCCTTTTGTCCAGTACGCCTTTCGGCTCCGCCTTTTCCTGCGGCTTTGCGGACGAATTAGATTCCTGCGCATCCGGACCGGATTTCTTTGAGAAAACTGTCTGTCCTTTGGAATTGACAATCACCAGATGGCTGATTTCGCGCCTGTCATTGTATCCGATCTCTTTCACGAAAAATCGTTCACTGGTAGTATATCCCTGGCCTTTTGGCCGGATTTCCACCTGGCCTGCCGACACCCAGATAAAGGGAGCCGTATACAGCTCCCTTCCAACGCCAGCGCAGACTGCCGCCCGTTTAAAACTGTCGGATGCCTGCCCTTTCTCCTGCTCGTAGTCAGATTTCGTCCCTACATCCTGCTTGGATATCCACTGGCCCTTTTCCTCATCCCAGATGGAAATCGTACAATACAGATTCCCATTGATCTCCTGATGGGTTCTCTGCCATCCGTAAGGGCCAAATGTCTCGTCAAGTATTTTAAAATCCACCCTTGCGTCTTTATATAGAAGCAGACTCAGCCCTTTTTCATTAACAGTTCCGACTCTGCATTCGATTTCATCCGCATTCAGTAAGCGGAAAATCGGTTCCTTCATAATATATGGCTCACTCCTTATATATAGAAATAACGATGAAATATCGACGGGCCTTACCATATCCCATGAATTGGCCGCCATATAACATCGTATTTCCATTACAATACGGCACATCCTATTCCGTATCTGAGATTTCAATCTTTTCCCGTTATACCTATGCGACAGACAGCTTCCGATAACTGTTTGTTATTAAGTAAGCTTCATAAACCTCTTTATTTTCTTTCTCCAGGCGCTTTTTATCAAAACCCTTCGCCGTGATCTGTTTCCATGTCACCTTTCTGTCCCCGATAATACCAACCTCGTTCTCTTTCAGATAATTCTTCAACTGATTGGCCACGGCATCCTTTTCTTCTTCAAGGGCCTTGATCTGCCCCGAAAGCACGTCATAGCTGTCACAGAGGGCGAGGGCTTCTGTTGGCAGAACAATTGTACCGCCGCCGGATTTTCCATATCTCACATTTAAGTATTCGGTGGTAGCCTTTGAGCCGTCCGCCAAAGGTTCCTCACCCTGTAATACATTCCTCTCCCAAAACTCCTTTTCTTTTTGAATAATCTCGGCAATCAGATTTTCATCCCGCTCCACGACATGGTAAACAAAATGATTCCCGCCTACCAATGCGGCAATATATGTCCTTTTAGCCCCGGTAACTGACATATAATGTTGAACTTGCAGAACGTATTCCTCCGGGACTCCTTCCTCCCAGATATCCCTTTTATATTCCGAAGCCGTCTTTGCCTCAAAGATGTTCATCATTCCATCCTCGTAGATCACGCCGTCCAGATCAGCCAGCATAAACGGATATTCGTCGCTCTGCAAAAGCGCCCTTTTAGCCCTCACTTTCAGACCCGTGCGTCTTATAAATTCCTGCTTTACCACTGATTCCAGGACAGTTCCGAAGTGTGTGTATTCCGTCCCTCTTTCTTCCGGTTCCGACTGCCCTGTTTTCTCCATCCATAAGTGAAAAATGGAACGGTAAGGATTGGTTCCGAAGATCACGGACGCATCGGAACCGCCGATTCCGTTTGTCCTCCATCTCAGCCATTCTTCCCTCGGCATCTTTGCTGTTTTCACCAGTACCTTCATTTTCTGCTCCTTTCCGAAAAAAAGTGACAGGCCCGTATCAGCCTGTCACTTCTTTGGTTTTTTATTTTCTGTTTTCAACTTTTCTCCGAACCACTGGCGTCCTGCCTTTCCGGACACGATGCCTCCCTGCCAGCGTTTAAGCGGCACGCAGCATCCCATAAGCTCTGTCGATCAGGGCATTTCCCTCCATCGTCCTGCCGAAAAGGTTCTCCTGATAGTTCCTGGTCATACGGATGGGTTTCGCATGAGTGGCGAAATCTGACACCGCATTGATAAACCGATATCCGTTTTTCCCCACGTCCTTCAGATCAGGGGCATCAAAATATCTGGCCTTCATATCCTCTTTCAGCCGCACAATATTTCTTGTCTGCTGCGGAGTAGGGTTATCCAGTTCCGGAAGGAGGATATCAATGTATCCCATTACCTTCCTGTCAGTCAGTTTCACCTTCCGGAGTTCCTCAAAGGCTTTCGCCAGCCCCTGCATATACGCATCGGCATGTAAAAGAGTCTGTTTTGCGTCCTGGAGTTTTCCGGAAAGGTTCCCCGTATGGATAGTTGACCAGCAGCGTTTCGCTTCGGCCAGCGCAAGGTTCAGCGTGTTGTTGCACACCACCCGAACCGGTGTCATTGCCACCTTGATCGCTCCGCTTCCGTCATGGCTGTTGGAGAATACCAGGTACGGCGTAACTTCATCCCCGGAGATCAGGTATTTATGGGGGAGTTTCGCAAGAAGCCACACTTTCCTGCCCTCCTGTAAAGAGCCCGCTGTTTCATAGGTGATGCCCTCTCCTAACAAAGCATCGGTAAAAGCGAACGCTTCATCATTCTGGACAATCTTATACTTGTCCGTCACCACACCGAGAACCTTTTTGTCGGTGCTACGCACGTTTGCCTTGAAACCGTTTAAAGGAACTCCGTCAACCGTCTGGATTGGGCGCTGCTCCACTGACCAGTTCAGGCCGGCCAAACGAAGGGCATCTTTAGATGTGGGGGATTCCTCCACTACTACCCCAAGTCCATGCCACGGTTTCATTCTTGTGGAAAACATTGTATCGACGTTTGCTGACATAATATACTACCTCCTTGATATATGGATATATGATTGTATCAAGGATATGGTATATTATTAAAATATAGATAATTTACTCATTCTTCCTTTTTCGGCCAGAATACAATATGTTTGTATACTATCACAGACAATTCATAAAATCGTCTTTAAAAAATTATACATAAGAAATCAAAATCTAAATATTTTTCTATAAACAAAGTTTTTTTACGCACAAGGTTTGATATCGCTGTTTCAAATTATCTAACTCAGCACTACCATATTTTCTATTTTCCAGTTCGCCAATATACTCTGCAAGATCCTTCAATAATTCATTATATCTTTCCTTATGTTTTCTATATGCGTCAGTCTGATGAATAAACTTGTCAGCCTGCTCAACCAATTTTTCTGTATATCTTATCGTACCTTTTCCATAACTGCGATATTCATTCACATCTTTAGTGTCATCTTTCTTTTCTTTTGCATAGCTGTATGAACTATTTTGATTTGATATGAATATATCAGATTTACCTTCTATATCATTTAGAACCATTTGAGACATTTGTGTCGATTCATTGATTCCTTTAAAATTAACGGTATTTATTCCTTCTACATGTTCTGACTTTTTTACAAGATTAACTTTACACATATTATATAACAATTGCACCAATAATATTGCATTTTGTGTTGCAATTTCCTCTTCATTCGTAAAATTACTCCACTCGGTTTTATGTAATACATTTACCGTATAAGATACTCGTTCAAAAGTTTCCTTATATTTTTTTCGAACCATTGTAAGAGATTTTGTATATTCTTGTGCCGTAATTCCCAGTGCTCCCAAAAAATAGCAGATACTATTAATAGAATCCTCAGCTTTCTTCATTTGTTGGTAGGCTTCATCCGCTTTATTAGATAATCCGCTTCCTACAACATTAAATATAATCCCACCTACCATCAATCCAACTCCAAGCGTTGCCGCATTTAAAACAGTTGCCCCCAATGCCATGCCGCCACCACCGGCCGCTAATGAACCTCCCCCCAGAGCAGCTAATGTTGCGTTTACTGCAGCCGCTCCACTAAGAGATGAAATCGCCGTTCCAGTGGATGCTGATCCCAATGCCATAACCACAGAAGTTGTCATACCAGCCGCAGCAAATCCTCCTGCCGTTCCAGCGGCTGCCCCTCCTAAGCCGCCAAGCAAAACTCCCGCTCCAACAGACACATTTTTTAATGTTTCTTTATCACATTTAGGCAACGTTACCCCATTTTTAGTATAACCATTAAACTTTGGCCGATTCTGTATCTTTTCTATAGTGTCAGAAAAATCTTTGAAACTATTCAATATATCCAATTCTAATTTGCCAAGAGCATCCATGTCTCTGTTAGTTTCTTCACTTTTTCTTTCATATTTTTCAAGGTTTTCTCTGTGACGTCTTTCAGTATTTTTTATAGTATCATTTGCTTCTTTCATTTTTGCAGCGCCATGGATACCACTTCCAACACCAACTGCACCAGCTATCGCTGCACCTACTATCAACGGTAATGGCATAATTTTATTCCTCCATTTTCTTTATTCTTTTACATTCTTCCATATTCAATTTTTCGTATACTTCCCGCTCAATAATTCCTTTAAAATAGGATTCATAGCACTCATCTACTCTACATAAAAGTGGTCGTTCATTATATATGGAACATAAATTCCCATGTAAATATTTACATGTCCCATCCCCCCTATCTAATTCTTTATACAACTCTGATTTATCCAGGTTTCTGCAACAACATCCACAACGGTCACATGTAAACATCATTGAAATACCAATGTTCCATTTTTATTTGACATATGTGCATTAAAATCACCCTCCCATGGCTTATCCAAACCTAGTCTGTCAAAAATGTCCAAAAGCATATGATTTAACTCTATATCTGTTTGGACAGTCATCAGCGCTCTAACCTCTCTATTATATGTTTCTGTTTCTTTCTTAAATCTTGCAATATCAATCTTTTCAAGCTCATGCAAATAATCTAATAATGCTTCATTGATTCTGCGATACGCTTCCAGCTTCATCTCCAATGCGCTTGAAAGACCAACTCTGATGCATACCTCCTTTAAAACCAGTATGACTAAACGCATCCATGCAACTAAATTTAATCTCAGAAAAAAGGCTAAAAAATTACCGCCAGATCTGATTCCCGCATCCAGACCATCTATCATACATAAAGTAGCATTCCCAAACAATAACATCACACGCAAATCCTCATGTTTTTGCGTTGGTATGCAATCCTCTAGCGGCTTCCCATATTGAAAATGCCTCCGTAAAGCCCAAATCAATCTTATGGATAATTCTGTAGTCACTACTGGGATTGCTTGAGCCATCCCAAACCTAAAATCATATCCTTCCTGAAATGCTCTTGTAGCAATTGTCGCCAAATCCTGCTTATCTTTTCCCACATCAAATCTACCAAATTTACAAAACCCAAACAACTCATAAAATGGTATAACAACCCCCGCACCTCTTTGCACACGCCCTGAACTGCCAGCAATATCAGACATAACATGCCCAAACCAATTAGCAATTCCACAAAACAATTTTGATATAAAATCCCCCCCATACAACTCAAATGTATCCGTGGCAACAGTGATCATTTGACCATTCGCAACAAAAGTAGCTGTGGATGTAAACTGATTTAATACCGAGAAAAAAAGGCCAATCAAATCTGGTGAATGTGCCAATGATAGCATATGGTGATTTTTAGGAGTTATATTAAATAGATTGTTTACGTCAGCACCTTTTGCCTGATCATAATTCACTTTAAATCCATTAAACGATGATCTTTGACTTCCATTTTCCAGAAAACCTATAGCGCTGTGGACATTGTGTTCATTTCCGCTCCGGGGATTCCATCCCATTTTTTTTGCAAATAACATGACAATATTATCAGTCTGTGTATCTGTCCATTTAACTAAATTACTATTACCTGGAGCTCCCACAAAGAAAATATCTATCAATCCTCCTATTGCGCCGCATCCTACCGCAATAAGATAATCATATTTATCACATTTATCATTATCCTGTAATAATCTTTTATTATCATCACGATTTAAAGTAAAAGAATACTTTTCTACTGTTTTTTGGTTCATAAATATCATTCTTCCTTACTATCAATTAGCAATTAAATTATATACTGATGCTTATACATAATTTATATGACATTTTAAAAACTCAGTAACTATCTATACTTACCAACGAAAACTCTTCTTCTTAATTTTAAGATTATCTCCCTTTCGATAACCCTCAACCTTATAATGTGATAAATCACGCTGCCAGACCAATGCATTCGCAAGAAGAAAGCTGCAAGGACCGCCTGCCACTGTCCATATAGATGACACTGACCGTCCAGTAAGATAACTTCCATATTTGTCCATAACTGTATCAGCATAACTACCTATAATTTCTATCTCTACACATTTCCTTTTCAATGCTGTTTTTAATTCACTCTCGCTAAAAACTGCTGTTGTCATCTTGCATCTCACCTTTTTCATATTTTTGTTTATAATACTTTGCAATAGCAGATTATAAACTATTGCTTATTCTCCAAATTTCTCCCATACATCCCCCGCATCGCCTCCATTTCCTCCCTCATATCCTCCACCACCTTCTCCGGAGCCAGCACCTTCACCCAGCTCCCCTGTTCCATTAGTTTCATCAGCGTCCCTCTCCCATATTCCACCATAGCGGAAAACTCAGCCCCCTTCTCATCCTGCCACAAAATCTTTGCTGTCGGGAACCTGTCCAATATCGCTTCTACGGAAGGGCCTGTATACAGGAAACGAATCCTCGTCTGCTCACCCATGAACATATTTTGTGTATACAAACGTGCTGCTTCTTTTTTCTGCCTTTCTGTAATATTAAGCGTCACACGCTGACCGGAACTGCTTACTGATTGAATCCTGTCTACCCGATAATATATAATCGCCGAATCCTCCTGATCAGCCCTGCATGCAAGGAGATAAAAATAGTAGCCGGAACAGATAACGGCAATTGGATATATGGTTCTTTCCACGATTTTTCCATCCAATCTTTTATATGTAACGGAAACTTCCCACCCTTCTTTTATCAGCCTTTCCAACTCCCATACACGTTTTATAAAAGTACCACTGTCATCATTTCCTGCCTGCCTGTAAAATTCCATCTCATCCTTACAGGCATTTCTAAGCCTCACTATCTCTTTTCCGCTGGCACAAAACATAAGCTTTTTCATCAGCCCATTTAAAGTTTTTTTGTCTAATACCCTACTCCCAAAAAGTATCTTTATAACCGTCAGTAATTCTTCCGGGTAGAATCCATTGATAAGCGCTAACCGATAACCTTTATCAGCGTTGCGCAACAACTGCATACCACCTACCAACACTTGATTTTCTGCCAAGAAAGATTTGATGACATCCAAATCTCTAATAATCGTTTTATAAGAAACCTCATATTCTACAGCAAGTTCCTTAATATAAAGAGTTTCCCCTGATATCGCACGATAAAAAATCGCCAATAGTCTGTCCTTTTTATTCAGCATTCTCCTCTTGGCTCCCTTCATTTAAGGTTCTTCTAATTATATCAAACCGATTGGACACACATATGTCCTTTTCAAAAATTTGTTTATCTTTATTCTCCTCATATAACATTTCCCGACAGCTCTCCTATATTAGCAGACAATATATCCCATTATTTTCCTTTACAAACATTGTATATATCGTATTAATTATACGATATAAATTATTAATATTCAATATTTATCGTAATATAATTACGATAAATTTAACTATACCCTAGGAGGCCAGACCATATGGATATTTTACAACGCATTACCATCCTCCGAAAAGAACGGAATTGGAGCGAATACCAGCTTGCCCAAAAATCAGATCTTCCTCAGTCCACTATCTCATCTTGGTATCGTAAGAATATGCTTCCCTCCATTTCTTCCCTCGAAAAAATATGCTATGCTTTTGGACTATCCCTTGCGCAGTTTTTTTCAGAAAATGACAGTATTGTTTCTAAAAAGGCCGAAATGGAATTATTGCACGAATGGAACCGTCTCGAATCAGAACAGCAAAAATATCTTTTAAACTTCTTAAAAAGTCTGTAAATTTTTATATTTTATACAAACAAACACATAATATCTCATATCTCTATTTATATGCCGTAAAACATTTAACCGTTTTACGGCATATATTTTGTAGACAATATCATATACAATTCCATAATAACCTTTTAAAATTTTCAAATTCTTCCTTATAATCATATCACAAATAATGCTTATAGACAACTAAAAATATATCCCAATAGTTTATTGATTTTCGGGCTCTGCTTTGTAAAAATGAGCCATGGAGGTCTTTTATGGGAAATATTGATTATATTGAAATCGGCGAGCGAATCCGTAAAACACGTAAAAAACAATATCTTACACAGGAAAAAGCCTCGGAAATATGCGATATTACCAGCGCATATTATGGCAATATCGAACGCGGTGATAAAAAAATGAGCCTGGAAACACTGGTCAAAATAACCAGAGGCCTAAATATTTCGGCTGATTTTCTTCTATTCGGTGACAACACCAATGAACTTGATGAAATAGGGGACTTTCTTAAAGGACTCCAAAGGACATTAAACCAGGAACAATTTTTGAAATATCTTACGCTTATAAAAGCTATTGCCTCTGTCATTGAGCAGATATAATCCTTATCCGATTCACTATCTCTGCAAGGCACTTAAAATACTTTTTAATGTACATAAAATATCCACCATCCTTAGCTGTTTAGTTCTATGATGGCGGATATTTTATTTATATTCTGCCATTATACCCATCTTAGGCATATATAAGATTCCAAAATGACTGGATAAGCTCATTTTTCAATATACATTATTTTTATTCACATAGTCTGTCTATTTCATCCATACTATCTTCTTCATCACCTATAAAACTAATAGGAACTATTCTTTTACTCATTTCTATTCTCTGATATTTATCCAGTATCTGATTAAATAATTCTGCTCTCCTATGTATCTCTGCCATATTCGTATGCCATTTCCTCCCGGTATGAAAATTGATTGTATTTACAGCAAAGTGAAAATGCCAGTGTTTATTAGGTTCCCAATGTACCGCAAACACGGCTTGAAATCCCTGCTGAAAATAAACCTGGCAGCATTCCATTCCTATACTCCACAATGCTTCTTCTTTATTCCATTTAAAACACTCTACTTCATCTTCCAAAAGGTTAAATACTTCATGATACATCCTTCTGCCTCCCCTGATATCAATCCCATATACATTTTGGACAAAACGGATCTGCTGTATGATTGCCTCCGATCCTAGATAATACGCAACTCCCGCTCCACCAACTGCTTTCAAACTATCCAATCGGGTTTCATTCTTTCTGCTTCTTGTAATATAGCAAATAAGGTTTTCCACGGCATCCACATTTGTAAAATGACCGCTTTTATATTTGAAATATACATCATTCCTAAATGGCATACTGTTTTTATTAGATGGTATTCCTAATGCTCCCATAACGCTAATTCTCCTTCCGAATATTCTATCAATTTTTCTTTCAAATCATTTTGATCAGAGTTCAGGCTTTCAAACATACGATTTAAGTTTTCCTGATTTTCTACTAAAGCAGCAACTTTTTTTCTATCCCATTTTGTTTTTCTCTGCAATCCAGTCTCAGCTTGATCTCTGACAAATTCGCTTGGCCTTTGTCCGAATTGCTTCGCTTTAGATTCTATACGCTTTTTCAGTTCAGGTGTACAACGTATAGTAATCTTTTCCGTTTGTTTGTTTGATTCAGACATTCTCCTTCTTAGCATATAAATTATTCCTCCTTAATATCAATTATCAAATGAATATAGCGTAATACTGTATTCATTTGTAATAACTATTTTAGTTTTATAATATGCATTAGATATTAGATATACTATTTTAAGATATTTCATTAGTAATAACTATTTTAATCTTATAATATAAAACACTTTAGATATACTATCTTAAGATTATAGATCATTACTTATTAAAATAATATCGCCGATATTAGTACAGGACACTAATATCGGCGATATTATTTTAATAAATACGCACAAGGTCTTACATTATTTATTTTATCTTCATTATCTATGATTATCTATATCCTCCTATTTACCACTTTTTCTTTCTTTTTGTTTTTACGATTATGTTAGATGAAAATAAGTTTTTACGTCGCAATAGAAAATACCGTCTTTAACATATCCATAAAATCAACTTTATAATAAAGGAGGTATATTCATCATGGAACACGATATAAATGAGCTAATAACCGTGGAAGAACTATGTGAAATGCTAAACATCGGACGTAATGCCGCATACACGTTATTAAATAACGGAAAGATAAAAGCATTTCGTATAGGAAAGGTGTGGAAAATACCCAGAATTGCCCTGAAAAAATTCATATTAATGGAAAGTAATTTAGAATAGCTACTCATGATATATTTTATATCAGATGCGGACAAAAGAAAAGAATGACTAAATCATGCTCAAAATCGACAATATGCCGATACATTACACCAATTTAGTAATGGGCTTCCACTCTCTTAGAACAAGCTTTGATAATGTATATTTTTTATAAAAAAATAAGGGGAACTTTATAAAATCCGGCAAAAACTCCAAATTTAAAGTTCCCTTTATTTAGCATAATTAGAATTCAATACTCAAGGCTCTTAAAAGGACTTAAAACCAACATTGGCTTTTACAATATAAAATCCATTTGGTATTTCCCACTTACGGATTACATCTTTTGCAAGGAACATATCCCTGTGCAATTACCTCATCCCTTGACAGATTGACCTCCAATTTATTCGTTTCTTTCATTTGGTCAACACTTGAGCATATAGGATAGTGGAATTTTTTGGTGTTCATATTACAAATATATGTAACCGATGCTGGAGGATTTGTTTCTTCTACCACTGTCGGAGGCACATCTATAGCCGCTTGTGTTTCAGTTTGCTGCGTAGCCTCAGACTCCGGTGCTGGCTCTGACGATTCTTCTTTGGTACCTACAGGTTCTCCTGCGATCCAGCTTGTAGATGGGCTGCAATTCCATGTAATTTCCTTCCCATTACTGGACGCTACGATAGTGCCCTGCTCATCAGTCCTGAAAACTTGTATTCCCATCATTCTGAAATTATTTAACGTCTGCGCATGGGGATGTCCATACTTATTTCCCTCTCCACAGCTTATCACAGCATATTTCGGCGTAATCGCATTCAATAATTCTTCTGATGAGGAACTTTTACTTCCATGATGTCCCGTTTTATAAACATCTATGCCAGCAGGCAGATCAAGTTTTACTATATCCGATTCTTCATCTTCTTCCGCATCACCAGTAAAAAGAAACGTGTTTTTCCCATGGGTCATCATCAGCGCAACAGAATTATTATTGCTATCTTCACGCATTTGCGAAGGAGCCAAAATGGTAAATTCCGCATCCCCCAGCCGGTATTGTTCTCCCACTACAGGTAACGTCTTTTTATATATCTTATTTTCTAAAGTATCAATAACGTCTCTGTATGTGGCGGTATCTTTTTCCTCATCAGTCATAAATATGGTTTCACAGTCAAATTTATACAATATAACATCCATACCGCCAATATGGTCAGCATCCGGATGTGTACAAACTACATATTTTAATTTACTGATGCCTTCATGTTGAAGATAGTTCTGGATCTTTGTACCCTGGTTATTGTCCCCTGCGTCAATTAGCATTGTTTCATCGCCGCAAATAATCAAAGTGCAATCCCCCTGGCCTACATCAATGAAATGAACCGTAAGTTCCTGGAATACTGGTTCCGGCGAAGTGGTTGTTTCTTCTTCCGTGTCATATATTGTAGAATTTTCTGTTTCAGGCAGGATGGATTCCGGCTCCATCATTGTAGCTTCTACTGATGTTGTTTCGAATATAATCTCATTCGTCTGTTCAAATGTTGTATTTGCCACATCCCCGGAACATCCGAATAGAGAAAATATTACAAATGACAGTACCAAAAAACAGGTTAAACGTTTTTGCTTCATATGTATATCCCCCCCAAATAAATATAGTTTCTATAATTTTCACAATATTTTTGTAATGCTAAACCATTTTTGACGTTTAACAAAGGGAAAAATAAAACGAACCAATTCTCTTATAATGGGTGGTCGAATAACAACATGTTTTCGATCACCCACACTTCTTATATTTGGGAAATTATTGTATTATTAATAGTGTCTTCATATTCCTTATATTCATGATACGATACATCTACAAATCTATTCAACGGCGCCATTCATTATCCCACGTATATGTGGCCACATCAAAAATCCAGTTTTCTCATTATCATTCTTTTAGTCCATATTCCTCATATAGCTGATTACGCACGTTTTCATCAATAGCAGCCAGCTTTGCATCATTGATGCGCCCGTCGGACAGCAAATATTCCATTAACTTCGCAAGTAATTTCTCCCCTTTCTCAACATTTTCCCGGTCTCTCATTAACAATGTCATATATTCTCGCCTCCATTCTTTGCTTACCCTTACTTTTGCTACTTCCGCATCCAGTTCCTTTACAAACACATCATCGCTTTTGTTTCCGGCTACATATCCCAGGAATGCTTTCAATTCAGGGCTTACATCCCCTTTTGTCCCTAACGCATTTAAGAATATCTTCGTCGTTCCATCATCCAGGCGCATCCCTTTTTCCTCATGGCACATATTTTCAAATGTATAACAATAACGTTCTTTATCAAATGCGTCAAATGTACAGATAAATATTACAAAGCTGTGTTTCAATTCCTTGTAGCTTACTCCCTTATCCAGCATATCCAAATCCAGCATCGCCGTATAATATCTCGATCTTTTAGGAAGTTCTGTGCTTGAACATGCTTGCATTTCAATGTCGTAAACGGACTGCTTCTCGTCCCGTACAAAAATATCCAGCCTCACACTTTTAGCGTCTTTTTCCAGATTGATAACCTTCTGTCCTTCCGGATATTCGATCCGCTCGATCTCAATTTCTAAAATCGTCTCTAACAATTTTTTACACAGCTTCGGGTTTTGCATTACCCTTCCAAACAGGAAATCATTGGAAATCCCAATTTCTTCCCATTTTATTTCTTTTCCTAATTCATACATAATAATTCATTCCCCTTTCTGTCTCATTCACTGGGGCTTATAGGATATAAACAGATATTCTGAATCCCCCTTGTTTTTTCGTGGTTCCCTATATCTATAATAATATTTTATCAGAAACCCTCCTGTTTTAACAGTCCAAAATAAAATTATAATTTCTGTCCTAATTTCCGCTGCAAATCTATAGCAAACACAATGATCTGCTGTAAATCCATAGCAAAATAATATGGAAGTCATGATATGTCTGCTACAAATTTACAGCAGCAACAACCGTTTGCTACAATTTTGCAGCAAACGGTCCACCCCATCACTGATTCAAAAAATCCAATGCTCCTTCCGGAACCTCTCCGCTTACTTCCGGAAGCTGTGCTTCCATCTGTTCTTCCAGCAGTACACCTGTCTGTAGCGGATTTATACCGCCCATCTTACTAATGGCATCCAACAGCACGGCATCATGCCTTTGTAT
>CAOKOL010000005.1 GCA_948470335.1 uncultured Lachnospiraceae bacterium | reverse complement strand
AAGGCACGACGGTTATTGTAACATTTCCAAAATGAAACATTAAATTGTATAACCAATTTTCAAAAAAGCTGCATACGGCAGCTTTTTTGTTTTACAGTATGACGGGCATGCCCGTGTTCTGTGGTGAAAGTCCATATAGGATTTGCGTACAAGGCTGCGGGTAATTATCTGGAAACAATGGAAAGTACCGAAAAAGCGGCAATGGGGATTGAAAAAACTGGGAATAGGAAAAGACCTTGCGAGGCAGACATCCTACATGGGAGACCACTATCAATGGGTAGTAACGAAAACATGTGTAGTCAGGGCAATCTCAAAAGAAAAGCTGTCACAGGCGGGAAAAGAAAAAAACCGCTGATTGGTGGTTTTGAAAAATCAAAGACGCCGTTTCTTTTTGTCCTTTAAAGAAATGACGCGGTTTCAATGTTAAAGGCGGCGGCTAAAGGAGGTAGCCGCCATGAAGCACATACCGTATCGACAAAATCCGACGGTCATTGACATATCAAAAAAAGCCCGTCCACCGCCGGGGGAAATTCTACCCATGACAGAAAAAATCACCCGCTTTCGCGGCTGCGAAAGGAAGTGAGAACATGAATGAATCGAACCATACCCAATGGCAAATCCGTTGTGCTTTTAATGGCTTTTGTAAACAGATATTGAAGCTGAACAGTCTTTCATTATTGCGGGAAAAGAGATAACCGCAAAGCTGCTTGCCGAAGCCCTGCGGAGCTTGTCGGAAGAAAAGCGCGAAACTATCCTGCTGTATTAGTTCTTTGATATGAGCGAAACCGAGATTTCAAGGCTGCGCAACATTCCGAGGACAACAGTGAAGTATCGCCGTAACAGCTCTTTTGAGCTACTAAAACGCTATTTGGAGGAACGCGCCTTGTTACCCTACCCCAAAAAATTTCCGGCGGAATTCCACAATGGTTTCATTGAGGCTGGCGACGGTAACCTGCAGATTCTCAACAGTCTCACGAAGCTTTTGGATCTGTTCGTCCTTTTGTTCAATTGTTTTACGCATAAGTTCAATCGACAGTTCCGTATGCTCGTCCATAGTGTCTGCGTCCTCCTCCTTATCTGTCTTTATTAAAAAGGAAAACAGCACGGCCCGCAAATGGGGCCGGAATGGGCATATGGGCATTTTGACAGGGACACCGGAATGTGGATAACTGGCCGGCGGTTTGGGTGCGGGTCCATCATGTATGTATCCCGGATTATCGCCATAAGTCCATCGATCGAAAGCCGCATATCCGTACGGCCGGTAATCAAATAGATTTTTGATAATCCAGAAAGACCGCCTAACACAGCGTATCATCAGAAACGCCAATGAAGACTACTTCCTGTTTTTCCAGTGTGATGGGAGCGTTTCTTTGCGGGAGCGCATATCCTTTTTGCCGGAGCTGTCGTGTATGGTAATAAAACGCTTTGACTGTAATGTCATGCTGTGCGCACCAAGTCCTGACCTTCAATCCGCTGCCGTAGCAGTTACGTATCAGGTCTAACCATTCCTGACCGGTGCGCTTGATATGGTGCTGAGTCATTTAGAACTCACCTCTTCCTGTTAATTTGGAGAAATGATGCCAGGGCCAGAGGAGTGCTTTGAAAGTAAGCGGGTCCTGAATGCAAAGTTTCGTGAATCGAATAGAAGTTTCTCCAATTAAAAAGATTATCCCACAGATTCAAAGAATTGTAAAAACGATATATTATTCGTCGCTTACTTTTAAACTATCTTTTGACACCCGAATCCTATGATACAAAAAAATAAAAACCCATGCATATTATCCGGCAGGTTTAGCCATAATACCCTTGTAACCAAAAAGAACAAGATTTTCAGGAGGTATTACCAATGGCAAACTATAATAGCGATAACTGCAAGGATTCTCAGAACAACAGCAAGAACACCAAGAACAACTCTCAGAATCACTCTCAGAATTCCCAGAACAACTCTCAGAATTCTCAGAATGATTCTCAGAACAGCAACAAGAGATAAGTTTCCGCTGCGGAACAAACGGCCCGCCTTTTATTCGGCGGGTCTTACATAGAAGCGGTTGACAAAGTGGGCCTGCGGGCATTAATATATGAGTAGTCAGGATACCCGGTTATTCGTATTATGGGAAGTCCTGCGTACTTTTCTGTGATTCGGGAATGTTGCGCGGAGATGGGCAGGATCTGTTCCGGCGGAACGAAGGCACGCAAACACAGAGAAACGATAGCGCTGACAGAGACGCATTTTGTCGGATTCACATAAAAAGGACGGAAAACATATGGAATATCTGGAATTGATCGCCCCCTGTCATTTTGGTCTGGAGTCGGTACTGAAACGGGAGATTTACGATCTGGGTTATGAGATCAGCAGTGTGGAGGACGGAAGGATAACCTTTCTGGGAGACTGGGAGGCTGTGGCCCGGTCGAATATTTTTCTCCGGTCGGCGGAGCGGATTCTTTTAAAGGCAGGGACATTTCAGGCAAAGACGTTCGAGGAGCTGTTTCAGCAGACGAAAGCGATCCCCTGGGAGCGGTACATACCGAAAGACGGAAAGTTTTGGGTGACGAAAGCAACCAGCGTAAAAAGTACTTTATTCAGCACCTCGGACATACAATCAATTATAAAGAAAGCGATGGTGTCCCGCCTGGGTGAGATTTATCGTCAGGAGTGGTTCCCGGAAGACGGAGCGGCTTTTCCCGTCCGTGCTTTTCTGTTAAAAGACCAGGTGACGTTGACACTGGATACCACCGGCGAATCTCTGCACCGGAGAGGCTATCGGATTTATAAAAGCAAAGCTCCGCTGACGGAAACTCTGGCAGCGGCTCTTTTGATGCTGACGCCCTGGCGGGGCGACCGGATTCTGGTGGACCCATTCTGCGGCAGCGGCACCTTTCCCATAGAGGCGGCTATGATGGCGGCCCATGTGGCGCCGGGGATGAACCGCAGCTTTTTGGCGGAAAGCTGGTCCGGCCTGATGAATAAAAGATTGTGGACCGATGCGGTTGACGAGGCCCATGACCAGATGGATCTTTCGGTGCGGACAGATATCCAGGGATATGATCTGGACCCGGAAGTGATAAAGTCAGCCAGGGAGAATGCGAAGCTGGCGGGAGTGGACCATCTGATTCATTTTCAGCAGCGTCCGGTCAGCGCCCTGAGCCATCCGAAAAAGTACGGATTTCTGATTACGAATCCTCCTTATGGGGAGCGGATCGAGGAGAAAGAGAATCTTCCGGCGCTGTACCGGGAGCTGGGAGAGCGTTTTGCGGCTCTGGACGCCTGGTCCGCCTATATCATTACGTCCTATGAGGATGCGCAGAAGTATATGGGCCGGAAAGCCGATAAAAACCGTAAGATTTACAATGGCATGATAAAAACATATTTTTACCACTTTTTGGGACCGAAGCCGCCCCGCCGCAAAGACGGATGAAACAGGCATATCGGCTCCGAAAAGCCGATATGGGGAATTCCTGTGAAAAGGTGATAAGGGGATAGGCTGTTGAGATTTCGCAAATTATGTATTGTTTTATGCCTGTCGCTTCTGTTCCTGGCTGCCGTTGAGGTCAGCCTTACGGGATCGGAAGACATGGTGACAAAGGGAAAAACGGAGATGGCGGTAGCTGACCAGTGGACAGAGCTGATTATTGAGGCCGTCAATGCCGAGCAGATTCATCTGCAGGTGGACGGCAGGGAAATCGTGCTGGGAGTTGAACAGGCCTTTGTGGACCGTAATCAGAACCTGATGCTCTCCGCCAACATTCTGACGGACGCTTTTTCCTGCAGTACCAGAGTGTTTTCCGGCCGGAAACTGGTGATCGAGAAAAATGACGTGGAACTGGTGCTGAACGAAGGTCATACCCAGATGCTGATGAATGGGGAATCTCTGGCTCTGGAGTCGCCGCCGGTGATCCGGGACGATGTTTTTTATCTTCCTGTCGAGGCACTGGAGAAAGGGCTTGGCTATACATATGAGTGGAAAAGCCAGGAGTATCTGGCCGTGTTCTGCGCCAAAAGGCCGGCTTTTCCGGAACTGCCTCCGGCTTATGACTATCGGGAAAAGGGACGGATGCCGGGTGTCAGGGATCAGGGAACCCTTGGGACCTGCTGGGCCTTTGCCAGCCTGTCTGCCATGGAATCGGCGCTGATTCCGGAAGAACGGCTGGATTTTTCGGAGGATCATATGACGCTGCACCATTCCTTTTCCACAGGTCGGGATGACGGCGGAGACTACACCATGTCCATGGCCTATCTGGCAGCCTGGCAGGGTCCTGTGCTGGAAAAAGATGATCCCTATAATGACGGACAGTCGCCGGGCGGCTTAAAGGCGGTAAAACATGTGCAGGAAATTCGGATGATTGAGAGCAAGGATTTTAAGGCGATTAAGCGGGCCGTCTATTTTTACGGCGGTGTCCAGTCTTCTCTTTATCTGTCTTTGCAGGATTACCGGAGCAAATCCATCTATTATAACAGCGAGAACAGCGCCTACTGTTATATCGGAAATGAAAAAGTCAATCATGAAGTGGTAATCGTGGGATGGGACGATTATTATCCGAAGGAAAATTTTAACAATGAAGTGCCGGGAGACGGCGCCTTTGTCTGCCTGAACAGTTGGGGCACTTATTTCGGAGACGGCGGCGTTTTTTACGTTTCCTATTACGATACGAATATCGGCATCCATAACCTGGTCTATACCGGGGTGGAGGACAGCGATAATTATGACAATATTTATCAGAGCGATCTGTGCGGCTGGACCGGACAGATGGGCTACGGCATCGATACCGCCTGGTTTGCCAATATCTATGAAGCCGGCGGAGAGGAAACGCTGGAGGCGGCGGGTTTTTATGCCACAGGTTCCGACTCCAGATATTCGATCTATGTGGCGGAGGATGTGAAAGACGATCTGGATTTTTTAAAACGGCAGTTGGTGGCGCAGGGAGAGCTGGAAGATGCGGGGTATTATACGATCAAATTCGATGAGCCTGTAAACCTGAAAAAAGGAGAGCGGTTTGCGGTGATCGTAAAGCTGACGACGCCGGGATCGGTTCATCCGATTGCCATTGAATATGAGGTGGCAAAAAATGCGGAGTCGGTGATTTTGGACGACGGAGAGGGCTATATCAGTGCCAGGGGAAACACATGGACCAGCGCGGAGAAAAGCCAGGACTGCAATATCTGTCTGAAAGCGTTTACCAGCGACAGGAACGCATTTCTGTTTACAGGAGCAAAGAAGGAACCGGAGTAACGATTTGATATGGTATCATACAAAACGATATGTGAATATAAAAGACGGACGGAGGTACAAAGGATGGGGAACGGACTGCCCGGCAAGATTGTATTTGCCACGGGAAATAAAGGAAAGCTGAGAGAAGTGGAGATGATCCTGAAAGATCTGGGACAGCAGATCGTGTCTATGAAAGAGGCGGGTGTGGAGACGGAAATCGTCGAGGACGGAAAGACTTTTGAGGAAAATGCCCTGATTAAAGCGAGAGCCGTCCATGCCCTTTGCGGGGGCCTGGTGCTGGCCGACGATTCCGGTCTGGAAATTGATTATCTGAATAGAGAGCCGGGGGTTTATTCGGCCCGCTATCTGGGGGAAGATACGCCTTACGAGATCAAAAACGGAATCATTCTTCAAAAAATGGCGGACGTGGGCAGAGAGGCAAGGAGCGCCCGGTTCGTCTGTGTCATCGGCGCGGTGCTTCCTGACGGCAGGGAGCTTGCGGCCGGCGCCAGTGTGGAGGGCAGTATCGCCCGGGAAGCCGCGGGGGAAGGCGGATTCGGCTATGATCCCATCTTTTTTGTGGAGGAGTTCGGCAAAACGATGGCCCAGCTTACGCCGGAAGAAAAAAACCGGATCAGTCACAGAGGAAAGGCGCTGCGGGAGATGAAAGAACTGCTGAAAAAAGAGGCACAGGCCGTAAGTGCCCGCGGCGAAAACCCGGAAAAAGAGCCGGGGAACCATAATTATGAGGTGAACGACAGATGAAAATTTTGATTGTCAGCGATACTCATAGACAAAACGGGAATCTGTGTCAGGCACTGCTGGATGAAAAGCCGGTGGATATGTTGATCCACCTGGGGGACGCGGAGGGAAGCGAGGACTATATCCACCATATCGCAAGCTGTCCGGTGGAGATCGTTGCGGGCAACAATGATTTTTTTTCCCGGCTGCCCAGAGAGAAGGAGATCACGCTGGGGCCTTTTCGTGTGCTTCTGACCCACGGTCATTATTACCGGGTGTCTCTGTGCATGGATTATCTGCGGGAGGAGGCTTTGCAGCGGGGCGTGGATATCGTTATGTTCGGTCATACCCACCGGCCTCTGCTGGAACAGGAGAACGGACTGACGCTTTTAAATCCCGGAAGCATTTCTTATCCCAGGCAGGAAGGGCGCGAGCCGTCCTATATGGTTATGGAGCTTTCTGAGGATGGGGAAGTCCGTTATGCCACCCGGTATTTCCACGGACAGCGGGGCAGATAGCGGCGAAAGACCGGCGGATGCCGCAAGCGTGCCGGAAAACCGTTTTCAGATACGCTCTGGTGAAAATACTGCAAAAAATGGTTTATAAGCCGGAAATCTCTGAGCGAATGGATATTGCAATTCCATAGTCTCTGTATTATAATGCAGATGATTACCGAAATATGTGAAACAGGCGTAAAATCCGGGCCGCGAAAGGAAAAAGACAAAAGCGGACGGAATGGAGGCGCACAATATAAATACGAGGAGAAATGACGATGAAAAAACTGGATTTACTCTATGAAGGCAAGGCAAAAAAGGTGTACAAAACAGATGAGGAAGGCATCCTGATTGTGGATTATAAGGATGACGCCACGGCGTTTAACGGCCAGAAAAAAGGTACGATTGTGGGAAAAGGCGCCATCAATAACCGTATGACCAACCATGTTCTGCGGCTTCTGGAAAAAGAAGGGGTGCCTACCCATCTGGTAGAGGAATTAAGCGACAGGGAAACCGCCGTGAAAGCGGTAAAGATCGTTCCGCTGGAAGTAATCATAAGAAATGTGGCCGCCGGCAGCTTTTCCAAAAAGCTGGGCATTGAGGAAGGAAGAAAGCTGCTCTGCCCTACGCTGGAGTTCAGTTATAAGGACGACGATCTGGGAGATCCGTTTATCAATCGATATTATGCGCTGGCCCTGGGTCTGGCGACCGAGGAGGAGATTGATACCATCACCAGATATGCCTTCAAGGTAAATGAAGTGATGATTAGATATTTTGACAGCATCGGCATCGAACTGATCGACTTTAAGATTGAGTTTGGCAGACTGGAGGACGGAACCATTATTCTGGCCGACGAGATTTCTCCCGATACCTGCCGTCTGTGGGATAAGGAAACGAGAGAAAAACTGGACAAGGACCGTTTCCGCAGGGATCTGGGCAATGTGGAGGACGCCTACGCGGAAGTGTTCAAGCGTCTTGGCATCGAATAAAACAGACAGTTGAACAGATGATGCGGCTGTGGGAAAGAAGGACCGGAACGCTTCTTTCCCACATAGGAGGATAGTTATGACTGACAGATATCAAAGTCCTTTGTCTGAGCGGTATGCCAGCAAGGAAATGCAGTATATTTTTTCCCAGGACATGAAGTTTAAGACCTGGCGCCGGCTGTGGATTGCCTTGGCCGAGGCAGAGCATGAGCTGGGACTGCCTGTGACCGAGGAACAGATTCAGGAGCTGAAAGAGCACCAGGACGATATTAACTATGAGGTTGCCAGAGAGCGGGAAGCGCTGGTGCGCCATGACGTGATGGCACATGTCTATGCCTACGGTACCCAGTGTCCGAAAGCCAAAGGGATTATCCATCTGGGCGCTACCTCCTGTTACGTGGGGGATAATACCGATATGATCCTGATGAGGGAAGCGCTGAAGCTGGTGAAGAAAAAACTGGTGAACGTGCTGAATGAGCTGGCAAAATTCGCGGACAGCTACAAGGCGCAGCCGACGCTGGCCTTTACCCATTTTCAGCCGGCGCAGCCTACCACCGTGGGCAAGCGGGCTTCCCTGTGGATGATGGAGCTTACGCTGGATCTGGAAGATCTGGATTATCTGATCGGCAGTATGCGGCTTCTTGGCTCCAAAGGAACGACAGGAACCCAGGCCAGCTTTCTGGAGCTCTTTGACGGCGACCATGAAAAGGCAAAGGCGGTAGACCGGAAGATCGCGGAGAAGATGGGATTTCCCGGCTGCTATCCGGTGTCCGGGCAGACCTATTCCAGAAAAGTGGACAGCCGGGTGCTGAACGTGCTGGCCGGCATTGCCCAGAGCGCCCATAAATTTTCCAATGATATCCGTCTTTTACAGCATCTGAAAGAGGTGGAGGAGCCGTTTGAGAAAAATCAGATCGGTTCTTCGGCCATGGCTTATAAACGAAACCCCATGCGCAGCGAGCGGATCGCCTCTCTGGCCAATTACGTGATAGCGGATTCCATCAATCCCATGATAACGGCGTCTACCCAGTGGTTCGAGCGGACGCTGGACGATTCCGCCAATAAGCGGATCAGCATTCCGGAGGCATTTCTGGCCGTGGACGGGATTCTTGATCTGTATCTGAATGTGGTGGACGGCCTGGTGGTATATCCGAAAGTAATCGAAAAGCGTCTGATGGCGGAGCTGCCCTTTATGGCTACGGAAAATATTATGATGGACGCGGTGAAGGCCGGCGGCGACCGGCAGGAGCTTCATGAGCGGATCCGCGTGCTTTCCATGGAGGCTGGGCGGAATGTGAAGGAAAAGGGCATGGATAATAATCTTCTTGAGCTGATCGCCGCCGATCCGGCTTTTAACCTGAACCTTTCCGATCTGCAGAAGCTGATGGAGCCTGCCCGTTATACCGGACGGGCAAAAGAGCAGGTGGAGGAGTTTCTGGCCGACGTAATCCGTCCCATACTGGAAGAAAACAGAGAGCTGCTGGGCGTAAAGGCCGAGATTCTGGTATAAATATAGAAGTGTCATTTTTCAGGATTCGGCAAAACATGCCGTCGGTATGTTTTGCCGGATCCTTCGTAATATTTTCATCTTTCTCCTCATATGATAGGAGAGAGGAGAGATGAGAATATGTCTGATTATAAACGTTTGTTTTCTTATCTGTATTTTTATCAACATAAGATCAAAGAAAAAAACTCCGGATTTGTAAAAGTTGAGATCAGAAATAATCAGTGCAGACTGCAGATGTCCGTAAAAGGCGGATTTCTGAACCGGAAGCCCAGGTGGGACGTCTACGGCTTTATGCGGGACGGACGGGAACTGCGGCTGTGGCGCCTGGGTCAGATGAATGCCGGAAACGGGCAGGGAGAATGGGGGGTCCAGATGCCTCTTACCCGTTTTTTGGGGGATGCCTCCGATCTGAACCGCGTGGCAGGGCTTTTGCTCTGCGGCAGTCAGAAAGAGGCGGCCTGGGAGCAGCTTCCGGACGTGGAAGATGACAGAGATGGTCTGATCTGTGCTACGGTATGGGATGATTTTCCGCTGTTTGCGCCCGGAGAGCCGCCAAAGGAGATTCTTCATGCGGCGCAGGTGGATGAACCGGAGGCACAGGAACAGCCGGAAGAAGGAGAGCTGCTGCAGGCGGAGGCTGCCGAAGCCATGTACGATACGAGGGAGGAATGGGATACGCTGCGGGAGCTTTTAGAGGAGAAAGAGGTGGAGAAGATGATGGCCGACATGGCCGTGCCGCCGGAGGCGCCCCTCTTGTTCGGGCCGCCCGAACCATCTCTGATACGGACAGAGCCCTGCCGGGAAGAAAAAGATCGGCAGCCGGAAAAATTCGAGGACGTACGGGAACGGCCGGATGCTGAAAAAGAGCAGGAAATCCGGCGCGGACCGCTGGAAACCGGGCAGGAACAGCCGGAGACGGTCAGAGACTGCGTACAGGAACGGCCGGAGACGGCCAGAGACTGTATACAGGAACGGCCGGAGATGGCCAGAGACTGCATACAGGAACGGCCGGAGGCGGCCAGAGACTGCATACGGGAACAGCCGGAGGCGGTCAGGGACTGCATACAGGAGCCGCCGGGGACAGACAGAAACTGCCGGCAGAGTCCGTCTGAGGCGCGGCAGGAAACAGAACAGGAGCGCTGTCCGTCCGAAGTACGGGACAGGGCCGGGGCGGGGCAAAAGCCGGGCTGTCCCTGTCCGGACCAGTGTATCTGGAGCGATATGTATCAGGAACCGCCGAAAAGTCTGTGGATGAAACTGGTTTCCTTCTATCCGAAACTGATGATTAACGGCTTGGGCAGTGACTGGGAGATACTGAAAATCATGCCCAGAGATATCGGAAGGCTTCCCAGGGAAAACTGGGTGTACGGCAATAACAGCTTTCTGCTTCACGGCTATTACCGTCACCACCATCTGATTCTGGCCTGTTACAGGGGGACGACGCCCCATCAGTATTATCTGGGCGTACCCGGCTGCTGCAGCGACAGAGAGCGGGTGATGGCCTCCATGTTCGGATTTACCAATTATCTGCCCGGCGGAAAAAGGGGTTACTGGTATACACCCATTAATTTGGGGAATAATTAATGGCAGAACGAGGTTGTATCACAGGGAACTCCTATTCGTTTCCTGTGATACCGGAAAGAGTCAGGTGAATTCTTTGAAACAGAATGCGATTATGTATTATCGGGCCGACGAAGCATTTTCCCCGGAAGCCTTTGGCGGTCAGCTTGCCCGGCTGGTTTCGGAGATCCGGGAGGAGAAACGCAAAAAAAGGGTTTTATATCTGTGTATCGGCAGCGACCGTTCCACGGGAGACAGCCTGGGGCCTCTGATCGGCCATATGCTGACCTGCCGGGAGGGGAGCTGCCTGCCCGGACGGTACAAAGGGCCGGGCGGGTCGGACAGGCAGAGGGCGGCCTGCGGCTGTCCGGACGTACTGGGAACCCTTCGGCAGCCGGTCCATGCGGTGAATCTGGAAGAGATCATCGAGCTGATCGAACAGAAATACCGGGACGCCGTGGTGGTGGCCATCGACGCTTCCATAGGCTCCAGAGAGCATGTGGGCTGCATCACGCTGTCGAAAGGCGCGATGAAGCCGGGGCTTGGCGTCAGCAAGGATCTGTCCGCGGTGGGTCATATTTCCATTACCGGCATTGTGGGAAGCCAGGGGAGGTTTGAACCGCTGCTTTTGCAGAACACCCGTCTGTCCGTGGTGATGGAGCTGGCCGACTGTATCTGCCGGGGGATCGAAACAGTGGGATTCCTGTCAAAAACTTTTTTGCCGCCTCAGACAGAAAATGACAGCTTATGCATCCGTCCGGTCGTATAATGAGACACATGATGCAAATGGACAGGATGGAGGACAGGCTGAATGGAAGTTCAGAAGATACCGAAAAATATCCGCCAGATCGGCGGGATAGAGGACTGGATTAAAGTTTATGTGGAAGACTATGTGGTGACGTATATTCACCGCCTGAAAGCTCAGGGAAGCGCAGAGGGGAAATACGGGATTCTGCTTGGAAAAAAAGAGCGGGCGGAACAATCCGTTTATCTGTTTCTGAGCGGCGCAATGGAGGTATCCGAGGAAGAACTGTCCGGCGAAAGCGGACAGGCCCGGCTGGAAGAAACCATCAGCCAGAGATTTCCCGGCACCGAAGTCTGGGGCTGGTTTTTGTGCGACAGCGACGGGCAGGAAACCTCAGGGGAAAAGGCGGAGCTGATATTCCGCCGGTATTTTCAGAAAGAATATCAGGTGCTGTTCTGGCATAAAGACCAGGAGGCGGATTTTTATGTCTGCCCGATCCGGGGGCTGGAGCGGCTGAAAGGCTACCATATTTACTATGAGCGGAATGAGGAGATGCAGGAATATATGATCCTTTCTTCCCCTCATTTTAAGGCGGAGCCGGAGGAGCCGAAAGAGGAGCTGATTGACAATTACCGGAGAATCATGCAGGAGAAAAAGCCGGCGGTTCCAAAGCAGGGGCCGAAGAAGAATTATAATTTCGTTCATGCCGCTTCTCTGGTCTGCGTGTTTGTGATGGGTGTTATGGCGTTTTACGGAAGGCAGGATATGCAGACTTCGGCGGTGGTAAACGGCCGGCCGGATACACAGACATCGTCCGGCAGTGAAACCAGCCTGCCGCCGTCGGCAGTCGTGGTTCGTGAACATCCGGCGAATCTTGCGCCTACCCAGGAGACGGAAAGGGCGGAACCGACAGCCGGACAGCCGGCGGAAACCAGCCCGCCGGAAGAAAACGGGCAGACAGGAGAAAATGACCGGCCGACGGAAAACGGGCAGTCGGGAGAGAACGGACAGACGGAACAAAGCGGGGACGGGGAAGCCGACCCTTTCGGTCAGGACTCCGCCCAGGAGACAGAAGCGCCTCCGGAAGAAACGCAGCCGGAGGAAACACAAGCCGAGGAAACACAGGCGGAGGAAACGAATCCCCCGGAAACGCAGGCACAGGCTTCCGTGCCGGATACTTATCAGGTAAAACAGGGGGACACGCTGCAGAAAATCAGCATCAGCGTTTACGGAAATGAAGATATGATCCATGAAATCTGTGAAAAAAATGAAATTAACAATCCGGATTTTCTGTTTGCGGGACAAGTTTTGGTTTTGCCGTAAAACCGGGTAGCATTATTCGGTAAAATAATATATACTAGATACGATTGATTTGGATTGAAACAGTATTGTTTGAGAGAAACATGACCCGCAGAGGCAGAGGAAGGCAGTTTATGGCCGGTACAAATGATTACTTTCGCGAAAAAAGAAAATCCATTTTAAGAAGGCAGATCATACGGGGTGATTCCTGGGAGGAAACGGAAGGCAAAGGCGTGTCAGGACCGACCATGGTTTCCGGAACCGATACGGAAGCGCTTGATCGGAGCCTGTTTTATTATCATCGAAAAAAAATTGTCGGGATTCTGCTGCTGGCGGCCAGTCTGGCAGTCTGTGGTCTGGTATTCTGGCTCTATCAGGGCAGTAAGACGTTCAGCGGACATTCCGTGCTGTGGCAGAAATCGTTAGAGGGCGGCAGTATGGCGAGTTATACCGGGTTTGGAGGGTATATTCTGAGATATGGCCGGGACGGGGCAGTCTGTTATGACAGGACGGGAGAGGTGGTATGGAATCAGTCCTTTGAGATGAAAAAACCCATCGTCGATATCAGCGGCGGCTATGCGGTATTTGCCGATCAGCAGGGGTATACCATATACATATGCGACGCTTCCGGCTGTGTGGGAAACGTGACCACCAACTGGCCGATTACCAGAGTACAGGTGGCTTCCCAGGGCGTGGTGGCCGCAATCCTGGAAAATACCCGGTCGAACCAGATCGTATTTTATGACAAAAACGGAACGGCGCTGGATATTGAGCTGAAAACGCTGATCGAGGAATACGGATATCCCATGGACATAGGCATTTCTCCCGACGGCCAGCAACTGGCCGTGGCCTATATTTATATGGACGCCGGTTCCATGATGAACAAGGTGGTCTTTTATAATTTTGAAGTGGGAAAGAACCGTCAGGACCGTGTGGTGGGTATTTTTATGGAATATCACAATGCCATGGTGGGAGAAGTTACCTTTCTTGGAAATGAACATGCCTGTGCTTTTGCGGACGACCGGGTGGATTTCTACTCTCTGAAAAATGCGCTTTCCCCGGAGCTGGCTCAGAGCGTCACCTATGACGGAAGAAATATTTTAAGTGTGTTTCACAGCGATTCCCATGCGGGCGTGGTGGTGGAAGGAGACGGTTCCGACGGCACAAGGCAGCTTTACGTCTACAATGCGGCGGGACAGGAACTGTTTGTGAAGCCGGTGGCCATGGCTTATAACCAGGTGGAGTTTTCCGGCGATTACCTGCTGCTCTATAATGATACCAACTGTGTGATCTATGATATGGGCGGCGCGCAGATCTATCAGGGCAGTCTGAACGGGACGATTTCAAAGTGTATTTCCATCAGCAGAAGCCGTCTGTTCCAGGTGGGCGGACAGGTGCTGAGTGAGATTGAATTAAATTGAGGGCTGAAAAAAAGCGGAAGGGCCGTGCCATCGGCAGGTGGGCGGCAGCTTCCGTTTTTTGATCCCCTGCTTTATCATAGAAATGTTCTTTTACGAAAAATTTATAATATTTATCCGCAGTTTCTACTTATTTCTTCCAGGACATGGTATACTATAAAATAGAAGACGGGAAACATTTGACGAAGCGGGATCGGACTGGCGGACATGATATAAAAGCATGAAGATACGCTGATTTTTACGGATGATCCGAGAGGGTGTTGGAAGATGAGGCTGAAAAACAGGCTGCTGATGGCTTTTTTTATTATTATACTGGTTCCGGTGCTGCTGTTCAGTGTGTTTCTGGCCGGGATGAACAGCTATCAGATGAGAGCGGTGGAACAGACCTACGGCGTGGAAAACCTGCAGGAGCTGTTTTACGGCACGTCGATTCAGTTTTTTGATTCCATGACGGAGCCGGTTCAGAAGCAGATTGAGGCGGCCGTGGCCGAAGATCCGGATCAGTTTCTTGACAGGGAGCGTCTGGAGGAGTGGAACGGAAAGCTGATGGAGCGGCATTCTTATCTGGCGGTGCGCCGGAATGCGGACATGATATTCTGCGGCATTGAGACGATTCCGCTGAAGCTGCTGGGCCAATTGCCGGAGTACGGGGAAGTTACCCGTTTCAGCGACGGCGGCATCTATACGGGGCGGGATACCAAATGTCTGTTAAAGCAGCATGATCTGCGGTTTTCCGACGGTGCGGCAGGTACGATTTTTATTATCACCTCCATGAGCATTACGCTGCCGGAGGTAAAGGCCCTGGCATCGGAGATGCTGATTGCGGTGGTGATTATTCTTTTGCTTACGGCGGTGGTGCTGACCACCTGGATTTACCGGTCTATTATACAGCCGCTGGGCCTGCTGCAGAAAGCCACCAGAGAGATCAAGGAAGGGAACATGGACTTTGAGCTGGAGGTACAGGACACCAGGGACGAGATCGGCCAGCTCTGCATGGATTTTGAGGAGATGCGGCTGCGGCTGAAAGAGTCCGCCGAGGAAAAGATCCAGTATGACAATGAGACAAAGGAACTGCTCAGCAATATTTCCCATGACTTAAAGACGCCGATCACGGCTATTAAGGGATATGTGGAAGGGATTATGGACGGCGTGGCCTCCTCCCCGGAAAAGCTGGACAAATATATCAGGACTATCTATAATAAGGCCAATGATATGGACAAGCTGATCGACGAGCTGACTTTTTACAGCAAGATTGATACCAACCGGGTTCCCTATGTGTTTACCAAGATCAATGTAGCCAGCTATTTCAAGGACTGTATCGACGAGGTGGGCATTGAGCTGGAGGCGAAAAATATAGAGCTGGGATATTTTAATTACTGTGAGGACGACACGCTGGTGATCGCCGATGCGGAGCAGATGAAGCGGGTGATCAACAACATTATCAGCAATTCCGTCAAATATCTGGACAAGCGCCGGGGAATTATTAATATCCGGATTAAGGACAGAGGCGATTTTATTCAGGTGGAGATCGAAGATAACGGCAAAGGCATTGCACAGAAGGATCTGCCCTATATATTCGACAGATTTTACCGGACGGATTCTTCCAGGAATTCTTCTCAGGGAGGCAGCGGGATCGGGCTATCTATCGTCCGGAAGATTATCGAGGACCACGGAGGACGGATCTGGGCTACCAGCAGGGAATCCACGGGAACGGTGATGCATTTTGTGTTGAGAAAATACCAGGAGGTCATTTATGAGTAAATTATTGATTATCGAAGATGAAGAGGCGATTGCGGAGCTGGAGAAGGATTATCTGGAGCTGAGCGGTTTTGACGTGGAGATCGAGACGTCGGGCAACAGAGGGCTGGAGCGGGCCATGAAAGAGGATTTTGATCTGTTTATTCTGGATCTGATGCTGCCGGAGACGGACGGTTTTGAGATCTGCAAGCGAATCCGGAAAAATAAAAATACGCCGATTTTAATGGTGTCCGCCAAGAAAGACGATATCGACAAAATCAGAGGGCTGGGACTTGGCGCCGACGATTATATTACCAAGCCGTTCAGCCCCAGCGAGCTGGTGGCCAGGGTGAAAGCCCATCTGGCCCGGTATGAGCGGCTGATCGGCAGCACGGTGATTGAGAATGAGATTATTGAGATCCGGGGCCTGAAAATCGACAAGACTGCCCGCCGGGTTTATATTAACGGGGAAGAAAAGCAGTTTACCACGAAGGAATTTGACCTGCTGACATTTCTGGCACAGAATCCGAACCATGTTTATACGAAAGAGGAGCTGTTTAACAAGATCTGGGATATGGAGTCCGTGGGCGATATTGCCACGGTTACGGTGCATATCAAGAAAATCCGGGAGAAGATTGAGTTTAATACGGCGAAACCCCAGTATATTGAGACGATCTGGGGGGTGGGGTATCGGTTTAAGGTGTAAGGACATACAGGAAAAAATTGGATAATACAATTGCGAATAAAGTCACCCATGCTGTCTATCATAAACAGCAGAGGGTGATTTTTATTATGGGCGAAATTAAAAGAGAGAAACTGGTAAGAGGCGGCATTTTTATTCTGGCGGCGGCCTTTGTGTATCTGGGATTCCGGTTTGTGCTGCCGGTGGTGCTGCCGTTTTGCATCGGATGGTTTCTGGCGGTGAAGATGCGGCGGACAACCCGGTGGCTGAAAAAGCATGTGCGGATACCGGAGGCGGTAAGTGCCGGCGTTTTGCTGACGCTGGAAGCGGCGGCGGCAGGGATTGTGCTGTATAGTCTGGGGGGCAAGCTGATCTGGCAGATCAGGATTTTGTCGGAGAGGCTTCCCGATCTGTTAAAGGGCATGGAGACTGCCCTGTTTTCCTGCTGCAATCAGGCGGAGCAGGCGCTGTCTCTGCCCAAAGGCATTCTGATCAGCGCCACGGAGCAGGCCAGAGGCTTTGTGCATATGCAGATTGAGGAAAAGCTGATGCCTGTGATGGCGGGCGCATCGGTGCCGGTGGTTAAGTGGGTGCTGAAAGCGGGGGCCGTCTTTACGGTGTCGGTGATTGCCTGCGTGCTGTCGGTTACGGAGATGGACGAGCTGAAACGGCGGCAGCAGGCCTCTACTTTCGGCACGGAGGTGACGGCGCTGTGCCGGAGGCTGTCTCTGGCCGGCGGGGCGTATTTTAAAAGCCAGCTTCTGATTATGGTCGTGGTAATCGGCGTCTGCATTCTGGGTCTGTGGATTCTGGGAAATCCCTATCCGGTGGCTGTGGGCGTGGCTCTGGGCTTCGTGGACGTGCTGCCGATTCTGGGAACCGGAACGGCGCTGATTCCCTGGGCTGTCGTCTGCCTGTTTCAGAGACAGTATGTGACGGCGGCGGGACTGATGGTCATCTACGGCATCTGCTATTTTTTCAGAGAATTCGCCGAGGCCCGTCTGATGGGCACCCAGCTTGGCATCACCGGGCTGGAAACGCTGATCGCCATCTATGTGGGACTGAGCCTGTTCGGCGTCTGGGGGATGCTGCTGGGGCCGGCAGGGTATCTGGTGATACGGGAGATTATGACGATGTACTAGGAAATTTTTGGTTACTGTTCAGGTACTACTGTTCCGCGAGGTGTTTCATGCATGTAATGCATGAAATCCTGAGTTATGCAAGCGCGAAATGATGCAGAATGCATCATTTCTGTGCATCGCGAAGCATGTTGCTGGTCACGAAGTGAACAGTAACAATTTTTGTCGAAATCAACAGGTACATCTTGACATGGACTGGAAATTATAATATTGTATTTTTAGTATTTCGTATCTGAGGGCAGCAGCCGCAGATTGTTAGAACGTATACGGAGGGGACAGGGAGAATGGTAAATTTTGTCATTGCATTAGAGTGTTTTGGCATCTGTCTGACAGCCATAGCTTTATTCCTTTTACTGAACGGAGACGGGGCCAGAGAGCAGAAGCTGCTGATTATGATTATGTGTGGTTCTCTGGTACAGAATATAGGTTATTTACTGGAATTGACTGCGCCTGCGGTGGAAGCGGCGATGACGGCGGTGATTATGGAAAAAGTGGGTTCCGCTTTTACGCCGCTGTGTTACTGCTGGTTTATTTATATTTACTGCTCTGCAAAACCGCCGAAGGTGCTTTTAAGAATACTTGGCGCAATCAGTTTTCTATCTCTTCCCGCGGTGATTTTTAACTGGCAGGGTCTTTTTTATCGTGAAGTCCGGTGGGTGCCGGGCACGGGCGGATTTTACCATATCAGTCTCAGTTATGGTCCGCTGTATGTGTTTTTTACGATTGCTCACATTATTATTCCATATGTGCTTTGCATATATACCCTGACAAAAGCGGTCCGCTCATGCACGGACCGGCAGGTTAACCGGCAATATCGGATGATTTTTGCCATTTCCACATTGCCTGTCACGATGCTGGTGGCCTATGTGTTTAAGCTGATGAATGAATTTGACTTTACACCGGTGACGCTTACGATTTCCATGTCCCTGGTGGTCATCGTGGTCTGGAGCCGCCGTAATTATGATTTTCGCCATGTGGCAGCGGAGAAGGTTCTGGAAAGTATGGGCGACGGTGTGATCGCTCTGGATAACCATGATCGGCTGGTCAGCTATAACAGAGCGGCGGCGATGATTTTCACCGATCTGTCCGCTCATAAGCCGGGAGAGAACATCCGGGTAGTGGAAGGTTTCCGGGAAGAAATGCTGAACAATGATGTTCCTCAGAGTTTTTCTATCAGGGAGCAGCATTACGAAAGCCACAGCAAGCATATTATGGATGAGAACGGCCGGATCAGGGGCTGCGTGATTCTGATTCTGGATATGACCGATATGAGGGCTTATATCAATGAGATCAAGCGGGTGCGCCGTCAGGCAGAAAAGGCCAGTATCGCGAAAAGCGAATTCCTTGCAAATATGTCCCATGAGATACGGACGCCGATGAATGCCATTATCGGACTGAATGATATTATCATGGAGGAATGCGGAGATACGGAGATCTACGGCTATGCCAAGGACGTACAGTCCGCGGCAAAAAATCTGCTGACAATCATCAATGATATTTTGGACCTGTCCAAAGTGGAAGCGGGCAAAATGGAACTGGTGAATGTCAATTACTACATAAAAGTGATGGCCGATGACCTCATGGGAATGATGGATATGGCCGCTTCCCAGCAGGGACTGATTCTGAAATATGAGTGCGACGGGACGATCCCCTGCCGTTATAACGGCGACGACGGCAGAATCAAACAGATTCTGCTTAATATACTCAGCAATGCGATCAAATTTACGACAAAAGGGTACGTGCGCGCGTATATTACCGGAAAGCCCGGAACGAACCCGGATGAGGAGCTGCTCACGTTCTGTGTGGAGGATACCGGCCGCGGCATTCGGGAGGAAGATCTTCCGAATATTTTCGAGGATTTCCGGCAGGTGGATTCCAAGAAAAACAGAAGCGTGGAGGGTTCCGGGCTGGGGCTTGCCATTGTGAAAAATTTGGTGGAACTGATGGGCGGTACGATTGATGTGGAAAGTACCTATGGGCTGGGCACCACGTTTACGGTGACGATTCCCCAGAAAATTGTGGACAGCAGGCCGGTTTCAGAGATGCCGGAGATTCCGCAGGCGGAGCAAAAAGTTACGGATATGTTTACCGCGCCCGGCATGAAAGTGCTGATTGTCGATGACAATGTGATTAACCGCAAGGTGGCCAGAAGCTTTTTGAAAAGCTATTCCTTTGATCTGACTGAGGCGGAGAGCGGGCCTGAGGCCATTGAGCTGGTGCGCACCGGCTGGTACGATATTATTTTTATGGATCATATGATGCCTGACATGGACGGTGTTGAGGCGGCGGAGATTATCCGCATGGACTGCGGCGAGAACGGGACCGCTCCTGTTATGGTTGCACTGACAGCCAATGCCATGGAAGGCATGCGGGAATATTTTCTGGAACACGGTTTTCAGGACTTTATTGCGAAACCCCTTGACCGGAAAGAATTGAACCGGCTTTTGCTGCGCTGGGTACCGGAGAAGTACAGACAGGCGGAAGCCATGGAAGAAGAAGCCAGACCGCTGGACCCGGCGGCTTTCCGGATCGACGGGGTGGATATGGATGCGGCCATGCAGTATTATTCCGGTGATGAAAACGGCTTTGTTGAGCTGCTGGATCTCTATTTTATAGACGGCAAACGCAAAACAGAGCTTATGTGTGACTTTGTGGAATCGGATCTTCTGCGCTATCAGATTGAGGTACATGGACTGAAAAGCGCTTCGGCTAATATCGGGGCTATGGAGGTTTCTGCTCTGGCCCGCGCCCAGGAGTTTGCTGCTGCTCAGGGGGACAGGGATGCAATTGACAGTCAGTTTCCTGTGCTGCTGGCGGAATATGAGACGCTTCTTGCGAATATCGGACAGTTTCTGGAACGGCGCAGACAGGAGAACGGAAGGAAGGAAAAGCTTCCCTGCCTGACCATAGAGGAGCTTAAGGAAGAAGCGGCGGCAGCTCTGGAAGAATTGAAACATTTCCGGTCTCGGGAGTGCGCGGAAAGAGTGGAGACGATACTGGAACATGAACTGCCTGAGGACATGGAGGCGCACATTTTGGAGATACGGGAACAGCTCAGATTATATGAGGATGACAATGCGGAAGATCTGTTAAGCCAACTGCTTAGTATATTGGAAAAGGAGGAAGAAGGCAAATGAGCCAGGTAGAGGGCGATTTAAAAAAACGCATTTTGGCAGTGGATGACGATGTCATTATCTTAACGCGGATTTCCAGTATTCTGCGGAATGATTATGATGTAGTTACGATTAATTCAGGGGTACGGGCTTTGAGATATCTGGAACTGGAGAAGCCTGATCTGATTCTGCTGGATATTCATATGATGCAGCAGGACGGCATTGAGACATTGCGGAAAATACGCAGTATGGAGGAAGGGAAAAATATACCGGTGATTATGCTTACCGGTGTGGAGGATAAGGGTGCGGTTTTGGAGAGCGTTAAACTGGGAATCTGCGATTACCTTCTGAAACCTTTTTCTTCCGCGGAGCTGCAGAAAAGACTCCGCCGGGTCTTTGAGCAGGAAGAGAAGGAAGACGCAGAACCCGAGATGGGAGCTGCGGAACTATAAAAAACAGCAACGGACCGTACAAGCCCCGGGAGGATTCACAGACGTTTTAGCGGCTGGGAATGCTCCCAGATCAAGGGGGCTTGGAAGGGGAGTTGCGGAACTTTAAATAGAAAGGAGGATGACAGGATGAATACTGCTTTGGCAAGAGAGGAGCTTGAGCGAATATTGGACCAGGCGGTTCAGGATGTGACGGAGTGTACCGCAGGTGTGCGGCTGCACCAGGGAAGCCAGTCACCGGGAGAAGACCTTTGTACGGTGCAGATTACCTTTGACAGAGGGTTCCGCACCAGCCTGACCCTCTGTGCGGACACCGGGCTGCTGTGCCGTATGGCAAGCAATTCTTTCCATGAGGAATCCGTCAGTCCCGAGGATCTGGAGGAATTCAGCAAAGAATATTTTAACGTACTCTGCGGCAGGATCGCCGGGGCTATGTTTCAGGCCACACAGGTCCCGGCGCATTTCAGCCCGCCTGTCTTTTACCGTGGGCGTTATGAGCCTGAGGGAAGTGAGGTACAGTTTATGCTTACATATTCCGATGAGAACTGCGGAGGCGCGCAGTTTATCCACCATGTACCGTGTTTCGATGAGGACGATACGGTTTCAGGTAACGAGTAAGAGGTAGTGTCAAATGATTTATGAAAAAACAGCAACGGACCGTACAATCCCCGGGAGTTGCGGAACTTTATGAGAAGGGGGTAAAGGAAATGAGCAAACGAGTGATGGTAGTAGATGATTCCCGACTGGTACGGGTTCAGCTAGGCGATGTTCTGGAAGGCACGGATTATGAAATCGCGGCATACTGCCGAAGCGGCGAGGATGCGATTGCCCAGTATGATGAAGTAAAGCCTGATCTGGTGACGATGGATATTATTATGCAGGGAATGGACGGGCTGGATGCTTCTGAGATTATTCTGAAACAGCATCCCGAGGCCAGAATCGTCATGGTTTCCTCCTTGGCATATGACGATACCTTTGAGAGAGCCAAAGCTATCGGCGCAAAAGGCTTTGTGGATAAGCCTTTTCACCGGGAGCAGCTACTCAAGGTGTTTGAGGAAGCGCTGTGCTGATATCAGAGACAAGTCTGCTGCCGCAAAACAATGGTTTCGTTGTTTTGCGGCAGTCTTTTCACACTTCATTTTCCAGCGCCATGGCGATCTGGGGGAACGGTTCCAGGCTGCGTTTTAAAATTCCGTTGATGTAAGCCATTAAAATACCGTAATTGGTAATCGGTACGCCCTGATCTTCGGCGCATTGCAGCCGATATTTCATCTCCCGTTCATTCAGCATACATCCGCCGCAGTGAACCACCAGGGCATATTCGCCCAGTTCATCGGGAAATTCTGTGCCGGAGGTGAAGTCAAACCGCAGTTCTTTGCCGGTATATTGGCGTACCCAGCGGGGGATTTTTACCGTGCCGATGTCGTCGCACTGGCGGTGGTGGGTGCAGCCCTCGCAGATCAGTACTTTGTCTCCGTCTTTTAATGATTCTATGGCCCGGATTCCTTTTACGGTCAGCTCCAGATTGCCTTTATATCGGGCGAACAGGATGGAGAAAGAGGTGAGCGGAATATCCTCAGGAGTATCGGCGGATACGCCGGCAAATACCTGGCTGTCGGTGATGACCAGCCTGGGTTTCTGTCCCAGATGCTCCAGGGTGTTTTTCAGCTCGTTTTCCTTCACGACGATGGAAACGGCGTCAGCCTCCAGAATGTCCCGGATGGTCTGCTGCTGGGGCAGGATCAGACGGCCTTTGGGGGCGGCCTTGTCGATGGGAACCACCAGCACTGTGAAATCGGAAGGGGAGAGCAGGTCGGCCACGATCCGCAGTTTGGACTCCTGGGTGGCGGCCAGTCGGGCGATCAGTTCTTTCAGTTCATAAATATTGGAGCCTGTGAGGGCGCTGACACGGATTTCATTCGGTTCGGTTTCGGCGGTTCCGGCGCACAGGTCGGCTTTGTTGTAGACGATGACGTAGGGCAGTCCTTTTTTCCGGAACAGGGCGATCAGCTCTTCATCGCTCTGTTTCTTTCCTTCTGTGCCGTCCACGATCAGGACGGCCACATCTGTTTTATTTAAAACCTGTCGGGTTTTCCTGATGCGCAGCTCTCCCAGAGCGCCTTCATCGTCGATACCCGGCGTGTCGATGATCATAACGGGACCTAAAGGCAGAAGCTCCATGGCTTTGTATACCGGGTCAGTGGTGGTGCCTTTAACGTCGGATACGATCGCCAGGTTCTGGCCGGTGACAGCGTTGACAACGCTGGATTTGCCTGCGTTTCTGCGGCCGAAAAAACCGATGTGGACCCTGTCGGATGCAGGTGTGCTGTTAAGACTCATAGTGTTTTCCTCCCAATACAGTTCTGCAACTCCCCTTCCAGGCCCCATGATCTGGAAGAATTTCCTGCCGCATTTGCGTCAGAAAATCCTTCCGGGGCCTGTACGGTCCGTTGCTGATTTTACAGTTCTGCAACTTTTATTCTTTATAATCTCCCCGTCCGATGATTACCTGACAGCCGATGGCGTTCATCCGCTTTTTCAGGGAGTCGATGCTCTCGGCGGCTTCTTCGCCGGTGGAGATTTTATTATCGTAAAGCATGTATTTTTTGCGTACGGATAAAGGAGACAGGTTGGGCATAATAACATTTGCTCCTGCGCGTACGCCTTTTTCCCGTCCGTCCGGGGCGATGGTTCCCAGCGCCGTTGTGGCGGGCAGAAGTACTCTGGGCAGCATCAGCCGGATCAGGGCCAGGAAAAACAGCGTGTCCGCTGCCGTGCCCGCCGGTTCTTTTGCGAAAGGGGTGTCATGGTGGGGGATAAAGGGACCGATGCCTACCATCTGGGGCTGAAGCCTGTGGATATATAAAAGATCTTCCGCCAGATGCTCCGCGGTCTGAAACGGGGAGCCCACCATAAATCCGCAGCCGGTCTGGTAGCCGATCTCTTTCAGATTACCAAGGCATTCCATTCGACGGGCCAGCGACAGTTCCGGCGGATGGAGTTTTGCATAATGTTCCGGAGCCGCCGTTTCATGGCGCAGCAGATAACGGTCCGCACCCGCGTCAAACCAGGCCCGGTAGCTTTCGCGGTTGTGCTCTCCCAGAGAAAGCGTGACGGCGCAGTCGGGATAATCGTGTTTGATGGAAGAAACAATCCGGCAGATTTTTTCATCCGTATACCAGCCGTCCTCTCCGCCCTGGAGAACGAAGGTGCGAAATCCCAGGTCATAGCCTGTCCGGCAGCATTCCATAATATCTTCCGGTTCCAGCCGGTAGCGCCGGGCGTTTCGGTTTCCCCGCCGGATGCCGCAGTACAGGCAGTCGTTTTTACAGTAGTTTGTCAGTTCGATCAGGCCCCGGATATAGATTTCATTTCCATAATGTTTCTGCCGTGTCCGGTTGGCTTTCTCATAAAGATATTCATCCGTGTCAGGGGTATGTTCCCGGATCAGCCGGATAAATGCTTCCTTGCTTAAAACCTGATCCTGTTCCAGCCGGTCGATCAGGCGGGTTAATTCTTCCATAGACGCTCCTTTGTGCAGGTTTCTTTATTCATATTAATGAACAGATAATTTTATTATAGTCTATTTATGTCGAATAGCAATAGCCTGTGCAAAAAAATACCTTTTGACCCCGCCGTGATGTTATGATAAAATAGTGCAAGGTGCCGTGCCTTTTGGCAGAGGAGGATCATTATGGATTATATCGTATTGGATCTGGAATGGAATCAGTCCCCTGCCGGCAAGTCTGGTGAGAATCGGGCCATTCCCTTTGAGATCATTGAAATCGGCGCATTGAAGCTGGGAGAATCCATGCAGATTGCGGACCGCTTTCATGAATGTGTCCGTCCTCAGGTATATCAGCGTCTGCACTTTAAGACCCAGGAGCTGGTCCATATTTCCATGAAGGAACTGCGGGACGCCCGCTGTTTTCCGGAGGTGATAGCGGATTTTATCAGTTGGTGCGGAGACGATTATGTTGTCTGCACCTGGGGGAGCATGGATCTGGAAGAACTGCAGCGGAATATTGAATTTTACCATCTGGAGAATCCTTTTCCTAAACCGCTGCTTTTTTATGATGTGCAGAAACTGTTCAGCCGGACCTATGAAGATGGCCATTCCAGAAGGTCTCTGGAATATGCGGTGGAATTCTTACATTTTCAGAAGTCTCTCTCCTTTCACGGGGCATATGAGGATACCTGTTACACTGCCATGATTATGCAGCAGTTTGACTGGGAACGGGTGAAAATGTACCTGTCTGTGGATTACCATCGGCCGCCTGCCTGTAAAGAAGATGAGATTTACCTGAATTTTCCCGATTACGCGAAATATGTGTCCCGTCTCTTCGATACGAAAGAAGAAGTGATGGAGGATAAGACGGTTACCGCTACGCCCTGCTGTGTCTGCGGCCGTTTTCTGCGCAAACGGATTCGCTGGTTTCCCTCCGGGGGGAAGACCTATGACAGTCTGTCCTGGTGTCCGGACCATGGCTATATGAAGGGGAAGATCCGTCTGAAAAAATCGGCGGACGACCGGCAGTATTATGCGGTGAGGGTTCTTCGTCCGGCCGACGGAGAGGATGCGGCGGAGGTTCGGGAAAAGAGGGAAAACCTCCGCATCAAACGGAAAAGCCGCAGAAAGCAAAAACAGGAGACCTGAAAGGATCCGGAAAACACGTCTCCGGCGCGTTTTACCGGATTCTTTGTGATAACAGACTTTCCGCCCAGGGAGAGTCTGTTATTCTTTTCGGTTTTCCTGATAATGCGATTTCGACGGAATTCTTTACGGAAAAAGTTTTTCATTTGGGCAATAATATGATATACTGTGTATGAAAGAAATGTTCAGCGCGGGCAAATGGGAGGGGATTATGTTTCAGTTCAAAGATATTTTAGGGCAGGACGCAGTGAAAGAACATCTGGCCAGGGCGATTGAAGAAACCCATATTTCCCATGCCTATATTTTTTCCGGCGAGGCAGGCATGGGAAAGAAGATGCTGGCAAAGACCTTTGCCATGGCGCTGGAATGCGAAAACCGCAAAGGCGCGGAGGCCTGCGGCGTCTGCCATTCCTGCCGTCAGTTTCTGACGGACAATCATCCGGACGTGATTTATGTCACTCATGAGAAGCCAGGCAGCATCGGCGTGGACGATATCAGGGAAAAGCTGGTGGAGGATGTGCAGATTAAGCCTTACAGCAATCCTTATAAAATATATATTGTGGACGAAGCCGGGAAGATGACGGTTCAGGCTCAGAACGCGCTTCTGAAAACCATAGAGGAGCCGCCGGAATATGCCGTCGTTCTTCTGCTGGCGGCAAACAGCGAGACATTTCTTCCGACGATTTTGTCCCGGTGTGTTACGCTGCCGTTAAAGCCTCTGCCTGACGAGACAGTGGCGGGCTATCTGACGGAGCACCTGCACACGGCGAAGCAGCAGACAGATATTTGCTGCGCTTTTGCCAGAGGGAATCTGGGCAAAGCGGTTTCGCTGGCGCAGTCCGAGGATTTTATGGATATGTACCAGAGTGTGCTTCGGATTCTGAAAGGAGCAAGAGAGATGTCCGTGCCTGTGATGCTGGAGAGCCTGCGCGTTTTGAAAGAGGGAAACAGGGATTTTTCGGAATGTCTGGAGCTGATGAAGCTGTGGTACCGGGACGTGATGGTTTTTAAAGCTACCCAGGATGCCAATGTGCTGATTTTCATCCATGAGCTGACGGCGATCCGGGAGACTGCCAATTACAGCAGTTTTCACGGAATCGACACGGTGATCGACGCCGTAGAGAAAGCCGGGGTCCGGCTGAATGCGAATGTGGGCTTCGATCTGACTATGGAGCTGCTGCTGCTGACGATCAAAGATCTGTAGAGAGGCGCCGTATGGATCGTATCCTGCGGAAGAATACATGAATAACGAAAAACAGGAAGGAACGATTGATCGATTATGATAAAAGTGATAGGGGTCAGATTCCGTACCGCCGGCAAAATTTATTTTTTTGATCCGGGAGAGCTGGAAGTCAGAAGGGGTCAGAATGTGATCGTTGAGACGGCCAGAGGGGTGGAGTATGGCTATGTGGTTATGGGCGTCCGGGAAGTAGAGGAGGAGAAGGTGGTACAGCCTTTAAAGGCCGTACTGCGTATCGCCACGGAGCAGGACGACCGGACCGAGGAAAAGAACAAGGAAAAAGAAAAGGCGGCCCACCAGGTATGCCTGGAAAAAATATCCAAGCATAACCTGGATATGAAGCTGATCGACACGGAGTATACCTTTGACAATAATAAAGTGCTGTTTTATTTTACTGCGGATGGCCGGATTGACTTCCGGGAGCTGGTAAAGGACCTGGCGTCGGTATTTAAAACCAGGATTGAGCTGCGGCAGATCGGAGTTCGGGACGAGACGAAGATTCTGGGCGGCGTAGGCAACTGCGGCCGGGAGCTGTGCTGTCATACCTATCTGTCGGAATTTATCCCGGTATCCATTAAGATGGCCAAAGAGCAGAATCTGTCTCTGAATCCGTCGAAAATCTCAGGAACCTGCGGCAGACTGATGTGCTGTCTGAAAAATGAGGAGGATACTTATGAGTATCTGAACAGCCGGCTTCCTTCCATTGGAGACTATGTTACCACCGAGGACGGGTTTAAGGGTGAGGTACACAGCGTCAATGTGCTGCGCCAGACGGTAAAGGTACTTGTGACGGTGGACCGGGATGACCGGGATATCCGAGAATATAAGGTAAAGCAGCTTCGTTTCCGTCCGAAGCGCAAAAAAGAGCGTCTGGATATTAAAGATGAGGAATTGAAAGAGCTGGAAGCGCTGGAGAAAAAGGAAGGAAACTCAAAGCTGTCATGACCGGGAGAGAAGAAAATGGTGTCAGCATATACGAGGACGAACGGCTGGACGATCTGCAGCGGAACCATTATAAGATTATTCAGAAGCCGAAACGGTTCTGTTTTGGCATGGACGCGGTTCTGCTCTCCGGTTTTGCCCAGGTGAAAAAAGGAGAGAGGGCGCTGGATCTGGGAACCGGAACCGGCATTATTCCGATTCTTCTGGAGGCCAAAACCGAGGGCAGGCATTTTACCGGACTGGAGATTCAGTCCGAGATGGCGGAGATGGCAGGCCGCAGCGTGGCCTGTAACCGCCTGGAAGAAAAGGTTTCGATTGTATGCGGCGATATCAAGGAAGCTTCCGCTTTGTTTGGTGAAGCTTCTTTCGACGTCGTCACCTGCAATCCGCCCTATATGAACCAGAATCACGGGCTGAAAAACCCGGAGGAGCCGAAAGCAATCGCCCGTCATGAGATTCTGTGTACGTTTGAAGACGTGGCAAGAGAAGCTGCAAAAGTTCTGCGTCCGGGAGGCCGTCTGTATATTGTCCACCGCCCCCACCGCCTGACGGAGCTGTTTGAAACAATGCGGGTTCATCGGCTGGAGCCGAAGCGGATGAAATTTGTACATCCCTTTGCGGATCAGGAAGCGAATATGGTGCTGATCGAAGCCTTTTTGGGCGGCCGGCCCCAGATGCGCGTCGAGCCGCCGGTGATCGTCTATCAGGCGCCGGGCGTTTACAGCGAGGAAATTTATACAATCTATGGATATTGAAACGAAGTCAGGAATACTGTATCTCTGTGCCACTCCTATTGGCAATCTGGAGGATATTACGCTGCGCACCCTGCGCATATTAAAAGAGGTGGATCTGATTGCCGCCGAGGATACCAGGCACAGCCTGAAACTGCTGAATCATTTTGGCATCAAAACGCCGATGACCAGCTATCATGAGCACAATAAAATGGAAAAGGCCCGTTATCTGGTAGAGCAGATGCTGAAAGGGCTGTCGGTGGCGCTGATTACCGACGCAGGCACGCCCGGCATTTCCGATCCGGGGGAGGAGCTGGTGCGTCAGTGTTATGAAGCCGGTGTTCCGCTGACGGCGCTGCCGGGGCCGGCCGCCTGTATTACGGCGCTGATCACCTCCGGTCTGGAAACCAGACGGTTTTGCTTTGAAGCCTTTCTGCCCTATGATAAAAAAGAGCGGGAGAGAGTGCTTGCGAAGCTTGGGGAAGAAACCCGGACGATCGTCCTTTATGAAGCGCCCCATCATCTGCGAAAAACGCTGGCGGAGCTTAAACAGGTACTGGGTGCCGGGCGCCGTCTGACAGTCTGCCGGGAACTGACAAAGCGGTTTGAGGAACGGCTTTCCCTGACGCTGGAGGAAGCGGTTGATTATTACGGGCAGAACGAACCCAAAGGAGAGTTTGTTCTGGTGATCCGGGGGAGAAATCCCCGGGAACTGGAGGAGGAAAAGCAAAGAGAGTGGGAGACGGTTTCTTTGGAGGACCATCTGCAGCAGTATCTGGATCAGGGGTTGTCTAAAAAAGAGGCGATGAAGCAGATGGCGAAGGACAGAGGAGTGAGCAAGCGGGATATTTATCAGAGATTGATAGACGGAGGCATATGAATAACAGGCCGGCCTGATTATTTACTTGACATCGGCCGGATTCTTTTTTACAATGAGTGGGTAACTTATGATGATATGAATTTTGAGGCGAAGGTTTGAAAGGAAATGTTCAAATCTGCCCGGATGACGCGATAAACGCGTCAGGAAAGAGGAAAGTATGGAACAACAGGAATACGAAAGAGAGATTGACCTGAAAAATCTCTTATATTATGTATTGTGCAGATGGAAGCTGCTTTTTGTAGCTGCTTTGCTTTGTATGGCGGCCCTGGGCGGTTATAAATATGTTTCGGCAAGCAGAGAGCAGGCAGCAGCGCTGGAGCCTGCCGAGAAGGAAGAGGAAGAAGAAATAGACCCCGAACAACTGGTGCAGGATGTCATGGACGGGGTGGCAGATCCCGCTCTAATGACGGGAGATACGCTGCTGTATTATAATCTGCGGGTGAAAGGGAAGAGCCTGGAGGATGAAATGGGCCAGAGGGAATACCAGCTTCAGGCCAGCCATAAACAGTTGGAAGTTCTTGAAAACCAGCAGGCCGAATTTGATCAGACCTGGCAGGGGCAGGAAAATCTGACAGGGGAAGACGCCGTTTTGCTGTACGGTCAGAAGACTACCCTGGCAAATTCGGTTCAGTCCTGCAAAAGAGATATCGCGTCAACAGAATATCAGATCGAGTTGTTGAAGAAAAAAATACTGGAAAATGAAAAGAGCGCCGCCGCCCTGCTGGAGACGCTGGAGGAGACGGAAGAGACAGAGGAAGAAGAAGCGGCTATTGCCGCGGCTCCTTCCAGGATAGCCGTTAAGTTTGCGGTGATCGGTCTGGCAGGAGGTGTTTTTGCAGCGGGCTTTATTCTCTGCCTGATGTATCTGTTTAGCGGGAAGCTTCTGGATGCCGGGGCCTTGAAGGATATGTACGGCCTCAGACTGCTTTCGGTTATTCCCGTGAAAAAGGCCCGAAAAGGAATCGACGGTCTGGTTGACCGGTTAAACGGACATATTTTCCATACCAGAGAAGAAGCCTATGACGTGATCTACGGCAGGATGTCCAATCTGGCCGGAGAACTGAAAGGAAAAACGGTTCTGGTGACAGGTATGGCGGAGGAAAGCCATCTGCGGGAGCTGACGGAATATCTGGGAAGAAAAGACAGTTCCGTGAAATATATGATTTTGGCGAATCCTCTGAAAAATCTTGACGCGCTTCCCCAGTTCAGACAGGCTGACGAGATTCTGCTGGTAGAGCAGACGGGAAAGAGCAGGCTGGAGGAGATCCGTCAGGAGATTTCCTTTATAGACGACGTAAAGAAAAAGCCGCTGGGCGTGGCAGTGGTGGAATAAAACCGCTGCTGTCCGGGTGCATTGCGAAGGGTGCTGCCGGCGGCAAAGTGATGCATAACATAAAACCGGAGGGAGCGGATATCCGTTCCCCCCGGTTTTATACGGAGTATGTTAAAAACTGATTTTGACAGTTGTTCCTTCCAGCGCGGCGCCCGGGGACCGGGTTACGTCATAAGAATGTTCCTTGGAGAATCCGATCGCCTCTCCGTCGTTCAGCGTTCCGTTCTGGGCGATCAGGTAGCCGATGATCTGATAGATAAACTGATAGATCATCACCATGTCCGCATCGCTGTCCAGAATCTCCACTTCCTCCCTGCCAAACTGTTCCAGTCCGTATGTATAACAGCAGATCTTGCCCAGTTTCCCTTTGTAAAAACCGGCAAATACCCAGATCGTAACGGGAAAATTGTCCTGTTTCAGCGACATGGCGGCTTCGATATAATCGGAGGCCTTTCTGGTTACCGGATACTGATACAGGCCGATCGCATTTTCCTGGCTCATGATGCTGGCGGCAGTCATCGTAAACAGAATGTGGCGCTGGAGCGGGTTGTCAGCACCGATAACGCCCAGAGCCACATGGGCTTTGTGGCTGCCGATGGCCTCCGCAGCGTTGATCCAGAGATAATTGTTCTCCGCCGTGTCAATGGCTTCGGGCACGGTTTTTTTAATCAGGGACAGGGTGACCGTGATTTCACCGAGCTGGAAAATTAGGTTGTCCTCCACAGGCTCCTCAGTCACTTCTGTCTGCCAGTTGTCAAAAAATTGCAGTTTAAACGTATCCCAGTCAAAGGTATCCGTGGATAACAGGATATGACCGGAAAGGGTTTGGGGAAAAAGGGTATGTTCATCGCTCATTTCATGATTCTCACTTTCCTTGAAAATTTAAAAACTATTTTAATATAAATCCGGAGGATTGGCAATATCGGCCGGTTGTTTTTTCCATAAGAAATAGTGGCCTGTCCGGGAATTTTGTGTTAGAATGGAAAGCAATGTGTGAATGTCATAAAAAATATGCCGCGGTTTTGCGGAACGGGAAAGGAAAAATGGGAGAAGGTCTGATTCGGTTTTACCACACAAAAATAAAACAGGAATGGAAGAAGGCGTTTGCCTCCGCTTTTCTGATCGGTCTGCTGATCCATATCTATAAGTTTACCAACACGCTGCCGGGGCATGATTCTCTGTATAATGTATACAGCAGCCAGAATATGGCGAAGCTGGGCAGATGGTTTCTCTCTGCCGCCTGTGGTTTCAGCTCTTATTTTGACCTGCCTTGGGTGATCGGACTGATCGCATTGTTCTGGATCGGGATTACGGCAGTACTGGTTGCGGATCTGTTCCGCATGAAAAATCCGGTGCTGATTGTGCTGACCGGTGGTTTTCTGGCGGCATTTCCGGCCGTGACCCAGACCTTTTATTTTGGATTTACGGCGGACGGATATATGATGGCCATGGCGCTGGCGGCTTTTGCGGTCCGCTGTTCCATGATCGGAGAAAAACGGAAATCCTGTCTGTCCGCGGCTTTTTTCAGCATTGTGTTCTGCTGCGGCATTTACCAGGCTTATCTTTCTTTTGCGCTGGTTTTGGCGCTGTGTTATTTTATGGCAGAGCTTTTGGAGAATCGTTACCCCTGGAAGGAATATCTGCTCTGGATCAGAAATCAGATTTTGATATACGGAGCGGGGGTGGCGGCATATTATGTAATCTGGAAGCTGCTTCTCTCTGTTCAGGGGATCCGGCCCTCTCCTTATCTGGGAATTGCGGCGGTGGGGCATGTCAGTCCGGCTACGTTTGTGCAGGCGGTTCTGGAAACGGCGAAGGCATTTTTTTCCGTATTTGCCGTATGGAATTTTATGCAGAGAGGGCTGACGGTTTATACGCTGCTGAATATGATGTTTCTTCTGCTCTTCGGTGTTACGGTTGTGACGTCCATGATAAAAAGCCGTCTGTTTGCCGGAAAAGGCCGGTGTGCCCTCTTTCTGCTCAGTGCGGCGGCGATTCCCTTCGCGGCCTTTATCTGGTTTTTTGCCTCTCCGGGAACCCAGTACAGCACCCGGATGGAGCAGAGTATCTGTCTGCTCTATATTCTGACGGCCGTCTTGCTGGAACGGTGGGTAAAGCCCGGACTCAGCAGTATGGCAGCATTGTTTCTGGCCGTGATTATTGTACACAACGGCATTACGGCCAATCTGTTTTACCAGTATGTTCACCGCTGCTATGAGAGGTCCTACGGAATCGGCGTGGAGATCGCTTTCCGGATTCATCTGCTGGACCACGGAGAGATTACCTCCGTTATGGTAGTGGGAGAGACAGACTGGTTTAACAAAGAGGAATATGAGGGAGCTGCCGGACTGCGGGAGCTGGGCCTGCTGAAATATGTTCACAGAGATCTGTTCAGCGCCGGGAATACCTATTCGACGCTGTTTTTATCGGAGATCGTGGGACTGGAGCTGTCCTACTACCGGGAGCGTCCGGAAGAGGAGATTCCTCCCGTGGATTTCTCCTCCCAGCCCCAGTGGCCGGTGCCGGACGACTGGGAATGGAAATTCCCCATGACGGATTTTGAGACCTATAAGAGACTGGCCGGCTCCGAGCAGGTGAGGGAGATGGGCTGCTGGCCGGCGGCGGATGCCGTGCAGGTCGTCGATCATGTGGCCGTGGTGAAACTGTCGGAGACAGGAAAAGAGGAATGACGTGAAAAAATATATGGAAAGAATCCTTGAGAAAATGGACTGGCGGCATTATGCGCTGATTCTGATCACGGCGCTGGGCGCCGGACTGCGCCTCTATGGCCGGGGCTGGGGACTGCCGCTTTTGCTGCACCCGGACGAATGGCAGATCGTGGACGGCGCCATGTATATGGTCAGGGAGCATACGTTCCTGCCGCCGGAGGAAATTTTTCAATGGCCCGGACATCTGATGATGTACATGAGTCTGGTTTTATACAAGCTGTATGCGGCGGTAAAGCTGCATATGCCAGTGGAGCTGGTATATGAGCAGAATCCGGCGGTGCTGTATCTGTTGTCGCGGTACGTATCCATATTTTTCGGTACGGTATCAATTGTACTGATTTTTCTGATTATGGAAAAGATCAAGAGGAATGCGGGCGTGGTGGCCGCTTTGATTGCGGCGGTCTTTCCGGTATATGTGATCCATTCTCAGTATGCCTCCGCGGATATTCCGCTGATGTGCGTAATGCTGGCGGCAGTGCTGTGCGGCGTGTGTTATCTGGAACAGGCGTCGGTGAAAAATCTGCTGCTTATGAGTTTTTTCACGGGGCTGGCCGTGACGGTGAAATATTCGGCGGCGGCTCTGTGTCTGGGTATCGCCCTTGTGGTTACGATGGAAAGCCTGCGGCAGAAAAGCTGGAAATTATTTTTCGGCCACGGACTTTTGGCGGCGGCGGCGTTTGTGCTGTTTACATTCCTGTGTTCTCCGGCGCTGTTTATCAAATATAAGGCAGTCATCGAGTTTCTGTTCTGGCAGGCGGACCATGAGCATATGGGCATGGAGCCTCAGGGATTCCGGAAAAATTTTGTGTATTATGTCAGAACCTTTCTGGAGAATGCCGGGAGGGAATTTATGGTATTTCTGATTCTGGGCGCGGCGGTTCTGATAAAGGAACGGAAACGTCAGTCCGCGGCGGGAATCGGATTTCTTCTGATATACTGGGTCTGTTTAAGTTGCCTGAATTTTTACTGGACACGGTGGGGAATTCCCATTTTTGCGGTTTTTATTATGATCGGTTCCGTGGGCGTTCTGGAGGCGGCGATGCTGTGCCGGAAATGGCTGGCAGGCGGGTGGCCTCAGAAAGCGGCGTCTGTCTTAACGGCGGTCTTTACGGCGGTGGTGTTTCTGGGAATGACGGCGCTGATGGCCGTGGAATTGTTCAGTCAGGTGCTTGACGACAGCCAGCAGGTGGCGGTGCGCTACTGTCAGGAACATCAGATCACCAGGGAGAACGCGGTGTCCGACGGGGTGGATTCTCTGGACACCGAGGGAGTCGCCCTGTTCGATCAGTTTGTGATCCGGGACGGAAAACTGATGGTGAAAGGAGAGTACCGCAATCGGAACTATCTGGTGATGAACAGCAATGTTTGGGGCAGATATTTTTCTTCTCCTGATAAATACGGGGAGGAAATTGAGATTTATGACCGTATATTTGATGAATTTGAGCTGATGAAGGAATACGGTACGGTCCGCAAAGAGGACAGCCGTACGGCCCTTGGCGGGCTGGCGGCCAATGTCAGATATGCCATGGAGATTTCCCGTCTTGGGTATACGGGAGGCGGAATCCGGATTTTCCGCATACCGGAGGATCGGTATACGGATTTTGTGGAGTCGGCCGCACTGGAACATATGAGCGGCATTGAAGAGGGGCAGACGGTGTTTGACACCGGCGGCAGCGAAGGCTATGTGGTGTGCGGGCCGTATACGGAGCTGCTTCCGGGCACCTATCTGGCAAAAGTGACGATTCGGCTCAAAGATGATTTTCAGGAAATGACCGGAGAAGAGCGCTGTGTCATAGATGTGTGCCGGGGCGGCGGAGAGCAGGTGTACGGCGTGAAGGAGTACACGGCGAAAGAGCTGGAAGGACAGGGGGCCGTGACGGTGGAGCTGCCCTTTACCCTGAATGAAAATGCGCTGGGGTTTGAATTCCGGATTTATGAGACAGAGAATATGCAGATGCAGATCTCGGACCTTAGCATTGCCATACTGGAATAAAACGGATAACATAACGGAGGACCGCGGTGGAACTCTGTTGCGGAAAGAAAGGAACTATGAGAAACAGGACAGTTCGGAGAAAGTTTGATGAAAAAGAGAATAAGGTTCTGCTGTGGGGACTGACGCTCGGTCTTGGGGCGGCGTATGCCGGACTGTGTTTCAATGATTCTCTGTGGGCGGATGAGGCATACACGATGCTGCTGGTTCAAAAACCCTGGCCGGAAGCGTGGAAGCTGTTGATTTCCGACGTGCATCCGCCGCTGTATTATATGATTGTGAAGCTGATCTGTACCCTGTTCGGGTATTCGGTACCGGTGGTGAAAGGGATATCGGCTGCCTTTATATGTTTGACGATGCTGCAGGGGATCTGGCTGATCGGTCCTGAATTCGGAAAAAAAACTGCGGCAATTTATATCGCTGCGGTGGGGCTGATGCCTCAGTTGATCCGCCATGGCGTGGAACCGCGCATGTATCCTCAGGCGATGTGTTTCGTAACGGCCTGCGGTCTGCTGGCTTATTCACTCCGGAAGCATCGGAGAGAACGGGGCTTATTTTGGCGGTGGATCGGATTTTGGGCCTTTGGCACCGCCGCCGCGTATACCCATTATTATGCGTTGGTATCGGTGGCCTGGATCTATGGATTTCTGCTTCTGGCCTTTCTTTTTGATCGGGCGGTGCGGAAAACGGCAGTCCGGCGCTGGCTTCTTTGCCTGGCCGTCAGCATCGCCGCTTACCTGCCCTGGCTTTTTGTGTTTGTGGGACAGGCTGTTCAGGTGGAGGAGAATTACTGGATCGAACAGCCTTCCCTGGGGACGGCGATCCGGTGGGCAGGCTGGCTGTTTAAGACGGAGGCGATGCCGGTATCCCTTTTGTTTACGGTGGTTTTTGCCTTTGGCTTTGTATGGCTTTTATGGCGGGGGATTACCGAACAGAGAGAGGAGCTGCTGGCCGGAGCCGCGGGTTACGGGATATTGTTTTTGACAGTCCTGACAGGGGTGACTGCCGGTATTCTGTTCCGTCCGGTTTTTGTGCCCAGATATATGATTCCCGCGGCGGGGCTGGCCGCTTTCGGACTGGCGGTATTCATAGCGCAGATGCCTCGGCGGCTGACGGCGCTTTTGTGCGGTCTTTTGCTGCTTACCGGCGGGCTGGGCTACCGGGATGTGTGGAAGGAAGAATACGGGATACAGACCGCCCGGACCCGGTCGGAGATCGAACGGATGCTAAAGCCTGGAGACCGGCTGATCTATGATTACGGACATATCGGCCTTGTGCTGGAATATTATTATCCCGATTATGAGGTGGCATACTGGGAAGATGTGGACTGGAACGGGTCCGGTGACATATGGTACTGTCAGGTTTTTAACGAGCTGACGGAGGAACGGATGGAGGAGCTGGGACTGGACCGGACTTTAAAGGGAGAATATGGGCTGGATGAGTATTCGTTCCGGCTGTATCAGATACAATCGCCCGGCTGAGGGATACCGGATATTTTGGGAGGAATTGTGAAAAAATGAAACAGAGGATTTTATTTGTTGTTTTCAGCATTTTGCTGATTGCCGGGGTAGCATGTCAGAATGTGGGGAACAAAACGTTTGTCTGTGAACAGAGCAAGTGGGAGAACTGGAACGGCGGAATAGAAAAGGGGATTCTGACGGCAGGCGAGAATGTGGAGGGCAGAATGCTGAACTCCGGAAAATGTCTGGTGGGGAAAGGAAATTATACCGTTACGGTGCTCTATTCTTCTTCTGTTCCGGGCAGCCGGGTCACCGCGGAGGCAATGGGGATGTCCGTGCTGGACATAGAGCTGCCGGTCAGCGAAGAAATCACATCCATATCGGTTCCGATGACTCTGGAGCAGGAGGGCGGAGGCGTTTCATTCCATGTGGACAAGGCTCCGGGCGGCGTGGTGTCGATCCGGGAATTTGACATTGCGGGAGAGAAGCTTGTCAACTGCGACTATATTTATCTGGCTGTTCTTATGACGGCGCTGTCAGCGGTTCTCTATTATCTGTTATTCCTGAACCGCGGCCGGATTGACAGGAAGCATTTATTGACGGCGCTGGTTTTGGCGACGGCGGCCTGTTTTGTCAGTATGCCCATGTTCAGATCGGAGCTTTTCAAAGGCTCCGATCTGACTTCTTATCTGTTCGGGATCGAAGGAATGAAAGATGCGCTGAAGAGCGGACAGTTTCCAGCCTATGTTTTTCCTTATGGGATGAATGGTTACGGCAGAGCGGGCGGGCTGCTTCCCAGCCTGTTTCTGTATCCGGCGGTATTTCTTCGGATGGCGGGCGTATCTCTGCTTACCAGCTATAAATCTCTTTTGTTTGCGGTGAATCTGGGAACCGGCATCATTGCATATTTTTCGGCAAAACGGCTTTTTGGACAGAAAGAAAAACCGGCGCTGCTCTTTGCGGTTCTGTATCTGACGGCCTTTTATCGGGTGTCCGTTCTGTGGAACCGGTCTGACCTGGGAGAATTGCTGGCAATGATGTTCTTGCCTCTGATTGCGGCCGGTTTATATGAACTGCTGGCGGGTGACCGGAAAAAGTGGTGGTATCTGGCTGTGGGATACGGATGTCTGCTCCAGTGCCATATTCCTTCTTTTGTGATCGCCGTCCTGTTTTCCCTGTTTATGGGCATCTGGTATGTCGACAGATTTTTCAGGGAAAAAAGATGGATGGAGCTTTTGAAAGTGTCCGGAAGCGTGCTGGCATTCAGCGCATGGTATCTGGTTCCGCTGGCGTCATATTGGAAAGCCGGCGTCAGCATGACGGGGCAGGATGTGGATTTTTGCGGCGGGCTGCTGTATGTGATGGATCTGCTGCTGATGGACGCAAATAAGACCGCCCAGGAAGTACAGGCCGGATATCTGGGACTGTCGGCGCTGTTTTGCGGTTTTTTTGCCCTGACCGGGTTGACGATGGAAAAACAAAAAGATGAACGGCAGAAATATCTGTCTGTTCTGCTGGCCGGCGGCGTGTGCTTTTCCTTTATGGCTACCGCACTTGTGCCGTGGCAGCTATTGGAACAGGTAAAGGGGATCGGCCGGCTGACCGGGCTGATCGGGTATTCCCGGCGGTTTCTCGGCCCGGCGACGGCGGCATTGCTGCTTGCGGGGACGGGATGGCTGGCGCAAAGCCAGTTTTTGAAAAAATATGCCGTATATATAAGCGGAGTAACCGTTTTGGCGTCGATGCTGGCTACGTTAAACGTTGTGGACTGGCAGGTGGACTTCGGGACGCTGGTGACGGCAGATACCCTGCCTGCGGCTGTGGAGCAGACGGGCCTGCTTGCGGGGACGGATCCCGGCGATCTGGCGCCTTTCCCCCGGACTTCCGATGAAGGAAAGGTGACGGTTGCGGATTATGGCCGGGATAAAAAGGGGGCAAGGCTTCGGGTTTCCGGGCAGACGGAAAACCAGTTTGTGGAGTTCCCGATATTCAACTATCCAGGTTATCGGGCATATGACCAGAATGGTACAAGGCTTCCTGTTGAGACGGGCAGCAACAACCGCGCGCGGGTACTGCTGCAGCCTTCCGCAGAAGAACAGACCATTACCCTTCGGTTTGCGGGGAAAAAGATTTTCCTGGGCGGCTATGCGGCAACGCTGGCGTCGGTTGTCTGGGCCATAGGCTATATCAATCGAAAAAGGCTGCGTCAGTGGACGGGCAGGCGCACAGGAAAAAAAACCAGGTGACAGAAAAGAAGCTGTATCCCCAGGCCGCTCCGCAGCCTGAAACCTGTGAAATCGGCACAGGTGCTGCTGCGGAGCCTGGTCGTCTTTGGGGACGGGGAAGAAATCAACTGGTGATAAATGTGTCATAGCCGGCCCGGCGGAGCTGGCGTTCCATGTTAACCGCATTGTCAAGATTGGTGAATGCGCCGGCCTGGACCCGGTAGTAGCCGTCACGGTAAGCCACGAAGGCAGAGAATCCGTCGCTTTTCAGCCGGTCGGCCAGTCGATTGGCATAATCTTTGTTTTTGTAGGCGCCTACCTGGACGCGGTATATTTTTTCAGGTTTTGAGGGTTCGGAACCCAGTGTGGCCAGAATGCCGTCGGCGATGGCTTTGGCGATCTGGTTCAGGTTAGCGTCAAAGCGCTGATTGTCGGAATCGTTGTTCAGAAATCCTGCTTCAATCAGGATGGCCGGCATAACGGTCCGGTTCAGCACGGTCAGTTCGGGCCGTTCAATTACGCCACGGTTTTGGAAGCCTGTGGTTTCCAGTTCGCGGTTGACATTTCTGGCCAGTTGTCCGGCGATTCCTTTATCGGCATAAACCAGGGTTTCGATTCCCGTTCCGGTATTGGGTTTTTGTGCGGCGTTTCGGTGGATGGAGATAAACAGGTCGGCATTGGAGTTATTTCCGATCATGGCCTTCTCGTAAGGAGAGTGATAGACATCCGTTGTTCTCGTATAGGAAACGTCGACACCGTGGTCGGACAGAATGTTCCCCACGGCCAGCGCCAGTCTCAGATTGTCGTTTTTTTCAAGCCGTCCGTTGTATACGGTACCCGGATCACTTCCCCCGTGTCCGGCGTCGATGATGATTTTTTCCATAGCTGTTTGCTCCCGGAACATACAATTTATATCAGGATATGCGGCAGGGAATCGTTTTGAGTTTGTCCGGAAAGAATCTTTTCTAGTTGGAGGAGTATATATCATGAAACTGAAAATGCTGTTCCTTTTTTTCAGCATCGGATTTATTTGCTGTATTTTAGCGCATAATGTTACAAATCATACGATTCCCTGCGATTCGGACAGATGGAGCGGCCTGTCGGGAGGCAGCGTTGAGAACGGTGTTCTGACGGCCGCTGAAGGAGCGGAAGGAAGGGTTATGGAAACTTTTTATTATTCTCTGGATAAAGGTGACTACAGGGTTGCCGTGAAATTCCATTCTTCCGCCCCTGGAGCGGAGTTGAACGTGGAAACCTTCGACTGTCCTCTTATGACGGTAGAGCTGCCTGCCGGAGAAGGAATAAAGGAGCTGGAGATTCCGGTCAGCCTTGATAGGGACAGTGTGGACTTTCGTCTGTATATTAATAAACCGATAGGAGGCGCGTTAGTCATATGGGAGATTGACATTACCAGTGAGGGACTGGTGAATCAGGATTATACTTACCTGGCCGTGGTGTCGGCGATAGTTTTAGCTTTGCTTTATTATCTGATTTTTCTCAATCGGAACCATATTTCGCCGGAAACGGTTTTTTCGGTTTTATTGCTGCTTGCTGTTTGTATTCTGATCAGCGCACCAATGTTCCGAACCGGCATGTATGACGGAGACGATCAGCGATATCACATATACAAAATAGAAGGAATGCGGGACGGCATCAAAAACGGTCAGTTTCCGGTATATTTCCTTCCATATGTGTTCAGCGGATATGGTTATCTGAACGCACTTTACCCAAACATGTTTTTCTATCCGGTTGTTTTACTGCGGATCTTGGGTGTGTCTTCGATGACCTGCTATAAAACGCTGTTTTTTGCGGCGAGTCTGGCGACGGCCTGGATCGCGTACTGGGCGGCGAAACGGCTGCTCGGAAAGGAGCGCAGATGGGCGCCTCTTTTATTTGCCCTGCTCTGGGTGCTGGCGCCTTACAGGATCAACAATCTGTGGGTTCGGTCTGCGGCGGGGGAACTGCTGGCTATGGCCTTCCTGCCGCTGGTTGCCGTGGGCTTATATGAGCTGCTGGCGGGGGATCGGAAGAAATGGTGGTATCTGGCGATCGGCTACAGCGGCCTGATTCAGAGCCATGTACTCAGTTGTCTGCTGGTGCTGATGTTCTCGGTTGCGGTGGGTATATTTTATGCGGATGTTTTTTTGAAAGAGAAGAGATGGATTGAACTTCTGAAAGTGATTGGATGTCTGCTGGCTTTTAATGCCTGGTATCTGATTCCGTTTCTTGTGTATATGCGGCTGGATCTGGATTTATCGAAGCTGCAGATGGACTGGTATGATCATTCCATGGCTCTGGCCGAGATCTTCCAGAGCCATATAGGAAGACTGCCCGGCAGATATTTCTGGAGGAGCAACAGTCTGGGAATTGCGGGGACAATCTGTTTAATCCTGGGAGCCGCCGGCATCGTGTCACAGAGAAAAAAAGATAAAAGACAGAAATTTTTGTCGGTTTTGTTTTTCTGCGGCCTGATCTTCATGGTGCTGATGACAAATCTGGTGCCCTGGGAGTTGTTAAAGCAGTCGGCGCTGATTGACTGGGTTACGGAGACGATGCAGTTTCCCTGGCGTTTTCTCGCCTTTGTCAGTCTCTGTCTGCTGCTGGCGGGTGTGGAGTGGCTGTATCAGAATAAAAAGCTGGACGGATACCGCCCGATGGTCTGCGCGCTTCTGTTGCTGGCGGCGGTGCTGTCCATGTGGGATATTGTGAATGAGACGGCGCGCAGAGGGGGTTATACGCCCCAGGACAGACCCCTTGTTTCAAGGGCGCCTGAATATGTGATGGCGGGATCGGACTATACGGATTTTAAACGGATGATCTACCTTTCAGATGAGGAAAAGGTAGAGGTTCAGGACTATATACTGGAAACCTCGAAAGCTACGGTCTGGCTTGTCTGCCGGGAGGAAGGGCAATACATAGAGGCGCCGATGTTTCATTATCCGGGATATAAGGCTTTTGACCGGAATGGAACAAGACTGCCTACGGAAACCGGCAGCAACAACCGGGTCAGGGTTCCCCTTTCTCCGTCTTCGGAGGTACAGGAGATTACGGTGCGGTTTACGGGAGAGGATATTTTCCGGGTCGGCTATGGCATTACGCTGGCAGCAGTGATATGGGCGGCTGTCTATTGTAACAGAGAACGGCTGCGGCGGCTCGGAAACCGGAGGGATATACATTTATGAGATTGAGAGTCGTATTTCTTTGCATTGGCATAGGGCTGATCTACTGTATCCTGGCGCACAACGTCACAAACCATACGATTCTCTGCGATGAAGACCGGTGGAGCGCGCAGTCCGGAAGCAGTATTGAGAACGGCGTTCTGACGGCCGGCGAAGGGACGGAAGGAAGGGTTCTGGAAACACTTTATTACTCTCTGGATCAGGGCGACTACAGGGTGGCCGTAAAATTTCATTCCTCCGCTCCGGGAGCAATGCTGGTTGTGGAGACTTCGGAGAGTCCGTTTATGACAGTGGAGCTGCCTGCCGGGGAAGCTGTGGATACGGTGGAAGTGCCGGTAAGCCTTGAGAAAGACTGCGTGGATTTCCGTCTGTATATCAGTAAACCTGCGGAGTGCTCTCTGGTGGTGTGGGAGATTGATATTACCGGTGATAAACCGGTCAGTCAGGATTATACTTATCTGGCTGTTGTGGCGGCGCTTTTGCTGGCCGGACTTTACTATCTGATCTTTATCAACAACGGGCGGATTCCGCCGGAGACAGTTCTGGACGGGATGCTCCTTCTTGCGGTCTGCTTTCTGATCAGCGCCCCGATGTTTCGGAACGGTTTTTATTCTGCGGACGATGTGAAGTATCATGCCTATAAAATAGAAGGAATCAGGGATGCCATAAAAAGCGGACAGTTTCCCGTTTACTTTTTCCCCCATACTTTTAACGGGTATGGCTATCTCAATGCGCTTTATCCCAGCTTATTTATATATCCGGCGGCGTTTCTCAGGATGCTTGGCGTGTCTGCGGCCGCCTGCTATAAATCTCTGATGTTTGCCGTGAATCTGGGGACCGCATGGATTGCGTACCGGTGTTCCAAAAGGCTGATCGGGCAGCACAGACAGGCGCCTGTTTTGTTTGCGTTTCTTTACCTGACAGCGCCCTACAGAATAACAAATCTGTGGGTGCGCGGCGCGGCGGGAGAACTGATTGCAATGATGTTTCTGCCGTTGATTGCGGTGGGACTGTACGAGCTGCTGGCAGGGGACCGGAAGAAATGGTGGTATCTGGCGGTGGGTTACAGCGGGCTGATTCAGAGTCATGTCCTGAGCTGTCTGATGGTTCTGATTTTTTCCGTTCTCACAGGGCTTTTTTATGTGGATGTGTTTTTTAAGGAAAAAAGGTGGATTGAGCTGTTAAAAGTGATCGGCTGTCTTCTGGCTTTTAACGCATGGTTTTTGATTCCCTTTGTCGTCTATATGGGGCTGGATCTAAATCTTTCGAAGCTGCATAAGGATTGGTTTATTCATGTGATGGATGTGGCCGAGCTGTTTCAGAGCTATGTGTCCGGACTTCCCGGAACCTACAGATGGAGGAGCAACACCATAGGACCGGCAGGGATGATCTGCATGACGGCGGGGATCGTGGGCGTGCTGGTAAACAGAAACAAAAATCAGAAGCAGAGATTTCTGTCCGTGCTGCTGGCAGCCGGCGTGATTTTTACGGTGCTGATGACAAATCTGGTTCCGTGGAAACAGTTAAGAGAGCTGGCAGTGATTGACTGGATTGCGGAGACAATGCAGTTTCCCTGGCGTTTTCTTGTCTTTACCACCCTCTGTTTTTTACTGGCAGGGGTGGGATGGCTGTTTGAGACGAAGGCTCTGGTCAGATATCGTTCGGCAGTCTGCAGCGTTCTGGTACTGGCCGCGGTGCTGCCGATGTGGGAGATCGTGAATCTGACAGCCAGCTACGGAAAAGTTACGCCGCCTGACAGGCCGCTGGTTCTGATTGCCGAGGAATATATTCCGGCAGGGGCGGATAATACGGATTATAACCGCTATATTTATAGTTCCGACGAGGAAAAGGTGGTGATCCGGGATTATGTTCTGGAACCCTCTAAGGCGACGGTCTGGCTGACATGCCGGGAGGAGGGGCAATATATTGAGGCGCCTATGTTTCACTATCCGGGATATCAGGCTTTTCGCGGGGACGGCGGCCGTCTTCCCGTTGAAACCGGCAGCAACAGCCGGGTCCGGGTAGCGCTCTCTCCTTCGGATCATGAGCAGGAGATTACGGTACGGTTTGCGGGCGAGGACATTTTCAGGGTCGGTTACGGGGTGACGCTGGCGGCGGTATGCTGGGCGGCGGGTTATCTGAACCGGAAGAGGCTGCGCCGGCTGGGAAACAAAATAAGACAGAAACGAAATCCAGGATGAAAGCAGGGGGAACAAGTATAAGATGAAACAGAGGATACTGTTTATTATGTTCAGCGTTCTGTTTATCGCGGGAATGCTGGGGCATCATTTTACAAACCGGCGTTTTATATTCGCCCATGATTATTGGACCGTCGAATTGGGCGAGGAACAGGAGGGTCGGTATGCGGCGGGCGACGGGCTGGAAGGGCGTATGCTGACCACCGCGTATTATTCTCTGAATAAGGGCGATTATGTGGCTGTGGTTGATTACACGGCCAGCGCGCCGGGAAGCAGGCTGGTGGTGGAGGCTTATGAAAGAGAGTTTGCGTCGGTGGAGCTGCCCGTCACACAAACTCCGGCTTCTCTGGGCATACCGGTCAGCCTGGAACGGGATTCCACGGATTTTCGGATGCATGTGGAGAAAGGCGCGGCCGGGACAGTGACCATAGGCGGCATGGAGGTGGGAAGCGACCGGCCGCTGAACAATGATTACGTTTTTCTGGCGGTGATGATGACGCTTTTGGCTCTTCTCCTTTATTATCTTCTGTTTTTCAATAAAGGAAAAGTTTCTCAGGAAACGGCTGCGGCCATAGTGGTGATTACGGCAGCCGGCTTTCTGGTGAGCGCGCCTTACCTCAGGCCGGATTTATTCCGGAGCTATGACATGTCATACCATGCCTATAAAATTCAGGGGATTAAAGACGGTCTTTTGAACGGGCAGTTTCCGGTATACGTTTATCCGTATGCGGTTAACAGCTACGGGTACCTGCAGGCACTGTATCCCAACCTGTTTATTTATCCGGCGGCGATTCTGCGGATGTTTGGGGTTACCGTGGAGTTTTGTTACAAGTCGCTGATGTGTGCCGTGAATCTGGGTACGGGCTGGATGGCGTATATAACGGCGAGAAAACTGCTGGGAAAACATAAATCTGTTCCGCTGCTGATCGCCGTGCTTTATATGACAGGACTGTACCGGGTAGGCAGCTCCATGTGGATGCGTTCCGCTTTCGGAGAGGTGACGGCGATGATGTTTCTGCCGCTGGTGGTTCTGGGGCTTTATGAGCTGCTTGTGGGCGACAGAAAGAAATGGTGGTATCTGGCCGTCGCTTACAGCGGATTGCTGCAAAGCCATATGTTAAGCTGCATCATGGTCAGTATTTTTTCCGTTACGGCAGGGCTGTTTTATGCAGACGTTTTCTTTAAGGAAAAGCGGTGGAAAGAGCTGCTGAAAATACTTGGCTGTGTGGCGGTTTTTAACGCGTGGTACCTGATTCCCTTTGTGGTTTATTATATGCAGGGAAATTTGGATCTGGAAAGTGCGATGTATGACGGCGGATGGTGGATGAAAACAGTCCAGTACGTGACGGAGCTGTTTCAGATTCATACGCCCAGAGTCGCTTCCAGCAGAGGGCCGCAGACAAACAGCTTAGGGCCGGTGGGCCTGCTCTGTATGGTGTTTGGCATTATCGGTTCGCTGACACAGAAAAATAAGGACCGCAGGCAGGGGTATCTGGCGGTTCTGGCAGCCTGCGGCGTTATATTTACGCTGCTGATTACGAATATTGTTCCCTGGGAATTGTTGAAGCGCATCCACTTTATCGATCAGGTGACGGAAACCATTCAGTTTCCCTACCGTTTCCTGGTGATTGCCCATGCCTGTCTGGTGTTTTCCGGTGTGGGCTGGCTGTATGAAAGCGGTCTGCTGAAAAAGTATGCGTCCCAGATGACGTGTGTTTTGTTTCTGGCGGCGTTGATTACGATGCAGACCATAGTGACCACCTTTGCCAATGAGCGGAAGACCTATCCGCCGGGTACGCCTATGGTGGCCACGGTCAAAGAGTATTTTATAAGGGATACGGACTTCGGCGATCTGAACCGCTGGGTGTATGAGTCCGACGAATCGAAGGTCAGTATCATCGATTATACGCTGGAGGGAAACCGGGCGGAAATTCGCCTGCTCTGTCAGCAGGAGGGGCAGTATATGGACGTGCCGATTTTTAATTATCCCGGATACGGCGCCTTTAACGAACAGGGACAGCGGCTGCCCGTTGCGACCGGCAGCAACAACCGAATCCGCGTGAATCTGCCGGCTTCCCCTGAGGAGCAGGTGATTACCGTGAAGTTTGTGGGGAAGAAAATTTTCTGGGTCGGTTATGCCGTTACGATCGGGGCTTTTCTGGGGCTTCTGGGATATCGGAACAGAGAGCGGCTGTCCGGATGGGTGAAACGAACAGGAAAAGGCAGCGGGAAATAAGTTGCGGAACTATAAATCAGCGGAAGTCCGAACAAGCCCCGGAAGGATTTACAGACGCTTTGGCGGCTGGAAATACTTCCAGAGCAGGGGGGCTTGGGAGGACTGTAGCGGAACTTGAAAAATCAGCGGAAGTCCGAACAAGCCCCGGAAGGATTTACAGACGCTTTGGCGGCTGGAAATACTTCCAGAGTAGGGGGGCTTGAGAGGACTGTAGCGGAACTTGAAAAATCAGCGGAAGTCCGAACAAGCCCCCGGAAGAATTTACAGACGCTTTAAGCGGCTGGAAATACTTCCAGAGCAGGGGGGCTTGAGAGGACTGTAGCGGAACTTCAAATAGGAGAATTTCTGATATGGTTACATTCAGTCTCTGCATGATTGTAAAAAACGAGGCCGCTGTTTTAAGGCGGTGTCTGTCTTCCGTTGCGGATCTGATGGATGAGATTATTATTGTGGATACGGGTTCCGATGATAATACGAAGGAGATCGCGGCGGAGTTTACCGATCAAATTTATGATTACGCCTGGACCGATGATTTTGCGGCGGCCAGGAATTTTGCCTTTTCCAAGGCGACGATGGAGTATATTTATTCCGCCGACGCCGACGAAGTGGTGGACGAGGAAAACCGTATCCGTTTTCGGCAGTTAAAACAGGTGCTGATGCCGGAGGTGGAGATTGTCCAAATGTACTATGTTACGCCGCCGGAATATAATACGTCTTCTAATTTCATGAAAGAATACAGGCCGAAGCTGTACAGGCGGCTTCGGACTTTCCGGTGGATCGACGCCGTACATGAGACGGTGTGTCTGGAACCGATTGTTTTTGACAGCGAGATTGAGATTCTCCATCTGCCTCAGAGTCTGCACAGCAGCAGGGATTTTCGTCTGTTCGGTCTGGCTTTCGCCAGGGAAGGCAGGCTGTCGGCGAAGCTGCATTCCATGTATGCGAAAGAGCTGCTGATCAGTGGGGAGGATCAGGATTTTGCAGATGCGGTTCCGGTGTTTGAAGCCACGCTGATACGGCCGGAGGCCACGGGAGATATGGTAAAAGAGGCTGTTTGCGTGCTTTGCCATGCCTACCGGACCGCAGGGCAGACCGACCGGTTTTTCTCCATGGCTTTTAAGCTGATGCCGGATTCCCTGTGCGCGGAGCTTTGCTGCGAGGTGGGCAGCCATTTTTTTGACAGAGGAGATTATCAGGAGGCGCTTCAGTGGTTTGAGACGGCCGCGTACAGGACGGAGGCCGTGATTGATATCCGCCGGAGCGGTTCCGTGCCGCTTTTTGCGCTGAGCGAGTGCTATGGGAAGCTAGCGGAGGCACTGGGAACAGCATCGCCGTTTTTGCCGGAACATCAGGAGCTGATCCGGCAGTGTGAGGAGCAGGCGGAAGCGTATCGAAAAGAGGCGCGGGAATGGGAGATTCCGGCGGAATAGGGGGCCGTTGTTCATCCGGTGCCTGCAAAAAATCCGACAGGATATGTTAATGTCATATTTTGTCGGATTTTTTGTTTTGACATCCGAATCATATTAAGAAAATTCTTAGTATTTTCCTGTGACGAATAAGAATCCTGCTTCGCTGGCCAAATATCAGTTGACTTTTGCGGCGGAATGAAGTATTATCTATATATGAATAAATGCTCATATGAGAATATATGGTTTTATATTATTTTTGTTTTAAGGAGGTTTCCCGGATGAGCAGAAATGATTTTACTCAAAAGTGTTCCTTACCCCAGGCTTCTGGAGAAACGGAAAAACATCATCATGACCGCAGTCACGAACATGGAGAAAGCTGTGGATGCGGCCACGAACATGGTCATAATCATGGAATGCATGAGGAACATGACCACAGTCACGGACATGAAGATGGCTGCGGTCACAGTCATGAAGCGCATGAGGAGCATACGCACAGCCACGAACACGGGGACAGCTGCGGCTGCGGCCACAGTCATGAAGCGCATGAGGAACATCATCACAGCCACGGACACGGAGACAGTTGCGATTGCGGCTGCGGTCACGATCATGAAGCGTATGAGGAGCATACGCACAGCCACGAACACGGGGACAGCTGCGGCTGCGGCCATGTTCATAATCACGATCAGGAAACGCATCATCATGTCCATCCCCATCACGTACCGGGCCACCCCGATGACTGTGACTGCGAGCTGTGCCACCCTCATGCGGAGTACTGTGACGTGTGCGGCGAGAGTCTGGACAAATGTACCTGTAAAATGCCCGACGAGCATCTGGTAAAAAAAGTATATATCCTGGAAAACCTGGGATGCGCCAACTGTGCCTCCAAGATGGAGAAAAAGATCAGAGAGATTCCTTCCGTCCGGTACGCCAGCATCACCTTTACCACCAGACAGCTTCGGGTTTCGGCGGCGGATCCGGACGCTCTGTTGCCGAAGTTTCAGGAAATCTGCGAGTCCATCGAATCTGAGGTGCGCGTGGTGCCCAGAAGCGGGAAAGTTTCCAGAGAGCATGAGACGAGAACGTATGTGATCGAGACGCTGGACTGCGCCAACTGCGCGGCAAAGATGGAACAGAAAATCAATGAGCTGGAGGAGGTTTCCAACTGTGTCATTACCTATGCCACAAAACAGATGAAGCTGACCGCCAGAAATATCGACAGGGTATTGCCTGAAATTCAGAAAATCTGCGACAGACTGGAGCCGGGCACGGTTATCAGAGAAAAAGCATCGGCGAAAAAGACCGTGACGCCGGACGGAGCCTCCGCGGCGGAGGCCCGAAAAGTCAAAACCGCGGAAAAAAAGAAACGGATCACCAGAGAACAGATCAGCGTGATTACGGTTATTTTGGGTGCGATCATGTTCGTGGGCGTGGAAATCTGTCATGAGACAGGGCTGTTCGGGGGCGGAGAGGAGCACTTTTCACCGCCCCTGGTCATTGCATTCGTGGCCGCTTATCTGGTGTTAGGCGGCAATATTTTGCTGACGGCATTGCGCAATATAACCAGAGGTCATATTTTTGACGAAAATTTCCTGATGGCGGCGGCCACACTGGGTGCCTTTGCAATCGGCGAGTATCCCGAAGCCGTAGGCGTTATGCTGTTCTACCGGATCGGCCAGTTGTTTGAACATATTGCTACGGAGCGGAGCCGTTCCCAGATTATGGAGGCCGTGGATTTAAGACCGGAGGTTGTAAACCTGCTGATCGGCGAGGAGGTGCGGGTGATTCCGGCGGAGGATGCCAATGTGGGCGATATCCTGCTGGTCCGGCCCGGCGACAGAATCCCGCTGGACGGCATTGTGATCGACGGCGAGAGCCGGATTGATACCTCTCCTGTAACCGGGGAGCCTGTTCCTGTCAGAGCGGCATACGGCGATGAGGTTTTGTCCGGCTGCGTCAATACTTCCGGCGCGATCCGGATCCGCGTGGAAAAGGTTCTGGAAGAATCCATGGTAACCCGTATCCTGGATTCCGTGGAAAATGCTGCGGCCAGCAAGCCTCAGATTGACAGGTTTATCACCCGTTTTTCCAGGGTGTACACTCCCTGCGTGGTAATCGGCGCCGCGGCCATCGCCGTGATTCCGCCTCTGCTTCTGAAACAGGACTGGTATTACTGGGTGTATACTGCGCTGACGCTGCTGGTGATGAGCTGTCCCTGCGCTCTGGTGCTCAGCGTGCCGCTGGCATTTTTCTCCGGTATCGGCGCAGGCTCTAAGCGGGGAATTTTATTCAAAGGCGGCGTGGTACTGGAATCTCTGGCCAAAATCTCTGCGGTTGTCATGGATAAGACAGGAACCGTCACCAAGGGGAATTTTGCGGTGCAGGACGTCGTTTCCCTGGGGATGGACAAAGACCGGATGCTGGCAATGTGTGCGGCGGCGGAACAGATTTCCACCCATCCGATTGGAAACAGTATTGTGGAAGCCGCAAAGAGCAGAAATCTGGAGCTGGAAAAGCCCCTGTCCGCGGAGGAAATTGCCGGAAAAGGCATTCAGGCGGAGCTGCCCTGGGGCACTGTCCTCTGCGGCAATGTAAAGCTGATGCATTCATTTCATGTGAATCTGGACCGGTATAAAAAAACGGGTTTCGGCTCCGAGGTTTTGGTGGCCGTGAACGGGAAATATGAAGGTCATGTGCTGATTTCCGATACCGTTAAAGAAGAAGCTCCCGGAGCGATCAGGCGGATTGCCGGTATGGGCATAGCGACGGCCATGCTGACCGGCGACGCACAGGACAGTGCCGAGGCGGTGGCCAGAGAAACCGGTATTCAGGAGGTTCATGCAAAGCTGATGCCCCAGGATAAACTGAACGAGCTGCGGAAAATCCGGGATACCCATGGTTCCGTGATGTTCGTGGGCGACGGCATCAACGACGCGCCGGTGCTGGCCGGAGCGGATGTGGGCGCGGCCATGGGCAGCGGCGCCGACGCGGCTATCGAGGCGGCGGACGTGGTATTTATGAATTCCAATATGGATGCGATTCCGGACGCTGTTAAAATTGCCAGGCGTACCAGCAAGATTTCCAACCAGAACGTCGTGTTTGCCCTGGCGGTCAAGGCGGTGGTTATGATGCTGGGCATTACGGGAATTTATTCCAATATGTGGCTGGCCGTGTTTGCCGATACCGGTGTATCCATGCTCTGTATTCTGAATTCCATTCGGATTCTGTATGGGAAAACACGGTAGCGGAATCAAAGTATGCAGAACGCGGGATTTTATGTATGATATGTCATAGGACGCCCCGCGGAATAGCGGGCGCCTGGACGATGCATTGTAAATGCCTCAGGAGATCCGGAAGGGTCTTCCGGGGCATTTGTATTCTGAAAGATTTGGTAAAATACGCCTGTGGCCCCTTCTGCCGGACCATGGAGGATGATTGAATAAGGCAGATTCTGATGCCGGAATGGTTTCTGGAAAAAATTTGAAAAAAATGGTTGTAAAATAATTCCATATATGTTATGATAGGGACAGGTCGGATTTAGAGAATCTTTAACGGATATTTGACATTTCAGGGTCGGATGATTTCGGTCATTCTATTTCTTTAAACTGCGTTTCGCAGTAGATTTCCGATTACGATTGGCAGCAAAGTAAATTACAGAGAAAATGAAACAAAGTTCATGTGAGGAAAGGCAGATGAAATATTTGTTGTCTTATCACACGGATACCGGAAGGGTAAAGCAGGTCAATCAGGACTCTCTTTTACTCCAGTCAGGATGCCTGAAAGGGGAACGGGCCGTGCTGGCCGTTCTGTGCGACGGAATGGGCGGCCTGGAAAAAGGTGAGGTGGCCAGCGCTTCCGTAATCCGGCGGTTTGCCCGGTGGTTCCGGCAGGAGCTTCCGGCATTGCTGAAAAAAGGACAGAAAAAACGGGAAGCCGGGGTGCTGGCGGCCTGGACAGCGATTTTGGAACAGGAAGCCGAAGCCATCGGCGCCTATGGCCGGAGACATGGAATCGCCGTGGGGACGACGGCGACGGCCATGTTATTTGCGGGCGGCGTTTATTATATTGTCCATGTGGGCGACGGGCGTGTGTATGAGCTTGACGGAGGAATCCGGCAGTTGACCAGGGATCAGACCCTTGCGGAACGGGAAGTGGAGCAGGGGCGTCTGACAAAGGAGGAAGCGGAGTCGGACAGCCGGCGGAATGTGCTGCTGCAGAGTATCGGCGCAGGCGGCAGGCCTGTTCCTGCTTTTATTCGCGGCACTGTCCGAAAAGGCGGCGTGTATCTGCTCTGCAGCGACGGATTCCGCCATGAAATTTCTAAGGAGGAGCTGATGCAGGCCTTTTGTCCTTCGGCGATGGCGCGGGAAGCGGATCTTAAGATGGCTTGCGTCAGGATGACGGAGCTTGATAAAGCCAGAGGGGAGACGGATAATATTTCGGTGATTGCGGTAAAAGCGGTGTGACGGGGGGTTCGCTGTTTTTTCAGAGCGGCGGGTCGACGGAGCTGTGCGGGTTTCTCCGGAATGGAAAAAGATGCCGGGCTGTCCGGTGAGGTGTGTGCAGGGAGGCGGAATGTTAGAGATCGGTTCTGTGGTGGCCGGAAATTATAAGATACTGAGCGTGATCGGCAGAGGCGGTATGAGCGTGGTCTATCTGGCGATCAATGAGCGGGCGAACAGACCCTGGGCGATCAAGGAAGTGCAAAAAGGGCAGGGGGTAGACTTGGAGGCGGACAGAAAAGAGATTGAGATGTTGCGGCGGCTGAAACATCCGAATCTGCCGGCCATCGCCGATGTGATTGAGCATGGGGATTCTCTGCTGATCGTAATGGATTATATAGAAGGAAGATCGCTGGAGGAGATTTTGAAGGAGCAGGGTCCTCAGCCCCAGACGCAGGTGGTGAAATGGGCCAGGCAGATCTGCGACGTGCTGTTTTATCTCCATAACCGGGAACCTGCCGTGATATACCGGGATATGAAACCGGCCAATGTGATGCTGAAACCGGACGGTGAGGAGATCGCTCTGATTGATTTCGGCGCGGCAAAAGAGTACAGGCCGGAAAAAATCAAAGATACCGTATCACTGGGAACCAGGGGATATGCGGCGCCGGAACAGTATGAGGAGAAAGGAAAAAGCGATGCCCGGACGGATATTTACTGTTTTGGCGTGATGCTGTTCCAACTGCTGACCGGCGCGGATCCCCATGGTCTGCGGCCGATTACGGAGATCAATCCGGCTCTTTCACAGGGGCTGGAGGGCATTATCTTAAAATGTACCCAGGTGCAAAAAGAGGACCGATATCAGTCCTGCAGCCAACTGCTTTATGATCTGGAGCACTATGACCGGATTGACAGAAGAAGCCGCAGGCAGCGCAGGAGAAAGCTGTTTCTGTTTTTCGCCACGGCAGGGCTTGCCCTTCTGTGCGGTATGGCAGCGCTGGGCCTTTGGCTTGGAGAGCGGCATGTGCGGGCCAATACATATGAAGCCTGTATTCTGGCGGCCGAGAGCTGCGCCGCGCCTCTGGAATCTTTTGATTATTATGAAAAAGCCATTTCCATTGCTCCTGCGAGACAGGAGGCATATCTGCTGCTGCTGGACCGGATCTTTCTGGCAGATGATAATCTGACGGTGAAAGAGGATGAGGAACTGCGCCGTATTTTGAACGATGCCGGTTCGGGGAGTATTTCCCATGAACAGTCGCTGGCGGAAAATAAAAAAGGATATGAAATGCTGGCGTACCGTCTGGGACTGGCCTACTTTTATTCCTATGAGAAAAACGGAAATAAGGGGATGGCTTTAAAATGGCTGCGCATTGCCTCCCAGGGCCGGACGTTGGAATCCCATATGAGTCTGCGGGCCCGGAAGCTGGGACAGATTGCCGAATATTACGGAAAAATCGGCATGGCGAATAAGGCGGGAGATGCGGCGGTCAGTTACCGTGATTTTTGGGAGGATCTGACAGAACTGGCGGCAGGGGATATTGCCGGAGAAGATAATATTACCACGGCTATGATGGTGTACAGAGAGCTGGCGTATCAGATTTACCGCTGTGCGTCTCTGTTTCATGAAGCAGGGGTGGAGAAACAGGAGATGCTAAATGAGCTGGAAGCGGTCAGGAAGCGGCTTGTGACGGAGATAGTGATTCCGGAAGACGGGAATCAGGAGAGAAACCGGCTGCTGAAAGAAGCCCTGCTGTCGGATCTGGAGCAGGCGGCCAGACAGGTGGAGGCGGCTTTTCGGGTGCGGAAAGAAGAATGAATGACCGGCAGTAGGGAAATAAGGACGGATCAGATATGGTACATAGCGGAATTGCGGAAAAACCGGAGTTTGGAGCCATTGAATTGTGCAGACTTGAGACGAAAAGAAAGGAGCCGACGATATGACGGTTATGATTGGAATATACGGCGGGGATCAGGCACAGATGCTGCACACGGCCCGGATCGGGGCGCTGGTATTTACGGCGCTGTTTCTGGCGGCGGCGCTGGCGGAATTTTTTCTGTTTGATATTCCCGATATTTTTGCACTGGAATCCGGCATGGCGGTCAGAAAGTGGCTGCGGCAGATTGAAGGAAGCGGAAAAGAAGCAAAAAGAGAGGCGTTTGTGATTGAGAGGGATATTATGGTTGTTCATACGGATGAGAGGACAGACGGATGACGGGAGGGGAAAAGGTTGAAAAAAAGACAGGGAATGTTTCTGACGGCGCTGCTGCTGATGTTGTTTTTTCTGACGCCTTTTGGGGCAGAGGCGCAGAAAGGCCGTATTTTGGTAAAAACAGCTCAGGATGCTGCTGATGCGGAGTCCGGCAGCGGTTCTGACGGCAGTGTTTCGGAGAATGGCCTGAAGCCTCCGAAAATCCGTGTTCAATGGAATGGGACGGGGAAAGAAGATTACTGGTATCGGGGAGGGGAGGCACAGTTTGAATTTATGGTTACGGTGGAAGACTGCGACGCGGACAGGGAGCTGACTGCTTCTGTCTATTGCGTGGCGGCGGAGGAAGAACAGGAGAGCATATCGGACCAAAAGGAGAATGTCCTTGTGACGGACGGGCAGGTCTCTTTTGGAAGCTGGGTTTATAACAGAGAGGGGGCCGCAAAGCGGGGAGATCAGAGTCAGTCCTATGTCGTTGTCGTAAAAGATCAGGCGGGATGTGAGGCAAGGTCGGAGGCCGTGGAAGTCAGAATCGACGAGACGGGCCCCGTAATTGAGACACGGGACGGGCACCCGGCGGTTTATTATCAGTTTGCAAATGCGGCATATGAGAAAATATCCGGCGGGGACCGGGTACAGGAAAGTCAGATCGGCGATTATCTGTTCCGGGAAACCCTGCTCAGCCGGACGGCCGTTGTCCTGACTGTGGAGGTCAGAGACGGAACCGGAAGAACCGGGGCGGATGAAAAAGAACCGGACACTTTAGAGGCGGATCAGAATGAAAAAAATGCTTCTTGGGCGGATAATACTGCAAAGGAAAACGATTTGGAAGGGAGCGTCTCGGAAAATGTCATACCGGAAAAGGAAATTTCCGGGTCGGGAATTGAAACCGTAATATTAAAAGTAAACGGGCAGAACTACGATCCGGTCAGGAAGCCGGAGGAAGAAAATGGGGAGGGGCGTTACTGTTTTCAGTTGCCTGTTCTGCCGGGACAGGAGACAGCATACCATCCGGAAACGCTGGAGATAACGGACCGGGCGGGGAACCGGACAGTTTACCGGTTTGGCGCGGATCTGGCTCCGGAAACCATCGCGGTGGACGGAAAAGTACCGGAAGTGGATTTTCTGGACGAGGCATATTCGGCGAAAAACCGGGAGGGGGTTTTGGAATGGTATTCCGCATCCGCCCGGGGGCAGGCGCTGCGCATCACTGCCAATGCCCGGGACCGGCATGGGATTTATTCCATGCAATGGTATATGACAGACGAGGAGGGAAAGGTGATCCAAGGTCCTCTGACGGCGGAACAGCCCGGAAAGATGATGACAGTGCCGGAACAGACTTCGGGTGCCTTTGGCCAGACTCCTTTATCGGGCACCGCTCTGTTTCAGTCGCCGCAGACACAATTATATGCTGTCAGAGCCATTGACTGGGCCGGAAATGCCACAGGACTGATTTGGAACGGGGATATTTCGGAAAATAAGGGCAGCCGGGTAAATATTGACAATCAGCCTGCCGTGATTACGGAGTCCGGCGGCGCGCCCAATGTGACGTATTGTTTTTCCAATGTAAAATATCAGGAGGAGGCGCCGGTTCAGGATCAGGCGCTGACAGATCGGGATCATATGGTGAACGGGAAGCTGGTCAGCGGTACGGACGTCAGGGTGGCCGTTACGGCAGAAGATCTTCCGGAAGCGCCGGATACAAAGGCGTCCGGCCTGAAAGAAGCTGTGCTGATGACCAGCCGGGGCGAGCAGAGGTTTTCCCTTCCCGAAAAGGGCAAAGGGGTCTGCCGGCTGACTCTGACCGGGGCGGAAGGTGAAGAAACGGTCTATGAATGCAGGGCTGTCCGCATAACGGACAATGCCGGGAATGTGACGGTCTGTCCATACACGCAGGAAGGGCTTGGCAGCCTGACGATTGTGGTGGATAAAAAAAGTCCGGCACAGCCGGAAGAAGGCGTATTCCGCACGACAGCCGGAGAAAATCATGTCAGAACGGCAGACGGCAGCGAACTGACCGGATGGTATTCCGCCGCGGACGGAAGGGGAAAAACCATTTGTGCCACGGCGGAGGATGCCTTTGGTATTTCCTCAATCAGGTGGTATGCCTTAAAGGGGGAAACAGACGGCGAAAATCAGCCGGAGGGCAGTCTGCTGATCGGCGGGACGGCGAATCCGGATGAGGCGGTCAGGTCATTCTCTCACAGTGAGACTTTTTTGCAGGATCAGGATCAGTTGTATGGGGCAGAGGTGACAGACTGGGCGGGAAACCGGGCGTTTTTCTGTACCGACGAATCGGGCGGCCAGGGCAGCAGGGTCCGCATCGACAACGGAGCACCCCGGGAAACGGTGCTGATTCAGTGGGATCATGGAGATGGGAATGAAAATGATCCTGAACCGGATCAGGAAGCGGAAGAACACAGATATCTAAAACAGGAAAAGGCAGACAGCATAACTGAGAGCGGAAAGGACAGTCTGAAAGACAACTTGATAGACAACCCGAAAGACAGCCCGGAAAACAGCGGGTACGGCGAACTGACGGCGCATCGCTATCAGATGCCGGGCAGGGGCGCGGTTTACGGCAGGGATCATACGGCTTTGAAGCTGTATGTCCGGGATGAACTGCGGGAAGGGATGTATCAGGCGGAACCCGGCAGGATCTCCTCAGGAATTCAGAAAATATCGGTTACGGTGAACCATGACGGAAAAAGGGAAACGCTGGTAAAAAGCATCGGCCCGCAGACCGGGAGGGCAGAGATCGGAGGAAAGGCGTATCTGGAAGCGGTCTTTTACCTTGACTGGAAGATTCCTGAGCAGACGGAGACGGAAAAACAGATTGAGGATATTCGAATTTATGACAATGCCGGAAATACCGCGCCGGCTTCGGCCGCGCCCCTTGGCGACAGTGTCCGTTATATTCTGGACAACCGGCCGCCGGAATGGAAGGTAGATTATCATCCGGGCAGCTATACGGAGCATGAAGGGTATCCGGATACCTATTTTTACAGGGACGGCGGGAATGTGGACGTATTCATTCGAGAGCGTTACTTTTTTCCGGAGGACGGACGCCGGATGCGGATCGACTGTCAGGCGGCCGGCGCTTCAAAGGCGCTTGAGAGGAGTCCATGGGAAAATCAGGGGGAGGAACACAGAAGTATTTTTTCCATGTCCGAAGACGGAATCTACCGTTTTTCCGCGGAGTATGCGGACCGTTCCGGCAACCTGATGGAAGGCGCGGAAGTGTCGGAGGGCAGATTTACCAGCAAATATCTGGTACTGGATACGAAAAAGCCGGTGATTGAGGTGACTTTTCTCCATAACGGCACCGATATCACCGGGGAAATCCGGGAAAAGAAATTTTATGACGGTCCGGTGACGGTCCAGGTAACGGTCAGGGAGGCAAATTTTGATCCTGCGCTGACAAAGCTTAATATTCAGGGCTATGGCAGTCAGGATCACAGGATTCTCTCTGCCGGCTGGGATGGCTCCTGGCGGAATGAGGGGGAGGGAATTTACAGGAATACGGTTACGTTTAAAGAACAGGGAACCTGGCAGTTTACCTGTGCCGCGGAGGATCTTGCGGGATGGAAAGCAGAGGAGCCTGCCGCCGCGGAATTTGTTATTGATACCCTTTTGCCGTCAGTGGAAATTACATTTGATCAGAATCATCCGGCCCATGAAAAATTTTACCGGGAGGCAAGGACGGCTTTGATCAGAGTGACAGACCGCTGTTTTCGCCCGGAGGACGGAGAACTTTTCATTACGGCTTCCGGGGAGAAACCGGAGACGGGAGAATGGCGGCATGTGCCGGGCAGCGGGTGTACGGGGGAGGAAAGCGGCCATGTGGACGGCTGTATCTATGAGATGAGAGTGACATTTGCGCAGGACGGTGATTATACGCTGGCCTTTCAGTGTACCGACCGGGCCGGGAACAAATCGGCGCGGACAGAGGCCGCCCCTTTTATCATCGACCGTACGCCGCCTGAGGTAACTGTGGTCTATGATAATCAAAATGCCGCTCATGGTCTGTATTATAACCGGCAGCGGCAGGCGGTAATTACGGTTACGGAGCGCAATTTTCAGCCTGAGGATGCGGTGATTACCATTACCGCCCGGCGGGCAGGGGAGGAGATTGCGCCGCCTGCCATAAGCGGATGGACCGGCAGCGCCGACAGGCACAGCGCTTTTGTGCTGTATGATTATGACGGGGAATTTTCCTTTCACATTGCTTGTCAGGACTTGGCGGGAAATCAGGCCCGGGCGTATGAGGAGGATCATTTTATAATTGATCTGACACCTCCCAGGCTGGAGATTACAAATATCCGGGACAAATCGGCCAATAATCAGGAGGTGGCTCCGAACGTCCTCTATTCCGACGAAAATCTGGCTCCGGACGGCGCAGAGATCAGACTGACAGGCGCCAGGAACGGCGCCGTCAGCCCCGAAGCCGAAAGGACACCTATTCCGGGAGGGCAGGAGATCCGATATAAGGATTTTCCCAGAACGAAAGAGACGGATGACCTCTATACCCTTTCTGTCTCGGCGGCAGATCTGGCCGGAAATGTGTCAGAGGAAACCCTGTTGTTTTCCGTGAACCGTTTCGGTTCCGCCTATCTGTTTGACAGCAAAACCCAGGAAGCGCTGGACCGGTTTTATCTTGATCGTCCCACCGGTCTGAACGTGACGGAAATCAATGTGGATACCCTTGAATTTCGCGAGATCACCTGCGGCAGAGACGGAGAGCTTTGCCGGCTGCGTCAGGGGGAAGATTATAGGGTAACGCAGTCTGACAGCAAGGAGGGCTGGAAAGCTTATACCTATGAGATCGGCCCGGAAAATTTCCGGGAGGATGGCTTCTATACGGTTACTATTTATTCCGAGGACAAAGCCTCCAATCGTTCCAGCAACGGGATAAAGGAAAAAGAGATTGCCTTTGCCGTGGATACCGCGCCGCCTTCGGTCGTTGTGACAGGCGTGGAGGATCAGGCCAGATATTATGATACCGGCCGCACCGTGACAATCGACATCAGGGATAATCTGTCTCTGCTCTGTGCGGAAGTCTGGCTGAATGGCAGGCTGGCTGATACCTTTGATCAGGAAGAACTGGCGGCTTCCGGCGGGATCGTAACCTTTTCACTCAGCAGTGAGGATGACTGGCAGTCGCTTTATGTAAAGGCGGCAGATGCCGCGGGGAATGAAACCGTCTCGGACAGCAGAACCTTTCTGATTACGAAAAATCTGCTGATTCAGTGGTACCAAAGGCCATGGCTGGTTTGGGGAAGCGCGGCGGCGCTGACGGTGCTTTTGTCAGCGGCTTTGTGGCTGGCAGTCCGAAAACGGCCGGCTTGAAATGTAGGTTCGAAAATGTATTTTTTCCGAAAATATGGTTGATAAACGCCGGTAACATATATATACTAGGATAAAGCGAAAAATATGAAACAGATACAAAAATGGTTTTGGAAACTGTGATAAAAAATGCGCATCCGCATAGATCAGAAGTTCGGAAGAGAATCCGGGAGCGGGCTGTCGGATTCTGTCCGAACGATGCGTGATGCATATCCGGGAAGGATCGTGAATAGACATGTGTTTGCCGTCCGGTCCGGATAAGCTGGCAGATGCGTCGGGAAAGAGGGGAATATGAACGAGAAAAGAAATCTGACGATGCTGATGGACTTTTATGAACTGACCATGTCCAACGGGTATTTTGTCAAGGGATTGAAAGACATTACGGTGGTATTTGACATGTTCTACAGAAGCAATCCGGATAGGGCGGGATTTGCCGTCTGCGCCGGTCTGGAACAGTTGGTGGACTATATTGAGCATATGGAGTTCACCGATGCGGATATCGCCTATCTGCGCGGCAGGGAGATGTTTGACGAGGGCTTTCTGGATTATCTGAAAAATTTCCGTTTTACCGGAACCATCGAGGCGGTGCCGGAAGGAACCGTTGTCTATCCGGGCACGCCGCTGGTTACGGTGACTGCGCCGCTGATAGAAGCGCAGTTGGTGGAGACCATGCTGCTTCTGACGGTCAACCATCAGACGCTGATTGCCACCAAGGCAAACCGAATCTGCCGGGCGGCGGCACCCGCGACGATTATGGAATTCGGCGCCAGAAGGGCCCAGGGCGCGGATGCGGCTGTCAACGGGGCCAGAGCGGCCTATATCGGCGGCGTGGGCGCAACGGCTACGGTACTGGCGGATCAGATGTTCGGCGTAAAAGCGGTGGGAACCATGGCCCATTCCTGGGTGCAGTTTTTCCCTACGGAATTTGAAGCGTTTAAGGCTTATGCGGAGGTTTATCCCGATTCCTGCACATTGCTGATTGATACCTATGATATTCTGGAGAGCGGCGTAATCAATGCGGTCCGCACGGCAAAAGAGGTGCTGGAGCCGATGGGAAAACGGCTGAAAGGCGTCCGCATCGACAGCGGGGATCTGGCGTATTTTTCCAAAAAACTGCGGAAAGTGCTGGATGACGCGGGACTGACGGACTGTCAGATCGTGGTGTCCAACAGCGTGGACGAATATCTGATTAATTCCCTGAATATCCAGGAGGCCAGGATTGATTCCTACGGTGTGGGCGAGCGTCTGATCACCTCAAAATCAGATCCCGTATTCGGCGGCGTGTACAAGCTGGTGGCGGTAAAACAGCCGGACGGAACCTACGAGCCCAGAATTAAAATTTCCGAGAATCCGGAGAAGGTGACGAATCCGGGTAAAAAGACACTGTGGAGAATCTACAACAAAGAAACCGGTTTCGGCTATGCGGACTTGCTCACGCTGAGCGATGAGGAAATCGACGGAGAGACGCCGTTTGCTTTTGTGGACCCTCAGAAGCCGTGGAAGAAAATGACTTTTACCAATGTTATGGTGGAAAAAGTGCAGAAGACCATCTACCAGGATGGAAAGCTGGTTTATCAGCTTCCCACGCTGGAGGAGATCAGAGAGCATGTAAACAAGCAATTGAAATATACGGTGTGGGAGGAGGAACAGCGTTTTGAGAATCCTCATGTCCACTATGTAGATCTGTCGAAAAAGCTGTACGACTTAAAAGAAAGTCTTCTGAACAAAAAGGAGCATTAATCCGGGGTGTTTTCTGTTCCGGACTGTTCCATTTCCCGGGCGGCTTTTGCGATGATGCAGTCGATGTGGTTGGGGCACTGGCCGAAATCACAGTCCATTTCTTCCAGAGTTCTGCGGCCGTCCGGGTATTGGAATAAAGTACATTCCACAAGTCTGTGATTGTCCAGTACCCGGCAGTAGCCGGATGCATATTCATAGATGGTTTTGGGTTGCGGTGCGGTCTGTGACATGATGGGAAGCCTCCTTTATGTTTTACTCTGTTGACAGGTTACCTTTTTATATATTACGCATTTTTGAACAAATTTGCAATATTTTGCAGCAATTACCAATAAAAAATCTTGACAGTGTTCTTTTCCTTCGTTAAAATAAAACACTGACATATGAAAGAATGAAAATATAATATAAAAATATCAGAGGTAAAATGATGAAGGAAATTTTACTGGTGGAACAGGACAGAGGATTAAGCGACGGGATCGTTCTGGGACTTGTTCAGGGGCCTTATCGAGTTACCCAGAGTTTTTCGCTGAAAGATGCGCTGCAAAATATCAGATATAAAACCTTTTCCCTGATAATTATGTCATGGAAGCTGCCGGACGGTAAAGGCAGAGAGCTGCTGGAGCAGATCCATCAGACGTTGGATACGCCGGTGATTGTGCTGGCAGAGAGAGGAACGGAGCCGGAAGGGATCATGAAATCTTTTCGGGAGAAGGACGTCTGGATCATGAAGCCATTTTCCCTGGCACAGTTGAAAGAGACGATTACCGATGTTGTGTGGAAGAAGCAGAAAAAGCTGCCGGAGCGAGAGTGCCGTTTTAAAGCGATATCTTATCAGATGGATAAAGAAAAAGTATTTCGGGACACGGAGGAGGTGCGGTTAAGCAGTTCGGAGAGAAAATTGCTGAAAGTTCTGGTGGAAAATGAGGGAACTCCTTTATCTGCCGGTATGCTGTCAAACCGGGTCTGGAACAGCCGCGACGGGAAAGCGGACGCCAGACTTGCGGATGTGATTTGTTCTCTGCGGAACAAGCTGGAGGAGGATCCCCAGAGGCCGGAGATGATCCATACGGTCTGGGGAAAAGGATATATGTTTCATCCCGTTCACAGGGCTGCGGTTCACAGGGAGCCAAGTCCGGCTTAGTGTACGGTCGGTTCGGATGCCGTCAAAAAATACGGTTTACCGGATCGGCGGGCCGGTATGTCAGGCGGCATTTCATAACAGTCATTTCTGTATTGTGTAAAAAGGCCCGGTCCGGTCAGAGACCGGACCGGAAAAGAGAGACGGTATAGTGAAAGATTCCGTGATGATGTCCTGCGGACTCCTGCGGTTTCACCGGAGCATAATACGGATGGCCGGGCGGACACCGATGTGTCTTTCATGGATATTAATGCCCAGGTCATATACGGAGCCGTCGGTATAAACGCAGGCGGCGGCAAGCAGGATATAGCCCATGGTGCGTGTCCACCACCAGTCGTTCAGCCCCCTGTCTGCAGAGTCCGGCAGATATTGATCGATCTCTTCATGGCTGAACACAAACACTTTGTCTTTGGTGTCGGGGCCGCAGTAGGTATTCCATTCACGGCTGGCCGGATTTTTCAGTTTGCTGATCATGATGGACATGCGTTCGGCCATTGTAAAAGCTTCGTTGATAAAATCGTGGTTCAGCCACTGGCGCAGATGGCTGGTAGCCCAGTATGTATTGTCCCGTTCCAGATTAAAGGGCTGGTAATCCACATTGTCATTGGCTAAGAGCAGGCGGACTTTGCCGCTGACTTCCATAACGGTCCACTCCAGCGGGCGTCCTTTGTAATTGCCGTAAACAACGGTGTTCCCCAGGCTGAAATGCAGCCAGGTGTCGCATTTTTTCAGATAATTGGCACTGTCTTTGTAATCTCCTAACTGTTCGAACTGCTTTTTGGCTACCAGCATGGTTTCGTGGGTCGTAGCGTGAAAAAAAGCTTCTTTTGCCTGTGTATAAAGAATTTCCATATCGTTCTCCTTGCTTTGTTCATTTTATAATCATATTATAATAGACCTGCTTCTGCTTGTCTATCAAGAAAAATGTGACGGGGTGCCCGAAAAGCGTGAAGGTACCGTTTGCGCAGTGACCAGGCTGCGACTGGCAGCGGAGGCAGTCTGCAGCAATATACGACGGGGAGGAATCGCCATGGATATGAATCAGCTCTATTGTTTTCGCGAGATTTGCCGCTGCGGCAGTATGGCCCAGGCGGCCAGGAACCTGTATCATTCCACCCAGAATCTGAGTCGTATTGTAAAAGCATTGGAGGAAGAGCTGGGGGTCGTGCTGCTTTACCGTTCCGCTTCCGGCGTGGAGCTGACAGAGAGCGGCCGCTGCCTTTTGGAGCATGCGGAAAAGATTCTGACGGAACAGTGGATGCTGCAAAAGGACCTGGAGCTGATTAAACAGACTTCTCTGGGAGAGGTAAATCTGCTGTCGGCTTTTGGCGTACTGCGTCTTGTGCAGCCGGAATCCATTCTCCGCTTTCAGAAAGAGCATCCGGAAATTATTTTTCAGTATCGGGAGTATCCGGATCTGGAGGTGGAGCGGCTGTTCGACCAGCGGGAGGGGAATGTGGCCTTTTCGATCGAACCCTTTGATCCGGGCAGATATGAGATTACGCCGATTGCTTCTTTTCGTTTCAGCATGATCGTACATAAAAGCCATCCGCTGGCAGTGTCAGGGCGCTGTCAGGCTCAGATCACCGATCTGAAAGGGGAGCCGGTCTATCTGGAGAGCAAAGCATTTAAGATTCACCATATAATTAAAAATGCCTGTGACCGGGCGGGGTTTGCACCGGATATCGTGTTTCAGACAAGCGGCTTTTCTCTGTGCAAAAGCGCGGTCTCCAGGGGCAGTGGTGTTTCCGTGGTGGTCAACGATATTTACCGGGAGATGGCTGATTCCAATGTGGTGATGATTCCTTTTGCGGATGAGGAAAATCTCCGCTGGAACGTATGCATGCTGACCCGGACCGGGGAGCCGGTGACGGAAGCTGTCATGAAATTTCAAAAATTTGTAAAAAACGAAATGAGAGAAAGAAACAGTTAGTTTATGTCTTTTGCCGAAAATATACCGGTAAGTACGACAGAGATGAAAAAAGTTTTGTCGGCATTCGACACTATTTTGAAAAACATTGTGTAGAATCATCAAAGTATAATGACGAATTGTAAAATAATTGTAATATTTCGAGAAATTGTGCGTTTATATATTGTTGAAGATTCTTCATATTGTGCGTATAATGTTTTTACCTGAAAAACATGTAAAATAGTGGAAAAGGAGTGAGGAAAGTGGCAAAGCTTAATGTGGCGATTGCGGACGACAATGAAAGAATTGTTCAGATGCTGGATGATGTATTGTCGAAGGAGAACGATGTAAACGTTGTAGGTAAGGCGTCAAATGGAAAGGATGTTTATGATATTATTCGTCATAAACAACCGGATGTTGTACTATTGGATCTGATCATGCCGAAACTGGATGGGCTGATGCTGATGTCAAAGGTCAATGAGGATCAGACCATTAAAAAAAGGCCGGAATTTATTGTCATGTCGGCAGTGGGGTCCGAGCGGATGACTGAGGACGCGTTTCGGCTGGGAGCGGTGTATTATATGATGAAGCCGTTGAACCAGGAGACGGTAGTGAGTCAGATCAAATCTCTCATGGAACCGACGAGACAGGTGCAGAAGGAAATTAAGGCGATCCCCTATGCGGAGGCCAGGGAAAGCTATGTGGAACGGAATCTGGAGAATGATGTGACCGCCATGATCCATGAGATTGGCGTTCCGGCCCACATTAAGGGATATCAGTATCTGCGGGAAGCCATTATTCTGTCAGTGCAGGATGTGGAGATGCTGAATTCTATTACGAAGGTCCTTTATCCGACTGTGGCAAAGAAAAACCAGACGACGCCAAGCAGGGTGGAGCGGGCGATCCGCCATGCCATAGAAGTAGCCTGGAACAGAGGGAAGATGGATACCATCGATGCTCTGTTTGGTTATACGATCCATACGGGAAAAGGAAAACCGACGAATTCAGAGTTTATTGCCCTGATCGCCGACAAGATTCGGCTGGAGTATAAAAACAGGATATAAAAAATATTCCAATTATATTCCAATTATTCTGTGAAACCTCTTTCCTATCAGTGAAAAATGGAGTATAATCATACTATGCGATTATACTCAGGGGCACATTTATTTGCCGGATGATTTGCTGTTTTTCCGAGACGGCATATAGAGTTTGGCAGATCATTTAGCTCATGGGAATATGTATGATACGGAGGTTTTTTCATGAAAAAGGTGTTGTTAGTAGCATCAGAGTCAGTTCCCTTTATTAAGACAGGCGGACTTGCGGACGTAGTCGGGTCGCTGCCCAAATATTTTAATAAAGATGAATTCGATGTGCGTGTGATCTTACCCAAATATTCCTGCATGGCGGAGCCGTATAAATCACAGTTGGAGTATGTCAGCCATTTTTATATGCACTACAATAATCTGTCCAGATACGTGGGCGTTCTGCAGTTGAATCATGAGGGAAATATATTTTATTTTATTGACAATGAGGAATATTTTTCGGGGGACAGGCCCTATGGGAATGTGCTGTGGGATATCGAGAAGTTTTGTTTCTTCTCACAGGCCGCCCTTTCAGCCCTTCCGGTGATCGGGTTCCGGCCCGATATCGTACACTGCCATGACTGGCAGACAGGACTGATTCCGGTCCATCTGAAAGACAAATTTGGCGACGGCCCCTTCTATGCGGGTATGAAAAGCATGATTACCATACACAACCTGCGTTTTCAGGGCGTATGGGATAAAAAGACGATTCAGGCTTATTCCGGCTTGTCCAATTACTATTTTGCACCGGATAAACTGGAGGCTTACGGGGATGCGAATATGCTGAAAGGAGGAATCGTATATGCCGACCGTGTGACGACGGTCAGCGGTACCTATGCCAGGGAAATCCAGGATCCGTTCTTCGGAGAAGGGCTGGATGGATTGATCCGGGCCAGGTCAAACTGTCTGTCAGGAATTGTAAACGGAATTGACTATGAGGAGTTCAACCCGGAGACAGATCCCCATATTACGAAGAATTATAATGCCAGAACATTCAGAAAGGACAAAGTGAAGAATAAGACTGCCCTTCAGAAAGAGTTGGGTTTGGAGGAGAATCCCCAGAAATTCATGGTGGGAATCGTATCCAGACTGACTGATCAGAAGGGATTTGATTTAATTAATTGCGTGATGGAGGAAATCTGCGCGGAAAATCTACAGTTGGTCATTTTGGGAACCGGTGAAGCACAATATGAGAATCTGTTTCGTCATTATGACTGGAAGTGCCATGGACAGGTATCGGCGAATATTTATTATTCCGATCCGCTGGCCCATAAGATTTACGCAGGATGCGACGCGTTTCTGATGCCGTCCCTGTTTGAGCCTTGCGGTTTGAGCCAGCTCATGAGTCTGCGCTACGGGACGATCCCGATCGTCAGAGAGACAGGCGGTCTGCGGGATACGGTGGAATCTTACAATGAATATGAGAGCACCGGCACCGGATTTTCTTTCGCAAACTATAATGCACACGAGATGTTGAATACAATCCGCTATGCGGTTAGCGTATTTTATAATAAGAAACGAGAGTGGAATAAGCTGGTGGACCGCGCAATGGCCAGGGATTTCTCCTGGGCGAATTCCGCCAGACAGTACGAAGAATTATACAGGTATATGTAATACACAGGAAAAATGAATACTAGTAAGACAAAGACAGCCGTATGTCATGGGAAGAGGAATACCTGTGGCGTACGGTTTTTTATATCCGCAGGAAAGCTCCACATGAGAAAATGACCGGTAAAGATTGCTTTTTCAGGAGATGTGCCTTATAATGGTTGGATGAATATTTGGAGAATGATGTATTAGGAGAGCAAATGAAACAGTTTTTTTCTGAGATTGCTCAGATCTGGAAACATAAGGAGATGGTCTCGGAGCTGGCAAAAGCGGATTTTAAGAAACGGATTGCCGGTTCCTACTTCGGCATGGTCTGGATGTTTATTCAGCCGGTGGTGACGATCGTGATCTATTATCTGGTGTTTACGCTGCTTCGGGACGGCAGCAATGACCGGTATCCTTTTATCTTATGGCTGGTAGCCGGGCTGGTGCCCTGGTTTTTTTTCAGCGAGGCTTTGCAGATGGCCACAAACAGTTTATATGAATATAGTTATCTGGTGAAAAAGGTGGTATTTAATATCAGTGTCCTGCCGGTGATTAAAGTGGTGTCGGCATTGTTAATCCACCTGATTTTTTTGCTGATTATGGTTCTGTTTTATGGGGCTATGGGATTTTTTCCCACGGTATACTGGCTCCAGATTCCCTATTATTCCCTGGCGATGCTGGTTCTTGCGCTGGCCGTGGGCTATCTGTGCGCTTCCATCTATGTGTTCTTTAAAGATATGGCCCAGATTGTGGGCATTGTCTTGCAATTTGGTATCTGGGTAACGCCGATTATGTGGAATTATGCGGAGATTGGGATTGGGGGCACGGCATTGGCGCTGCTTCGGCTGAATCCGATGTTTTATATTGCCCAGGGGTATCGGGATAGTCTGTTAGATCAGATGTGGTTCTGGCAGAGACCGGGAGAAACATTGTATTTCTGGGCTTTTTCATTGTTGTTTTTGTTTGCGGGGGTCAGTGTGTTTCAGAGACTGCGGCCCCATTTTGCCGATGTGCTGTGATTGGAGGAGTGTTTGTTTGTCTGCGATTAAAGTTGATCAGGTGACGAAAATATACAGGCTGTTTGACCGGCCCATCGACCGGTTAAAGGAGTCTCTGAACCCCTTCCACAAGGCGTATCACAAAAAATTTTACGCGCTGAATGAGATTTCCTTCCAGGTGGAAAAAGGACAGTTTGTGGGAATTATCGGAACCAACGGTTCCGGGAAATCCACGATTCTGAAAATTATCACCGGCGTGCTGACGCCTACCACCGGTCAGGTGACGGTATCGGGGCGGGTATCTGCTCTTCTGGAGCTGGGCGGCGGCTTCAATATGGAATATACCGGAATTGAGAATGTCTATATGAACGGTACGATGATGGGCTACACCCGGCAGGAGATGGATGAAAAGCTGCCGGAGATTCTGGCATTCGCCGATATCGGAGACTTTGTGTATCAGCCGGTGAAAACCTATTCCAGCGGTATGTTTGTCCGTCTGGCTTTTGCCCTGGCCATCAATGTGGACCCGGAGATTCTGATTGTGGATGAGGCGCTGGCCGTAGGGGATGTGTTTTTCCAGGCCAAATGTTATCAGAAGATCAATGAAATCTGCAAGTCGGGTACGACGGTGCTTCTTGTTACGCATGACATGAGCACCGTGATCAAGTACTGTGACAAGGTGGTGGTGCTGAACCGGGGAAAGTTTGTAGCGGAAGGCCCGGCGGGACAGATGGTGGATTTATATAAGAAGATACTGGCGAATCAGGAGGATATGCCGGAGGCCTGTGAAAGCGGGTCCGAAGACGCTGCCGGGGACAGAGGACCGGCGGCAGAGGATGGTGTCGGAGACGGCGGCGAAGGAAGCCAAAACCGGGATCAAAAGGGCCGGGGAACAGGTGAAATGCTGTGGAAATCCGCCCTGACTTTAAATGAACAAAAACTGAAATACGGCGACGGCCGGGCGGAGATTATGGATGTGGGGCTGTTCGATCACAACGGAGAGCTGACCGGCATGATTTTAAAAGGAAAGCCTTTTACTCTAAAGATGAGAGTGCGTTTTCTGGCGGAAGTGCCGGCCCCGATTTTTGCGTTTACCATCAAAGATTCCAAAGGAACGGAGCTGACCGGGACCAATACGTTGATTGAAGACTGTCAGGTGGTGACGGCAAGGGCCGGTGAAGAATATGTGATTTCTTTCCGTCAGAGCATGAGCCTGCAGGGCGGAGAATATTTGCTCTCTCTTGGCTGCACCGGATTTGAGGGCGGTGAGTTTGTGGTACATGACCGGCTGTATGACGCGGTGAATATCACGGTGATTTCCAATAAAAATACGGTAGGGGTTTATGATATGAATTCCAGGGTTTCCGTGGAGAAAGAGAAGCGGACGGCGGAAGCCTGATTTGAGAGAGCGGTCAGGGGCCGTAAAAGAATAAAGAGGTTAAAACCATGTATGAGGATGTTTTAAATCTGAAATTTTATAAAGGAGAGGATCGGTACAGTGATGGCGACATTGAGGATCGTCTGCTGGAATTATGCGAAAGCGGACAGGATTTGGACGAGATACTGCGTAAGGAGCAGGACTGGCCGATTCTGTACCATTTATCGGATATCCGGGAAAATGTGCTGGACTGGTATGGGTTCGATCCGCAGGGGACACTGCTGGAAATCGGTGCCGGCTGCGGCGCGGTCACAGGCCTTTTTTGCAGAAAAACCGCCCGTGTGACGGCCATTGACCTGTCGAAGCGGCGTTCCGCAATCAATGCGGCCCGAAATGGCAGATATGGCAATCTGGAGATTTTTGTGGGGAATTTTGAGGATATCCGGATTGAGAATACCTTTGATTATGTGACGCTGATCGGTGTGCTGGAGTATGCCGGTTATTATATCAGCGGGGACGCTCCCTATGCGGAGATGCTAAAGAGGGTGAAGTCTTTTCTGAAACCGGGCGGAAAGCTGATTATCGCCATCGAAAATAAATATGGCTTAAAATACTGGGCCGGCGCGCCGGAGGATCATACCGGAGGGCTGTTTGACGGCATTGAGGGATATGGAAATGTGAAAGGGATTCAGACATTTTCCAGGCCGGAGCTGATCCGGCTGCTTTCGGAAGCCGGTTTTGAGGAGCCGGAATTTTATTATCCGATGCCGGATTACAAGCTGCCGGATACCATTTATTCCGATCGTTTTCTGCCGAAGCCGGGTATGCTTGGAGGTGCCGCCGCTGCTTATGACAGAGACCGGTGCCAGATGTTCCGGGAGGCGGCGGCCTGGGAAGGCCTGATTAAAGATGGGCAGTTTCCTTATTTTGCCAATTCTTTTTTGGTTTTTGCATCCTGACGCGGAACAGCTCTGTGGGAGAAAAGATATGAGACAGATTGAATATGTAAAGTATAATAAATTAAGAAGGCCTCAGTTTCAGATCCGCACCGCTATCTGTCTGGACACGGAGACAGGACGGCGGTTTGTGGAGAAGGAGGCGGTCAGAGCCTGCGGACAGGAACACATTGCCGCGTTCCCGCGCCGCTGTCAGGCGATCAATGACTGTTTTCAGAATGTGGAGGCGTTAAAGCCGGAAATGGAAAAGGGCATGATGCGGTACGCCTATCTGGAAGGCCGGAATTTTGACGACGTCCTGTCTGAGCGGCTGCAAAAGGAGGCGGACCCGGCTGCGGCGGTTGCCGGGGCCATAGAGCTGATTTTTGCGGTAAAGCCGGGAGGACTGGTTCCGTTTCTGGTATCGCCGGAATTTATCGACGTCTTCGGCCGGGATGCGGCGGATCAAATCGGGAAAATTCTGGACAGTCCCATGGCTTTTACCGTCTCTAATATAGATATGATTTTTGAAAATATCATGGTAACCGGTGAAGAGGGCTGCAAAGACGGCTGTTATCCCGAATCGGACGGTAGCGGGACCGCTGACCGGACAGGCCGCGGCATGGAAAAACTTTACTGCCTGGATTACGAATGGGTGCTGGATTTTCCGGTGCCGGCCCAGTTTATCCGTTACCGGAATCTTCACTATTTTTACCGGAAGTTCGGGAGCTTTCTGTCGGCTTATTGTCCGAGAAGGGAGTTTTTAGAGCGTCTGGGCATTAACAGAGAGCAGGCGGAGCTGTTTGCCGGAATGGAAGTATCCTTTCAGGAGTATGTCCACGGCAAAAAAGAGGAATACGCTTATACGAAGCGGTATGAAAAAGAGGTGAAGACCTTCCGGGAGCTTATGGAGGATCAGGAGCGGTCCAGACAGCAGTTCGAACATCAGATTGAAGATTATAAGCTGGCAGTGAAACTGAAAGAAAATCATATTCAGAACCTGAATGTGATGATTGCCGATCGGGACGCCATGCTGGAAAAATATGCGCCTTTTAAAAAGGCGGCGAAGATGATGGGCGGAAAAGCGGTCTATAAAGGACTGAAATCTTTATATAAAGAAGCCTCCGCCGCAGGAAATACAATGTTCCCTGAGGGAACGGACCGGAGACGACTGTTAAATAGTTCTAAAAATGTGCTGATGCATCCTGAAAAGTCGGGAAAGCTGCTGGCAGCGAAAAAAGGACGTCTCTTTGCCGGGGATGAGGAGCTGGACCGTCTGTACTATGAACTGGGCGGGCTGGAATTTCCCGTTTACAGAAAGCCGAAAGTGTCCGTTATTATTCCGGTTTATAACCAGGTAGGCTATACCTACCGCTGCCTGGCCTCGATTCTGGAGAATACCAAGGATGTCCCTTATGAGGTGATTCTGGCGGATGATCTGTCTACCGACGGCACAAAGGCGCTGCCTGTGTACTGTAAAGGCATTACAATCGTCAGAAATACGGTGAATCTGGGATTTCTGAAAAACTGCAACCATGCGGCGGAACATGTCAGGGGAACATATATTTTCTTTTTAAATAACGATACTCAGGTAAAGCCGGGCTGGCTATCTTCGCTGGTGACGCTGATGGAGTCTGACCCGTCTATCGGCATGGTGGGCTCGAAGCTGGTCTATCCCGACGGCAGGCTGCAGGAAGCCGGCGGCATCTTCTGGCGGGAGGGCAACGGCTGGAATTACGGGAAATTTGACGACCCGGACAAGCCGGAATATAACTATGTGAAGGATGTGGATTATATTTCCGGCGCCGCCATTATGCTGTCAAAGAAACTGTGGCAGCGGCTGGGCGGCTTTGACGAGCGGTTTGCCCCGGCTTACTGTGAGGACGCGGACTTGGCCTTTGCGGTGCGGAAAGCCGGATACAGGGTGGTATATCAGCCCCTGTCCGTGGTGGTCCATTATGAGGGCATTTCCAACGGAACCGACACCGGCAGCGGCATCAAAGCTTACCAGGTGGCGAACCTGGAAAAGCTGAAAGAAAAATGGGCGGAGGAATTCGCGAAACAGGAGATTCACGGCGAGCGTCCCAATCCCTTCGGGGCCAGAGAGCGGCTGGGAAACCGGAAAGTGATACTGGCCATCGACCATTATGTGCCCACTTTTGACAAAGACGCAGGTTCCAAGAGTACGTTTCAGTATCTGAAGTTGTTTTTGCACAAAGGTTATGTGGTGAAATTTATCGGCGATAACTATGGTCATGAGGAGCCTTATACGACCGTGTTCCAGCAGATGGGCATTGAAGTGCTCTATGGGCGCTGGTATGAGGAAAATATCCTGTCCTGGATAGAGGAAAACCAGAAGTATATTCAGTTTGCCTATATCAACAGGCCACATATTGCCATTAAATATATGGATTTTATCCGGAAAAAGACGGATATTAAGATTATGTATTACGGTCATGATCTCCATTTTCTGCGGGAGCTGCGGGAGTATGATGTGACCGGGGATCCGGCCCATAAAAAAGAGTCGGAGTATATGAAGAAGCAGGAGCTGGCGCTGATCAGGACGGCGGATATGTCCTATTATCCTTCCTGTGTGGAGCGGGATGTACTCCGTGAGATCGACGGCAGCCTGCGGGTAAAGGCTGTGTGTCTGAATATGTTTGAGTCCTTTAGGGAAAATATTGACTTTGATTTTACAAAGCGCAAAGGGCTTATGTTTGTAGGCGGATTTGCCCATCATCCCAATAAGGACGCGGTGATGTGGTTTGTGGAGGAAATCTGGCCGCTGATCCGCCGCCGGACGGATATTCCGTTCTATATCGTGGGTTCCAAAGCACCGGAGGAAATCCTGGCTCTGGACGGGCAGAATGGCATAGTCGTAAAAGGTTTTGTCACTGACGAGGAGCTGGAGGAACTGTACGGCTCCTGCCAGGCCGTGGTGGTACCGCTGCGGTTCGGCGCCGGGGTGAAGGGAAAGGTGATTGAGGCGCTGTATTACGGACTGCCCACGGTGACCACCTCCATCGGTGCGGAAGGCATCGAGGGGGCGGACGAAGTGCTGGCCGTGGCGGATACGGCGGAGGATTTTGCCCGGATGACGTTAAAGTACTGCGAGGACCCGGAGCTGTCCGGGAGAACCGGGCGCGCTGCGGTGGAATATGTAAAAAACACCTTTGGGATGGAAGCGGTGTGGGAGATCGTGAAGGAAGATTTTCAATAGCAGGCGCATGAGAAGGGCGGAGCGGTACCGGGAATAGAGGTGAGACTGTGCTGGAGATTTTATTCTGCATCTATATGTTGTTGTTTTATATGATTGTATACTTTTCTTTCGGATCTTTGGTGACGGTCAGGATGAAGGAGGAAAAATTTTCCGTTACTTTTACGATGATGATCGGATTTTTCCTGTATTACGGTATTTTTCAGGTCATCGCGGTGCCCTGCACCTTTCTTAAGCTGCCGCTGAGCTGGCTGGCCGTTATCTGGCTCAGCCTGGTGGCTGTGGTGGTGTATATGTGCGGGACGGCTGCGTACAGGAAAATCTGGATGGGGGCCTTTGACGGAATCCGCCGGCAGGTTTTCGAACAGCCCTTCTGGACGCTGGTTCCTCTGCTGGCAGTTGCGGCCCAGGCGGTTTTCGTGGTGATGTGGCAGACGGATTACTGGGACGCCACTTATTATATCGGAGATGTTTCCCTGTCTGTCTATACGAACACCATCAGCCTTTTTGACCCCCTGACCGGGGAGATGCGTTCCGCCTTTGATATCCGCCACTGCTTCGCCACTTATCTGGTGCAGGATGCGGTGGTCTGCAAGGCATTCGGCATCCATCCGCTGATTGAGATGAAGACGGTGATGGGGGTGGTGGTCACGATTATCAATAATCTGGTGACCTACAACATTGCCCGTCTGTTTTTTAAAGGAAACAGAGAGCATACCGGGCTGATGGTTGTGTTTGCCCTGCTGTTGAATCTGTTTACCTATACCGCCTATACTTCCTCCGGCTTTCTTCTGTTGCGCAGCTACGAGGGAAAGGCCGTGCTGGGAAGCGTGATTGTGCCGGCGGTACTGTATATTGTCGCCAGACTGTATCGGGATGGGAAAAAGAAAGCCTTCTGGTGGCTTTTGTTTCTGCTCTGCCTGAGCAGTTGTGCCATTTCTTCCTCTGCCATGACGCTGATTCCGGTGGAGGTGGGGGCGCTGACGCTGAGCCTGTCTCTTGTCAGACGGGACTGGAGGCCCTTAGCGAAAGGACTTCTCTGTATGACGCCCTGTCTGGTAATTCTGCTGCTGTATGTGGCCAGTTCATTCGGCCTGTTTGTCGTTCATATATAAGGTGGGAGGAAGGATATGCCGATTCAGATAACCGAGGCAGGAGTGGATTTTATCCGTCAGTGTCTGCAAACCTATCAGGGAGAAACCTGGTTCCTTCTGCTTTTTGCCGGGGCCATGCTGCTTCTGTTTTGGCTGAAGGATCCCGAATCCCGGACACTCAGGCTTCTTTTGTGGCCCTATTTTACCGTTCTGGTCTGTACCGTATATAATATTCTGATTATGCAGGTTTTTATCCGGAAACTGAACCTCAGCGGAGAATACTACCGTTTTTTCTGGCTGCTTCCTCTTGGCATCGTAATTCCCTATGTGTGTACCCGCCTGACGGCTTCCGGGAACGGACGGATGAAAAAAATTCTGGTATTCCTTCTGCTGACAATTGTCATTGCCGCGGCCGGCGCCCCGGCCTGGAGCCGGAAGCTGCCGATTACTTCCAATCCTTACCGGATTCCCGACGATATGATTATTGCCTGTGACATTATCAAAAAAGATGCGAAGAGGGAGCGTCTGGAGGATGTGGGCGTTGTGTTCGATTTTAATCTGAACCTGCTGGTCACGCAGTATGACCCTTCTTTCCGGGTCATTATCCCCTATGAAAATATGATGACGACCGTGAATACGGGCCGGACAAAGACGGATACGGATAATATCTGGCTGAACAGCCGGATCACCCTGGTGGAGCTTCTGATGCTGGATCGGTACTGGGTTCCGCACGAGGATTTTATGAGCGCGCTGAATGTGACGGAGACAGCCTATGTGGTATATGACGCCAGCGGTCCCAATCATGATTACCTGCTGGGCGCGGGGCTGGCGGAGATCGGCCGTACCGATGATTATGTCATTTATAAGTATGGCTGGTATTTTGACCGGCTGTATAAAAGCCGGGGTTATGTGAAGTTTGAGTTTTAAGGCGGAGCATGGCCGGGATACCGGCAAAAGAAGGGAGAAATCAATCCGAATGCGGTGTTTAAAACGGTTGGGCGGCGGCCGCTTTGTGGCGGGCGGCCGTCTGTCAGCGGTTCTTTTTCTCTGTGTATTTCTGGCGGCGGGCTGTTCTGCTGCGGATCCGGCCGGCCGGCCGGAAGGGCAAAGCCATACGGACAGAAACGGCGCCGATGCGTATGAGCCGGTATTTTCTGCCACAAAAGCGGATATGTCCGTGGAAGAAACGGAAGCAGTTTTTGTGAATCTTGACGATCAGGCGGGAGAATGCCGGATCGAGGCTGGCGGCGCCTATCTGCTTACCGGGGAATTGAAAGGAACGATTTGTATTGACGCGGAGGAGCAGATTGTACATCTGATTCTGGACAATGTGTCCGTGGCTGCCGCTGCCGGTCCGGCTATTCTGGTCCGCTCGGCGGGAAAAGTGGTGATTACCTTAAAAGAAGGTGCGGTCAATCAGCTTCGGGACAGTGGAAGATTCCCGGCTGCGGCGGAGGAAAATGCCTGTATTTACAGCATGTGCGACCTGACAGTTAACGGGGCGGGAAGCCTGGAGGTCTACGGGTATTATAAGGACGGCATCCATTCCAGGGATGTGGTGAAGATTCTCGGCGGTCAGATTGCCATTCATGCGAAGCGGGACGGAATCCGGGGGAATGACGGTTTTATGATGCAGGACGGACAACTGGATATTCAGAGTGAGGGCATGGGACTTTGCACGACGAAAAGCGGGAGAGCCGGAAAGGGCGCGGTTGAGATATCGGGCGGAACGGTCTCCGTGATTGCCGGAGAATACGCGGTTTTTGCCGCCGCCGAGATCTGGGTGAAAGACTGCAGCGCCGCCCTGAAAGGGATTCTGGGAGATATGCAGTCCGGAAAAAGCATGTATGTGCAGGAGGAGTGCCTGAAAAATGAGTAGCCGGTACAGACATGAGTATAAATATCTGACGGACAGCGTACAGGAGGCCATTCTTTTAATCAGGGCAGAAGGCCTGATGGCGCGGGACCCTCATGCGGGCGAGACAGGCAGTTATCTGGTGAGAAGTCTCTATTTTGACGATCCGGAAGACGGATGTCTGTGGGAAAATGAAAACGGAACCGATCTGAGGACGAAGTTCCGGCTGCGGTATTACGGAACGGACAGCACCTCGGTATGTCTGGAGAAAAAGCAGAAAATTCACGGCATGACCGCGAAAGAGTCTTGTCCGCTCAGCGGGCAGGAGTGCATGCTGCTGACGGAGGGAAAGATACCGGAGGATGTTTCCGGGATGCCGGAGCAAAAGCAGAGGATGTTTCTGGAAATGCGTTTGAAGGGGTTGGAGCCGAAAGTGATCGTGACCTATGAGCGGATTCCTTTTATCTATCCCGGCGGGAATGTGCGGGTCACCTTTGACAGAAATATCTCCTCTTCCGGCGAAACCGGGCGTTTTTTACAGGGAGATTATGCCGTCAGGCCGGTGCTTGCCCAGGGAACCGGCGTGCTTGAGGTCAAATGGGACGAGGTTCTGCCCCTTCATATTAAAGAGGCGATGGGGCTGGACACATTGATCTGGACGGCATTTTCAAAATACGGTATGTGCAGGACGTATCATTTATAGACAGAGGAGAGGAAAGGCTGGAGTACAATGGGAATTGAGGAAATCATCAGAAGAACTTTTTTAGAGGGATATGCGACGGGAGATATTCAGCTCGGCACAATTTTATTCTGTACGTTTTGCACGGCGGCTATCGCGGCGTATATTTTTATATTATATAAAAATATCAATAAAAATTCTTTTTATAACAGGAGCTTTAACCTGTCCCTGATCGGGATGGCCGTGATTACGTCGGCGATTATCCTGACGATTCAGTCAAACATTGTGGTTTCTCTCGGTATGGTGGGGGCGCTGTCCATCGTCCGTTTCCGGACGGCGGTGAAGGATCCCGTTGACCTGATGTTTCTGTTCTGGTCCATCAGTGTGGGCATTATATGCGGCGCGGGCTTTGCGGCCATAGCGGTGGTGGCTTCGATCGCAATGACCATCCTGATCGTCTGCTTTTCCATGCTGCCGGAGGCCAGAGAGACGGTGGTTCTGGTGGTAAATGCCTCCTCCTATGAAGACGAAGAGACGATTATGAAGCTGGTGGGGGAAACCTGCAAATATGCGAAGACCAGGGCGCGCAATCTGACGAGGACCAGCCTGAATCTTGCGGTGGAAGTGAAACCGAAGGATCAAAAAGCATTGATTGACGGACTGATGGGGATGGACGGCGTGGTTTCGGCTTCTCTGGTGGAGCATGACGGGAATGTGACGGCATAGATGCCGGCCGGTAACGGAGGGCAGCGGGCCAGGACTGAAAAATGATGAGATTGATTACGGGATACGGTTTGCTTTTTGGAAATTTATTACTGCGTATACTGCCGGTGGCGGTAACGGCAGTCCTTTCCTGTGTGCCGGCCGATGGCAAAAAGGGAAAGGGCAGGGAGGGACACAGGCTGTTTTTTCTGCTGCCGGCAATTGGTGCGGTTCATTTTCTGCTGTATTTATTGCTGCGGTATCTGCTGCTGCATAATCTGAACGTTTTCGGAACGGTTCAAAAGATCCTGCTGATGCAGTTCAGTTATCAGGATCTCGGTTATTTTACCTGGTCATTTCTGGCCAGCATGGGCGCCGCGGTCCTGTTGGGAGTGCTTCCAAGAGCGGGTGCGGTATTGCTTCGGAAAGAATCCCGGCTTTTTACTTCTCCGGGAACAAAAGGGAGAATCGTTCTGTTTTTATCATTTGCCGGTGCGGGTATCGCAGCCGTGGGGTGCTGTGCCGTCAGGTTATCCGGTACGGCACATGTGGTAATCAATGAGGTCTGCGGAAATAACAGTTCCCATTCCGTAGGCGAAAACGGTGCGGTTTCGGATTATATCGAGCTGTACAACAGGGGCTGGCTGGCCTGCGAACTGGAAGGTCTGTATCTGTCCGACGGCAGGACGGCATCCGGGAAAAAGCAGCTTCCTTCCTGTGAGCTGCCTGCGGGGGGATACCTGCTGATTTCACTGGATGACGGAAGCTTTTCTTTGAAAAAGGAAGGCGGGGAAACCATTTATCTGTCGGATGCTTCGGGAAAAGTTCTGGACAGCATGACGATGGAGAAAGCCGGAACAGATTTTTCCTGCGCCAGACAGACGGATGGGGATCCGGTCTGGACTGTTTTAAGCTGTACGCCGGGAATGGCGAATGAAGAGGCGGTCAGCCAACTGAAAAGTCCGGTACTGTCTCACAAAAGCGGATTTTATCAGAGTGCTTTTGAACTGGAGCTGTCTTCGGAGCCGGGTACGGTGATTTATTATACGCTGGACGGAAGCATACCCACCGAACAATCGTTTCTGTATCAGGAGCCAATCCATGTCTATGACCGGAGCGGTGAGGAAAATATATATCGGGCGGTCCCCAACGTAATACCAAAATGGCGGAACAGTGCCGCCGATCAGAAACCTGTTGACAAAGCTTTTATCATCAGAGCCGTGGCGGTGGACAGGGAGGGGGAAAGCCGGCGGGTCAGCAGCCCGGTGACGGCTACGTATTTTATCGGTCTGGATCAATATGCGCAGAAAACCGTGATTTCTCTGGTGGCAGACGCGGAAGATTTGTTTGGGGACGATGGGATCTGTGTGACCGGGCAGGCTTATGACCAATGGTACTTAGGCGGGAAGGAAGGCAGCGTTCCTTATATGAATTTCCATGAAAAGGGAAGAGAATGGGAAATCGCTGCGAATATTGAATGTTTTTCTGAAAAACTGTCGTTTTCCCAGAATGTGGGGATGCGTATTTTCGGCGGAACCTCCAGAGCTTTCCCGCTCAAAAATTTTTCCCTTTATGCAAGGAAAGAATACGGCGGCAGCCGTTTTTTCGACCGGTATATTTTTGACGATACGGTTTCCCATAAACTGACAGTAAGGGGAGGCTTCGCCAATGCTTTGTGTCAGACGCTGGCAAAGGACAGGGCGGTGGCTGTCCAAAGCAGTATTCCTGTTTCGGTGTTTCTGAACGGAGAGTTCTGGTATCATACGAATCTGATGGAAAAATATGACGAATACTATTTTGAACAGAGATATGGGGCTGCCCCGGATAATCTGATTCTGTTCAGCCAGGGATATCTTGATATCGGAAAAGAGGAGGATCTGGTCTTAGAGCAGGATTTTTATGATTTTTTAGATGAGCAGGATATGGCGGATGCGTCCAATTACCGGGCGCTTGGCGAGATAATGGATCTGCAGAGCTATATTGATTTTATGTGTATCAATATTTATGTGGATAATATGGACTTTGATAATATGAAAAACGTGGTGATGTGGCGGGTCAGAGACAGGGTTCCGGGTCCGTATGGGGACGGAAAATGGCGGTGGGCGCTTTATGATCTGGACGCCATGGAATGGGGATATGCAGAAGACTGGGGTCTTAGCTCCACCCAGGAAAAGAACACCTTTTGTTTAATGCCCCGCGACGTAAATGCGGAAATCAGTATTAATCAGCAGCGGATTTATACGGCTCTGAAAGAAAACCCGGATTTTTGCCGGCAGTTTGTTTTGACTTTTATGGATTTGGCAAATCAGAATTTTAACTATGAACGGGTGAAAGCCGAGATAGAGGCTTATGGGTATGAATCCGACGGTTATCAGGGAGGGGGGCTCGGCGGCGGGACGCAGCCCCTTGACTATTATGACAGTTTTTTCCGTGAAAGGGCTTTCTGGATTATTCCTTATATGGCGGAGGAATTTGGATTGTCCGGGACACGGGAAGACGTGATATTGTCCGTCAATGATCCGGAGGCAGGGGCCGTGCAGATCAACACGATTACGCCGGATTTGTCGAAAGGACCCTGGAGCGGAGAATACTATACGGATTATCCGGTAATCGTAACGGCGAAAGCCTGCGTGGGTTATGAGTTTGTGGGATGGGAGAAAACAGTTCTTTCAAATGGGAGAAAGACAACCGTCTATCGGGAAAAAACCATGGAGATACCGGTGGAGAAGGGCGGAATCAGGCTGAATGCGGTTTTCCGGAAAGTCAGGTGAGGTCTTTTTTCAAAATTTTTATTTTTATATCTGGCAAATTGTGCTATACTAAATGAATACTTACATCCCTGGAGGTATAACGGTGAATCAAACTTCGACAAAAGAATGGAAAGGCGAAATGCTTATAAGCACCCGGAAGATCTGGTGCAATATAAAAAAATACTGGCTGCTCGGCGCTGTCGTGATCGCTGCCTGCGCCGCCATGGTGGTTCTGATGACGGTTCGGGAGTATCGGGCGGATCTGGCCGCCGCCTCTCTTGAAACCTACCAGGGGGAGGCGCTGGTATATATCGACAGCGCGGATGAGGATTATTCCGACGCTTATACGGCCCTGCTCTACAGCGAACGGATCCGCACACAGGTAAACGACGCCTTGCTGGCAAACGGATTTGAAAAATTTAATAAGAAGCTGGATACGGCCAATGTGGATATGAAGGGGACTTCCATGTGCTACCGGGTGATTGTCCGCAGCATCGGTCTTGAGCGCACCCAGTTTCTGGCCGGAACCTATACGGAGCTTCTCGTAAAAGAAGCGAAAGATATTATGGGGCTTAAAGGGAAAATTATCGACGAGCCGGTGATGACCACGTATCTGACGAAGTCCAACGGCGGCGTGGAGATTTTTGAGCTGGACGAGCCAAAGAAAGTAGCCGTTTCCCTCGGAAGTTTTCTGTCCTGGAAAAAGATTATGATTATGGGCGCGGGATTTTTCTTATGGTGTGCTTTTGTGATGGTAAAGGTATTCTATGATACCACGCTGCGGTCCAGGGAGGAGATCGATCAGGTGTCGGTCGTGCCTTTTTTCTGTGAGGTGAAAAAGGGAAAGCAGGACTCTTATGAGCTGCTGGCCGCCCTTTTGGACGGGGTGAGCGGACGGACCGAAAACGGCAGGATACTGCTGGCCGCGCCAAAAGCTGGCAGAGGGCTGGCGGACGTGTTTGAGGGGATAAAGAAAGCGCTGGCGGACAGGCATTCCCGGGTGGAGCTGTCCATGGCGGAAGGGCTTGTGGATTCCGCCGAAGCCCTCGACCGGGCAAAGGAGGCCGGTGCGGTGTTTCTTTTCGTTATGCTGGATCAGGATTCCGCGGAAGATACCCATCAGGCATTTGCCAATCTGTCGGTAGTCGGAGCGGGCATGTACGGCTATATCGCGGGCGTGCGCTAGCCCCGCGGGGATGCGAACCGGTTTTGTTGTCATCAATTGTGTCGTCTGCGTCGGCAGACAGGGCCGTATTGAGAAGCGGTTAAAAGCCTATGAATGTAAAATACGAAAAATACAAACGAGTATACCGGATGCTGTCCACGCTGATTATGGTGGCCGCGGAGGCTGCCATTTTCTGGTATGTATGGATGACTTATTATAATGTGGACGAGGTGATGGGAGCGGGCCTGACTTATGCCAAGCGGGGCAATTATGTGATGACGGGCCTGTATGTGATCTTTCTGTTTACGTTTATGAATCTGTACGGCGCGTCCAGAATCGGTTATCAGAAACTGACCAATATGGTATATTCCCAGAGCCTTTCCGTGGTCTGCGTCAATGTCATCACCTATCTGGAGACTTCTCTGATGTCAAACCGGATGGCTGTGGTAACGCCGATTCTGTTTATGACCGTGGCGGATGTGGCAAGCATTATCGTCGTGTCTTTTGTCCTGAACTACGGGTATACCAGAATGTTTCCGCCCAGAAAGCTGCTGCTTGTCTATGGGGATTATCAGGAGAGCGCGGCGAATCTGTTTTATAAGATGAACGGCAGAAAGGAAAAATATCTGATCGACGATCAGGTTCATTACAATCTGGGGTTTGCCGGACTAAAAGAAAAAATCGACGCCCATCCGCAGGGAGTGATTATGTGCGACGTGCCCGTTCACCTGCGGAATAAGCTGATTAAATACTGCTACGGCGCGTCAATCCGCGTCTATGTGTGTCCCAGCATCTCGGATATTATTCTGCGCAACTCCGAGGATCTCCACCTGTTTGACACGCCGATTCTGCTGGCAAGAAATGGCGGCATGAGCATTGAGCAGAAGCTGATGAAACGGCTGATGGATATTCTGATATCCGGGGTGGGGCTGATTGTGGCGTCCCCTTTTATGCTGCTTACCGCCCTGGCCATCAAGCTGTATGACGGCGGTCCCGTATTTTACCGCCAGGCCAGAGCCACCAACGGGGGCAGGGTGTTTTATATCACCAAGTTCCGCAGCATGATTGTCAATGCGGAGCAGGACGGGCGGGTGATTCCCGCCACAAATCGGGACCCCAGAATTACGCCGGTGGGCCATGTGATCCGGGCGACCCGCATGGACGAGCTGCCCCAGCTTCTGGATATTCTGAAAGGGGATATGAGCGTGGTGGGACCCAGGCCGGAGCGGCTGGAGCATGTGGAGAAATATACGAAAGACATTCCCGAATTCGGGTTTCGCCTGAAAGTAAAAGGCGGCCTGACCGGCTTTGCCCAGATTTACGGAAAATACAATACGTCCGCTTACGATAAGCTGAAGCTGGATATGATGTATATTGAAAACTATTCGGTGCTTTTGGATATCAAGCTGATTCTGATGACCGTGAAAATTCTGTTTATGAAGGAAAGTACAGAAGGCTTTACCGATGAAAAGTCCTCGGACATGACCCGGATCGGGCTGGAAGGGGAGAAGGAACGAATAGAAGAACAGACAGAGGAACAGGGGAAAAAAGACGATGGAATCTGAATATAAAAAGAACGGAGCGGGCGAAGGGGGACGGCCGGGCAGGACGGTATGGCCTCTGATTACTGTTATCACCGTATCCTACAACAGCCAGGCCACGATCCGGGATACCATCGAGTCGGTGCTGGGCCAGACCTATCCCTTTGTGGAATACCTGATTATCGACGGTCTGTCTTCGGACCGGACAGTGGAGATTGCCGAGAGCTACCGGGAGGCATTTGCCGGGAGAGGGTTTGCTTACCGGATTGTGTCGGAGAAGGACGAGGGCATCTATGAGGCCATGAACAAAGGCATTGACATGGCCGCAGGGGATATTATCGGTTTGCTGAACAGCGACGACTGGTATGAGGAACATGCGGCGGCCTGGGCGGCGGCGGCTTACCGGAAAACTCATTATGATATGATGTATGCCAATCTGCGGATGATTAAGCGGGACGGAAGGGTTTTTATCAAGAAATCCCGGTATCGGAAGCATTACATTACCACCAGAGAGTGGAACCATCCCACCACTTTTATCACGAAGGAGATGTACGGCATCTATCGGTACGCCTGTAAGGGAAACGCCGACGATCTGGACCTGATGCTGCGGATCCGAAAGGACGGGCGGAAAGTGGTGGTGGTGCCGAAGGTGCTGGCCAACTACCGCCTGGGCGGCTCCAGCAACCGGAAGCAGCCTAAAGTGGCCTGGAATCGTTTTCTGTCGAAATACAGGGCATACAGGGACAACGGATACAGCCGGTGGTATCTGATCGAGTGCATCCTGATGGAAGGCGGGAAACTTTTCCTGGCGTAGCAGGAACCCAAACAGCGGAACTGGAACAGCAACGGACCGTACGAACCCCCGGAATGATTTGCGGACGCAGAAAGCGGCCGGAAATTATTCCAGAGTCAGGGGGTTCGGAAGGGGAGTTGCGGTACTGTAATTAGAGGTGTTAGTATGTCAAAAGTAAACAGCTATCTGCCCCGGCTGGGCTTAAAACTGAATCGTGTAACCTACGGAAAAGGCTTAAAGCTGGGGGGCTGGCCTCTGATCTTCCGTTTTCCTCAGGCGAGGATTAAAATCGGCCGGGACTGTGGGATTAACAGCAATTTTATCTCCAATCTGATCGGTCTGTATCAGCGGACCATTATCATCGCCAGAGGAAAAGGAAAGATCAGAATCGGCGATCATGTGGGCATCTCCGGAACCACGATCTATGCCAGAGAGCGGATCGAGATCGGCGATTACAGCGTGATCGGCGCCAACTGTAAAATTTTTGACAATGACTTTCACTCCCTGGACCCCAAAGAGCGGCGCGGGGAGATCTATGATAATCTGGTTACAAAGCCGGTGGTCATCGGAAAAAATGTGTTTGTGGGCTGCAACTCCATTCTCTTAAAAGGAACCCGGATCGGCGACAACTGTGTGGTGGGCGCCGGAAGTGTGGTGAGCGGAACCTTTGAGCCCGGCTGCGTGATTGCGGGGAATCCGGCCAGAGTAATCAGGAAGGTGTGAAAAATGGCGGATCTGACCATATTAATCATTACCAAAAACGAGGAAAGCAATATCAGAAAATGTATCCGTTCCCTGCGGGGAATCGCAAAACGGATTGTGGTGGTGGACAGTTTCAGCACGGACCGAACGGCAGCGCTGGCAAAAAAGCTGGGAGCCGACGTATATACCCATCCGTTTGAGGACCATGCCTCCCAGCTAAACTGGGGACTGGAGCACACGGATATCTCTACCGAATGGGTGATGCGGGTGGACGCCGACGAAGAACTGACGAAGGAGCTGGCGGAGGAGATTCGCCGGAAGCTGCCCGGACTGCCGGGCCGGGTGAACGGAGTGATGCTGCGCCGCCGGGTTTATTTTCTGGGGCGCTGGATTAAACACGGGGGCATCTACCCCACCTATCTGCTGCGGATTTTCCGCCGCGGAAAGGCATACTGCGAGCAGGCGCTGATGGATGAGCACTTTCTGCTGACAGAAGGGGAGAGCGTCCGGTTTTCCAAAGATTTTATTGACAATAACACCAAGGATCTGGAATGGTGGACCAATAAGCATAACTGGTATTCCAATAAGGAACTGGAAGAACATCTTGAACAGCAGCAGTCTTTCAAACAGGGGACGACCATGAAGCCAAGGCTTTTGGGCGGACAGGCGGAGCGGAAGCGGTGGCTGAAATACATGATCTATTACCGGACGCCGCTGATGCGCAGGGCGCACTGGTATTTTCTCTACCGGTATATTTTCCGGCTGGGATTTTTAGACGGGCCGGAAGGTCTGGCCTTTCATTTTCTGCAGGGCTACTGGTACCGTTTTCTGGTGGACGCGAAGATCTACGAGCATGAAAAGCTGCACGCCGCCGTGAAGAAATCGGGGGCGCTGGAAGCCGGAAGCTGATGGCAGGGCCGCGAAAGGGAAAAGCTGCTTTGTCCGCAGTCCGAAAGGGAAAGCCGAAACGGCAAGACAGGAAATGGCGCGGCGGAGGCGTCGGAAAGAGGAAGGAATGCGCAGATTACTTGTATTACTGCAGAATATTATAAGACTGCCGAAACGTTTTTTCAGCAAGGTATCGATTCTGGCGCTGCTGTCTGACAGTGAAGTGGACGACACGGCGGCTATCTGTGCCGGGGCACGGTTTTACAGAAGCAGGCTGGGGCGGTATTCCTATGTGGGACGGACCACGTTTATCACGAATACGACCATCGGCAATTTCTGTTCCATAGCGGGAAACTGCAACATCGGCGGCACCGGACACCCCTTAAACTGGGTTTCCACCTCGTCGGTGTTTCATAAATGGGAAAATATTCTGAAAAAAAATTTTGCCCGCCATGAGTACGACATCTTTCAGCAGACAACCATCGGCAACGACGTGTGGATTGCCACCAACGCCATGATCCGGGCCGGCGTCACCATCGGCGACGGCGCAGTGATCGGCATGGGGGCGATTGTCACAAAGGATGTAGGTCCTTACGAAATCTGGGCCGGAAATCCGGCCAGGCTGGTCCGGAAGCGGTTCGATGAGGAAACGATCCGGCGGCTGTCGAAAACCCAGTGGTGGAACTGGCCGGACGAGAAGATCAGCAAATTTGCGCCGCTGACAAAGGATGTGGGCGCGTTTTTAAATAAGGCGCTGGCAGAGGGCGGAAGCGGCGGCAGCAAAAAAGATGAGGCGCAAAAAAAAAGACTTCTGATCCTGTCCATTTTTCCGGCGCCTTACCGGGTGGCGGTGTTCCGGGAACTGGCAAAGCATTATGACATCGACCTGTTTTTTGAGGTGGTGCAGAACCAGGACCGGAACGCCGGCTGGTTTGTGGAAAGCGATATGTTCCGGGTGCTGAATACGCCAGAGAATCAAAAGGCTTACGGACAATGTCTGAAAAAAATCGGAACCTATGATATGGTGCTGGCCTATGATTATTTCAGCAGGCGGGCAAATCTTCTGATGCTGCGCTGCATGGCGGCGGGCGTTCCCTATGCCGTCAACTGTGACGGAGCCTTTATCAATGACCGGCCGCTGAAAAAAGCGGTCAAAAAGCTGTTTGTTTCCCGTGCGGCCCTCTGTTTTGCCAGCGGTTCCTATGCCGGAACTTATTTCCTGCACTACGGGGCGAAAAAGGAACGGATTGTTTATCATCATTTTACATCTCTGTCGGAAGAAGATTATCCGGAACGGCCTCTTACCCGTGTAGAAAAGACAGCGCTGCGGGCGGAGCTTGGCATTGAGGACAGACTGACGGTAATGACTGTAGGTCAGTTTATTCCCCGGAAAGGCTTTGATATTCTGCTGCGGGCCTGGGAACAGGTGGAGACGGAAGCCAATCTGCTGATAATCGGCGGCGGCGGCGAGAAGGAGGCATATCTGGATTACATCCGGGAACACCGGCTGAACCATGTGACGATTTTGGATTTTATGGATAAGGAACGGCTGACCAGGATGTACCGTCAGGCAGATCTGTTTGTGCTGCCCACCAGAGAGGACATCTGGGGGCTGGTGGTCAATGAAGCCATGGCAGGCGGCCTTCCGGTGATCACGACTGACCGGTGTATCGCCGGCATGGAGCTGATCCGGCAGGGAAAGAACGGCTATGTCATTCCTGCGGAAAATCCCAGGCGGCTGGCCATGGCCATAAACCGTCTTCTCTTGAATCCGAAAAAGACGGAAGCCATAGGCCGGAACGCGCTGGCATCCGTAAAGGGAAAGACCATGCGCAAGATTGCCGCAGGACATATCCGGGCAATCGACAGATACCTGGACGGGAAGCCGGATGCGTTTGCGGATGCGGAACATCCCGGAGACGGCGTTTCCGAAAGCGGGACCCGGATCTATATTGTAACCTCCGTACACAACCGTTATGAGATTACCAAAAAATACCTCTCCGTCCTGAAACGCCAGACCTGTAAGAATCTGTTTCTGGTGCTTGTGGACGACGGCTGTACCGACGGTACGGCAGAGATGGTGAAAGAAGAATTTCCCCGTTCCGTGATTCTGCACGGAGACGGAAACCTGTGGTGGGCGGGCGGTCTGCAGAAAGCGTATCTGTGGCTGAAAAAACATGTAAAAGACCCGGACACGCCGGTACTGATTAACAATGACGACGTGGATTACGGCGATGATTATATTGAGACGGGCGTCCGCCTTCTGCGGGCGCATCCGGGAACCATGGTGGCGGGTAGCGGTTACGGCGCCGGGAGCGGACGGCAGTTGGACGGTATTTTTTACCATGATTTTAAAGACGGCACCGGTTCTCTGCTGCCGCCGGGCAGGGAGAGCAATGCGGCTTCCACCCGAAGTCTGTTTCTGACCGTGGGAGACTGGATGAAAACCGGGGGCATGCATCCGGTGCTGCTGCCTCACTATATGTCGGATTTTGAATTTACGATCCGGGCTTACCGGAAGGGGATCAGGCTGCGGTCATTTCCGGAGCTGACCTATACCTTTGACGAGAAGGCCACCGGGGAAAGCGAATATGCAAAGCTGACCTTAAAAAAGATGTTCAGCAAACGTTCCAATTATAATCCTTTTTACCGGATTTCTTTTGTGTTGCTGTCTACGCCGCCGGCGTGCCTGCCTTCCCATCTTGCCCATCAGGCAGGACGGTTTGCCGGAAAGCTGGGGATGCTTGGACGGCTGTTCACAGGCAAGCTTCACAGGAGATAATCGAGGATCTGTCTATGACTGTATATTTGGCAGTGCTGGGCATCGTGATGGTGCTGGGCTGTTTTGTGGAAATCGGAAAAATCAACGGATGGAACGCCTGGTTTGTGCGGGGAGAGAAGACATATACGCTGCCTCTGACCAATATTTTCTGGGCGCTGATCTTTGTCACGCTCACATTGTTCGGCGGCCTGCGCTATATGGTAGGCACTGATTTTGCCGGCTACTGTGAGATTTTTGAAAATATTGCGGCAGACTGGTATGTGGAAACCTATGCGGGCACGGAGCGGGGCTATGTGTGGATGAACCGGATTATCTCCCTGTTTACCAAAGAGCCCCAGGCCGTGATTTTTGCCGCCAATCTGGTGATCTGCTGGCTGGGGGTGGCTTCCCTGCGGAAATATTCCCGGTTTGCCCCGTTCAGTCTGTATATTTTTTTCACCACCCTTTACTACAATTCCTTCAACCTGATCCGCCAGGGCATGGCGGCGGCCTTTGTCTTTCTGGCTCTTGGCTGTGCGGCGGACAGAAAAATGGTCCGCAGCCTGGCGCTGGTGTTCGCCGGAAGCTTTTTCCATAAAACGGCGCTGATGATGGCGCCGGTGATTTTTCTGATGCAGTTTTCCTATAAGCCGATTGCGTACTGGCTGTTTTATCTGCTGTCGGCGGCGGCCAGTCTGTCGGAGCGGGGACGGGATATCATTGCCAATCAGTTGATCGGCCGGTTTTATCCCCATGTGGCCAATGACGCCGCCACCTTTCACGTGGATTTTTCCCCGACCCAGGTCGTGCTGTGCGGTCTGTATCTGCTGCTGTGCCTTTACTACAGGAAGAAAATGGTGGAGAAGAATAAAGGCAATATCGTCTATATTAATTTTGCCATTCTGATTTTTTCCCTGTACAGCGTTTATTTCTGGCTGCCCATGTGGAGCAGGCTGAATATGTATTTTATTTGTATGTATGCGCTGATTGTGCCTGCGGCCGTCGACTGTGAGGAGAGCCGGAGGCTGAAAACACTGTATTATGTGGTTCTTCTGGGCATTTTGCTGTTCTTTATGATCGCGCCTGTGCTGATGGGCGGAGGAGACTGGTACTACGGGACATTTTTTGAGAAACTGGCGATTCTGCGGGAAAAAGCGCTTTGGCCGTAGGGGCGCGAAAGAAAAGAGGCTGTTTATGAATTACGTGTATCCGAAATTATCGGAAAAGGACCTTTTGGCTGTCCGTTTGGGCGGAGCGGGGCTTGGCAATCTTCTGTTTACCTATGCCAGAGCGCTGGTATTTGCCAGAGACTTTGGCTGCCGGCTGATCTGGCCGACCTGGCCCAGCGTGAAGCTGGGGCCGATTCTGCGCCGGGAGATGGATAAACGGTTTTACAACGATCTGTTCGATAACCGTTGCGGCGCTGTCGGCGGGCTTTACCGGCTGTGGCTTTTGGCGGTGAAAAAGCGTCTGCCGGAATCAAAAAAGAGACTTGTGGAAAAACTGGATGACAGGATTGTGGAATTTGAAGGGCTGGAGGGCTGCTTTGATGATATCCTTTACGACAGCGCATATGTTTATGAAAATCTGAAACAGAATTTAAAGCCGGGGAACCGGGATGCGCTGGCCTTTGACTTCCGGGATTCCGTCGGCGTTCATATCCGTCTGGGGGATTTTGCCCGTGTATCGGAGGCCGAAGTCCGGGCGGGGCGTCATGACAGCGCTCTGCCGGTATGGTGGTACAGGGATATGATCTGCCAGATCAGAAAGTTGGCGGGAAGGGAGATCCGCGTCTGGATTTTTTCCGACGGCACGGAGGAAGAACTGAAACCGGTTCTTTCCCTGCCCCGTACCCAGCGGCTTACCTTCGGAACCAGCATCGCCGATATTATGGCGCTGTCCCGGGTGCCGCTGCTGATTGCCTCAGGTTCCTCCTTCTCCATGTGGGCCAGGTATCTGGGGCGGATGAACTGCATCTGTTATACCGGTCAGATGAAACAGCATATTCTGACAGAACGGGATGCCGCCTTTGAGCAGGAATGCGGCGAAGAAATTGATGAGGAAACCGGGCGGAGAATCAGGGCACTGTTTGAGAAATGATGTTTCCGTTAATTGAAATTTTGGAAGGTGCATATGAACAGATTAAAAAAACTGGCTGCGTTGATTCCGGATTTGTGGAATCGTATCTTTAATCAAATGACCTTAAAGTACCGCCGTGTCTCCTGTAAGCAGATGCCGGTGATTCACGGGCGTCTGAACATATACGGTCACGGGCGTATCGTGCTGGGAAAAGGCGTGACGATCAATTCGTCGGCTTCCTCCAATCCCATCGGGGGAGACTGCCGCACCGTGTTTTCCATTGTGCCCGGAGCCGTGCTGACCATCGGGGACCGGGTGGGAATTTCCAACAGCACAATTGTCTGTCACAGCAGCGTGACGCTGGGAAATGACGTGGTGATCGGAGGAAGCGTAAAGATCTATGATACGGATTTTCATAAACTGTCAGATGGGCGAAGAGAGCTGGACGACCGCAGAGCCGCCAGAAAAGGGGCGGTGGTGATTCGGGACAGGGCCTTTGTGGGCGCGCACTCCATGATCTTAAAGGGAGTCACCATCGGAGAAGGCGCCGTGATCGGCGCGGGAAGCGTGGTGACAAAGGATGTTCCCGCCGGGGAAGTCTGGGCGGGAAATCCGGCGGTGAAGATTAAGGCGAAACAAAGCAGTCAGCCGCGGGATTCTGAAACGTAAAGGAACTTGTTTATAAAAAAACTTGTTTATAAGAGGAAAAAGAACGATGTCTGACCAGATAAATGTACTGTGGGTTTGCAATGTGATTCTGCCCCAGATCGCAAAGGCGATGCAGAGGCCGGGGACGCCTATCGGAGGCTGGCTGGAGGGACTGGCCGAGGATATGGGCCGCTGCCGTCAGGTACGTCTGACGGTCTGTTTTCCCCTCTATGGCGTGCCGGAGCCGGTGAAAGGGCAGGCAAAGCTATGGAGCGGTGAGGCGGATGCCGCTGCCCGTGAGGCCGGCAGTCCGCCGGCAATCACCTATTACGGCTTTTCTGCCGATCTGAAAAAGCTGGATTGCTACGATCCGGTTCAGGAGCGGCAGTTCCGGCAGATTATGGAGGAAACGAAGCCGGATCTGCTGCATATTTTCGGTACGGAATATCCCCATTCCCTGGCAGCGGCGAGAGCTTTCGGAAAGCCGGAACGCACAATGATTCATATTCAGGGGCTGGTATCGGTTTACGCCCTCCATTTTATGGCGGATCTGCCCTATAAGGTGCGGCGGCAGTATACGTTCCGGGATCTGCTCAGAAGGACAAACCTGGAAAAGCAGCAAAAGAGTTTTGTAAAGCGGGGGGTTCTGGAGAAAAAAGCTATCCGGTCCTGCGGCCATATTCTGGGCCGGACAGACTGGGACAGAGCCTGTACCGGCCAGATCAATCCGAAAGCCGTTTATCATGTAAATGAGGAAACACTACGCCGCGCCTTTTATCGGGAAGAAAACCGCTGGTCTTATGAATCCTGTGAGAAATACAGCATCTTTTTAAGTCAGGGCAGCTATCCCATCAAAGGGCTTCACTATATGCTGGAGGCGATGCCGCTGATCCGCAGACGGTATCCGAAGGTTCGCCTGTATGTGGCCGGGGAGGATATCTCCAGAGATCACGGTTTAAAGGACAGGCTGCGCCAGTCCGCTTACGGGCGGTATATCTGCCGTCTGCTGGACCGGTACGAACTGCGCCGGTCCGTGGAGTTTACCGGATTTCTGGACGAAGAACAGATGTGCCGGCGCTACCGGGCGTCTCATGTCTTTGTCTGTCCCTCGTCTGTCGAAAATTCGCCGAACTCGGTGGGAGAGGCCATGGCTCTTGGAATGCCGGTGGTCAGTGCCGATGTGGGCGGGGTGAAGACGATGCTGACCCATGAGCGGGAAGGACTGATCTATCCGGTCAGCGCGCCTTATATGCTGGCCTATGACGTCTGCCGCATTTTCGCGGATCCCGTCCTGGCGAAAGAAATGGGAGTCCGGGCCAGGGAGAAAGCGATGCGGACCCACGACCGGGAGAAGAACACCCGGCAGGTGCTGGAGCTTTATGAAGAACTGGCGAAGGGACCGGCTGACAGGCCGCCGGCGGAAGATACCGTTCGGAAGTGACCATCATACCATTTGCGGACAGAAATCCGGTTTGTGCGGATCGCGCGGTCCGCGCATCAGAAAGAGGAAACCATGAATCAGACGGAACAATCAACGGGCCGGAAGGACCGGACCGGGGCCGCAAAGAAAAAAACATTGAAGCCATGGAAAATTGACCTGGCGGTGTTATGTGTGTTTTTTGTGCGTCCCGACACCTTTTCCAAAGTGTTTGCCCAGGTAAAGAAAGCCAGGCCCAGCAAACTGTTTCTTTATCAGGACGGCCCCCGGGAAGGACGCCCGGAGGATGCGGAAAAAATCCGTATGTGCCGGGAGATTGCGGAACGGAATATTGACTGGGACTGTCAGGTGTACCGGAACTACCAGGAAACCAATGTTGGCTGCGACCCTTCCATGTACAATGCCATCGTGTGGATGTTTTCCCATGTGGAGAAAGGAATGATTCTGGAGGACGACATTGTGGCTTCTCCAAGCTTTTTTCCCTTTGCCAAGGAGCTTTTGGACCGGTACGAGCATGACAGCCGGATTTTTACCATCGCCGGGATGAATCATCTGGGGGTTTATCAGGATGAGACGGCGGATTATTTCTTTTCTCCCCGCTCTGCCATCTGGGGCTGGGCGACCTGGAAGCGGTGTATCGACCTGTTTGACACCGAATACTCCTTTATGGAAGATCCCCATGTCATGGAACAGCTGGGACGGCAGGTGGAAGCCTTTGACGAGAAGGTGAAGACCTGCAGGTGGCATAAGAGTACGGGCAAAGCATATTTTGAAACGATAATCTGGAACACGAAGACCACCAATCATATGCTGGATATTGTTCCTTCAAGGAATCTGACCTGCAATATCGGCGTCGGGGCCAACGGCACCCACGGGGCGGGTTCCATGGAGGTGCTGCCAAAGGGGATCCGGCAGGTATATTATAAGAAAATGTATGAATATCAGTTTCCGCTGCGTCATCCGAAATATGTGATTGCGGACGTTACCTACACGAAACGTTTCTGCCGGATTTTAAGCGAAGGACATCCGGTGGTAAAAGCCTGGCGGGGAATCGAGGGCGGCGCGAAAGCATTCTGGTATTCCGGAAAAGAGGAAAAAAAGGCCAAACTGAAACGGCTGCCGGGAACGGTGAAGAATATCGCGAGGATTTTTACCCGGTAGGTTTCTGCGGCGCTGCCCCCAGGGCCGCGTGCAGAACCGGACTGTGGATTTACGGCGGCCGGATATGCAAAAAACAGAGGGATAATCATGCTGAACCAACTGGAATACGGCGGATATTTTTTTACGGAGGGCGTCCGTCACGTATTAAAAATAAAACGGAATATCCGCTACGACAACCGGCTCTGCCTGGACGATCCCCATGCCAATCTGTGGCTGGGAGAGAGGGTCCGTTCCGGGAAACCTTTTATGGCGGGACGTTTCGGCAGCGGCGAGATGCGGACCTTTTTGCGCACACGGGAGGTGCGGATGGGGCTGCGCCGGTCGGTGCCCGAATCCTGTATGGATTCCATGTGCATCAATGCCGGATTCTTTCCCAGGCAGCAGGAGCAGGTGATGGCGTTCGGCGATCTGATGGAGGAAAGCTGCCGCCAGGTGGATCTGCTTGCCATATGGGGAACGCTGCCCATGGAGAATTATGTGCTTCACCGTCATGTTCCCCAGGCGAAGCGGTGCTATCTGTCGGGGCTGGAGCCCTTTTTTGCCGAACAGCCCTGGACGTTAAGCTGGGAGGGGAAACAGGTGCTGGTGATTCATCCTTTTGAGGAATCCGTCCGGCTGCAGTATGGGCGTAAGGAGGAATTCCAGCAGCATATGAAATGGCTGCCGGAATTTACCCTGAAAACGCTGAAAGCGGTGCAGACCATCGGCGGACAGAAGGACGACCGGTTTGATACCTGGTTTGCGGCCCTTGACTATATGTATGAAAAGGCCATGGAGCAGGAGTTTGATCTGGCGGTGATCGGCTGCGGCGCTTACGGGTTTCCGCTGGCCGCCAGACTGAAACAGGCAGGGAAACAGGCGGTTCATATGGGCGGTGCGGCGCAGCTTCTGTTTGGCATTACCGGAAAGCGGTGGGAGGCCAAAGAAGAATACCGTCCGCTGATGGCCCGGGGCTGGCGCCGGCCGCTGCCTTCGGAAATGCCGGAATCGGCCAAAAAGATCGAGGGCGGATGCTACTGGTAACAAGTTTCACATACAAAGGTCTTTTATGAAAAAGTTTAAAATAGAAAACCGAATCGTCAGCAATTCCATGTGGATGATCGCCGAGCGGGTTTTGCAGATGTGTATTTCCCTGGTGGTAAACGCCATGGTAAACCGGTATCTCGGGCCGGATAACAATGGGCTGATTACCTACTGCGCTTCTTATGTAAATATGTGTACGGCCTTTGCCACGCTGGGCCTTGAATATATCGTGATCAAAGAGCTGGTCAGCAATCCGGAGGCGGAAGGGAAGATCATCGGCACCAGCCTGGTGATGCGGATGATTTCCAGCATCGCCTGTATCGCGGCCATCCAGGGCATTGTGGCGGTGAGCAGGGATTTTCAGGCGGTGTATATGACGGTGACTCTTCTGCAGTCCGTGTCCCTGGCTTTTAAATCGGCGGAGCTGATCGACTTCTGGTTTCAGTCCAAATTAAATTCTAAACAGGTGGCCATCGCCAAGGGCATCACGTATTTTGCCGTGGCGGGCTGGCGGATCTGCGGGCTGGCTGTAGGCGGACCGGTGGAGTATTTCGCTTTCGCCACTACGCTGGACGCTTTGCTGGCGGCGCTGATTTTGCTGTACATGTATAAAAAGGCCGGAGGGCAGACCCTTTCTTTTGATTTTTGCTGGGTAAAGCGGCTGCTGTCCCAGAGCTGCCATTTTATCCTGGCTTCCATGATTACGGTGCTGTATTCCGAGATGGACAAGCTGATGCTGGGCAATATGCTGGGAGACTATGACGTGGGTATCTATAACGGCGCTTACGGCGTGGCCATGATGTGGGTGTTTGTGCCGAATGCCATTATGAATTCCTACCGCCCGGCCATTGTGGAGGGCTATACCACAAAGACCAATTATCTGGAGCGGGTACGGACGCTGTATTCCATAATGATCTGGCTGGGAATCTCAGTGGGCGCGGGCATGATGCTGTTTTCCAAACCGCTGATCTGGCTGCTGTGCGGCCCGGCCTATGCCGGCTCGGCGGCCTGCCTGTGTATTCTGATCTGGAGCACGCTGTTTTCCCATCTGGCCGTGGCCAGAAATACATGGATGGTCTGTGAAAATCTGCAGCGGTATTCGGAAATCTTTCCGATCTGGGGCGTGGTCACAAATTTTCTGCTGAATTATCTGCTGATTCCCAGACTGGGCGCCATGGGCGCGTCTGTCGCCACGCTGGCGACCCAGGTGGTGGTGACGTTTTTCGCGCCGCTGTTTTATAAAGAAGTCAGGCCTTCGGTGAAACATATGACAGAAGCATTTTTCGCAAGAGATCTGCGGGACCGGCTAAAAGGGGCTATTGGGAAAAAGGGGTGAAATAACGATGGGCGGATTGGATAAAACCAAGAAGATGCGTAACAATGGTTCCGGCAGCGGATACGGTGATGAAACGAATCCTGGTTTCGGCACGGGGCCGGGCGCCGGGTTACGAAAAAGCGGATGGATCTGGCATATTCTTCTGGCCGCTTTGCTGCTGGCGAATGCTGCCTGCCTCTGGTTTGTGCTGACAGCGTCCCGCAGCGGCGAAGAACCCGCAAAAGAAGACGGCGCGCAGGAATACGCGCTCAATGTCCGGCTGACGCAGGGAGAGGCTTCCCGGCTTTGCTGGGCCGGAAAAACCTGGTGCAGCTATGGAGACAGCATTACCCAGGAGGCAGCCTGGCAGTCCTATGTCACGGAATATTTCGGTCTGGCAAAGCACTATAACCGGGGAATCGGAAGCTGTACCTTTGCGGTCAGTGATCAGACCTGGTATGCGAATGAAGACGGGAGCTATCACAGCCGGTTTGGTTTTGACGGCGTGACAGAAGCGCCGGAAGGGACGACAGAGCATGAAGGTTATCTGTGCAGCAGCGACAGAATCAACGTTTCCGTGCCGGAGGATGTGGATCTGATTCTGGTTATGGGCGGCACCAACGATATGGGTTCCGATGTTCCGCTGGGAGATCTCACATATCCGTTTGACGAGACGACTTTTAAAGGGGCCGTGGCGGCCACGGTGGTAAAGCTTCAGAAAAAAGCGCCCGGAGCGGTGGTGGTTCTGGCTTCCCCTTTAAGCGGACGGGGCGTGGATTCCGGGGAGGAATCCTCCCTGCCGGCCAACAGAGATGAAGAAGCGTTTGCGGTCAACGGGCTGGGACTGACCACAGAGGATTACCGGGACGCCATGGAGGAAGTGGCCCGGACGCTGAGTATTCCGTTTATCGACGTGTACGGGACCACCGGCATCAATCAGTGGAATCGTTCTCAGTATATCAGAGATGTGGTGCATCCTTCCGAGAGAGGGGGAATGGCCCTGGCCCGGTCAGTGATCGGGGGCCTGGAAGGGATTAAGCCGAATATGATCAGCCGGGCAAACGCCGCCGGCCAGATACCGGCGGGCAGCGCCACGGTCCGGGAGACAGAAAAAGGTCTGTCGGCGCAGTTGGATCAGATCCGGTGGCAGAGAACGGAGGAAGACGGAAAAATCTTTCTCACCGGTATTCTGCCGGAAACGCTGGAAAGCGGCGGTTTTTCCGTGGATGTCTCCGATCCCGATTATTTTCGGAATATAAAGCTGGAGATTTCGGAAGACGGACAAAACTGGCAGGAGCTGTATGCGGGCATGCAGTATGAGTGCTGGGGGGACAGCCTGTGGGCCGGTTTTCCTCGGACAAAGATCCGGCAGATCAGATTTGGATACGAGAAGGGCAGCAAGGAAAACGGCGTGTTCCGTTTCGGCTTTTATCAGGCGGAAGATGCCGCCGGTTCCTTTCACTGCGGCAGCAGGATCCGGAAGCTGTCGGCGTCGGTGAACGGCGACCAGGTGAATAACATGACCGACCATGATCTGAGTACCCGCTGGACCAGCGGATCGGCGCAGAAAGAGGGGGTGTGGGTTATGGCGGAGCTGACAGAGGACTGTGTGGTGGACGGCCTCCGCATGGAGCTGTCAGACAGCATCGGCGATTTTCCTCAGGCGCTGCGGATTGAGACGTCCGGGGACGGAGAGAACTGGACAGAGCAGGAAGCAGTCAGCGGGGACCAGATTGACTTTCATTTCGATCCGGTGCGGTGCAGATATATCCGTCTGACGCTGGGAGAAATACCGGAAGACCTGATGGCGAACTGGTCGATCCACGAGCTGATTCTGTTTGGCGGCGGACAGGCAGATCAGTGAGAACGTATAAAAAGGAAAAAGATTTGGCAAAAGGGGGCTGTCTGGAAACAGGCAGCCCTAAAAAAATCCGGTTTTGCCGGGGAGTTGCGTAACTATAATGGAGGTATATGAAATGAGCAGACAGATTACGGATGAGAACATCGACAGATACGGAGAATACCTTTTTCAAGAAGAAAAAGCGGCGTCAACCGTGAAAAAGTATGTGCGGGAGGTGGAAATCTTCGCAAAATGGCTGTCCGGCAGGGAGGCTACAAAGGAACTGGCGGCGCAGTGGAAAGAAGAATTGCAGATGTGCGGCTATGTCCCCAGAACAGTGAACGCCATGCTCTCGGCTGTCAACGGCTTTTTTTCATTTATGGGCTGGCAGGACTGTCGGGTAAAATTTCTGAAAATCCAGCGGCAGATGTTCCGTGACGCGTCAAAGGATCTGGATATAGAGGAATATGAACGGCTGGTGAATGCGGCATACCGGCTGAACAACCGGCGTCTGGGCCTGGTGATCGAGACGATCTGCGGAACCGGAATCAGGGTGTCGGAGCTGGAATATATCACGGTGGATGCCGTCAGGGCGGGGAAAGCGGAAATTGTGCTGAAAGGAAAGGTTAGGGTGATTCTGATGCCCGGCCAGTTGATCCGGAAGCTGCTGGAATATGCCGGCGAGCAGAACATATCTTCCGGCGGGATTTTTATGACCAGAAACGGAAAAAATCTGTCCAGGCGACAGATTTGGGCGGAAATGAAAAAACTGTGCGCCGATGCCGGTGTGGAATCTTCCAAGGTATTTCCCCACAACCTGCGCCATCTGTTCGCAAAAACGTTTTATCAGGCTCATGGGGATATCGTGAGACTGGCCGATGTGCTGGGACACAGCAGCATCGACACCACCCGGATTTATCTGCTTTCCACAGGAGCCGAACATGTACGCCAGTTGGACTGTCTGGGGCTGGTGAGCTGACGGTAGACAAAATCCGTAATCTGTCACAAAACAGGCGAAAAAAACACAAAATTTCTCCATCATTTGGTAAAATTATAACACAGACATTCCGCTGATTCAAGATATTTCGATAAAATAGGCCAGTTGAAAAAATAGTTATTGGTTACGGGAAACAGTCAGCGCTGTGAAAAGGCATGAAAATGAAAGTTGTAAAAGAATCTTTTACAGCGTTGATTTTTATGCCTTTTTTATTGCAAAAAGTTTCTGTTGCAGGATAAAAATGCGTTCGGGAGAATTATTTACGGAACAATAAGCCGTATGGATCCGTAATATTCAGGCCGAACTCTTTTTCGGTAGTATATTCCCGACAGAGAAAATGATGATATACGGATTTTGCCGTGCAATCCGGACAGGACAGCAATTCGATTTTTGCAATATGGGAGGGAGTCCGATGTGAATGAAACGAATGAAAGGAATGTAAAACGCGGGGAGGCTGACGGCGAGGTGATAACCGAAGAGCTGATAGAGGATTTTATTGAATCGATGCGGAAGAAAAACCGGGGGCAAAGCTCTCTGGATAATTACCGCCGCATTTTGACTTCCATTTACCAGTGGCTGCCGAAAGATAAGGTTGTGGACCGGAAGACAGGCATGGAAAGACGAAAGTGGCTTCTGGAGGAAAAAGGCTTCTGCCATAGGACGGTAAATGCCCAGATGTCGGTACTGAACACATTTCTGCGCTATCTGGGACACAGAGACTGGCAGGTGGAAGAGTTTATCCGCGTGACCGGCGATGTGCAGCCGGAACTGACCAGGTCAGAATATCTGAGGCTGCTGTCGGCGGCAAAACATATGGGAAAGGAAAAGACCTATCTTTTGATAAAAACGATGGGAGGCGCGGGCGTGCGTGTGCAGGAGCTTTCCCAGGTGACCGTAGAGGCAGTTGCCCAGGGAATGGTGAAGCTGGACAGTCACAATGGTCTGCGTCTGCGGATTATGGTGCTTCCAAAAGCCCTGAAAACAGAACTGCTGGAATATATACGCAGAGAAAGAATCATAAGCGGGTCTGTGTTTCTGTCCAGGGACGGCAGGCCATTGTCCCGGACCACGATTCATCACTATGTCAATGCGGTCAGTCAGGAGGCAAGGGTGGATCCGGAAAAGGCAAATCCCAGATGTCTGTGGAAAATGTATCAGAGCACTCAGGATGGGATTCAGGCCAATATCAATGTGCTGATCCGGCAGGCTTATGAAAACATGATGGACCAGGAACAGTTGACCATCGGCTGGAATGCATAAAGACAGGACGGGGAGATAGGAGAGATCCGGCTATGAATGCGAACGGTAATACTTACGGTCAGGTCAGCGAGCCGCTCAGGAAGCAGACGCTGCAGGTCAGTATGTTCGGGAGCTTTTCCATGGTGTGGCAGGGCAGGCCGCTGACAGACGAAAAGTTGAAGGAAACCCACTTCACCAGTCTGGTGCAGATGCTGCTCCATCACGGAGAGAACGGTGTCAGCAGAGACCAGTTAGAGGAGGTGCTGTTCGGAGACAGGGATGTGGAAGACAGACACCATCTGCTGCAGAGTGTGGTTTACAATGCAAAAAAGAAACTGAAAAAAATGGGGCTTCCCGATGTGAAATATATTATATTGAAAAAAGGCGTTTTTTACTGGAACAGTGAAGACATTCCGGTGACAGAGGACGCGGCCGAATTTGACCGGCTCTATGAAATGGCCGCCGGGAGCGGGGACGAGGATGAACGGCTGGTGCTTTATTCGGAAGCCTGTCATCTGTATAAAGGGGAGTTTTTATCTACTTATGCCAGCGTACTGTGGGCGGCGGCCGAGGCCAGAAGGTACCGCATCCGTTTCTGCGAGTGTGTGGAACGGGCGGCGGATATTATGCGCAGGCAGCAGAATTATCTGCAACTGGAGGAAATCGGAAGATATGCCTCTGCCATCAGTCCGTTTTCCGACTGGGAGGTACTCACCATGGAGGCGATGGTCTCCATGGGCCGATACGAAGAAGCCAGAAGTTTTTATGCGGCCACTTCCGATCTGTATCTGAGAAAGCGGGGGATCCGCCCGTCTTCGAAGCTGATGGAGACGATGGAAAAGCTGGGCAGCCGCATGGTGCATGCCTATGAGGTGCTTGACACGATACAGGATAATCTGTCCGAGGAACCGGAGAGCGGCGGTGGGTATCTGTGTACCTATCCTGTTTTTCAGGGAATTTACCAGATGCTGAACCGGATTATGGAACGTGGCGGACAGTCTATATATCTGATGTTATGTACGCTGGTAGACGGCAAAGGAAATCCGATCACCGATGAAAGCCGTCTGGAAGAGCTGTCCAACCGGCTGGGCGACGCCATCCGCTGTTCTGTCCGCCACGGAGACGCCGTCAACCGTTACGGAAACGGCCAGTATCTGATTCTTCTGGTCAATATCACCAGGGAAGACTGTGAGATCGTACAGAAGCGGATCGATCAGAATTTCGTCAAAGGGAGACAGAGAAGCGGTGTGGAGTATTTTGTGAACAGCGTAATCTGTGATGCATAGAGGGTGCGGACCGTGGGTTTTACACGGTCCCTTTTCCGTACTGCCGCAGGCAGGCCGCCGCTTCCTGCAAATTAAAAAGCGCAAAGCCTTTGATGATTTAACAGACGTCACACTTTCGTTTATGATATCACTGTGTAATTCGGTTATGATTGCGGTATCAGGTCGTGGACCCGCAGTACTTCAACGATTGTTTCTATGGAATCGCTCAGATTATGGATATCCCTTCTGTCAACTTCATCGCGGAACGCACCAAACTTCCGGTCAAATTCACCACAGAATACATCAAATTTCTGATCCATCTGTTTGTCGAATGCCGTAAACTTTTCATCCATCATAGCGGAGATGGAATGCAGGAATGTATCATTGGTCATCACAATTATTCTTCCTTTCTGCAGGTAGGATATCATAGTCAGGGTATGAAGTCTATTAAATTATCAAGGTGCCCGAATGCTAAGATCTTTCAATGGAATTCACGTTATTTCTTCCTCCCCTCCTTTGAACATGCGAATCGTCAAAAAAATTCTGATACGACGCACAAAACCCTGTTTTATTGATTTATCCGTTGATTCTCGGATTGTTACAATAGTGCTATAAAAGTGAAAAAGAAGTGCCGGAACATAAAAAAGCATTCGAAGGTGGTGGAACAGGGTGGGTACGGCAAAGGTTTATATCGGTTCACCCAACGGAATTGTCCTGTGTGTGGATAGAAGAACAAAAGGAAATATAGAAGGAACACTATTCCACGGATATGAAAGAGAGGGACTCCCCTTCTTCGGATTTGAAGACGTTTTGAGAAAAGCGGAAGCACTGTTTGACATGCTGGGATTTCCCCACCGGGGAACGAGGGAGCCAAGCTTTGAGAAGGCGGCACGGAAAAAAGCCGGCAGATCGGAAACGGCGGAGAGGATGGCGAAAGTAATGAGCGATGAAGAATTATTGCGGCAGCACGGTGATCTGGGAACTTTCGTGATCTGGGTACGGCACCGGCAGCACAGTACCTGGCAGGGACTTGTAACCTGCATGGAGACAGGGGAGGAGATTCCTTTCCGGTCGGCACTGGAGCTGATGAAGCTGATCGACGGCGTACTGGATCGAACAGAGCAAAAAACCGTATCAGAATAGAGAGCGAAACATCAAAGGGCGGAAAAAGGAGGAAGGATCCCATGGCAGATAAAGAATTACGCAGATTAAAACGCAGAGAGCTTTTACAGATGCTTTTAATGGAATGTGAGGAAGCGGAACGTCTTGAACAGGAATCCGGAAGGCTGAGGGAACAGCTGGATGCTTTGCAGGAACAGATGGCCACGATTATGGAAAGCTATGAGCGGTTAAAGAAAAAGCTGGACGTAAAAGATGAGCGCCTGAACCAGAAAGACGAAAAGATCGCCATGCTGAAAAACGAAGTGGAAGAATGGAAATCCCGCGCAATGCCGGAGACGGCAGGCCACAGGCTGGCGGCCGGCGCCGGACGGATCATCCCCATCACCCACGGCAGGATCAGCGTACGCAGATGACCGCCGCAAGAAGGAGCGCCAAAAAAGAAGAACTGGTGATTCCCTCTATCGAGAGTCTGCGGGCCGAGCTGGCCAGAGAGGAAGCCATATGCGCATTCCGGAGAACCCTCTGGAATATGGCGGTGGCACTGGCTGCGGCTGTGACCGTGACCGTGCTGGTGTTCACCAGACTGTTTGCACTGATCAGAGTGGACGGCAGCAGCATGGATCCCACGCTGGCGGACGGTCAGCTTGTGATTCTGCGCCGGACAGAGGAGATCAGGACAGGGGATATCACAGGATTTTATCATAACGGAAGGATACTCCTGAAACGGGCCATAGGAAGTCCGGGAGATGAGATAGAGATCGACGGGGAAGGCAACGTATATATCAATGGCAGCATGCTCGAAGAACCATATGTGGCAGAGAAAAGTCCGGGAGAATGTGAACTGGAATTTCCCTGCCGGGTGCCGGAGGGAATGCTGTTCGTGCTGGGAGACAACAGGGCCGTATCCATAGACAGCCGGTCCGTATCCGTAGGGTACGTGAAGCAGGATCAGATTGTGGGCAGGGCGGTGTGCAGGGTGTGGCCCGTGACCGGTATAGAGTTTTGGAAGTGAGCTTCCGAATCGTCCGGAAAGACGCTGCAGACGACCGGAAAGCAGGTGCGGCGGCAGACCGGGAGAAGTTTTGAAACGATGCGTTAGGAAGGTGGAAAAATGCAGAAACTTGCGAGAGAGTATTTGGATGAGCTGAATAAGCGCCACAGGAAAAACAGGAAAGCGATCCTGGCATGGGTCCTGCTGGCTGTGCTGGTAATCAGCACCGTGGCAGGCGGTCTGACGCAGTATGGCTCTGCGCTGACAGAAAAAGGAAATCCGGCCTGCGGTCAGGAGGAGCATACGCATGATGAAACATGCTATACATACGAAGAACAGCTGACCTGCGGCATGGAAGAAGACGGAGGTCATAGTCATGGTGGAGACTGCTATGGGGATCCTGAACTGACCTGCGGTATGGAAGAAGGCGCGGATCATGCCCATGAGGACGCCTGTTACGGAGAACCTGCGCTGGTCTGCGGTCAGGATGAAGGGGAAGGTCACAGCCATACGGACGTATGTTATACGGAAACCGAAACATTGAGCTGCGGAAAAGAAGAACATGTTCATTCGGGCGACTGCTTTTCCGGTGAGGTACCGGCAGAGGACGAGGAAATAAATGATAACAATTCGGAAGGTTCCGGGACGGAAGCATCCGAAACCGAAACCTCCGAAGCGGAACAATCCACAGCGGAAACAGAGTCTCCGGCCGGAACGACAGAGGCGGATTCCTCTGAAAGTGAGAGCGAAAGTGAGATAACATCCGAAGCCGAGAGCACCGAAACGGAGAGTGCGGAAGAAGAAAGCACAGAAGTCGAAAGTACGGAGGAAGGTCTGACCGAGGAAGAACAGGCGCAGGTGGACGAGGTGATCGCGCTGATTGATGCGCTGCCTTCACCGGAAGAAATTATGGAGAAATTCTCCGCGTTTCAGGATGCGGGGGATGAGGACGGATATGATGCCTATTATGAAAAGCTGAGCCGGCAGGCGGCAGAGGCGAAAAAAGCTTACGACAAGCTGACCGAAGAACAGAAACTGGCAGTGACAAACGCCGAAGCGCTGTTTGTGTATGAATGGCTGTGGACGGGTACGCTGGAGGAAACGACATGGGATATTATGAAACCGGACGAAGCCTATGTAAATGAAATTAAGATTAGCAGCATAGCTACCGGTTCTGCGCCTTTTGATGAAACAGAAGGCCGGGGCAACGATACGACGGCGGAAGATAATCTGGTCCGCACCTTCGACACGGTTACTTATAATTTTAATGTCAATATGAAAACCTGGGATCTTGCCAAAAGCTACGGTCAGGCCCGTGTCAAACTGGAGTTTGTGCTGCCCGTGAGTGAACAGGAAGCGGTTTTCGAACAGACGGCTATGGCGTGGATGGACCAGACGGAAGGTTATCAGCCGGTGGTAACTAAGGAGACGCGAACCGTCAACGGCGAGCAGAAAGAATGCCAGGTGCTGACCTGCCATAAACTGCTGCTTCCTTCCGAGGGAAATCATTCGGTAGTGCCGGGTGATTTCGGCGAAAATCTGACGATTTTTGTCCGGTCTATGAAAAACGGTGAAACATTTGCCCCCATTATCAGCGCCGCTATGGAGGGAGGCGCCTGGGACGGACCCTGTGATAAGGAAGAACATAAAATTGACGGCCAGCCGGCTGTCGAGAAAAAGTCTGTTACCGCAGATGAAGTGGAGATAACGGCCGCGCCGAAATACAATATTCAGGTAAAAGGTGATTCTTCTTATGCGGCTGATTTTTACTTCCAGGGGGACGAAGCCTGGATGGCGCAATATAAAGATATTGCCGCCAATACGGATATCGTAAAGCCCCTGCCGGGCCGGGCCATGAAGCTGGGGATAACGCTGCAGCTCTATAATGACAACGCTTCAAAAGGCTTAAAGGGTATTGAGCTGCCGGACGGAGGCGATATCACCTTTGATTTGAAGCTGTCATCAAAATATACGATCAATACACCGAAGGAAGGCAGCGGTTATCAGGTAGACCAGGTGATAGAGGATGCCGCTTATGCGCCCCTTCTGTGGAGCTATAATGAAGTGGACTGGAAAGATTTCGGCAGCCAGAATAAGGACGGCCGCCAGATAGACGACCGGCTGAAAGCGACGCCCTATGCGCCCTATAACAAAGGCGGGGGTAAAACTGCCTGTTATAACGGCGGCAGTTGGACTGCCAGCCAGGAGGGAGATACGATTCACATAACGGTCAGCGGCTATGAGATCGATACGCAGAAAATGCCCACTCTGAACGGAGATGGGGGAACTTTGGTTACGTATGGTCCTAACGTGGGCTGTTTCTCATCCGGCGAGATCTGGCTGATCCAGCCCTTTAATAAAAAAGAAGGAGATGGCATAAAGCCGAATTATGATATTGTAGATACCTATGGTGAGGGATCCTTTGCGACTACGGCGGAGGCAGGCGGCTTGAAAGTAACCACCATTAGCGGAGAGACGATGGTACAGGGTGAGAACGGTTTCCAGCAGATGGTAACGGATGACGACCGGGAGACCCGTACACTGGAGCTGACAGTGGGCGGATATCTGCAGAACAGAGTGCGGTATGCGGACGCAAAGGCTTTTGAACTGGGGTGCGGTGTTGAGGATAACCGGGATGGCCGGGATTATGCGGCCGTAGGAACGGAACTGAATCTGATGGGCGGCTTGTCTTATAACCCGAACCGGATCGAAGAAAATCGGATGTATCTGGGAACCACGCTTCTGAAATTTTACGGCAGCGCCCTGGAGCTGGAGAAAGAGGACTGGTTTCTGCATCTGGAAGGCGGGGCGGCTCTGAACGGATATGATGAAAACAATATAGAAAAGGCAGAAGAAAATGTCCGTTTTTATTATGCCACTAAAAAAGACGGAAGCGACTGGAGCAGCGATGAAGAACTGAAAACGACTTACGAGGACAGTCTGGAATTTTATGACAGCCTGGATCAGATACCGAAAGGGAAAACATGTGTGGGTATGCTGATTTGCTTTGTAGGTCCGGGCAGTGAAGTGACTGTATCCGATCCTTATTACCGCTGTTATTACAAGGCAAAGGTCAGGGACGATATGGATTTGGCCGGTCAGACTTTTATGCTGGCATCCACCTCCCGTGTCTGGACGAAGGAGATGTTTGAGAAGCTGGGAATGTCTCCGGGAGATATTGATCTTCAGGAAAATCCGGATCTGAATCTCCCGAAACTGATATTGGGTGATAAACTGTGGAACTGTGGCCATTATACCAGCGCAAACATTGACGGCAGTATTTTTTATACGAAGGAAACCTACCGGCCGGACGGAAGCGGCATCGAAGGCACCCACAACTCCGACTGGTATCACTGGGGCGATACTCTGCTGATCATCGGATATAAAACAAAGATTACCAAAAATCTGCTGCAGACAGATGAAAAAGGAGAAGAAAAAAAGACGTTTAATCTGGATGCGGATCAGCGGGTAGCAGATTTTAAGCTGCAGCCGGAGACCTATTATGATCGGATCTATCAGGGGCCTGAAGGGTCCGAAGATCAGTTTAAGAATACTGCCAATATCACAATTGTGGATACCCTGCCGAAATATATGACCTACAAGCCTGGCAGCGCTTATTTTGGAGGAAAATATGAACAGACTTCAAAATTGGGCGGCGTCAAAGGAAATATTGTTGTCGATTCTGATGATGGAGCCTTGTTCCCGGATCCGGTACCGACAGAGCCGGCAGTTGTGACAAACAGCGACGGGACGCAGACACTGACCTGGGTGATCAAGGACGTAACAATCGGTAAACCCATGGCGCCGATCTACTATTCCACGGACATCGGCGTGAAAGGCAACCCGGAGCAGGATATTCCCACCGGCACGACGGACCTGGAAAACGTAGTTTATATTACGACGCCACGGGATATACGCGATCCTATGAGTACGGCGGAAAAACATGCAAAAGCAGGCATAACCGTGGTCCGTGGAAGCGCCAGCTCTTTCGGAAAATATACCAGACAGAAAGTGGTAGACGAAGACGGCATCATTGATTATATGGTGTATTTCAACAATAATGCCGATACGGGAGCCGTGGTGGGTATGATGGATACCATGCCTGCGAATGGTAAAAACGGCAGTCATTTTACCGGCACTTATACCTTTGCGGAGTGGAAGCTGGATACCGGTAAGTGTGATCCCGGCAAACTTGCTATTTATTATACCTTTGATGAAGCGTATCAAGACAAAACGACTAAAGATGTACCGGTGGAAGAAATAGAAACATGGGAACGGACGACGATCAGTGCAGACGGAACCATTGCCATTCCTGCGGGTACGCAGCAGCAGCCCCATCCGGCAGCCTGGGCGGTGATCGGAGCGCTGGAGCCTCATAAGAGTGTTAATATTGAACTGAAGATTAAGCTGGAACCAGGTGTTTCGGATAATGACAAAAAGAATAACTATTTTGTCAACCTGCTTTCCAGCGGCGACACCACAACGATTACGGAAACGCCCACGGTCAGACGGACTTTGGAGGGCCTGACCTGGATGGATTACAACCGGGACGGAATTCAGAATGATCTGGACACAGAAGTCAGAATATCCGGTATCAAAGTGGAGCTGCTGAAATTAAAGGAAAACGGAAATCCGGAAGAAGAAGCCTCTTATGAAAATGTTTGTTATCCAAATACGGATACACCGATTGCCATTGAAACAGGACAGCAGATCAGCGTACGGGCCGCAAGCGGAGAAAAGCCCGGCGCATATGAAGCGGGATGTTACAAATTTACTGACCTGCCGGCGGGAACATTTGCCGTGCGCTTTACGAACGACGGCGACACGAAGATTTCTGCGCTGAATGCCACCAAACGGGACAGTGGTTACGACGATACCATAGATTCGGACGGTATGCCGGTTTACGATGAAGCAGACCCTGAAAAACTGGTAAAGACGGTTATCCTGAATTTGGAGATGCCGAAAGCTGAGGAGATGTCCGTTTCCCTGTATGAATCCAAATTCCATGACAGCGGATTTTATCCTGATACGCTGATGAAGCTTCGGAAAGTGGATGAGAGCGGAAATCAACCGTTATCAGATGCCGTTTTCACCATCCGGGATTCCCGGGGCCAGACGGTTCACTTTACTTATAAGGAAGGGGAGGGCTATACGGCATATACGGAAGAAGAAGCGGATCCTGCGCTGATCGGAAAGTATTATATCGCTTTTGCGTCAGATCCTTCATATGTAGTGGAGATCAATGGAAATTGGGACGGCGCCGTTCCGGTATTGAAGAAACGAAACGGGAATTCGCTCCAGCTGTTTGAGGTAAAAGAGCAGGGCGGAGATCTGAAAAGCTTCCTGAACGTGGGCTCCGGAAAATGGCTGGACCTGGAGGGCGGAAATAAATATGATGGAGCCAAAATTCATGTGTGGAGCAACAATGAACCCAATGGCAACCAGAAATGGCGTGTGACGGATGCCGGCGCCGGTTCTTATATCTGGCCGTCAACGGCCGGTTCTGCAAATGAATGGCACATGGATCTGAGCGGGGGAGAGCCTTACGAAGGGGCAACCATTCATCTGTGGACTGCAAATAACACCCCCGCACAGAAATGGATTCTGGTTCCCGCAGTCGGCAATGTAAGCAGTGAAAAGGTTGAGACGCAGGCGGATCTGAGCGTGGATGCAGGCGGAAACCTGACGATCCATAACCTGATTCCGGGTGATTATACACTTTCTGAAATCAAATCCCCGGCAGGGTATTCCCTGCTGAAAGAGCCGGTGAAATTTACGATGAATACAGACGGCACCGTAAGTCTGGGTTCGAATAACGGCGTTGCGGGAATTGAAGCGGAAGATGGCAAAAACATCATATTGAAAGTGAAAAATATAGAACTTTACGAACTTCCCTCCACCGGAGGCATCGGAACCTATTGGTATACGATCGGCGGAACACTGCTGATGATGGCGGCGGCGCTGATTTTATATAAGAAAAAACATGCGGAGGAGGTGCTGAAAATCAGAGGATGATCCTATTTTCAGCGGCCTCCGGGCCGCACCACGCAGGCGCATAAAGCGCCAAAAGGTAAGAGGAACCATAAATCATAGGCAATGCCTGAAAAAGAAAGGAAGAAAAGTATGAAAAAAATGAAAAAAGTCTTAGCCATGCTGTTAGCAATGGCGATGGTACTGGGAATGTCGATGACGACATTTGCAGAACCGAACACGAACGAAGCAAAAATTAATGTAAGCGGAGCCGAGGGAGAGGAGGTAAGTTACACCTATCTCCAGATCATTGTGCCGGATCAGACGACTGTGACAGGATGGGCGTTTGCAAGTCAGGCTATTGAGGATGCATATCTTGAGGGTTATAACAATGGTGTGGAAAACAAACTTGATGCGCAGGCAGTGATTCAGGAATTAATTAATGCACGTAATCAAGAGGGTTATGCGAATTCAAATGCGATCGGCATGGCGCTCAGTAAAGTGGCCGCTTTAAAAGATTTTGTACCAATGGAGAATCCTCAGAAGGTTACCAGCGCCGGCGTGTATGCAGTGAAGGCCGTACAGGAGGGCTATACCTACAACAATATGGCGGCATATGTAGGATTTGGCGAAGTTGACGGTCAGTATCCGGTATTACAGGATGCGGAATTGGGAGTGAAGAGAACCAAAACAGGTCTTGACAAATCACATAATGATGAGGATAAGGTATCTGCAATTGGTCAGATAGTGTCTTATACAATTAAGACAAATGTACCGTATATGGATCCTTTGGCTGATAACAAAACTTATTTTATCAACGATGAGATCACAGGGGCGGATTATGAGCTTGTTGATCCAACAGCAGAGGATAGTGCTATTGTTGGTACGGTAACATTAAATGGTGAAGTGGTGGCTGGTGCAGCTATCACACCGGATAAAACTGACAAACATAAATTCCATATTGACCTGAGTATGCTGATTGATGATCAGAACTCCAATGCAGGTTTGGAAATTGTTGTGACTTATAATGCGAAAGTAACGGCAGTAACAGTTGATAATAAGGCAAATGCAGGACATAAAGACGGGGACACTTATGGCAGTGAATATGGTGAAGATGATGAAGATGTTTTCACTGGACAGATTACGCTGACCAAGACCGGAGAAAATGAAGAAGTGCTGGAAGGAGCAGGGTTTGAGGTAACAAAAGGTACTGAGGTTGTTTACTTTACCAAAGATGAGGCGGGAGTATACTCTCATGTGGAGACCGCTGATGTTCCATCTGATGTAAAAACAGCACTCGATAATGCGGCAGACAAAAAAGTTGTTGACCCCGCTGAGCTTGAGGTGAATAAAGACGGAAAAGTCTATGTAAGACAGGTATTTACAAAAAAAGATGGTACTGTGTTTGTTCAGGGTTTGGATGTGGGAACTTACAAGTTTACTGAGAAAACTGCTCCGAAAGGATATTCAATTAATGATGAGGCATCTGAAGCAACATTGACAGTGGGAGAGAGCGGTGTAGCAACAGGTATTATTGAGGCAGAAACAGAGATGACTGATACCAAGCTCTCCGCCCTTCCTTCCACCGGTGGTATCGGTACTACGATCTTCACTGTTGGCGGATGTGCGATCATGATTATCGCTGCAGGCCTGTACTTCGCAAGCAGAAGAAAAGCATCCAGATAATCGGTGTTTGAATCAGATACATAAGATAGAAACGCTGAAATTACGGAAGGATAACGGAAGTATTTCAGAAGCATTGCAATCATAACCATTTCCCGGAGGGCGGACTGTTCCGCCCTTTTGGGAAACCGGAAACCCGATACAACGACAAGGAGAGTTCGGATGAAAAAGAAAATCCCTACCATAGTATTCAGCATCGTATTTTTAGCCGGTTTGTCCTTATTGCTGTATCCGCTGGTGGCCAACGAGTGGAATGATTATCGCCAGAACCGGCTGCTCACCTCCTATTCCGACGCGGTGGCGGCCAGGACGGCTGACGGGGAGATTAACTTTGAACAGGAACTGCAGGAGGCTTACGCCTATAACGAAGCCCTCCTCCCCAGCATTCTCCCTGATTCCTTTGCGGTGGCGGAGATTCGGGATGAGAATGACGAGGCATATCAGGCTTATATGGCCTGTCTGAACCTGACCGGGGACGGCATGATGGGAAGCGTGGAGATTCCCAAGATCAATGTGTCGCTACCGGTTTACCATACCACCGAGGAAGATGTACTACAGCACTCGGCGGGCCATCTGGAAGGAAGTTCCCTTCCCGTAGGCGGGGAGAATACCCATGCCGTGGTTTCGGCCCACAGAGGGCTGCCCAGCGCCTCCCTGTTTACAGATCTGGATAAGCTGGAAGAAGGAGATCATTTTCTCTTTCATATATTAGGAGAAACCCTCAGCTATGAGGTGGATCAGATCCGGGTGGTAAAACCGGATGAAGTGGACGGTCTGGGCGTGGTGGACGGAGAAGATCTGGCTACCCTTTTTACCTGCACGCCTTACGGAGTGAATTCTCATCGGCTGATCGTCCGGGGTCACCGTGTTCCTTATGTGGAGGCGGATCTGGCAGATGAGAAGCTGCCCTTAAGCAATATGAGCCTTCATACCAATTACCTGCTTTGGGTAGTCGTGGGTCTTTCCGTGACAGGAGCGTTTATCCTGTTTCTGTTATACCGGGAACGGAAATTAAAAGCCGCTTCAGAGAAGCCGGATCAGACGGGTCAGTCCGAAGAAAAAGAACAGCCGGATACTGTGGAAGAAACAGAGACTGCAAAGGAAGACGGGTCCGCACATATAGAGGGAACGGGAGAACCAGCGGAGCCGAATGAGCCGGAGGAACAGCCATGAAAAGAAAACTTCTGAATCTGCTGTTCGGACTGATTTTCCTGACCGGGTTCGGCATTCTCACCTATCCCACGATCTCCGACCAGTGGAATACCTACCGGCAGAACCAGTTGATTTCCAGCTATGAGCAGGCGGTAGCGGTACTGGAACCGGAAGATTATTCCAGAGAGTGGGAACTGGCCAGAAATTTTGATGAAGCCCTGGCCCGCAACAATATTTACGGCGATGCTTTCGGAGATCTGGAGGAAGATCTGACCAACACAGAATACTGGCAGGTACTGAACATAGCCGGGGACGGAGTGATGGGATATCTCTCGATCCCCAAGATTAATATCAAGCTTTCCATCTACCACGGTACGGCGGAGGATGTGCTGCAGACCGGCGTCGGCCATATGAACGGAACCAAGCTGCCTGTCGGCGGCGGGGATACTCACAGTGTTCTGTCAGCCCACAGAGGGCTGCCCAGCGCCCGTCTGTTTACCGATATTGACCAGATGGAGCGGGGAGATAAATTTTATATTCATATATTAGATGAAACGCTGGCCTATGAGGTGGACCAGATTCTGGATATGGTGGATAAGGATGATATGGAGACGCTGGAGGATGCCCTTCAGATCATTCCGGGAGAGGATCATGTGACGCTGTTTACCTGCACGCCCTACGGCGTAAACTCCCACCGGCTGCTGGTGCGGGGAACCCGGGTTCCCTACAACGGGGAGGAAGAAGTGGAAAGCACGCCTGTGGATACGATGCTGAAAACGGTTCGGAATTACTATATGCTGTATCTGATTCTGGGCCTGTCGGTGACGATCCTTGTCATTCTGGCGATGCGGTTTCTGCTGAAGCCCCGAAAGCGGGCCGAAGACACGGAAGTGAAGCAGGAAGAAAGCGGGAGCGGGGATCACCAAGACATAGACAGCAAAAGCGAAGACAGTAAAAGCCGGAACCGTCAAACCGGAGAAGCCGGAACGGAAGAAACCGGAGAAGCCGGTGAGAACATAGAGTAGCCAAGACCAGCCGGAACAAAGCCGGAAAACAGTGTGCCGAAAGGCCGCTGGGGAATGAGGAACAGGAGGGGAAGATGAAGAAAAATATCATAAAAAGAAGCGCATGGCTTCTGGCCGTCGTCGCAGCGGTATCAGCCCTGGCATTTGGACGGGACGTGGCGTATGGGGCAGCGGGAATTGAAACCGATCAGAGATGTTCACTGACCTTCAGCCTGCCGGAGAACGGCGAAATTGAAGGCTCTGCGGTGGACGGAAAATATGTACAGTATTATAAGACGCTGAACGAGCTGCTTGACAGCGGGAAGACGCTGAAGGTAAGTCTTTACCAGGTGGCGGATGTAACCGTCAGCGGTAGATATGAACTGAAACCGGAATTTCAGGCCCTTGGTGAAGCTGTTTCCTATAAAGTGCTGACGGAGAAAGACGGCACAAGCAGAATCGTTCTTTCAGGAGACCCGGATTATGATAAACCGGAGGCAGGCGGGGCGCAGGTGGTCGAAGGACTGACCTCCATAGACGCGCTGAGCGATACCAAGGCGGCACAGTGGGAAGCGCTGGCCCGGACGGCGGAAGCGGCCGTTTTGCAGAGTGCCCTTTCGCCTGCGAAGGCGGCGGAAATCAGTTCCGGGACCATGACGATATCGGATTTGCGCACCGGTATGTACCTGGTCTGCGTGGAGCAGGTGGAAGATACGGCGTATTTTTATGAGTTTGTTCCGTTTCTGATCTCTCTGCCGAACAACTATTATTCTCTGCCCGACGGCAATCCCAACAGCGACGATATCTGGGTGTATGATGTGACGGTAGGTTTAAAGCCGGAGCAGGCGGAACGGTTCGGAACGCTGGTAATTGACAAAATGCTGACCAATTTCAACCAGCTGGAGGATGTGGCAAACCGGCAGGGAACCTTTATTTTTGATGTACGGGCGGAAAAAGACGGCGAACTGCGGTACAGCAACGTGGTGTCTCTGACTTTTGACGGTTCGGATACGAAACGGGTGACAATCGGGCCTGACGAGACGAGAGCTGACGAGCCGGATTATTATTACGCGAAAATTCCGGCGGGGGCCACGGTTACGGTGACGGAAATTTACAGCGGTTCCGGTTATCAGGCTGTGGGGGACGCGGAAAAGACCATTGAAATATTCCATGCGGACGAAGAAGCTGAGACAAATCAGGTTTCCTTTGAGAATGCTTATGACGGCCGTCTGAATAACGGCGCCAGTGTGGTAAACCGTTATAAGGCCGACGAATGGATGAAACAGGAAACGCAGCAATAAAGTGGCGGAGGAGGATTCAGGCGATGATGGGTAAAGGATGGACGAAGAAATGCCTTTGTCTGACGGCTGCGGCGGTCATGCTGACGGCAGGCCCGGCCGTGGGCAGAGCGATGGCATATTTTACGGCCAATGCGGAGGCCAGCGGCGGCGTCACCCTTAACATGGATTTCACGGAAATTATTCCGAATGAAGAGATCGTGAGCAAGGTAAAACAGATTTCCATAACGAATACGGGCGCCGTGGAATGCTATGTCCGTGTGAAGGTTGTGACAGGTGCGGCCTATCAGGAACTGCTGACCTATGAATATGCGCCGGAAGCATGGGAGCAGCGGGACGGCGACGGTTACTTCTATTATAAAGAGATCGTTCCGCCGGAAGGAAATACGGATATGTTAAAGGCAGGTCTGGTGAACGTGGAGACAAAAGCGCTGGAAGATGGCCTGGAAGATTTCAATGTGATCGTGGTGGCGGAGTGTACGCCGGTGCTTTATGCGGAGGACGGCAGCCCTTATGCGGACTGGGATGCGGATACCGGCTGGAACGCTTCCCCGGAACAGACGCCGGAAGCTGTCGGAGAATAAGGGGGATGATGGATGATGAAAGGGAAAAAATCATTTTGGAGTAAGTCAGTCCTTCTGTTTGCGGCGGCGGGAGCCTTGCTTTTGATGAGCACCGTGGGCAGTACCCGGGCGGCACTGACCTATTACAGCGAGAATTACGGGATGCGGGTGGCCGTGTCGAATACGGGTGTCAGCCTGGAGGAAAACGGAAAGACGGTCAGCTACATGCCGAATGACGGCAGCGGCGCCCTGGTTTCCGAGCCTCTGTTAAGCCATATTCCGGGCGGCGGCTCAGAGCAGGACGGGGAGAAATTTCTGCTGGGCAAAGACTACCAGGAAGAACTTTCCGTAACCAATCAGGGCGATATCGACACCTATGTGCGGGTCACTGTTATGAAAAGCTGGATGAAGGACGGGGAAAAGAAAACGGAGCTGTCGCCGGATCTGATCCGGCTGGACATGGATCAGACAGAAGGTTACAACGGCTGGGTGAAGGATGCTTCGGCTTCGGCGGACGGCAGCGGCACAGGCCCTTACCGGGAGCGGATGGTGCTCTACTATACAAAGCCTTTGGCGCCGGGACAGAGTTCGGCATTATTTAATGACAGGATCAGTATTGACCCTCTGATTGGCCGGGAAGTTACGCAGGTGCAGGAGGGAAATGTAATCAGAACTTCTTATAAATATAACGGCTACAGCTTTAACCTGGAGGTGTCGGTGGACGCGGTCCAGACCCACAATGCGGTGGACGCCATTAAAAGCGCCTGGGGTAAGGATGTGGACATTGCCGGGGACGGAACGCTGAGCCTGCGGTAAGATACTGATGCAGAGAATCGCGGAGGAATTTATGGAACAGGAAAGCGGGAAAGGCAAGGGCGGTAAAAAGAAAAGAAAAGGGCTGGCGCGGCTGTTCGGCGTGCTGAGCATGGCGGTGCTGGCGGCTCTGGTTCTCGTCTGTGTTCCTCTCACGGTTCCCCGTGTATTCGGATACCAGATCTATTCCGTAATCAGCGGCAGCATGGAGCCGGCCATTCCGGTGGGAAGCCTGGTGTATGTCAGGCCGGAAGCGCCGGAGACGGTGGAAGAAACAGAGGTGATCGCCTTTTATGCTTCCGCCGACAGCGCGGCCGTAATCACCCACAGGGTAACGGAAAACCGAGTGACCATGGGTGAGTTTATCACTAAGGGGGACGCGAACCGGACGGAAGATATGAACCCGGTTCCCTATACGCATTTTATCGGAAAAGTGGCGTGCAGCATACCAATGGCCGGAAAGGCGGCGGAACTGCTCACCAGCTCCGACGGGAAGTTTCTGGCGGGCGGGGCAATCCTTGGGGCATTGCTTCTGCAGGCGCTGGCAGCGTTTTTAGGCCGCCGGCAGGACTGAGACATCGAAAGAAATCATACCGCAGTGCGGCGTATTGTCCGCAGGATTTGGTTGGAGGTAGTGGAATATGAAACGAAAACAATGGCTTTTTGCCGCTCTGGCTTTTGCCATGGCCGGCAGCGTGCTGACTGCCCGTGCGGAAAGCTTGAACGGCGGCTCCGGCTGGGGGGCCAGATTTACGGGAGAGGACATAGAAAGTAACTTTACGTCTTCCCAGATCGCGGATGCGGTGTCCGGTCTGCAGCCGGGAGACGATATTACATTCCAGGTGGATGTGGAGAATGGCGATGATCGGAATGCGTCCTTTTACATGACAAACGAGGTGCTGAGCAGTCTGGAGGAGAGCCAGAATGCTGCTCAGGGCGGCGCCTATGGGTATCATCTGCTCTATACGGGTCCGGGGGGCGCCGAGACGGTGCTCTATGACAGCGACGCGGTAGGCGGCGACAGTACCTCCCGGGGCGAAGGTCTTCACAAGGTATCGAACAGTCTGGAAGACTATCTTTATCTGGATACGCTGACGCCGGGACAGAAAGGGACCGTGTCTCTGAAAGTAAGCCTGGACGGTGAAACCCAGGGCAACGGCTATCAGAATACCTTTGCGAACCTGCAGATCAATTTCGCCGTGGAGCCGGATCCCGATTCTGACCATCCCGGCGGGGGAAACCCTGGCGGGGGAAATCCCGGATCCGGCGGAAATAATCCGGGCACGGGCACGAAAACCGGCACCGGGACCGGCGGGAGAAGCGGCTCGGCGCTGTACACCCAGGACCGGGTATATACCGGAGATAACGATAAGATTCTGATCTGGTCGTCAGTGGCGCTGGTCAGCGGCCTGGGCCTGCTGATTTATGCGGTCTTTTATCACCGGAAAAAACAGAGGAGGGAAGATTCATGAAAAGAAGTGTAAGGATATTGACAGCCTTTCTGGCTTTCTGTCTGGCCTTCTGTCTGGGAGCGGCCGACTGCCGGGCGGCTCAGACGGATCAGGAGCCTTATACCTATACGCTGACCCTCCGGATGGGAAAGAACGGAACCATTAAGTCTGACGCGGAAGCCCAGATCAGGAGCATGTCAGGCGGCGGTATGGGCTCGGCCGTGGTGACGGTAGATCAGGCCGGCGGCGTAATCACCGTAAGCGGGCTGGGATATGGAGACCGGGTGGTTTTCCAGGCGCAGGCTCTGGCAGAGGTCCCGGAGAACGGAAAATATTATGCGAAGGGCGTGCGTCAGAGCGGCCATGACGATTCCAGCGGGATCGCTTCCTGTGAAGTGACCGGCGACCGGGATTATGTGGTGGCATACGGCGTGAGGGGAGATATGGTCTCCTATGTGGTGAACTATCAGGATACGGAAGGGAATACACTGGCGGAGAGCAATACCTATTATGGAAATGTGGGAGACAGACCTGTGGTGGCTTTCCGGTATATCGAGGGATATGAACCGCAGGCATATAACCTGACAAAAACACTGACGGAAAATGCGGCGGACAATGTGTTTACCTTCGTATATAAAAAGATCCCTGAAGGCGGCGGAACCCAGGACGGTACGACAGGCGGCGGTCAGGACAGCACAGGCGGCCAGACCGGCGGCGGGACGCAGCAGCAGCCAGGCGGCCAGATTGGGGAAGGTGACGGAACTTTCGGACCCGGAGGCGCGGTAACGCCTGCGCCGGACGCACCTGCGCCCGCAGGGCCTGCCTCTCCGGCAGGTCCCGCAGCGCCGGCAGGTCCCGATGACGGCCCCGGGACTCCTGATGACGCCGACGATGGGTCGGTAGAGGTGCCGGATGATGAGATACCTCTGGATGAAGGTCCTCAGGAGATCGTAGATCTGGACGACGACGAGGTGCCTCTGGCGGATTTCCCCGTCAGCAAGGAAACAGCCCATGGCAGACGCATGGGCGCGGTAGCCATAGCCGCCGGCCTTGTAGGCGCGGCAGCGCTGATCGGCGTGTTTATCTGGCTGTGGATGCAGAAGAAAAAGAAGGAAGAAAAAGCGTAAAGACGCGGATGTGTTATAAAACAAATCCCTGCCGAACGGAAAGGCATATGACAGCCTGGTTCGGCAGTTTTTTTTCGGCGCGGTTTTCGCCGCATCAGACATACCCTGGAAAATTCCCGGTTTGTATAGTATAATAATGAAATCGCTGCCGGGCATAGAACAGCAGTGATAAACGATTTATGAAAAAAAGCAACGGACCGGACAAACTCCAGGGGGCTTGGGAGGGGAGTTGCGGAACTTTAACAAAGGGGATATGGTATGGATTCGGAAAACAGATTGATAAGAAACAACCGGCTGAAAAAAGCGGCAGTCGGAGCGGTTCTGGCGGGGTTGCTGACGCTTTTGGCGGGGCTGGGAGTTCTCAGAAGGCCGGATCAGATTCTTTCGGATTTGCTGTATCAGCGGCGGTCGGCTGCTGACGGGGAGATTGTGCTGGTGGGAATAGATCAGAAGGCTTTGGAGGAATATGGTCCTTATCAGCAGTGGGGCAGAAAGCTGATGGCCCGGACGCTGGATGCGCTGAATGTCTCGGAGGACTGCCGCCCGGCGGTGATCGGCGTGGATGTGCTGTATGGCGGTGAGTCTGATCCGGAGGAGGACAGGATGCTTTCGGAAGCGGCGGGGCGGTACGGAAATGTGTTTGTGGCCTGTGCGGCGGAATTTGGGAGCACTCTGGTGGAGCAGGAGGGAGAGTATGCCTTAAATACTTTTTCCGTTACCGCTTTCGACGAACCTTATGAGGCGCTGCAAAAAGCGGCCGGACAGGGCCATATCAATGCCATGATGGACAGCGACGGTATTCTGCGCCATCATCTTCTGTATCTGGATATGCCTGACGGCAGGCGTATTCCTTCCCTGGCGCTGGCGGTTGCCCGGAAATATCCGGAGGGTGCCGTGACGGAACCGCCGGTCAGCAGTCAGGGGTTCTGGTATCTGCCTTTCTGCGGTCAGCCGGGAGACATCGAGGAGATTTCCATAGCGGACGTGCTGTCGGGGGCGGTTTCGCCGGAATATTTCAACGGAAAAATCGTCCTGATCGGGCCCTATGCGGCAGGACTCCAGGACAGTTATATGACCGCCATCGATCACGCCCGTCCGATGTACGGCGTGGAATATCAGGCCAATGCCATTCAGGCGCTGCTGTGGGGCGAGTATAAGCAGGAGGTATCTGACGGGATACAGTTGGTGATTCTGTTTTTCCTTCTATGGGCCGGATTTATGGCTTTCCGGAAGTTCCGTGTGCGGGTGTCTGCTCTGCTCTGGCTGGGGATGAGCGGCGGCTTTGTATTGTTTTGCGCAGTTTTATACGGCAGCGGCCGGATCCTTCATGTGCTGTGGGTTCCGGTGGGACTGACGATCCTGTATGCCGGCTGTCTTGCCGTGAATTATGTACAGGCGGCGCTGGAACGGCAGCGGGTTACCAACACCTTCCGCCGCTATGTGGCGCCGGAGATCGTGGAGGAGATTTTAAAGGAAGGAACTCAGTTCCTTTCTCTGGGCGGCAGGCTGACGTCCATTGCGGTGCTGTTTGTGGATGTACGGGGATTTACGCCCATGTCCGAACTGTTAAAGCCGGAGCAGGTGGTGGAGATTCTGAACCGTTATCTGACGCTGATTTCCGATTGTATTCTGAAAAATGGCGGTACGCTGGATAAATTCGTGGGGGATGCCGCCATGGCGTTTTGGGGGGCGCCGCTGCCTCAGAAGGATTATGTCATGCATGCGGCCCGGGCCGCCATGGATATGGTGGAGGGTTCACGGGCTCTTTCCGAGGAGCTTGTGCGGCAATATGGAAGGACCGTTTCCTTCGGTATCGGAATTCATCTGGGAGAGGCGGTTGTGGGCAATATCGGATCGCCCCGGCGCATGGATTACACGGCGATCGGAGATACGGTAAACACCGCCGCCCGTCTGGAAGCCAATGCTCCCGGCGGCACGGTTTATATTTCCCGGTCCGTGGCCGACGCCCTGGAGGGACGTATTGCGGTGACTTCTCTGGGTGGAACGGTACGGCTGAAAGGAAAGAAAGAAGGGTTTGAGGTTCTGACGCTGGATGGGATTCTGACGGAACCGGAAGCAGGAAGCCAGGTGTAAAAAAGAACCGACAAAATGCGCCGTGTGCATTTTGTCGGTTTTACGAGAATTACTGAGCGGCGCTCAGTATTCTCTCGCAGAGTTCTTTTAGCTGTGCTTTTAAATCTTCCATCGGAATGTGGTCTGTCATCATAACAAACTGTACGCGGATTTCCTCTTTTTCGGGCACAATGGTATCCATTTTTTTGCCGTCCTCGGTCATGGCCAGCATGGTGCTGTGGATGGCCACCATGGCCGATTTCATCTGGATGATAGAGCCGTTTCGGCCGAGTACCCAGTCGGCAAGGCCCTGCAGCTCTTTTTTTGCCAGATCTTCGATCTCGGTATATTTTGCCATAACCGTTACTGTACTGGTAGTCACGGCAGAGGTTCCGAGCATCTGTCCCTGAACCACATAGGGGGCTTCCTGGGCCTGCTGCCCGCCGTGGTGATGGTGCCCGCAGCCGCAGCCTTCGCCGTCTTCATGGTGATGCCCGCAGCCGCAGCCCTCGCCGTCTTCATGATGATGTTCGCAGCCGCAGTTTTCTCCTTCCTGATGGTGCTCACAGCCGCAGCCTTCCCCTTCCTCGTGGTGATGTCCGCAGCCGCAGCTTTCATCTTCTCCGTGATGATGCCCGCAACAGCATTCTTCTTCATATTTATATTGTTCGCTCATAAATTAAAAATTCTCCTTTCTGTTTATTATCATATCTTATTTGAATAAAAAAATCCAGAAGAAATCTACCTATCTGTACCGACAGTTTTTTATATGAGCGGATGGGATGAAAGACGTCTGAAGAATATTGAATTTTTGAATGTGCTGTGGTAAAGTAATAACAGTGAGAATCCGCAATAAAACATGTGTTCCGTGAATTGTCAGAATTGTAAGAACTGGAAAGAAAAAAACGAAAATACCGGTTGATTAATTTACAAATATCACATATTATTGTATAATGAGAACTTAAAGGGAGAGCGTATTTGTAATTAAGGGAAGAAGGAGGGCTTCTTGTGCTCGAAATTAAGATAAACGAATCAGAGAATGCGGCGAAAATTATTGTTATCGGCGTGGGCGGAGCAGGAAACAACGCGGTAAACCGTATGGTGGAAGAAAATATTATGGGCGTGGAGTTTATCGGCGTCAATACGGACTACCAGGTGCTGAAACGCTGCAAGGCGCCTACGGCGATCCAGATCGGAGAAAAGCTGACGAAGGGGCTGGGGGCAGGCGCCAAGCCTGAGGTGGGCGAGAAAGCCGCCGAGGAAAGCATTGAGGATCTGGAAGCGGCCATAAAAGGGGCGGATATGGTGTTCGTCACCGCAGGCATGGGCGGCGGTACGGGGACAGGAGCCGCGCCGGTGGTGGCCAGGCTTGCGAAAAACATGGGCATCCTGACGGTAGGCGTGGTGACCAAGCCTTTCCGGTTCGAAGCCAGAACCCGTATGACCAACGCTCTGAACGGAATTGATAAATTAAAGGATAATGTGGATACGCTGATCGTGATCCCCAATGATAAGCTGCTGGAGATTGTAGACAGACGTACCACGATGCCGGAAGCGCTGAAAAAAGCGGACGAGGTACTGCAGCAGGCCGTGCAGGGCATTACGGATCTGATTAATGTGCCGTCGCTGATTAACCTGGACTTTGCGGATATCCAGACAGTTATGACGGACAAGGGTGTGGCCCATATCGGAATCGGCCACGGCAAGGGCGACGAGAAAGCGCTGGATGCCGTGAAGCAGGCGGTAGCCAGTCCGCTGCTGGAGACGACGATCGAGGGCGCCAGCCATGTGATTATCAATATAACCGGCGAGGTTTCTCTGATGGAGGCCAATGACGCCGCCAGCTATGTCCAGGATCTGGCCGGCGACAGTGCGAATATTATCTTCGGCGCCAGATTCGACGAGTCTTATAACGATGAGGTGACGATTACCGTGATTGCCACAGGCATTGAGACTTACGGTGAGAATTCGCCGGTGGCAAAGGCGATGGCCGATTTCCGGATTCCCAAGCAGCAGCCGGCAGGCGGACAGGCCGGGCTGACAGCCGGACAGACGGGACAGGCAGGACAACAGCAGCCGGCAGAACAGCCTCCTTTCAATACGGTTCCTACATATAACCCTGCTCCGGTGAAAGCGCCGCAGTCGACAGTGGAGGAAAAAACCATCAAGATTCCTACGTTTTTGACGAGAAGGTAGAAAGAAACAGCGATCAGGATGAAAAACAGCTTTTCAGTAATATGAAAGGCTGTTTTTTTGTATTATGGCGCGGAATCCCGCAAAACAGGATTCTGGTTTATGCGCATCGTTGGGGTTCATAAAGAATACGGTCGTACGCCGTATTTTTTTTGCTGTCATTTAGGGAAAAAGGTCTGTTTTATTCTTATTCTGACATTTTCGAATGGTTTCGGTCTGTTTCTGTTTCCCTTGCTGTCGTGTAACAGCCATTGCCGCCGAAAGAGAGAGGGAAAGGGCAAAACAGGAGAAAAGAGGGGAAAAAACCGCTGATTAGAACGATCAATTATGGTGTCTGGCTCCCCGTTTTTGACATAAATATAATGCATACTTCTCTATAATAAGTTCCAGTACACCACAGTACCGACGGCTTACAGAGAAATGAAGAATCCTGCTTAACAGGACTTCTGTGCCGCAGACGCGTCGCTTTCAAGTGACAGTTTCCTCTGCGTCTGCGGGGGTATTCTTGCGGTACGCCGGCGTACCGGCAGAGGCGGCATATATGTTTTATGAGACTGTATACATAGATCTGGTGTTTCTGGTGAATTTTATGATGGATCTGCTGCTTTTATCCCTTCTGCGGGGAATTTTGCGAAAAGCATGCAGATGGAGCCGGCTGTGTGCCGGAGCTCTGGCGGGAGCGGTCTGGGCCTGTGTGGCCGTGACCGTGGTGATGCCGGGGTGGATGGAGCTGACCGGCAGTGCGGCGGCGGCTATGGGGATGACGGCCCTGGCTTTTCGGGAGCGGAACATAAAGGCCATTTTTTTTATGAGCTTTTTTCTGCTGGGCCTGTCTTTTTTTCTGTCAGGACTGGTGAATCTGGTTTACTACCATACCGGAGCGGGTTATTACATGCAAAGGGGAGGGGTTCCTTCTTATATATTATTTCCGGTGATCGGAATCGGCGGAGCCGCCGTCAGAAAGGGAGGAAAGCTGTTCTGGAGGTATCAGAGCGTACAGCGGCAGCTCTGCCGGGTGACTCTTTATTACCGGGGAAAAAGCATCGGGCTTACCGGGTTTGTGGATACGGGGAATCAGCTTTATGATCCCTATCAGGGCAGGCCGGTGCAGATTGTCTGGGAAGACAGTCTGAAAGGATTTTTTTCCGAAGATCAGAATTTTTTGTATGTGCCTTATCACAGCGTAGGGAAAACAGATGGGCTCTTAAAGGGCTTTACGGCGGATGAAATCGTGATTGTGCTGTCGGAACGGGTGTACCGGCGTTATAAACCTTTCATTGCCCTTTCGCCGGATCCGTTAAACCGCCAGGGCCGCTATCAGATGATCCTCCACCCGGATATACTGGCAGAGGATGGAGCGGCAGGGCGTTCAGTCTGCAATAAATAACAGGGGGTTTCATATGGTTATCAAAGTATCTGTACCAAAGCGTTTTCAGTTTAAGCTGGTTCCTACGTTCAGGAATGTGTTTCTGAACGGACGGAACGAAGTGCATTACATAGGCGGAAGCGATATATTGCCGGCTCCTCTGGATACCCAGCGGGAGGCTCAGGAAATCGCAAGACTTGGGACCGACTGGGACCAGGAGGCAAAATCCATGCTGATCGAGCATAACCTGCGGCTGGTGGTCTATATCGCAAAGAAATTTGATAATACGGGGATCGGTGTGGAGGACCTGATTTCCATAGGGACAATCGGCTTAATCAAAGCCATCAACACCTTCAACAGCTCGAAAAATATCAAGCTGGCCACGTATGCCTCCCGGTGCATTGAAAATGAGATCCTGATGTATCTGCGGAAAAACAGCAAGACCAGGATGGAGGTGTCCATCGACGAGCCGCTGAATGTGGACTGGGACGGCAATGAGCTGCTGCTCTCCGATATTCTGGGAACCGACGAGGATGTGATCTACAAAGATATCGAGGATGAGGTGGAGCGGAACCTGCTGAATTCCGCCATTGATACTTTAAGCGACCGGGAGAAAACCATCGTGGAGCTGCGGTTCGGACTGAACCGGGACGACGGCGGCGAGATGACCCAAAAGGAAGTAGCGGATCTTCTGGGAATCTCCCAGTCATACATATCCAGGCTGGAAAAGAAAATTATCAAAAGGCTGAAAAAAGAGATTGTCCGGTTTCAGTGAACCGGCCTGCACGGCCCTTCAATTACTCCCCCTGACCTTTGACGGCGACGGGGGAGTTTTTCATACGGCGGTTGCGCAAATATAAAGGATGGGTTATAATGGGAATGCTATAAATAAATGTTTTTAAGCGGTTTATTTTTTGCGGAACGATCATAGAAAGAGGCACAAATGAAACTGGATGAAAAAACCATGAGCGGTGCGGTGCTGGCGCTTATTATGGCGCTGCTTCTCAGTGTGGCGCTGATAAAACGGCCGCGGATATCACTGGAACAGAATACGGACGATGCGGTTTCCATGGCGCAGCCGGAGCAGTCCGACGCTCAGGCCGGCTGGGGGGCCGGCAGAGTGCTGGGAGAAATCGCAGGGAATGAGGGGAAAAAAGCCGTGGAGGAAACTGCGGAATATACAGGAGAGCGGCCCGGATGGATTACCAGCTACAATAAGCTGAATGTGCGCAGATCGCCTGATAAAGAAGCGGAGATTCTGGGGTTTTTTGTATATCGGCAGGAAATCACCGTAGACGGAGCGGCGGAGAACGGATTTTATTTTTCATCGGGAGTGGATTCCTATACGGGAGAGATGATAGCAGGCTACTGTTTCGGAGATTATATCACGTTTCAGGAGCCGGGAGATCCGAAGATACAGCTAAATGTGCCTGCCTATTTCCAGGCGGACCCCCGCTGGGCGGCCAATACGATCGGCGACACCAAAAAGACCATGGAGGCCATCGGCTGTACCACTACCTGCATGGCGATGGCGAAGACCTATCTGACACAGACGGAGATCCTGCCCGATGCCATGGAGGATATGCTCTGGTACAATGAAAACGGGGATATGGGCTGGCCCAAAACCTATGCCAGAACCGCCGACGAAGATCATTTTATGGAGATTGCCTTTGAGCAGCTTCATAAAGACGTGCCCGTGCTGATCGGCGCGGAGCGCAGAAACGGAAGTCCCCACTGGGTTCTGATTACCGGCTACAGAGGCGACGCCTCGGAATTCAGGCCGGAGGATTTTGTGATTAATGATCCGCTGACTACCCAGCGGACAAATCTGCAGCAGTTTCTGGACGAGTATCCGGTGTTTGAACTGATTGCTTATTATGAAGGATAAATAACCATACGGAGGAGCGACGAAAATGGAACAGGGATTTATCAGAATGGCGGCGGCGACGCCGAAAATCAGAGTGGCGGACCCGGTTTATAACCGGGAGCGGATCGCCGCGGTTATGGGAGAGGCGGCAGCAAGAAGGGCAAAAGTGGTCGTATTTCCGGAGCTGTGCCTGACGGGTTACACCTGCGGCGATTTGTTTTTGCAGGCGCCCCTTCTGGAAGCGGCGAAAGAACAGCTTATGGTACTGGCCCATGAGACAAGGCAGATGGATCTGATCTGCTTCGTGGGGCTTCCCTGGGAGCACAACGGAAAGCTGTACAACGTGATGGCGGCCGTCAGCCGGGGAAGGGTGCTCGGACTGATTCCCAAAACCTTTATTCCCAATTATTCGGAGTTTTACGAGGCGAGATATTTCCGGCCGGGTCACCGGAAACCGGTGGACGTATGGGTTCGGGATATGGACGGGCAGGAGCAGACCGTTCCCTTTGGCACGGACATTCTGTTTGTCTGCCGTCAGCTTCCCGGCCTGGTAATCGGCGGTGAGGTGTGCGAGGATGTGTGGATGCCGGATTCTCCCAGTATCCGCCATGCCCTGGCAGGCGCCACGGTGATTGTGAACGCCTCTGCCAGCGACGAGACGACCGGGAAGGATCAGTATCGCCGGAGTCTGGTTGAGGGACAGTCCGCCAAGCTGGTATGCGTCTATCTGTATGCCAGCGCCGGGGAAGGGGAGTCCACCACCGACCTGGTGTTCAGCGGCCATAACCTGATCGTGGAAAACGGAACCCTTTTGGCCCAGTCCGCCAGATTTGTGAACGAGACGGCATATGGGGACGCAGATCTGGAGCGGATTCAGAGCGAACGCCGGCGGATGACCTGCTTTGAGGTCAGCCAGGACCCGGAATACCGACGGATTTTCTTCGATCTGGAGCCGGAGCATCTGGAACTGGAACGGTTTATTGATCCGGCGCCCTTTGTGCCGGACAATCAGAAAGACAGAGAGAAGCGGTGTGAGGAAATCCTGGCGCTGCAGGCCATGGGACTGAAAAAACGGCTGGAGCATACGAATTGCAGATCGGCGGTGGTAGGCATATCCGGCGGCCTGGATTCCACGCTGGCGCTGCTGGTGACGGTGCGGGCTTTTGATATGCTGGAAATTCCCAGGCAGAATATCCTGGCGATTACCATGCCCTGTTTCGGCACCACGGACAGAACTTACGGAAATGCCTGTGCGCTGGTGAAACGGCTGGGTGCCGCGCTGAAAGAAATCAGAATCCAGGAGGCGGTGACGGTACATTTTAAAGATATCGGGCAGGATCAGGAGAAGCATGACGTAACTTACGAGAACAGCCAGGCCAGGGAGCGGACCCAGATTCTGATGGATGTGGCCAATCAGCATAACGGCATGGTGGTGGGCACCGGAGATCTGTCGGAGCTGGCGCTGGGCTGGGCCACCTACAATGGGGATCACATGTCCATGTACGGTGTAAATGCCTCGGTGCCGAAAACGCTGGTGCGCCATCTGGTGCGGTATTATTCGGATACCTGTCAGGATCAGACGCTGTCGGAAGTGCTTCTGGACATTCTGGACACGCCGGTCAGCCCGGAGCTTCTGCCGCCTGAAAACGGAGTGATCGCACAGAAGACGGAAGATCTGGTAGGCCCCTATGAGCTTCATGACTTTTTCCTTTATCATATGATGCGTTTCGGATACCATCCGCAGAAGATTTACAGGATGGCAGAAAAGGCCTTTCACGGCGTATACGACGGAAAGACCATAATAAAATGGCTGAAAGTGTTTTACCGCAGATTTTTCAGTCAGCAGTTTAAGCGCTCCTGCCTGCCTGACGGACCGAAAGTGGGTTCCGTGGCCTTATCCCCCAGAGGGGATCTGCGGATGCCAAGCGATGCATGCAGCCGGCTCTGGCTTGAGGAGCTGGAAGAACTGCCGGGCTGAAATCCGAAATCCCGCATGCAGGATGTCTGAGCCGCTTATATAAAGGCGGGCGGCGGTGTGTCTCACCGGGCCGCCGCCTTCTGAAGGGCCGTCTGGATGGCCTGGACCAGCATGGTCTGGGTATATTTCATCTGGTCGGAGATCACGATGTCATTTAGGGATTGGGAGGCCATGATCTGATCGGTCAGGTCTTCCAGAGCCGGTTCCATCAGCGGATACATGGCGCTGATTGCCTCGTCTAACTGGACGAACTGGATTCCGTTGATCCGGTCGGCATCCACGGTCACGGTGACATCCACAGGGGTGCCGTTTAGCACGACGGAGGCGCTGTAGACGCCGGGTATGTAGGACGCGGATTCTGAGGCCTGCGGGGCCTTCTTTTTATTGCCGGAAAACATGAACAGAAACAGGATCAGCAGCAAAAGACCCAGGCCGATAAATATAAACGTGTAAATCAGCTCCTTCATCCGGAGCACAAAAATTTTTGTCTGAGAACTCATAAATCCTCCATAAAAAATATTACTCGTCACTTTTTTATCATTATATGCGGAGGGAAAGTCATATATGTCGCTACAGCTTATTCTCGGCAGCGCCGGGAGCGGGAAGTCTCATTATTTATATCAGTATATGATCCGGCATTCCATGGAGGAACCGGGGAAGAAGCATTTTCTTCTGGTGCCGGAGCAGTTTACGATGCAGACCCAGAAGACCGTCGCCGTGATGCATCCCAGGCACAGCACGGCAAGCCTTGATATCGTCAGCTTTGAGCGGCTGGCCTACCGGGTGTTTGAAGAACTGGGATTTCGGAATTATACGCTGCTGGATGATATGGGAAAGAGTATGATTCTGCGTAAAGTAGCCCAGGAGCGGGAGCAGGAGTTTCATCTGTTCCGCAAAAATCTGAAAAAAACCGGATTTATCACCCAGTTGAAATCCATGTTGTCGGAATTTTATCAGTACGGCGTAGGACTGGAGCAGCTTGAAATGGTTTCCCGGCAGCTTTCCGGCCGGCCGCTGCTGAAATATAAGCTGGAGGATCTGATGGTGGCCTGCGAGGGCTTTGCGGGGAAGCTGGGGGCCGACGCCATCACGGCCGAGGAAGTGCTGATCCGGCTCTGCGGGATGGCAAAGAGGTCCCGTCTGTTAAAAAACAGCGTGATTGCCCTGGACGGTTTTACCGGCTTTACGCCGATTCAGTATCAGCTTCTGGCGATTCTGATGGGCTGTGTGGAGCGGATGTTTGTAACCGTGACCATCAGTCCCGAAGAATGGAAGCAGAAAAAAACCGCGTCCCACGAGCTGTTTTATCTCAGCCATAAAACCGCCGATACGCTGAAAAATCTGGCGGAGCAAAAGGGGGTGCGGACGGAAAAGGAGCTGGTGCTTTCGCCTGAGATTCTGCCCCGTTTCCGTGAAGTACCTGCCCTTGGATTTCTGGAGGCCCGTTACGGGCGGTATGCCCAGGCACGTTCCCTGACACAGCCTTTGGACGATCTTCCGATTTCCGTGACGGCCTGTCAGAATCCGGAGGAAGAAGTGGCCATGGCTGCGGGGGAGATTCTCCGGCTTGTGCAGGAAGAAGGGCTGCGCTACCGGGAAATCGCCGTTCTCACGGGAAATATGGAAGACTACGGCCCGCTGATTAAGCGGCGCTTTGCCATGGAGGGGATGCCCTGCTTTATCGACCGGAAAAAAGGGCTTCTGGACAATCCGCTGACGGAGTTTATCCGCAGCGGCCTGGAGGTTCTGGAGAAAGACTTTGCCTATGAACCCATGTTCCGCCACTTAAAATGCGGACTGGTCAGCCTGGACCGGGAAAAGATTGATTTGCTGGAAAATTATGTAATCGCTTTCGGCATCCGGGGCAGAAGCCAGTGGGAGAAAACCTGGGAGAAGGAGAATCCCAAAGCGGCGCTGGGGAATCCGGAAGAAATCAACGAGATTCGTACACAGGCGGCGGCGCCGCTGCTGGAACTGTGGCGGAGAATCAGGGAGGCGGAACAGAATGTAACCGGATATGTCACCGCCCTCACCGAATTTTTGCTCTCCCAGCGGATTTATGAGAAAATGGAGGAAATCTGCCGTCAGTTTGAGGAAATTGATGAGCCGGTTCTGAAAAAAGAATATGAGCAGGCCTACGGTCTGATTATGAATGTGTTCGACGAGATTGTCAGCCTGCTGGGAGAGGAAACCCTGACACTGCGGGAGTTTGCCCAGATTCTGGACAGCGGCCTGGCGGAAATCCGGGTAGGCGTGATTCCGGCCTGTCTGGACCGGCTGGTGGCGGGAGATCTGGAAAGAACCCGTCTGGATGGCGTGAAAGCGCTGTTTCTGCTGGGGATCAACGAAGGCTCCGTTCCGAAGGCGTCTGATTCGGGCGGCCTGTTTTCCGATTATGACAGAGAGATTCTGAAAGAATATCGGATGGAGCTTGCGCCGACGGCCAGGGAAAACGGCTTTATCCAGAAGTTTTACCTGTATCTGGCGCTGACCAGAGCCTCGGAAAAGCTGTTTATGTCCTATGCCAAAACCGATGCGTCGGGAAAGGCCATCAAACCCTCGGTGATTTTTCATGAGCTGTTCCGGCTGTTTCCAGGCCTCCGGGTCATTGATTACGGCAGGCAGGAGGACCGGATTTTATCGGCCAATATGGCCTTTTCCTATTATTCCGGAGGACTGAAAAATCAGCGGAAGTATGCCGGCGATCCGGTGTGGACAGCCGTGAACCGTATTCTTCTTGAGGAACCGGAATACCATGAGCGTGCCGCGGCCATGCTGGAAGCGGCTTATTATCATCACTATGAGGGGGGGATCGGCGCGGCGGCGGCGAAAGCGTTGTACGGTGAGGTGATCGGCGCCGGCGTCACCAGGCTGGAGCAGCAGGCGGCCTGTGCCTGCGCCCAGTTTCTGGCCTATGGCCTGGAGCTTAAGGAACGGAAGGAATTCACCTTTGCCATGGTGGATCTGGGGACAGTGTTTCACCGGGCCATCGAGCTGTTTTTCAGGAAGATGAAGGAACGGCAGATGGATTTTGAGACAATGACGGAGGAGGAGCGGAAGGAGCTGACCGGCATCTGTGTGGAAGAAGTGACGGAGCAGTATGGAAGCGCCATTCTGAAAAGCAGCGCCAGAAATGCCTACATGGTGCGGCGGATCTTCCGGATTACGGACCGGACCGTGTGGGCGCTGGGTGAACAGATAAAACGGAGCGGCTTTGTGCCGGCCGGGTTCGAGGTGGAATTCCGGGCGGCGGATACGGACAGTCTCAGGGTACCTCTTGGCAGCGGCGAGACCATGTATCTGAACGGGAAGATCGACAGGGTGGATTTAAAGCAGGAAGAAGATAAGATTTATATTAACATTATTGATTATAAATCCGGCAGCATGGCGCTGGATCTGACCTCGGCTTATTACGGGCTGCAGATTCAGTTGATTTTTTATATGGATGCCGCGCTGGAGACGGTGAGAAAGCAGCATCCGGACAAAGAGGTTCTGCCGGGGGGCGTGCTGTATTATAACATTAAGGACCCGGTGGTGGAGAAAACGGGGGAGATGGACGAGACAGAGGTCAGAAGCCGGATGCTGGAGCAGCTGCAGATGAACGGGCTGATGTATCCGGCGGTCAATGAACTGCCAAAGAAGGTACAGCCGGCATCCCAGCGGCAGTTTCAGATTTTGCAGGCGGCCGTGATGCGCCGGGCGGCCCGGCTGGGAAGTGAGATCGCCGAGGGCCGGACAGAGCCCTTTCCTTATAAGAAAGGACAGAGAACGGCCTGTGATTACTGTCAGTTCCGGTCGGCGTGCGGATTTGACCCGAAGGTGCCGGGCTATCGTTACCGCAGGCTGAAAGAGTGGAAACCGGAGGAAATCTGGGGGCTGCTGGAAGAAGAGGAGGATCAGAATGAGCCGGAAATGGACGAGTGAGCAGCAGGCGGCCATTGATATCCATGGCCGCAACCTTCTGGTGGCGGCGGCGGCCGGAAGCGGAAAGACGGCCGTGCTGGTAGAACGGGTGATCCGGATGGTGACAAGAGAAAAAGATCCGGTGGATCTGGACCGGATTCTGATCGTTACGTTTACCCGGGCGGCGGCCTCGGAGATGCGGGAACGGATACAGAAGGGAATTGAGGAAAAAATCGACGAAGCAGACGACAGGGCCATGGGGCAGCTAAAACGGCAGGCGGCGCTGCTTCCCCACAGCTTTATTATGACTATCGACAGCTTCTGCGCGTATGTGGTGCGCAATTACTGCCACAGTCTGGATATGGACCCGGATTTCAGAATCGGGGATCAGGGAGAGCTGGCGCTGTTAAAGGCGGATGTGATGCAGGCCCTTCTGGAAGAAAAGTATCAGGAGGCCGGCGAGGATTTTTTAAACTTCGTGGAGTGTTACGGCGGCGCCAGAGGGGATCAGGAGATTGAGGACTATATCGGACGTCTGTATGAATTTTCCCACAGCGACCCCTGGCCTCAGATCTGGCTGGACCGGTGCGTGGAGGAACTGGCGCTGCCGCCGGAAAAGGAGATCGGCAGCCTGCCCTGGGTACAGTGCATTCTCCGGGATGTGAAGCGGCTGGCCGGGGAGGTGGAGCAGCTTCTGAACAAGGGGCTTTCCCTGAGTCTGGAGCCGGACGGTCCCTATATGTATGAGGAAATGTTTCACAGTGATTTAAACATTGTGGAGGAACTGCTGGAGGCGGAAGGGTTTGAAGAAGTGTTCCGGATACTGGATCAGATGAAATTCGTCCGCCGTTCCGCCAAAAAGGATGCGTCTGTCAGCGAGGAAAAAAAGGCGCTGGCGGCAGGTCTGCGGGATCAGGGCAAAAAAGCTCTGCAGGATCTGAAAAAACAGTATTTTATCCAGCCGCCGGAGGAAATCCGGGAGACGCTGGCGAAGCTGAAAAGGCCGGTGGAGACGCTGGTGGAGCTGGTCAGGGAGTATGCCCGGCGGTTTGCCCGGGCAAAGGCGGAGAAAAATATTCTGGATTTTAACGACCTGGAGCACTGCGCGCTGGACATTCTGATTGCGAGAGAGGACGGGCGGACGATGCGCAGGGAGGCGGCAAAGGAGCTTTCCGCATACTTTCAGGAGATTATGATCGACGAGTATCAGGACAGCAGCCTGTTACAGGAGTATATTCTGAACAGCATTTCCAGGGAGGAAGAAGGACAGCCCAATCAGTTTATGGTGGGGGATGTAAAGCAAAGCATCTACAGTTTCAGAAAAGCCAGACCGGAGCTGTTTATCGGAAAATACCGGGCATACCGGCCGGCGGATCTGTCCGGAAACGAACAGCAGGGCGAAAATCTGAAAATCGACCTCCATGCAAATTTCCGCAGCAGGGCGCAGGTGCTGAACAGTGCCAATCAGTTATTTTACCAGATTATGGGAGAAGAACTGGGGGACGTGATCTACGACGATGCGGCGGCGCTGTATGCGGCGGCTTCCTATCCGGAGCCGGAGGCGGAAAATAAGGGAGAGGGGGAAGCTGCAAAAGAGCAGCCGGCCTTTGAGACAGAGCTTTGGCTGATCGACGGGCAGCAGGCGGATTATCCGGATCTTACGGATGAGGAATATCATGTCCGGGAGCTGGAGGCCAGAGTCGTGGCCGCACGGATCAGAGAGCTGACAGATCCGAAGCATGGGATGAAAATTGTGGACAGCGATACCGGTCAGTACCGGCCGGTCTGCTACAGAGATATCGTGGTTCTTCTGCGCAGTATGGCGGGGTGGGCACAGACCATGACCGCCTGTCTGGAGGATGCGGGAATACCCGCCTACACCGAATCCTCCACCGGATATTTTTCCGCGCCGGAGGTTCAGACCGTGCTGAACCTGCTGAAAATCATAGACAATCCCAGACAGGACATCCCGCTGGCGGCGGTGCTGATGAGTCCCATAGGGGGTTTTACCCAGCAGGAGATGGCGGCGCTGGTGGGGGAGAATAAAAAGAAGAAAAAGGAAAATCCGGGCCTGTATGAAAATCTGAAAGCATATGGAGCGCAGAAAGGCGGGGGATTGGACGAACAGGGAGTCCTGTATTCCAAAGAGGCGGACAGGGAGCCTTTTGAGAGAGTGGAAACCAAATCGCTTAAAAAGGATAAGACAGTAAAGTCCGATGATGAATCGGCAGATGAATTAAGAAAAAAGGTCTCCGGATTCCTGCGCAGACTGACCCGATACCGGGAACGTGCTTTTTATATGAACGTTCATCAGTTGCTGCAATATGTGCTGGAGGACAGCGGCTACGGAGATTTTGCCGCCACCATGCCGGGCGGAGATGCCAGAAAGGCCAATCTGGACATGCTGGTATCCTATGCCGTGAATTTTGAGAAAACCAGTTACCACGGACTGTTCCAGTTTGTCCGCTATATTGAGCATCTGCAGAAATACGAGGTGGATTTCGGTGCGGCCTCCGTGTTCAGCCAGCAGGATGACATTGTGAAAATTACCACGATTCATAAAAGCAAGGGGCTGGAATATCCGGTGGTGATCCTGGCGGGAGCCGGGAAACGGTTTAACTTTCAGGACAGCCGGGAGAAAATCCTGCTTCATCCGCAGTACGGGGCGGTGGCAGATCTGATTGATCTGAAACTGCGGCTGAAAATTCCGGTGCTGATGAAAAAGGTGCTGCAAAGACAACTGGTGCTGGAGCAGCAGGGAGAGGAGCTGCGGATTCTCTATGTGGCCATGACCAGGGCGAAGGAGAAACTGATTGTGACCGCCGGGGACAATCATATGGAATCAAAGCTGAAAAAGTGGGAGGGCTTAAAGGGATGGGAACGCCGCCTTTTGCCTGTCTCCGCGCTTTCCCAGGCAGGCTCTTATCTGGACTGGTTTCTGATGGGAGAAAAGAGGGGGACGGATACGGGCATCCGTATCTTCTGTGAAAACGTATCCAGGGTGATCGGCCAGGAAATCCTGCGTCTGTCAAAAGAACAGACAGAGAAAAAAACAGTGTACTCCCTGCAGGAGAGGGAGCCGTCGGAAGAAGCCGGGGAAGTGGAAGAAAAACTGCGGCGGCGGCTGACGTTCTGCTATCCGGGCAGAAACGAGACGGAAGTTTACAGTAAGCTGTCGGTTTCCGAACTGAAAGAAAGGCAGGAGAATGAAGGAATTCTGCTTTTTCCCGAATCGGGTGAGAGAGAAGAAATCGGGGAAGAATGTTCTCCGGACACGGCCCGGCCCCCAAAGCAGTCCTATACGCCCCCGGAAGAAGCCCTGCCCGGCTATATGCAGGAGCGGCGGGCCAGGACGGGAACGGCGCTTGGCACCCTTTACCATCGGGTGGCGGAACATATGGATTTTGCCGGAACCGGCGGTGTGAAAGGCGTGAAGGCCTGCCTGTCTTCCCTGGTGGAGCGGGGCGTTCTGTCCACGGAAGAAAGCCGGCGGATTTCTGCGCGGAAATGGAACGGGCTTTTATCCTCCGCTCTGGGCCGGCGTCTGGCAAAGGCCCAGGAAGCCGGCTGTCTGTACAGAGAACGCCAGTTCATTATGGGCGTGCCGGCCAGGCTTCTGCGCCCGGAGTGGGACAGTGACGAGCTGGTGGTGGTACAGGGGATCGTGGACGCCTGGTTCGTGGAAAACGGACAGATCGTGATTGTGGATTACAAGACAGACCGGGTAGAGGCAGAAAAAAACCTGATTGACCGATATGGAAAACAATTGTATTATTATAAGATGGCACTGGAACAGGCGGAACAGATGCCGGTGAAGGAATGCGTGATCTACTCCTTCGGACTGGAGAAAGAGATTGCGCTGGATATGAAAACGATTTTATAGCGGAACTCAAAACAGCGAAAGTCCGTACAGGCCCCGGAAGGATTTACGGACGCGGGTGCGGCCGGAAATTCTTCCAGGATCAGGGGGCCTGGGAGGACTGTAGCGGGACTAAAAACAGCGAAAGTCCGTACAGGCCCGGAAGGATTTACGGACGCGGGTGCGGCCGGAAATTCTTCCAGGATCAGGGGGCCTGGGAGGACTGTAGCGGGACTAAATTAAAAGCGGAACTAAATTAGGAGATGAATACATGAACGGGAAAAATGCGTGGAATACTTATGATGACGCCGATCTCTCAAAGCTGGAGCAGCTGGCGGCGTCCTACAAGGAATTTTTGAATAACGGAAAAACAGAGCGGGAGTGCGTCTCCTATTTGGCAAAGGAAGCCGGGAAGGAAGGCTTTATTGATCTGGCACAGGCCATCCGGGAGAACCGGTCACTGAAAGCGGGAGACCGGGTATATTATTCCAATATGGGAAAAAGTCTCTTTCTGGCCGTTCTGGGAGAGCGTCCCATGGAAGATGGGCTGAAAATCATAGGCGCCCATATCGACTCCCCCCGTCTGGACCTGAAACAGAACCCGCTCTATGAGGAGGCGGGACTGGCTTATCTGGACACCCACTATTACGGCGGCATCAAAAAATATCAGTGGGTGGCTCTGCCCCTGGCCCTTCATGGCACGGTGGCGAAGCGGGACGGCAGCGTGATTCACGTGTGCATCGGAGAGCGGGAGGAGGAGCCGGTCTTTGGCGTAACCGACCTGCTGCCCCATATCGCCCAGAATCAGATGATGAAAAAAGCAAACGTGGTGATCGAAGGCGAAGAACTGGATCTGATGATCGGCAGCCGCCCGGTTCGGGACTGCGAAGGGGATGAGGCAGAGGAAACGGAAACAGCCCTGTGTGACAGTGAAGAAGCAAAAAAAGCCGCGGAGGAAGCGGCGGAAAAAAGAAAAGCCAGAAAGAAACATCCGGTGCGGGCTTTAATTTTAGATATCTTAAAAGAAAAATATGGAATTGACGAAGAAGACCTGATGGCGGCGGAGCTGGAGGCGGTGCCTGCCGGACGGGCCAGGGACTACGGTCTGGACGGCAGCATGGTGATGGGGTACGGCCAGGATGACAGGGTCTGCTCTTACCCGGCCTACCGGGCTTTATGCGGGATGAAGACGCCCGACAGAACCTGCGTCTGCCTGCTGGTGGACAAGGAAGAAATCGGAAGTGTGGGCGCCACCGGCATGCAGTCCCGGTTTTTTGAAAATGCGGTGGCAGAGCTGATGGACCGCAGCGGACAGTATTCGGAGCTGGCGCTGAGACGGTGTCTGAGCCATTCCCGGTTCCTTTCCGCTGACGTCAGCTCCGCCTTTGACCCGACTTTTGCGTCGGAATTTGACAAAAACAACGCCGCTTTTCTGGGAAAAGGCATTACCTTTAATAAATATTCCGGTTCCAGGGGAAAGTATGGGGCCAATGACGCCAATGCGGAATATCTGGCGGCGGTAATGTCCGCGTTTGACAGCGGCAATGTCATTTACCAGTCAGCGGAATACGGCAAGGTGGATCACGGCGGCGGCGGAACCATCTCTTACATACTGGCAGAATATGGAATGGAATCAGTGGACTGCGGCGTGCCGGTTCTGAGCATGCATGCGCCCTGGGAAGTGACCAGCAAGGCCGATCTGTATGAGGCGCTTAAAGCGTATTCCGCCTTTTATCAGAAAGCCTGACGGGGTCAAAAAGCCTGTCAAAACACAGTAGAAAGCAAAGAGGAACGATACATATACCGCCGCGGAAAAGGCGGTGCGAAGCGGAGAAAACCCCGGAGAAAATGCCGGGGAACGGCTCCGCAAAAAGAGGCCTGGTGAAAATTCAGTTGCGTAATCCGGCTAAATTGAGTATAATGATATGGGTCAGCGAGAAGGAAAATAAATGAAAGTTACGATTATTATACCAAATTATAACGGCGCTCACTTTATGAAGCCCTGCTTGGAGAAGCTGAGACAGCAGACCTTTCAGGACTTCGAAGTGCTGGTGGTGGACAATGGCTCCACAGACGGAAGCCTTGCCCTTCTGCGGGAATCCTACCCGGAAGTGCGGGTGATTCCGCTGCATAAAAACCAGGGATTCAGCCGGGCCGTGAATGTGGGCATCCGGGCGTCCCGGTCCCCTTATGTGATTCTGCTGAACAATGACACGGAGCCGGAACCTGGCTATGTGGAGGCGCTGGTGAAAAGCATCGGCAGATCCGGACGGATTTTTTCCGTAAGCCCCAGGATGGTTCAGCTTCACAACAAGGCCCTGATCGATGATGCCGGTGATCTGTATACCGTCGTGGGCTGGGCGGCCCAGCGGGGCGTGGGACAACCTGTGGAAGATTATGACAGGCCCTGTCAGGTTTTCTCGGCCTGCGCCGGGGCGGCGATTTACCGGAGATCCGTTTTTGAGAAAATAGGCGGCTTTGACGAGCTGCATTTTGCCTATCTGGAAGATCTGGATGTGGGATTCCGGGCAAAACTGGCCGGATACCGCAATGAGTACTGTCCGGAGGCCGTCGTGTACCATGTGGGAAGCGGAACCAGCGGTTCCCGTTACAATTCCTTCAAGGTCCGGCTGGCCGCCAGAAACAGCGTATATCTGAACTATAAAAATATGCCGGCAGCCATGCTGGCGCTGAACGCCCCGGCCATTGCGGCAGGCCATCTGCTGAAATATCTGTTTTTCCGGAAGCTGGGGTTTGAAAAAGAGTATCTGTCGGGACTGCGGGAAGGACTCCGGACACGGAACCGGTGTAAAAAGGTTCCCTTCCGGCGGGACAGGCTGATAACTTATGTGCTGATAGAAGGGGAACTGTTGAAAAACAGCGCCGTTTACGTCTGGGAATTTGCAAAGCGCAGATTCGGCGCAAGGACAGGATAACCGAATATGGCAGGTGAATTGGTGTGATTAAAGATAATCAGCGGCGGCTGAACCAGTGTCATGTGGTACTGGACGGAATCGTTATTGTGATTTCCTATCTGGTCGCATATTATTTGGTATTTGCAAAAGGCCTGGGCAGCGGTGAATCCGCTTATGAGCGGGAGATTTACCTCGCTTTCCTTTATGCCATCGTACCGGGATATCTGATTCTTTACTGGATGATGCATCTGTATACCCCCAAACGGGTACAGGGGCGCAGAGTAGAAGTCGGAAATGTGGTAAAGGCCAATCTGATGGGTATTGTTCTGTTCATTACCTGTCTGTTTCTTGTCGGCAAGTATGAGATGGTGGACTTTTCCCGTATCCTTCTGTTTTTGTTCTGTGTTTTGAACATTGTGCTGGAGGTTGGGTACCGGAATATTCTGCGGATCGCGCTGCGTTCCATGCGCTCCAAAGGCTATAATCAGAAGCATATTCTGCTGTTAGGCTACAGCCGCACCGCTCAGAAGTATATTGACCTGGTAAATACGAATCCCGAATGGGGCTATAAGATCCGGGGCATCCTGGATGACAATACGGAACGGGGCACTGAATACAAGGGCGTCAGGGTCATCGGTTCCCTGAGCGGTCTGGAATACATCCTTCCTTTAAACCGTCTGGATGAGATCGCCATTACGCTGGGCATCAAAGAATATGATAAGCTGGAGCATATTGTGGCGGCCTGTGAAAAATCCGGCGTTCACACAAAATTTATCCCAGATTACAACAATATCATACCTACCAAGCCTTATACGGAGGACCTTATGGGGCTGCCGGTGATCCATATCCGCTATGTACCGCTGACGGATTCTTTTAATGCGGCCTTAAAACGGGTAATCGACCTGTTCGGCGCGGTGGTGGCGATGATTCTGTTCAGCCCCGTGATGCTTCTGACGGCGCTGGCGATCCGGCTGACCTCGCCGGGACCGATTATTTTCAGCCAGGAGCGGATCGGACGTCATAACAAACCCTTTAAAATGTATAAGTTCCGATCCATGGAGCTGCAGCCGCCGGAGGAAGAAAAGAAGGAATGGACCGTTCAGAGCGATCCCAGAATCACCGGCGTAGGCCGGCTGATCCGCAGGATGAGCATCGACGAGCTGCCCCAGTTAATCAATGTATTAAGAGGGGATATGAGTCTGGTGGGACCCAGGCCGGAGCGTCCTTTTTTTGTAGATCAGTTTAAAGAGGAAATACCCCGCTACATGGTGAAGCATCAGGTTCGTCCCGGCATGACCGGATGGGCCCAGATCAACGGATACCGGGGTGATACGTCCATCAGAAAGCGGATCGAACATGACCTGTATTATATAGAAAACTGGACCGTAGGGTTTGATTTTAAAATATTATTTCTTACATTTTTTAAAGGCTTTATCAACCGGAACGCTTATTAGTGTACTGATACGCGATATTCAGGCAGTACACCGGTGCATTTTCCGCATTGAAAGAAGATGCGAAAGGGCGCTGGCAGAAAGGGGATGTACTATGGGAAGAGACACAAGAAGGAGTACGGGGCGGCAGGAAGGGTATGAAAGAGAGCTGCGGCGCAGGAAGATTTTAAAACAGCGGAAAGCAAAAAGACGCAGAAGACGTATCCTCCTCTTTGTGGTGGAAGCGGCGCTGCTGGCAGTGGTGCTGCTGGGTATTTATTTTGTGTCGGCCTATGAGAAGCTGCAGAAGCCGGAATTTACGCTGAAAGACGTAAAGAAGAATGATCTGGACAGTGAGGTGGAGGAATCCATGACCGGTTTTACCACCTATGCCCTGTTCGGCGTGGACGCCAGGGATAACGCGACGTTAGACAAGGGAACCCACGGAGACGTGGTGATGGTGGCCAGCGTAAACAATGCCACCGGAGAAGTGAGACTGGCGTCGATTTACCGCGATACCTATTGTCAGATCAATGAGGAGGGAGAATACGGAAAACTGACCGGCGCTTATTTTCAGGGCGGAGCGCTGAACGCCATCAATATGCTGAATAAAAATTTCGATCTGGATATTTCCGCCTACGCCACCTTTAACTGGGCCGCCGTCGCCATCGTGATTAACGATCTGGGCGGTGTGGATGTGGACGTGCCGGAATCCATGATGGTGGATCAGATGCTGAACGGTTATACGACGCTGACTGCGGAAGCCACCGGTATTAACTCCCGGCTGACCTACGAGCCGGGCATGCAGAATCTGGACGGAATTCAGGCGGTGGCCTACTGCCGGATCCGGTATATCGCCGGCGATGATTTCGGCCGGACCGGCCGTCAGCGGGAAGTGGTGGAAAAGGTGCTGGAGAAAGCGAAGAAAGCGGATATCGGCACACTGACCAAGATCGTAAACGACACGTTTCCCAATCTGGCTACCAATATGGAGCTGAAAGATATCGTCAAACTGCTGCCGAAAGTAGGCTCCTATTATGTGGGTGATCAGAGCGGTTTCCCCTCGGAGCAGATGCGGGCCAATGCCACCATCGACGGCGGGGCCATGGTAGTGCCGGTGACGCTGGTGGAGACGGCCGAGGAGCTGCACAGATTTTTATACGGCAATGAAACCTATGTGCCGTCGGCCACGGTGCAGGAGATCAGTGCGGTGATCCGGCAGAAATCCGGGACCTGAAAGTTCAGTGTTTTTTAAAACATTAAACACAAAATAAACACATTCTGCTGGTAAAATCGGTATTGTAACAGGAAACAATGGGCAGGAAGAAGTTTACCGCAGAAAGGAAGTCTGGATATGAACGAAGAATATTACCCTTACGGACAGGAACCGGAACATAAAAACATGTTGGAAAGCGTGCAGCCGGAGGAGGGACAGTCTGTCTCCGATTCTGCTTATCGCTACAGACGGGTGGATAACGGGGCCATTCCGAAAGATCCCGTGAAGAAAGAGAAAAAACCCGGAAAGTCCGGGAAAAACAGCGGATTGCTGAAACGGTGCGCAGCCCTTCTGCTGGCCGGCGTGCTGTTCGGCGGTGCGGCCGGGGGCGTATTCGTGGGGGTTACCTATGTGGCCCAGAAAAACGGTGTGATTGCCGGAAAAGATTCGGCTGAGAACCGGTCGGAGACAGAGGCGAAAATAGCGAAAAATCAGCCGGAGACGCAGACGGAAGAGAGTCAGGAGCAGCAGACCAAAGAGCCGGGCATGCAGAATGCTTACAATTATTCCGGCCAGGCGATGCCAATGGACGTCAGCGGCGTAGTGGAACAGGTGATGCCTTCGGTGGTGGCGATTACCAATACCCAGATTTATGAGAACTATGACAACTATTACAGGTATTTCCAGTATTTCTTCGGCGGCGGCGCCAGACCTGACGACGGCCGGGAGGACGGAGAGCCTCAGGAATATACGGCGGGCAGCGGTTCAGGCATTATTGTGGGAGAGAATGACGAGGAATATCTGATCGTCACAAACCAGCATGTGATCGAGGGCGCCGATTCCCTGACCATTACGTTTAACGATTCGAACACGGCGAAAGCGAATCCGAAAGGCAGCGACGCCGAGGCGGATCTGGCGGTGGTTGCCGTGGCGAAAAGCGATCTGTCCGACGAGACAAAAGCGGCGATTAAAGTGGCAACGCTGGGAGATTCCGGCGAATTGAAAGCAGGCCAGGGCGTGATTGCCATCGGAAACGCGCTGGGCTTCGGCCAGTCCGTGACCGTAGGCTATATCAGCGCATTGAACAGACAGGTGACTACCAGCGACAGGGTAACCCGTACCTTGCTCCAGACCGACGCGGCCATTAATCCCGGCAACAGCGGCGGCGCTCTGGTAAATACCAACGGAGAAGTGATCGGCATCAATTCCGCCAAATACAGCGACACCGACGTGGAAGGAATCGGCTATGCGATTCCGGTGACGGCGGTCCGGGAGATTATCGACGATCTGATGGGGAGAAAAACCATCGTGGAGGTGCCTGTGGAAGAAAGAGGCTATCTGGGTATCCGTACTACGTCCGTAGACGATACGACGGCAACTAATTTAAGTATGCCGAAAGGTGCCTATGTATACACTATTTATGAGGGTGGCGCAGCCGCTGCCACAGATCTGGCAGAAAAGGATATTATTACGGCTCTGGACGGGCAGAAAGTGAAGGATCAGGATGATCTGGTGCAGTTGCTGAGCGCTTACCGGAAGGGTGATGCTGTGGAGCTGACGGTGCAGCGACTGGTGGACGGAGAATATACGGAATATAAGATCAGCGTGACGCTGGGCAGTAAAGTGGAGTAGTGAAAACAAAGAAGCGGCTCAAAAGCGGGAGCCGCTTCTTTGTTTATTTGCCGCCGTGCATCCGATACGGCGCACTGTCGGCGTATTTGGTCGGATTTTCCTTATTTTTTGTTTACTAAAAGGAAATTTGTGATATAATATTCACGAATGCAACGAGCAGTACGAATGTTTACAGGGCGTATGCCCGTGAGCGCAACGGAACGCAGCATGGCAAATCTGCGGTTTCACTGCTCAGGAGATGCTTATAAATAATTTATAGGAGGGACAAGAAGAGATGTCTAAATGGGTTTATTTATTCAAAGAAGGCAATGCGGACATGCGGAACCTTCTTGGCGGAAAAGGCGCTAACCTCGCCGAGATGACAAATCTGGGCCTGCCGATTCCCCAGGGCTTTACCGTAACCACCGAGGCGTGTACGGATTATTACAACAGCGGAAAGAAGATCACTGACGAGATCAAGGATCAGATTTTCGAAGCGCTGAAGTGGCTGGAAGGCATCCAGGGCAAAAAGTTCGGCGATGTGTCGGATCCCCTTCTGGTTTCCGTGCGTTCCGGCGCAAGAGCATCCATGCCCGGTATGATGGATACCATCCTGAACCTGGGCCTGAATGATGAGGCAGTGGAAGGTTTCGCGAAAAAGACCGGCAACCCCAGATTTGCCTACGATTCCTACAGAAGATTTATCCAGATGTTCTCAGACGTGGTTATGGAGATTCCCAAGTCCCACTTTGAGCGGATCCTGGACGAAGAAAAAGAAGCCAAGGGCGCGAAATATGACACGGACCTGACGGCTGACGATCTGAAGGAAATCATCGAAAGATTTAAAAATATTTACAAGGATGCCATGGGAGAGGAATTCCCTCAGGATCCCATGGTACAGTTGATGGAGGCCGTAAAGGCCGTATTCCGTTCCTGGGACAACCCCAGAGCCATCGTATACCGCCGTATGAACGACATCCCCGGTGACTGGGGAACTGCCGTGAACGTACAGGCGATGGTATTCGGAAACATGGGCGATACCTCCGGTACCGGCGTTGCCTTTACCCGGAATCCTTCCACCGGCGAGAAGGGCATCTACGGCGAGTACCTGATTAATGCTCAGGGCGAGGACGTAGTGGCAGGTGTTCGTACGCCTCAGCCGATCACCAGACTGGCAGAGGATCTTCCCGAATGTTATGAAGAATTTATGAAGATCGCCGGCAAGCTGGAAGATCATTACCGTGACATGCAGGATATGGAGTTTACGATTCAGGAAGGCCGTCTGTTCTTCCTCCAGACCCGTAACGGCAAGAGAACTGCTCCCGCGGCGATTCAGATCGCCTGCGATCTGGTAGACGAGGGAAAGATTACCCCTGAGGAAGCCGTATGCAGAATTGAGGCAAAATCTCTGGATCAGTTGCTGCATCCTACCTTTGATCCTGCCGCTTTGAAGGCCGGAGAGGTAATCGGTTCCGCACTGCCCGCATCTCCCGGCGCTGCCGCAGGACAGGTTTATTTCACCGCTGACGAGGCAAAGGCAGCTCATGACAAGGGACAGAGAGTCATTCTGGTTCGTCTGGAGACTTCTCCTGAGGATATTGAGGGTATGCATGCGTCTCAGGGTATTTTGACCGTAAGAGGCGGCATGACCTCCCACGCAGCCGTAGTGGCCCGTGGTATGGGTACCTGCTGTGTGGCAGGCTGCGGCGAGATCAAGATTGACGAGGCTGCAAAAGTATTTGAGCTGGGCGGACATACATTTAAAGAGGGAGACTTTGTTTCTCTGGACGGTTCCACAGGAAAGATTTACAAAGGCGATATCAAGACCGTAGAGGCATCCGTAGGCGGAAACTTCGGCCGGATTATGGAATGGGCCGATCAGTTCAGAACCATGAAGGTGAGAACCAATGCGGACACGCCTGCGGATACGTTAAATGCCGTGAAGCTGGGCGCAGAGGGTATCGGCCTTTGCCGTACCGAGCATATGTTCTTCGAGCCTGACAGAATTCCGAAGATCCGCAAGATGATTCTGTCCGACACCGCGGAGGCAAGAGAGGCTGCCCTGATGGAGCTGCTGCCGTTCCAGAAGTCCGACTTCAAGGCGATGTACAAGGCACTGGAAGGCCGTCCGATGACCGTTCGTTACCTGGATCCGCCGCTGCATGAGTTTGTTCCTACCGATGAGGAGGACATCAAGGCGCTGGCTGCCGATATGGGCATGACTCCCGGTCAGGTTAAGGCAAAATGCGACGAGCTTCACGAGTTCAACCCGATGATGGGCCACAGAGGCTGCCGTCTGGCCGTTACCTATCCGGAAATCGCGAAAATGCAGACCAGAGCCGTGATGGAAGCCGCTATCGAGGTTCAGGAAGAAACCGGCATTAAGATTGAGCCGGAGATTATGATTCCGCTGACCGGCGAGAAGAAAGAGCTGAAATTTGTGAAGGATATCGTGGTAGAGGTTGCCGAGAAGGTGAAAGAGGAGAAAAAATCCGACATTGTATACCATATCGGTACGATGATCGAGATCCCCAGAGCTGCTCTGACGGCCGATGCCGTTGCGGAGGAAGCGGAGTTCTTCTCCTTCGGTACCAACGACTTAACCCAGATGACCTTCGGCTTCTCCCGTGACGACGCCGGAAAGTTCCTGGATTCTTATTATAAAGCAAAGATCTACGAGTCCGATCCGTTTGCCAGACTGGACCAGACCGGCGTAGGTCAGTTGGTACAGATGGCTGCCGAGAGAGGCCGTAAGACAAGACCTGACCTGAAGCTTGGCATCTGCGGCGAGCACGGCGGAGATCCTTCTTCCGTAGAGTTCTGCCATAAGGTAGGGCTGAATTATGTATCCTGCTCACCGTTTAGAGTGCCGATTGCGAGATTGGCTGCGGCACAGGCGGCTATATCACAAAGATAGGCGAAAACCATTCTGGACTTTTACCATAAGTTTTGAGGAAGCACAGGCTTTCCGCAGAGCGAGTGGCGGCTATCTTAGAAAAAATCAATGGGAAGATTTGACCGTTGATGTTTATATCTAAATAATCATAAGCGTATCATTAGAAATAGTGGTACGCTTATTTTTTTGACTTAATTTGCACCTTTGAATATCAAACTGTCCTTATAATATAATGAATCCAAGAAAGGACGGTGGACGGTATGAGGGAAAAGAAAACCCACTTATATGTAGACAGCAGGGAGCGAACATTACTTTTACATAGCCTTATGGAGCTGAAAAACCAGCTCATACAGCAGGGTAAATACGGGGACTGCGTTGACGAGATTATCTTCAAGGTAGCCAATGCCCCGATAAAGAAAGTGAAAATCGAATATGTCTAAGGCACATCACCATGAAGCCGCTTATTCTTATGGATTTTAAGAGTAAGCGGCTTTTTTGCGTCCTGCGTCCTCTGGTACAGTTACATAGCCGCCTTGACAAAGCGGCTAAATCTATGCGAAAGGAGGACGTACCCTATGTCAAACTGCAAAGTAATTGCTTTAACCAACCAGAAAGGCGGTGTCGGTTATGAAAAGCTATACATTATGCAAAGTTAATGATAGAAATCCTTATAAA